>NZ_JAMYLX010000056.1:0-550 GCF_040318265.1 Mesorhizobium sp. M1252 | reverse complement strand
CGGTGCTTTGCCGTGAGTTCGATATCTCGCGCAAGACCGGCTACAAGATCCTCACACGCTACAATGACAGTGGCCTTGAGGGGCTGACGGATCGATCACGCCGACCCTACCGCCACGCCAATCAGCTTCCGTTTCAAATCGAGAAGCTGATTGTGCGCCTCAAGCAAGACAAGCCGACCTGGGGTGCGCCAAAGATACGCGAACGGTTGGCCCGGCTGTATCCTGACGTTCACCGGCCTGCGATCTCGACGGTGCATGCGGTTCTCGACCGCCATGGCCTGGTCGAGCGCCGCAAGCGAAGGCGCAACAGGGCGATGGGAACACCACTTTCAAACGGCTATCGGCCCAACGATCTGTGGTGTGCCGACTACAAAGGCGAGTTCATGCTCGCCGATCGGCGCTATTGCTATCCGCTGACGATCACCGACTTCGCCAGCCGCTATCTCATCGCCTGCGAGGCGTTGTCGACTACCAAGGAAGCCTATGCCTTCACGGTGTTCGAGAGCGTTTTCAAAGAGTTCGGCCTGCCCAGCGCCATCAGGACCGACAA
>NZ_JAMYLX010000055.1:0-594 GCF_040318265.1 Mesorhizobium sp. M1252 | reverse complement strand
CCGCACTACCGGTGTTGCCGGCGGTGTCGGTGTAGCTGCCGGCCGTCACCGAGACCGAGCCCTGGCCGGCGAAGCCGTCGTCGGCCGTGAAGGTGGCGGTGAAGACCAGCGGGTCGGCCGTGGCGGTGAGGCCGGTGACCGTGCCGTGCGTGGCGGTGATGTCGGCTACGGTGAAGCTGGCGCCTGGCGCCTCCGAGAACGTGAAGGTGACCTGCGAACTGCTGTCGGTGTCGCTCAACTGAGTATCGACGATGTCGACCGTCACCGTCGGATTGACGCGGTCGATCGCGACCGTGTCGTCGTCGCCGATGCCGGTGTTGCCGACCGTATCCTGCCAGGCGGTTCCGACCGTCACCGTGCCGGTGCCGTCGAAGGCGTCATTGGCGGTGACCGTGGCGGTCCACAGCAGCGGATTGCCGGCGTCCTGAGCGAGCGAGCCCGCCACCAGGGTGAGACCGGCGGAAACCGAGATGTCGGCTTCGCTGAAATTGGTCGGCGCCTCGCTGAAGGTGAAGGTGACCTGCGAACTGCTGTCGGTGTCGCTCAACTGAGTATCGACGATGTCGACCGTCACCGTCGGATTGACGCGGTCGA
>NZ_JAMYLX010000053.1:0-656 GCF_040318265.1 Mesorhizobium sp. M1252 | reverse complement strand
TAAAGACGGCGTTGCGGATGGGTCGGCTGGCAACCATCAAAACGCTCGCCGGCTTCGATTTCACTTTCCAGCCCTCCCTCGATCGCGATCGGATCTTCACGCTCGCGCAACTGGGTTTCGTCGAAAGGCACGAGGCCGCCCATTTCCTCGGGCCGCCGGGAACCGGCAAAAGCCATCTGGCTATCGCGCTCGGCGTCGAAGCTGTCAAAGCGGGCAAAAGCGTCTACTTCTGCACCCTGGCCGACCTCATTGCAGCGCTCTCCAGGGCCGAGCGCGAGGGACGGCTGCAAGAACGCATCCGCTTCTTCTGCAGGCCAAGTCTGCTGATCGTCGACGAGATCGGTTATCTCCCGGTCATCGCCGGCGGTGGCAATCTGTTCTTCCAGCTCGTCAACGCCCGCTACGAGAAAGGGGCAATGATCCTGACGTCCAATCGCGGCTTTGCAGAATGGGGAGATGTCTTTGGAGACCGTGGTCGCCACCGCGCTTCTCGACAGGCTTTTGCATCATGCCGTCGTCGTTCAGATCGAAGGATCAAGCTACAGGCTGCGCCAGCATGCCGAATTGATGCCTGAGCACGTCCGCTCGAAAGCCCTGATTCCCCACCGTCCTTCGCTCCACCATCACGGCCGCGCGATCGACCGCCGAAAAATACC
>NZ_JAMYLX010000052.1:0-825 GCF_040318265.1 Mesorhizobium sp. M1252 | reverse complement strand
TGCCTATCCAAGCAATCGATTTCTCCAATTGTCCGATGACGAATATGAACGACTCAGGCAGGGACATCATTAGGAGTATTTTTCGATGGCAAACATTATCGAGGGTGGCGCGGGTGCCGAAACACTCATCGGCACCGAGCGTGAAGATTGGATGGAGGGTTTCCAGGGCGGTGACTGGATTGACGGTCGTGGCGGCAACGACGAGATCTCGGGTGGCGCGGGCAGTGACCGAGCCATCGGCGGCGAGGGTAACGACCGCATCTTCGGCGGAGATGGCTGGGACGATCTCTCCGGCGACAACGGCCGCTTCAACGCGCGCGTCTCCGGTGAGGACAATGACAGGCTCAGCGGCGGTCCCGGCCAGGATGTCCTCTACGTGGGTGACGGCCAGGACACGTTGACCGGGGGCACCGACAGTGACACGTTCGTGTTCCAGTTCCACAATCCGGTGCCTGGGGTTGTCGGGTCGACGTCGGACATTACCACTATCACCGATTTCAACCCGGCGGAGGACAAGTTCGCCTTCGATGCGGTAGGCCTCTACAACGACGGTTTTGGCGCGAACTTCGTCAACAACGCCAGCATACAGTCCGGCTACCCGGTGAGCAGCTTCTACAGCGGTGCGGCCTCGGGTGCGAACGGCGAACACGTCGTGGTGATCACTGGCGAATCTTTCAACTCTGCTAATGAGGCGGCGAGTGCGATCTCCGGCGAGCACGCCGGCGACATCATTGTCTACCAAAGCAGCTACGCTGACAGAGTTGCAACTCTGGCCTATGTCACCGCCGACGGCAGCGCGCACGAGTTCGCCCACCTGGGCGGTGT
>NZ_JAMYLX010000051.1:0-894 GCF_040318265.1 Mesorhizobium sp. M1252 | reverse complement strand
ACCGCTTATTTGCGTGAACGGATTACTGCCTATCCCGGCCTTAGCGGTCGGCGGCTCTTGCGAGAGCTGAAGGATCGTGGGTATGCCGGTGGCTACACTACCGTCACGGACTTTCTCAGAGACGTTCGTCCGACCTCAGAACCCGGCTTTGAAGTTCGGTTCGAAACAGCTCCCGGCGAACAGGCCCAGGTGGATTTCGCCCAATTCCATGTCGTCTTCACCGATGAGCCGGCAATCCCCAGGATCGTCTGGCTGTTTTCTATGGTGCTGGGCTATAGCCGTCTCATCTGGGCGCGCTTTGCTATGCATCAGGATCTGCCGACGGTGCTGCGATGCCACGCGGCGGCGTTCGATGCGATCGGCGGCGTTCCGCGCGAGATCCTTTACGACCGAATGAAGACTGCGGTCATCGGCGAAGGCGAAACGGGCGGCATTGTTTATAACCGCGCTCTGCTCGATCTCGCTCGCCATTTCGGCTTTCCAAAGGCCTGCAAACCATATCGCGCCAAGACGAAGGGAAAGGTCGAGCGACCATTCCGCTATATTCGTGAAGACTTCTTCCTGGCGCGCTCGTTTCGCAACCTTGATGATCTTAACACCCAACTGCGGCAATGGCTGGATGTCGTTGCCAATCCGCGCGTGCACGCCACAACGCAGCGCGTCGTCGTCGAGGCCTTCGCGGAAGAGCGCCTTCATCTGCGTCCCTTGCCGCTGGCTTCGTTCCGATCGGTTCTGCGGCTTGAGCGCAGGATATCCCGAGAGGGCATGGTGAGCGTTGGTGGAAACGCCTACAGCGTGCCCGACGCCACCAGAAGGCGGCTCGTCGAGGTTCACACCTTGGCCAATGAAGTTCGAATCTTCGAAGACGGTGCGCTGATTGCTGTGCATCCGGTG
>NZ_JAMYLX010000050.1:0-991 GCF_040318265.1 Mesorhizobium sp. M1252 | reverse complement strand
GCAGGCTTCTCTGATTGGGGTCGTTGAGGTCAAGCTCCTCCTGATATTTTTCCGGACCATGTCGCGCCGGGGGTCACTCGCTTCTCTTCGCGGTCGACGTTAAGCCGCCGCATGATGGGGTCAGTGGAGCGTGGCCTCTCAATCTGTTGAACGACCTTGGGAGAGAAAGCACGCCAAACTGTTCGCGATGTCCTCGCACACCTGTTCGCGATGTCTCCGGTCCAAACACTAACGAGATCGCCTTGCCCATCGTCCCCACGGGAACGATCCGGATCACGCCCCTTCGGGCGGAACCAACTCCTCCTTCGTTGGTCCGTTATCCCGTATTTCATGCCGATACGGGGCCGGGTGCCTTGCCGAAGCGGAATTGTGTCGCATCGCTCCACATGCGATGCAGGATGACAGCGAGCTTGCGAGCAACAGCAACTCGGGCTCGGGCCATACCGCGGCCGCTTGGCGACGTTCATACCCCACGCTCTGAGGCTCGACCATTTCTTGCTGAGCACAAGCAGCGAATGAGCCGCCTCATAGAGGGCCGTGCGGGCGAGTTCGTCACCGCATCGGCTTACCTTGCCCTGAATGTCCGTCTCGCCAGATTGATAGCGTGCCGGGGTCAGACCCAAATGCGCTCCGACATCCCTCGATCGGCGAAAGCGGTCCGGCTGATCGACTGTGGCACGAAAGGCGAGCGCGGTGATGGGTCCCACACCGGGCACGGACATGAGGCGCCGGCAGACTTGCTCCTTGCGGGCGATATTGAGGACCTGCTTTGTCAGTCGCCCGAACTCGCGCAACATCGTTGCCACGATCGCCAGAAGCGGCTCGACAAGCGCCAGGATGACCGTATCTGCGCCAATCAGTTCGCGCACGCGATGGGCGAAGGCTGCGCGGCCTGGAGTGCCGAGCTTGATGCCGGCCTCCCGCAGAATGGCCCTGACGACGTTTTCGATCGTCCGCATTTCATTGAGGACCGTGCGTCGCGCAACGAGGA
>NZ_JAMYLX010000049.1:0-1139 GCF_040318265.1 Mesorhizobium sp. M1252 | reverse complement strand
CAAGGCACCTTGCTCTCCTTGCAAAGGGCCGAAAGTGTAACCCATGTCTCCGGAATGAACTGTCACCCATCTCTCGGGAAGGGCACTGAAGACACAAATGCTTGATCTCGGCCCGCCGACTGCGCCGGCAAGCCTGCGCAGCTGAATTATGAACTTTCGGGGCGCACGGTCTCCACGCCCAGCGAGCCGGCTGGAAGCGGCTGCAGCAGTTCGGCTTCCGGCTTCGTCAGACTGAGCCAAGCCGCCCAATCGCCGGGCCGAAGCACCACGACCTGCCGACTGTGATAGGGCGCAATATCCGGTCCGGGCTCGGTCGTCAGCATGGTGAAGGTTGGCGGCTTGTTGCCGGCAGCTTCACGCCAAAGCCCCGCGATGGCCATGAACGGCGAGCCGTTGAGCGTGAAGCGATGCTTGGCCTTCGGATACTTCGTGCCCGTGAACTCGAAGAAGGCGGATGCCGGCACGAGGCAGCGTTTGCTGCCGGCGAATTGCCGGCCTTCGGAGCGGAAGTTGAACACTGGTCCGCCTTTCGGGCCGGCCGGCGGAAATCCGAACGTCATCGACGTCAGTTCAACAACGCCGGTGTCGTCGGCGGCGCGCATGATCGGGGCTGGATCGTTGATGTAGATGTTATCAACCCGCGGCAGGTCAAGTTCGGTCTGATGGGTCGGGATCTCGAGTGCCAGCGACTCCAGCATCCGGCAATATTCCGCCCAGAGAATATGCTGCTCATAATCGTTGCACATGCAAGGCTCCGGACCGGGCCGCCAGTTTACCTCACGCAGCGCGGGCATAGTGCGGCTCTTTCAGGCCTTCGAGAACGCCGAGGCAGGCTTTGCGGGCGGCGACGTGATAGCGGCCCGTCTTCGCGGGCCAGCGGTTCATCAGGATGTCGGCGGCCTGCGCCACGCGCTCCACCTTGTAGATCGTGTTTCTGGACCTGCCGAGCGCCACCCGAACCGGCTCATCGAAATGCTGGTCTTGCATGCTTCGCCTCCCGAACGCGATCGCGAGTCAATTCGGCATGCACTGAAATGGTTCCAGAAACGAAAGAAGGTAGTGTGCTGAGAGTTCTGCAAATTCGCTGAGAGGGGGCGGTCATGGCAGGCTGGTGATTGTTCACGTCACCTGATTCCCGC
>NZ_JAMYLX010000048.1:0-1232 GCF_040318265.1 Mesorhizobium sp. M1252 | reverse complement strand
CTGACCTTGCCCCCAGTTTCTGTCCAGTTTTGAGTTCGTTTCCGGCGTGGGTTGTGCCCTGCTGGGCGGGTGAAGGGACGGGCGCTGGCGCGGAGCCTTTGGCATAGCGCAGCGCGAGCGACCGTCGCGGATTGAAGGTGCCGGCGAACTCGGCCGGTGTCTGCCAGGCGATTTGGGAATGCGGCCGGGCGGTGTTGTAATCGGCGCGCCACAGGGCGATGGCTACGCGCGCCTGAGCCAGCGAGGTAAACAGCGTCTCGTTGAGCAGTTCATCGCGCAGTCGGCCGTTGAAGCTCTCGATGAAGCCATTCTGCATCGGCTTGCCGGGCGCAATGTAATGCCATTCGACGCGGCTCTGATCCGCCCAGGAAAGGATGGCGTTCGAGGTGAACTCGCTGCCATTGTCGCTGACGATCATCCTCGGCCGGCCGCGCTCGGTAATGAGCCGGTCCAATTCGCGGGCAACCCGCATGCCCGAAAGAGACGTATCAACGATGAGTGCCAGGCACTCTCTCGTGCAGTCGTCGACGACGGCCATGATGCGGAAGCGGCGCCCGTCGGTGAGCTGGTCCGATACGAAGTCGAGCGACCAGCGCTCGTCAGGCCTCAGCGGCACCAGCATCGGCGCCCTTGTCCCGATCGCCCGTTTGCGGCCGCCACGGCGGCGAACGGCGAGCTTCTCCTCCCGATAGAGCCGGAACAGCTTCTTGTGGTTCACGATCAGGCCCTCCCGCCTCAGCATCACGAGAAGACGCCGGTAGCCGAACCGACGACGTTCCTGCGCGATCGCCTTCATCCGCTCGCGAACCTCGCGGTCGTCCGGCCTGCTGGTCTCGTAGCGAACCGTCATGCGGCAACAGCCGATGGCTTTACACGCCCGCCGTTCGCTCATCCCGAAGCCTTCCTTCAGGCGAGCGACAGCTTTCCGCTTGGCCGCGGGCGTCACCATTTCTTTCCCACAAGATCCTTCAACGCGGCATTGTCGAGCATGGCGTCGGCCAAAAGCCGCTTTAGCCGCGTGTTCTCGTCCTCCAGCGCCTTCAGTCGCCGAGCCTCGGAGATATCCATCCCGCCGAAGCGGGCCTTCCAGTTGTAGATCGAGGCGTCGCTGACCCCGTGCTTGCGGCACAGATCGGCAACCGATACCCCGGCCTCGTGTTCCTTCAAAATTCCGATGATCTGCTCTTCAGAGAAGCGGCTACGTTTCATGTCCTGGTCCTCTCGATGGGCCA
>NZ_JAMYLX010000047.1:0-1332 GCF_040318265.1 Mesorhizobium sp. M1252 | reverse complement strand
GGTGACGCGGGGTGGAGCAGCCCGGTAGCTCGTCAGGCTCATAACCTGAAGGTCACAGGTTCAAATCCTGTCCCCGCAACCAACAAAAAAAGCCCGCTTCACGCGGGCTTTTTGCGTTCGGACCGTGATCGATGGCGATTTTAACCTGCATCGGGGGCCCGCAAGCAGGCGAAGCCGACGCCGTGGGACAGAAAAGCCAAATCATGGCCCCAACCAATTCAAAGCCCGCAGCTCGCAGGCCTTTTTGTATTCGGCACCTTTGCCCGCGCGAAGCCGGTTGGCTCCCGGCTCTGTCAGCGCGGCAACCGCCACGCGCCGGCGCGATCGTGACCGGACGCTTTGGACCCTGCAAAACCAGGCGACGAACCATTCTCTCGCCATCAGATCTTGGAAAACGAACCGTGATCGTGCGCTTCCAATCATTGTTACCGGGCTTTGACCGGCGCCATAATCTTCCAGGAGGGTGCCGTGCCCGACTACGCTCTGAACGACCACTATGAGAGCTTCATCAGGAAGCAGCTCGAATCAGGCCGCTACAACAGTGCCAGTGAGATTGTTCGCGCCGGCCTGCGTATGCTCGAGGATTTCGAGGCGGAGCGGGAGAGATGGCTGCGCGAGGAGGTTCCGGCGCGCCTGACCGAGCTCCGGCAGGATCCGGCTAAGGGCATCCCTGTCGAGACGGTTTTTTCGCGACTCGAGGCGCGTCATCACGCGAAGCAGGCGAAAGCCAAATAGGCATAAAGTAGGCAATGGAGCACCGCATTGTCTTTCACCCCAAGGCGGAAACTGAACTCGACCAGCTCTATGACGACATAGCGACCCGTGCGTCGCCGGCGATCGCTTGGAATTTCGTTGTCGGCATCCGCGACCATTGCCTGAGCGTGTCGACTTTTCCACAGTGCGGCACAGAGCGGGTCGAGATCATGCCTGGTCCGCGGATCATCGGCTGGCGACGTGCCGTCAGCATTGCTTTCGCAGTCGATGCCGAACGGGTCTGGTCCTGGGTATTTTTTCGCCGGCAGCAACATCACGGCGGAATTGCTGGAAGGCCGGCTCTGAAGCGCTGCTTAGGCTGGCGTGGGGATCGACACTCGCCAGGAGGCGATTCTCAGGCCGATGGCACGCACCTGCCGCCGCCTAGAGGTGGGCGCTTGGTAGAAGAGTGATCCTCAGCGGAACACCACTCACAATTTCAGCCAAGCCAGCTCACGAATTTCCGCCCCGTGGATATCTCCACGAGAAATCGAAAAAACATCGTCGATGACTGTTGACAGTTCTGGTTGGTGGCGACTATATACGCCTCACGAACGAGGGCGGTGCGCCGCTGGCGGC
>NZ_JAMYLX010000046.1:0-1554 GCF_040318265.1 Mesorhizobium sp. M1252 | reverse complement strand
CTCTCTCGCAAGGGCCGATAAGCGATACCGTTGCCCACAACATGGCACGCAATGGTCTGCTGCAAGCAGCGCGTTGCAATGCCGAGGTCGTGCAAGCTCTCGGTCTTGGAAAGCGGATCGCTGCCCGATGGCAAAAGGCCAATGCCAAGTGTCTGGCCGCCAACCGGAAAGCTGGGGACGTGGCAGGTGGGCTGGGTGCCATTTCAAAGTCGCTGCGCGTGCTGCTGCAATCGGCCATTCTTGCCGTCGGTGCGTACCTTGTGGTCAGGGAAGAGGCTACGGCCGGGGTCATGATTGCCAGTTCGATCATGATGGGGCGTGCGCTGGCTCCGGTCGATCTCGCCATTTCAAGCTGGAAACCCTTCCTCATGGCGCGCCAGGGTTGGGCGCGGCTGGAGGACCTCTTGGAAAAGGTTCCTGAAACCGCTCCTGTCATGCTAATGCCTGCACCTGAACGCGAACTGCGCCTCGAAAGCGTGACAATCGTTCCGCCCGGCGAAAGCAAGCCGACCGTGACCGGCATTGCGTTTGCCATTCAGGCGGGAAGCGCACTCGGGGTCATCGGTCCATCGGGCTCGGGCAAGTCGACACTCTCGCGCGCCATCGTCGGCGCATGGACGCCGGTCGCCGGGAAGGTTCGCGTCGACAGCGCAAGCCTCGATCAATGGGACCGGGAAGCACTAGGCCGTCACATCGGCTATCTGCCGCAAGGTGTTGAACTGTTCGACGGCACCATTGCCGAAAACATTGCTCGTTTTGAAGATGATCCTGACCCTGAGGCTATTGTCGCCGCGGCGAAGGCAGCGGGCACGCACGAACTGATCCTCCGATTTGAGCACGGATACGAAACTCCGATTGGTGAGGCCGGATCGGCACTTTCCGCCGGGCAGCGCCAGCTTATCGGTCTTGCCCGTGCCCTTTATCGAGACCCTTTCCTTGTTGTGCTGGATGAACCCAATGCCCATCTCGATGCGGAAGGCGAGGCTGCAGTCGTTAATGCGATCGCCTCCGTGCGCGAGCGCAAGGGCATTGCGGTTGTCGTCGCCCATCGGCCGAGCGCCATCCGCGCCGTGGATTTGGTGTTGGTGATGGAAGGTGGACGGCAGCGATCATTCGGTGCGCCTTCCAAAGTCCTGAAGGCCATCGAGTCTACACAGGATAACGTGGCAGAGCGCGCTGACATGGAGGATCCCGGTGTCCGGCATTCACCAGAACAATGACGTTCCGAGCTCCATTCGCCGCCACTTCCCTTGCTCGCAATGGGCAGTGCCGGCGCGACTCGGCAACACATCCCCATGCCCGTTCTTCCGAGGGCGGCTCAACCAGAACGACCGGTTACAAAGTTTCCTGGACCGTTCTTTGAGTGTGAATGTTCGGCCGATTGCCTGGGCGCGTCCCCGCCGCCTGCGAGCCCGCAACGGCTCGGCGAAGGGCGAAGTGAACGAGAATGCATTCATTTCGTAAATGTATGCCTATCCAAGCAATCGATTTCTCCAATTGTCCGATGACGAATATGAACGACTCAGGCAGGGACATCATTAGGAGTATTTTTCG
>NZ_JAMYLX010000045.1:0-1681 GCF_040318265.1 Mesorhizobium sp. M1252 | reverse complement strand
GGCGATCTACATCGGGTTCTCACATCTCGACAGGAGCAGCCGCCCTCAATTTGGCTCGGGCGGACCCCAATCAACCATCTGTTGAAAAATTCAGGCTCTTTCGCAAACGAAGCCTGAATCGTCGGCGTTGTGGATGTAGAAGTGGCCGACGAGGCGGCCTGCAGTGCCAAAGACAGCCCAGCCGCGGCCAGAGGCTGGGTCTTTCTCATCATGCCCCTCCCACGAGAATTCCGCACATGCTGAGCCATCGCGGGTGCCATATCGGACATCGAGGAAGCCCTTGAGTGCGCCGACGGCGATCTCGCCATCCGCCGAGCCTTTGAATGTCAGATGCGCTTCCTCGACGAGATCGAGGAAGATCCCAAACATCCATCTCGACGATGCGCCAGCGGCCGGCAAAGGCCTTGGCGAAGCCGGGAACCTTGGCCATCAGCCGGTCTCCGCCATGAGCTTTGGCAGTCGCACCAGATTGTAGGCAGCGGCTGCGAAGGTGAAGGCCCATCCGACACGGTCGCGGCCGCGGAACCCAGCCTTGTGCTGGCCGGCCACGACCTTGATCCAACCGAATGCCTCTTCGATGCGCTTCCTGATGCGCTGGCTGACAGCATAGCCGCCATGCCGCGTCATGCGCCCGTCGATCGCGGAACTGCGGCCGCTCGTGTTGTTCTGCGCTACATGCGGCGTCACCCTGATCGAGCGCAGCTCATTGACAAAGTCTTCAGTGTCGTAGGCCTTGTCGGCACCGAGCGTGATCGCCTGTGGGCGTTCCGCGCGAGGTTCGATCATGTGCAGTGCGGCCACCCGCTCAGCATGTCCGTCCGCCAGTGTCAGGCAGGCGTCGACCAGCAGGCCGTGGCGGTTCTCCATCAAGCCATGTCCCACAAAGTACAGCTTGGCCTCCTTGCCTTTGCCCTTGCGATAGAGCCGGGCATCCGGATCGGTGGTCGAGGCATGTGTGTCGTTCGAGCGCTTGTGGCCATGGAAGTCCGCTTCCGCGTTTCGCCCGCCCCCTTCAGCCGGCGGCTCGCCCGAGCCGTCCTTCGGTTTGACGCTCTTCATCGACGCCCAGGCCTAGATCAGCGTTCCGTCGACCGAGAAGTGATCCGTCGAGAGAAGCCTCTTGACCTTGGGCTGCACCAGCACCGCGCTCAGGGACTTTGCGGCGATGTCGCCCTCCAGCAGCCGGTCCCCGGTTCTTGGAGAACACAGAACGGTCCCAGGCCGCATCGTCAACGCCAATCCCGACGAACCAGCGGAACAGAAGGTCGTATTCCAGCCGCTCCATCAACAGCCGCTCCGAGCGGATCGAATAGAACGCCTGCAATAGCATTGCCCGCAGCAGCTTCTCCGGCGGGGTCGAAGGCCGCCCCAAGGCGAATACAGCGCCGCGAAGTCCCGCTCCAACGCCGCCAGCGCCTCGTTCACAATCGCCCGAATGCGGCGCAACGGATGATCGCGCCGCACCCGAGCCTCGAGATCAACATAACTCAACAGTTCGCCAGAGCGGTCGCCCCCGCCGCGCATGCCTCGGTCTCCGAATCTCTTCGGAGACACTGAATCACGCTCACAGCCTCGCTGCGAGCCACTTTTTCAACAGATGTTGTGATTGGGGTCCGCCCGAGCCAAATTGAGGGCGGCTGCTCCTGTCGAGATGTGAGAACGTGGTCGATGTAGATCGCCT
>NZ_JAMYLX010000044.1:0-2667 GCF_040318265.1 Mesorhizobium sp. M1252 | reverse complement strand
CGGGTTACTACGGCCGCACCCTGGTCACCCGGGTGGGCAAGCTTGAGCTGCGGGTTCCACAGGACCGGGCGGGTCACTTCTCCACCGAGCTGTTCGAGCGCTACCAGCGTTCGGAGCGGGCCTGAAGGCGTTTGCCGAACGACCGCTTCAGGAGCCATTCCCCTACCTCATTCTCGATGCCCGCTACGAGAAAGTGCGCGAAGCCGGCATCGTGATGAGCCAGGCGGTGCTGATCGCGGTCGGCATCGACTGGGACGGGCGCCGGCAGATCCTGGCCGTGGAGATGGCCAATCGCGAGAGCCGCTCGGCCTGGAAGGACTTCCTCGTCGGCTTGAAACGACGCGGTCTCAAGGGCGTCGAACTGGCCGTGTCCGACGACCATGCCGGCCTGGTCGCGGCGATCGGCGAGGTGATCCCGGAAGCAGCATGGCAGCGCTGCTACGTCCACTTCCTCAGGAACGCGCTCGATCACCTGCCCAGGAAGCACGGCGACGATTGTCTGCAGGAACTGCGCTGGCTCTACGACCGGCGCGATCTCGCCGAGGCCAAGGCCGATCTCGCCGCGTGGCTGTCCAAATGGTCCGCCCGCTACCCGCGGCTGACCACCTGGGCGGAAGAAGCCATAGAACAGACGCTGACTTTCTTCCGGCTGCCGCGTCAGCATCACAAGCACCTCAAGTCCACCAACATGCTTGAACGGCTCAACGAGGAAATCCGCCGGCGCACCTATGTCGTGCGCATCTTCCCGAACGCCGAAAGCTGCCTGCGCCTGGTCAGGGCGCTGGCCGTCGAAACCAACGAAAACTGGATGGAGGCCAACCGCTATATCAACATGGATGATCTGCGCGAGCACAAGAAGCTCGCTCTGCGCCAAGCCGCATGACCAGTTTCATGATCGCCCATTTTGCAGAACTTGACGCACACAACCAAATTCGCTGAGAGGGGGCGGTCATGGCAGGCTGGTGATTGTTCACTTCACCTGATTCCCGCGAAGGAACGCCACCATGGCCAAGACTCATTTCTCTGGGTTATTTCATTCCTCCCGGAATGTCCGACTGATTTGGTCCGACAGCGGCTTCACGAAATAGGAAAGCGCCGTACGCTCGCCCGTCTCGACCATCGCTTCGGCCGGCATACCGGGCACGAGCGTCAGGCCCTTGAGCTTCGTCAGTTCCGCCTGCGGAACCGACAGGCGCACCAGGTAGTACGAAATGCCGTTTTTTTCATCCGTCGCCAGATCGGCTGCGATCCGGCTGACATATCCGTTCAATATCGGCGTGGTTCTCAGATTGAAGGCTGACATCCGCAGCACGGCCTTGTGACCAAGCTGGATTTGGTCGATGTCCTTCGGGGTGATTCGTACTTCAAGCGCAAGATCGTCGCCTTCCGGCACGATTAGCATGATCGGATCGGCGGGCGTAATCACTCCGCCGACCGTATGAATTGCGAGTTGTTGAATGGCGCCTGACTGCGGCGCGACGATATCGATCCGCCGCAGTTCCTGCTCAACCGCCACCTTGCGCTCAACATACTCCCCGACCTGCGCCTGAACCTCTCTGAGCTCCTGGCCGACTTCCGACTTGAAATCCTGATCGATCTGCGGGATCTGCAGGCGCGTTTCGGCTATGCGGGCTGCCGTCTGTGCCTGATCTGCGATCTTCTCACCGCGCTCGCCACCGAAAGTGGCAACCTGGATCTTCAGGCTGTTCAACCGTTGGTCCGAGACAATGCCTTTCTTGCGCAGCCCACTTAGAACAGCAATTTCCTTTTGGAGAACCTCGATCATTTTTTCACAGGCAATTTCCTGCGCCTTGAGTCCTTCGATCTCGTGGTGATATTGAGTAATGCGTTCCGCCAATTGCGCCTGCTTCCCGTCGCGGGATTGCCTGCGGAATTCGAACAGCAGCGTCTCGCTATCTATTGCCGAAGCTACGTCTGGAACATCTCTTCGGGCGAGTAGCCAGTCCGGGAAGGCGATTTCAGCGAGATCGTCACGCTCAGCATCGAGTCGTGCCAGGTAGGCGGCCAGCTCATCGAGCCGCTTGGTGACTATGGCGAGATTAGCGCGCGTCTGGGTAGCATCGAGCCGCATGAGGATGTCGCCGGCTTTTACTTTATCCCCTTCGCGCACCAGGATTTCTCCGACCACCCCGCCAGTCGGGTGCTGCACCTTCTTGACATAGGAAACGACGACAAAGTGTCCGGACGCTACAACCGCACCGGAGAGATTCGTGAAGGTCGCCCAGGCTCCGGCTCCTCCCACAAAGATCACGCTCGCCAGAAGGCCCGCCACCAGGTGGCGGCGAATGGAGCTTGAAACGTCATTGTTCTGATCAATGCCGGACACCGGTATCCTCCATGTCAGCGCGCTCTGCCACGTGATCCTGTGTAGACTCGATGGCCTTCAGGACTTTGGAACGCGCACCGAATGCTCGCTGCCGTCCACCTTCCATCACCAACACCAAATCCACGGCGCGGATGACGCTCGGCTGATGGCAGACGACAACCGCAATGCCCTTGCGCTCGCGCACGGAGGCGATCGCCTTAGCGACTGCAGCTTCGCCTTCCGCATCGAGATGGGTATTGGGTTCATCCAGCACAACAAGGAAAGGGTCTCGATAAAGGGCACGGGCAAGACCGATAAGCTGGCGCTGCCCGGCGGAAAGT
>NZ_JAMYLX010000043.1:0-2845 GCF_040318265.1 Mesorhizobium sp. M1252 | reverse complement strand
CGTACGCATCCGGTGAAGACCGCAGACGTGCGCATCCGGCAGCCAGGAGAACCTGAGCACCGGAGTGCTGGGGTCAAGCTTTCTTTGGGGAGACGCGATGATATTCTTCGAGGAGGAGTTTGACCTCCTCGATGCCTTCATCGGTGAAGGCCAAGATCCCGTCGTCATCGTTGGCGCCGTAGACCCAGATGACGCCGTCCTCGGGCTCGAGACCGAGGGTCAGGTCCTGGATGAGCGCTTCGCTGACGCCGAGGTCCCTGGCGACACGATCGACGGTGTAGACGTGATGCACCTTATTGCGCTGCATGATCAGGCCGCCGCTGGTTGGGTCCGCAATTTTGCGGATCTCCAATTCCACGGCAGCAAATCATCGATCCGATGGGCCGGATAGGCGGGCAGTCGGGCGAGGACGTCGGCGAGCCAGGCCTGCGGGTCGACATCGTTCATCTTGGCGCTGACGATCAGGCTGTAGAGAACGGCCGCGCGCTGTCCGCCGCGATCGGAACCGCAGAAGAGCCAGGACTTTCTGCCGAGAGCGATGCCGCGCAGGGCTCGCTCGGCTGCATTGTTGGATAGGCAGATCCGCCCATCGTCGAGGAACCGGGTGAAGGATGACCAGCGGCGCAGCATGTAGTTGAAGGCCTTGGTCAGGTCGTGCCCGCGCGAGAGCTTGTCGCGCGTCTTGATCATCCAGCGCTCGAGCTCGGTGACCAGCGGCGCGCTCCGCTCCTGGCGCACGGCGTGGCGTTGGGTCGGCGACAGGCCGTTGATCGCGCGCTCGATATCGAACAGGGCATCGATGCGCTTCACGGCTTCGACCGCCAGCGGATAGACCAGGTTGGGCTTCTCGCCGTGCGCCTTCTTGCGCGCCGCCGCTTCGACATCGGCCAGCTCAAACACTTTGCGCCGGCTGTGGGCCCAGCAGCTGGCCTCCAGAACAGGCGCCGGCTGACGACCCGTCGCATAGAGATCGCCATAACCACCAAAGGCATCGGCCTGCAGAATGCCGCTCCAGCCGGCGAGATGCGTCGCGGGATGTTCGCCTCGGCGATCGCGGGAATAGTAGAACACTGCCGCCGGCGGATCGGCGCCGCCGAACGGTCGGTCATCGCGCACATAGGTCCATAATCGGCCGGTATCGGTCTTGCCCTTGGCCAGGACCGGCACCGTCGTGTCGTCGCCGTGCAGACGCGAAGCGGCCAGCACATGGGCTTCGAGCTGCTTGAACAGCGGCATCAGCGCCGCGGCGCCGGCGCCGACCTGGTCGGCGAGCGTCGACAGGCTGAGCGGCACGCCTTCGCGGGCATAGCGTTCGGCCTGGCGGTTAAGCGGCTGATGCTGGCCGAACTTCTCGAACAGGATCATCGCCAGCAGGCCGGGACCGGCCCAGCCGCGCGGGGTGGCGTGGAAGGGCGCCGGAGCCTGGCTGATCGTCTCGCAGTCGCGGCAGGTGAACTTCTCCCGCACGTGCTGGATCACCTTCCATTGCCGCGGCACCACCTCCAGCGTCTCGGTGATATCCTCACCCAGCTTGCGCAGCCGATGACCGCCACAGCAATGGCAAGCGGCCGGCGCCGGCTCGACCACGCGTTCGCGCGGCAGATGCTCGGGAAATGGCTGGCGCGCCGGTCGCTTGCGCATGTAAGGCGCCACCTCGGTGGTCCGGGCCGCGGCCTGTTCGGCGGCGATCTCGTCTTCCGTCGCGGTGCTCTCGAGTTCCTCGAAGGTGAGTTCCATCTGGTCGTGCAGGCGGGCTGAGCGTTCAGAACTCTGACCATGCAGCGCCCGCTGCAGCTTCCGGATCGTCAGATGCTGATGCGCGATCAGCGCCGCATCATCCGATGCCTTGGCCCTGGCGACCGCCAGTTCGGCCTCGACCAGCGCAGCGCGCGCGGCCTCGTCTTCGGCTCTGGCCAGCGCCGCGGTCAGCGCTGTTCTCAGCGCGCCAATATCGTCCGGAACAGCATCCTGGGCGGTGGCAACCATGCCCTGGAGTGAATCATAAAACGCGTCCGCTGACTCGCGGAAAATGGCGCAAACTCAAAGAAAAACTCAGCCCGCGCGCTGCGGGCGGAACGTGTGAAGCGGGTTGCGCCAATCGATCCCGTCGAGCATGTAGGCGAGCTGCGCCGGTGATATGGAAACCGTGCCGTCCGCCGGCGACGGCCATAGAAACCGGCCCTTCTCGAGCCGTTTTGCATACAGCGACATGCCGAGCCCATCATGCCAGATAATCTTGATCAGATTGCCGCTGCGGCCGCGGAAGACATAAATATCGCCGGCATGCGGGTCCCGGCCCAGCGTCTCCTGAACCTGCAGAGCGAGGCCTTGCATCCCGCGACGCATATCGGTCCGGCCGACCGCCAACCAGATCCGCACCTGGCTCGGAACCGGGATCATGAAACGCCCAGCGCCTTCACCATCGCTGCCGCCAGTGTTGGCGGCGTGGTCAGCGGAATCCGCAGCCGCACCTTGCCGGCGACCTCCAGCTCGATCACCGCTGGGGATGCCGCCGGCCGCGAAACGGCGACAGGCTCATCGGGAGCCACGACAACTTCGGCAAAGCCCGTCTCGCGGGCTCTCATCGTGCGGCGCCACTTGTAGATCAGGCTGGTCGCGACATCGTACTGACGGGCCACCGCCGCCACTGGGGCCCCGGGCGCGAATGCCGCCGCCAGTATCCGGCACTGATCCGCTTCACTCCAACGACGCCGCCGCTCCGGCCCGGTCAATAACGTCATATGGCTCATGCTGTGCTGCTAACTTCGCTCGTAAGGACGACCTTAAGAGCGCAGCCTCGCTACCGTGCCATCCTCTCGCAAGGCGGCCTTCGCCGGAGGGTATC
>NZ_JAMYLX010000042.1:0-3101 GCF_040318265.1 Mesorhizobium sp. M1252 | reverse complement strand
GGGGGGGTTTTTTTTTTTTTACTCTATGCTTTCCCGGGCGGGGTTCTCCTTTTTGCGCCCCGCTCCCTTCCCCCGCCGGGGGGGGTTTGGGTTCGGGCGCCCCCCCCCCCGGGGTGGGGGTCGACCGTTCACCAAAGCAATGCGGATCATGCTCGGCCCCGCCCACTGTTGCGCCAGACGCCGTCATCGGCCATCAGCTCGCTCAAAATGCCTTCGCGTAAGCCCCGGTCGGCGACGCGCAGCCGCTCCGACGGCCACACCGCACGGATGGCTTCCAGGATAGCACAGCCGGCCAGCACCAGGTCGGCACGGTCGGCGCCGATGCACGGGTTGGCGCAGCGCTGCTGGAAATCCCAGCCGACCAGTTTTTCGACCATGCGGTCGACGCTGTCGCGGTCCATCCACAGCCCGTCGACGCGGCGCCGGTCGTAGCGTTCGAGGTCGAGATGGACGCCGGCCAGCGTCGTCACCGTGCCGGATGTGCCCAGCAGATGGAATTTCGGGCTGGCCAGCACATGGCTCAGCCGATCGCGGCCGTCGAACGACTTCAGCCGCACCGCGACATCCTCGACCATGGCGGCAAAGATCTCGCGCGTCACCGTGCGGCCGCCAAAACGCTCGGCCAGCGAGACAACGCCGACCGGCAGCGACGTCCACGACACGATGTGGTTGGCAAGCCGCGGCGAGCGCTGGCCGGTGAGGTCGATCAGCGCGATTTCGGACGAGCCGCCGCCAATGTCGAACAGCACCACGCCTTGCGTGTCGCGCTCGACCAGCGAGCCGCAGCCGGATACAGCAAGCCGCGCCTCGGTCTGGCGATCGATGATTTCCAACTTCAACCCCGCCTCTCGTTCGACGCGCTGCAGGAATTCGACGCCATTATCGGCGGTGCGGCAGGCCTCGGTGGCGATCAGCCGGGCTTTCCTGATCTTGCGGTTGCGCAATTTGTCGCCGCAGATTTTCAGCGCCTCGACGGCGCGGTCCATCGCCGCCTGGCTCAGGTGCCCATTGGCGGTCAGCCCCTCGCCCAGCCTGACGATGCGCGAGAAGGCGTCGATGACGCGGAACTGGCCATGGCGTTGCGGCACCGCGACCAGCAGCCGGCAATTGTTGGTGCCGAGATCGAGCGCGGCAAACACCGGCAGTTCCTGCATCGGCGGCCGATGCATGGGCTGTTCCGGTCGGGGTTGTGGGGCCGAGGGCAAAGGCACGGGCGCTGGAGCGGCCGGGCCGACGGAGGCCGGCGCACCGACCGCCGCGGCCGTTGCGAGAGGGCTGTCGTCGCGCGCAAAAACCTTGCGCCCACACCGGCGCTTGCGCCGCTTTCTCGCCTTGCCGCGCTGATGCTGGGCGTCGCCGGCCTGTCCGTTGCCGGACTGGGGCCCCGCCTGGCGGGGCCGCCCGGCGGATGGGCTTGGCCCGCCTGATGGCGGCGAAGCCCTGGACACGCCCACTTCCGGCGCGCCAGCGCCGGTGTCGTGGTCTTCCACTTCAGTTCCTTCCGGCGCCGCGCGAACCGGAAAACCGGACGCAGCAGGCGCTTCAATCTTTTAAGTTGCCGCCAGAGTAGCAGCGCCGGACCGGATCACCAAGAGCAAGGACTCAAATTTTGCCGGCTGCGTCCTGCCAGATCCCCCCTGCTTTGCAGCGTCCCGGCGTTCGCTAGCCTTTCATCTTGCCACTGGCACGGCGAATTCGCCGTTGGCGAACCGGCTGCTCACCCTTGCCGGTTGAATAGCCGGCTTCAATGAGGCATTTCTGAAATGAGGGGGAATTGGTGAATCGCGGACGTTTTAACGCCCGCCTGGGCGATGGGCAGCAACACATGACGACAACTCCATGAATTGGGGGGCCACGAATTGGAAGCGCTATCTGTGGCCGGTCATCGGTGTCGCGGCGGTCATCGGGTCGCTGTTGTTGCTGTGGCATGAACTGCGCGGCATCTCGATCGACGATGTCTGGGACGGCATATCCGCCATCCCGACGCGCGGCTGGATGCTTGCGGCACTGAGCTCGGTGGTCGCCTATGCCTCGCTCGCCGGCTATGACCACATCGCGCTCTTGCATATCGGCAGACGAGTGTCGTGGCTGTTCGTCACCTTCTGCTCCTTCACCACCTACGCGCTGTCGCACAATATCGGCGGCTCGGTGTTTTCGGGCGCCGTGATCCGCTACCGCGCCTACGGCACCAGGGGGCTGACCGGCCAGGACGTCGGCATTCTGGTGGCGATCTGCTGGATCACCTTCGTGCTCTCCAGCATTCTGGTCGGCGGGCTGGTGCTGGTGTTCGAGCCTGCAATCATCGACCGCTTTTCCGGCGCCCCGCACCACGGCCTGGCGATCGCCGCTGGCATCGCTTTGCTGATCCTGGTCGGCGCCTACATCTTCGGCAGCTGGCTGCATCTGAAGCCGCTGAAAATCGCCGGCTTCCAGTTGCACTACCCGGCGCTGCCGATCGTGGCGCGGCAATTGCTGATCGGCCCGATCGAGCTTCTGGCGGCGGCGGCGATCATCTTCTTTGCCCTGCCCGTTGCCGGCAATCCCGGCTATTTCGTCATCCTCGGCGTGTTCCTGGTGTCGTTCTCGGTTGCGCAGATCTCGCACGCGCCGGGCGGGCTCGGCGTGTTCGAGGTCGTGTTCCTCGCCGGACTGTCTGATATGGACCCGGTCGGCGTGCTGGCGGCACTTCTGGTGTTCCGGCTGTTCTACCTGATCATCCCGCTGCTGATCGCGCTCGGCGTGGTGCTGTTCTTCGAGCACTCGCAATACAGCCGGACGGACAGTTGAGGTCGCGCCGGGCGACAGCGCCCGCCTGGCGCAATTGGCTGATGAAACACCGAGATTGAAATGCAACGCAGGCTTGACTATTTTCCGGCGGCGGCTACAAGGCACGCGCGGCTGCTTCGGCGGCCCACCAGCGCGACAGCGCCTGCTGGGGAATAGGTTAACGGTAGACCCACGGACTCTGACTCCGTTAGTCCTGGTTCGAATCCAGGTTCCCCAGCCAAGGCACGTCGGTCCATTCCGGACACATAGGTTACGGTTTATATCGGAGACATGGGTAACACTTTTGGCCCGAAGGGGTTTTGGAGTGGTTCGAG
>NZ_JAMYLX010000041.1:0-2500 GCF_040318265.1 Mesorhizobium sp. M1252 | reverse complement strand
TGGTGAGCTTCTTGGCTTGCCGCTTGTTCTGTTTTGACATCGTAAAGAGAAGATTTGTTCGAACTTCATGAGCCGAAAGGTTCGTGATTTGTCGCGGGAGACGCTCAATCTCCCGCATATGATGGGTTTGCCTAACCGCACCCTCGAACCGATCTCGAGAAGCTGGTCTTTTTGTGCCAATGACATCGAATGTGGATCCCGCACAGGATCCGGTTCAGGCGACAATTCCTTTGGAATTGCGCGGACGCCAACCCCGCAAGGGAGAGGCTGAAGCGACAATCCTTCGGATTGCGCGGATGGGCATTGGCAATGAGAACGATCAAGTGTCTTAAGGGCAATTGGTGGATGCCTTGGCATGCACAGGCGATGAAGGACGTGATACGCTGCGATAAGCTACGGGGAGGTGCGAATACCCTTTGATCCGTAGATTTCCGAATGGGGAAACCCACCTAAGGTACTTGGAAAATCAGAGTAGCAGAGCGATCTGCTACTGTGGTTTCCAAGTATCGATAATAGGTAACTTATCCTGAATACATAGGGATAAAGTGGCGAACGCGGGGAACTGAAACATCTAAGTACCCGTAGGAAAGGACATCAACCGAGACTCCGGAAGTAGTGGCGAGCGAACCCGGACCAGGCCAGTGGCGATTGAGAGACAAGCGGAACCTTCTGGAAAGTAGGGCCATAGTGGGTGACAGCCCCGTACGCGTAATGCGATCAATCGTCCTCGAGTAAGGCGGGACACGTGAAATCCTGTCTGAAATTGGGAGGACCACCTTCCAAGCCTAAGTACTCGTGCATGACCGATAGCGAACTAGTACCGTGAGGGAAAGGTGAAAAGCACCCCGACAAGGGGAGTGAAAGAGTACCTGAAACCGATTGCCTACAAACAGTGGGAGCCCGCAAGGGTCACCACGTACCTTTTGTATAATGGGTCAGCGACTTAGTGTGACGAGCAAGCTTAAACCGCTAGGTGTAGGCGCAGCGAAAGCGAGTCTGAACAGGGCGTTCAGTTCGTCGCATTAGACCCGAAACCGAGTGATCTAGCCATGAGCAGGTTGAAGGTAAGGTAACACTTACTGGAGGACCGAACCCATAACTGTTGCAATAGTTCGGGATGACTTGTGGCTAGGGGTGAAAGGCCAATCAAACTCGGAAATAGCTGGTTCTCCGCGAAATCTATTTAGGTAGAGCGTCGACCGAATACCCCAGGGGGTAGAGCACTGGATGGGCTAGGGGTCCTCACCGGATTACCAAACCTAACCAAACTCCGAATACCTGGGAGTACTAGTCGGCAGACACACGGCGGGTGCTAACGTCCGTCGTGAAAAGGGAAACAACCCTGACCTACAGCTAAGGTCCCCAAGTTATGGCTAAGTGGGAAAGGATGTGAGGATCCCAAAACAACCAGGATGTTGGCTTAGAAGCAGCCATCATTTAAAGAAAGCGTAACAGCTCACTGGTCTAAATAAGGGTCTTTGCGCCGAAAATGTAACGGGGCTAAAGCCATACACCGAAGCTTAGGGTTTGGTCCGCAAGGGCCAAGCGGTAGCGGAGCGTTCTGTAAGCTGACGAAGCCATACCCGTGAGGGGTGGTGGAGGTATCAGAAGTGCGAATGCTGACATGAGTAACGTAAGGGGAGTGAGAGACTCCCCCGCCGAAAGACCAAGGGTTCCTGCTTAAAGCTAATCTGAGCAGGGTTAGCCGGCCCCTAAGACGAGGCGGAAACGCGTAGTCGATGGGAACCACGTTAATATTCGTGGGCTTGGAGGTAGTGACGGATCGCACAAGTTGTCCAATCTTATCGGATTGAACGGGCAGCGGAGCGGTTCCAGGAAATAGCTCCTCCTTATAAACCGTACCCGAAACCGACACTGGTGGTCAGGTAGAGTATACCAAGGCGCTTGAGAGAACTATGCTGAAGGAACTCGGCAAATTGCACGCGTAACTTCGGAAGAAGCGTGACCCTTTTCTACGCAAGTAGAGGAGGGTGGCACAGACCAGGGGGTAGCGACTGTTTATCAAAAACACAGGGCTCTGCGAAGTCGCAAGACGACGTATAGGGTCTGACGCCTGCCCGGTGCTGGAAGGTTAAGAGGAGGGGTGCAAGCTCTGAATCGAAGCCCCAGTAAACGGCGGCCGTAACTATAACGGTCCTAAGGTAGCGAAATTCCTTGTCGGGTAAGTTCCGACCTGCACGAATGGCGTAACGACTTCCCCGCTGTCTCCAGCATAGACTCAGTGAAATTGAATTCCCCGTGAAGATGCGGGGTTCCTGCGGTTAGACGGAAAGACCCCGTGCACCTTTACTATAGCTTTACATTGGCATTCGTAGTGGCATGTGTAGGATAGGTGGTAGGCTTTGAAACCTGGGCGCCAGCTCAGGTGGAGCCACCCTTGAAATACCACCCTTATTACTATGGATGTCTAACCGCGGCCCGTTATCCGGGTCCGGGACAATGTATGGTGGGTAGTTTGACTGGGGCGGTCGCCTCCTAA
>NZ_JAMYLX010000040.1:0-5394 GCF_040318265.1 Mesorhizobium sp. M1252 | reverse complement strand
GCTTCGCCGGCCAGGGCTCGGTCTCGGTGACGGCCGGCAGCTACACCGACACCGCCGGCAACACCGGTAGTGCGGGCTCCGACACGGTCGCGATCGACAGGGAGAACCCTACATTTACGGCTTGGACTTACGAGACATCCGGCGGATCGAGCAAAAGGATTGTTGTGACAGGCGTTTCCGACGCTGTCTCTAGCTTTACCATTACCGATGCCGGAACACCGCTCACCTGGGCTTCGATAGTCAAGAACGGTTCCACTTGGACCTTTACAGATATCGCAAATGGGGCGCAGCTCCAAAACCACACGTTGACCGTGACTGCTACGGATCCAGCCGGGAACACGTTCTCGATGACGCATGCAGCTCCCGCCGGCACCTCCGGCGAGCCAATCAATCTCGCCTTCACCGATCCATCGCATGAGGGTGCGCTCATCACCGTCACGGTGAAGGACGTGCCTTCGGGATGGACCATCGACGGTGCAACCCACAACGCCAACGGGAGCTGGACGGTTCAGACCAACGACCTGCACGGGCTGACGGTCACCACGCCTGCCGATTTCGCGGGGGCCGTGGTGCTCGACGTCTCGATGACCTGGACCAACGCAGACGGCACGACGGGAAACATGTCGATCGCCGACAATGTCGAAGCCTACGCGCCGGGCTCGCCGATCTTCGCCTGGTCCGGTGACGACGTGCTGACCGGATCGAGCGGCAACGACCTGTTCGTCTTCTCACAGCCGATCGGCAACGACACGGTGCACAATTTCGACGCGGCGGCGGACCAGATCGACCTTATCGGCTACAACGGATTGGCAAGCTTCTCCGATCTCCAGGCGCATATGGCGGACGACGCCAACGGCAACGCGGTGATCACGCTTGGCGACGGGCAGTCGATCATGCTTGACGGCGTGCACTCGAGCGCACTCACCGGAAGCAATTTCGTCTTCGATCAGACACCGGTGGTCAACAATTCCGGGACCATGACGATCGGCGACGGCGCTCTGCTGCCGCTGAGCGGCATTATCAACAACAGCGGCCTCATCACGCTCGACTCGATGGGCGGCGATACGCTGCTGCAGGTCATCCAGCATGGCGTGACCCTGCAGGGTGGCGGGCAGATCCTGCTGTCCGACAGCACCGCCAACGTCATCTCCGGCACGGGGCCGGACGTCACGCTGGTCAATGTCGACAACACGATTTCGGGCGCCGGTCAGCTGGGCGGCGGGATGCTCAGCCTCGACAACAGCGGCACCATCATCGCCACCGGCTCCCACGCGCTGGTCATCGACACCGGAGGCAGCGTCGTCGTCAATTCGGGAACGCTGGAGGCAACCGGCTCCGGCGGCCTTACGATCACCGGCGGGCTGGCGAATTCCGGCATGCTGTGGGCCAATGGCGGCAACATTCACATCAACGGCCAGGTCACTGGCGACGGCGATGCCACGATCGGCAACCTGTCGAAGCTGGAGTTCGGCGGCGCCTCGTCGACGGACGTCACCTTCGCGGCGGATGCCGCCGGCACATTGCAGCTGGACGATTCCTTCGATTTCAGCGGAAGCATCGCCGGCATCACCAATGACGACAAGGTGAACCTCGAAGACATCCTGTTCGGCACGGGAACGTCCGCTGCCTATCAGGCGGACCTCGACGGCACCGGAGGAACGTTGACCGTCTCGGACGGCACGCACAACGCCACGCTCCACCTGCTCGGCGTCTACGATGCCCACAGCTTCACACTTGCCGACGACGGCACCGGCAGGACGGTGGTGCAAGTGAGCGACTTTGTGATGTGAACCAAAAGGAGAGCCGCGCGGACAGGCGCGGCTCTCCTGATGCTGCCGGTTCCTGGTTCAGCTTACGAATTAAGGTTTACGGCAGGAATAGGAAGGGAACCGCATGGCCGATCGAAGGATCAGGAGTAGTATCGGTTCCGGGCGTGGACAGGGGGGCGGTTTTCCGCTGGGTATTTGAGTCTCGACAACAAATCCAAGATCGTGAGGGACGCCCTTCGGGCATGCCGCCGTTATTTCCTGGTTGCGGCGGCATTCAGCCTGGCGATCAATCTGCTCTACCTCGCGTCCCCCCTCTACATGCTGCAGATCTACGACCGGGTCGTCACAAGCGGCAGCGAAACCACGTTGGTGATGCTCACCCTGGTGTTGCTGGCGGCCTTCCTTTCCTTGGCCGGCCTCGATCTGGTGCGCGCCTCCATCCTGACGCGTGCCAGCGCGCGGCTCGACCGGTTGCTGTCGGCAAAAGTCCTCGCCGCGTCGGTCGAGACCCCATCGCCGGGCTCCTCACAAAGCCAGCCGATCCGCGATTTCGACACGTTCAGGCAGGTGATCACCGGCAGCGGCATCCATGCCCTGTTCGACCTGCCATGGTCACCCATCTACATCGGCATCATCTTCCTGCTGCATCCGTGGCTCGGCTTCTTCGCACTGGGCTGTTCGCTGCTCTTGATCGCCATGGCCGTGCTCACCGAGTATCTCGTGCGTTCGCCGCTGAAGCAGGCCAACGACCTGGCGACGACCAACTATAATTTTACCGAAATGAGCCTCAGAAACTCGGAAGTCGTTCGCGCCATGGGGATGATAGACGGTCTCATCCGCCGCTGGGGGCGCGACCGCAACCTGGCGCTGCGGCGCCAGGCGGAGGCAAGCGACCGCGCCGCCCTGATGTCCGGTCTGATCCGGTTCCTGCGGCTCACCATGCAGTCGCTGATCCTCGGCCTCGGCGCCTATCTGGTGATCGAGCGGCAGATCACCGGCGGCACCATGTTTGCGGCGAGCCTCTTGCTGGGCCGGGGGCTACAGCCGGTCGAGCAGATCGTCGGCCTTTGGCGCAGCCTGATCCTGGCCCGGGCGGCGTTGGCAAGGGTCGAGAAGCTGGTCGACGGGGGCGCGCTGAACGAAAGATCTTTCAACCTGCCGAAGCCCACCGGCAAGATTTCGGTCGAGCAGGTCAGCTTTGCAATTGCCAGCCAGCAGAAAGTGCTTCTCCGCGACGTATCATTCCGGCTGGACGCAGGCGAGGCGCTGGGAATCGTCGGCCCTTCCGGCGCCGGCAAGTCGACGCTGGCGCGTCATCTCGCGGGCGTCATGCAACCCAGCCGCGGCACCGTCCGGCTGGACGGGGCCGACCTGTCGCAATGGGGACACGACGCGCTCGGCGACCACATCGGCTACCTGCCGCAGGATATCGAACTCTTCTCCGATACGGTCGCCGCCAACATCGGCCGCTTCAAGACCAATGTCGATCAGGAGGTGATCGAGGCCGCGCGGCTCGCCGGCGTGCATGAGATGATCATCCGCCTGCCCCAGGGTTATGAGACGCAGATCGGCGAAGGCGGCGCAGTGCTGTCGGGAGGATATCGGCAGCGGATTGCTCTTGCCCGTGCGGTATTCGGAACGCCGAACCTGATCATTCTCGACGAGCCGAGCTCCAATCTCGACGCCGATGGCGACCGTGCGCTGAGCGAGTGCGCGATCGAGCTCAAGCGCCGCGGCAGCACAGTGATCATCGTCTCGCACCGGCCTTCGACCTTGGCCAATGTCGACAAGATCCTTCTGTTGCGCGATGGCGCCGTCGAGGCCTTCGGGATGAGAAACGAGATCGTGGCGCTCCTCAACCAGCGCGCGGCTCCAGTCGCGGTGGCAACCCAATGAGCTGTGGCCGGAGAGATCGATGAGCGACGGCGCCCTCACCTACCGGAGCCTGCCCGGCGAAACCGGTATCCTGGCCCCGGATTCGATCCGGGTGCCGGCCTGTGTCGGCCTGCTGATCATCATTGCCTTCTTCGGCATCTTCGGCGGCTGGGCGGCTTTTGCCCCGCTGAACGGCGCCGTGCTCGCCGACGCTGTCGTCAAGGTGGAAGGCAATCGAAAGAGCGTACAGCATTTCGACGGCGGCACGGTGAAGGAGATCCGCGTCAAGGATGGCGACATCGTCAAGGCAGGCGATGTGCTGGTGGTGCTCGACGACACGCACGCCCGTTCCGAATTCAACCTCTATTCGCAGCAATATGCGTTGTTGCGCGCTACCGATGCCCGCATTCGTGCGGAGCTCGACGGCCATGAGGCAGTCGCCTTTCCGAAGGACATCACCGCTGAGCACCAAGCCTATCTGCAGGACGCGATGGCCAACCAAATTGCCGACCTTGGGAGCCAGCGCGCCTCGATGGCCGGTGCCAAGCAGATCCTGCAGAAACGGATAGCCGAACTCGACGAGCAGATCGATGGAAAGCAGGCGCGCGTCGAATCTTTTCGTGCGCAGCTCAAGTCGACAATTGACGAAAAGGCAGGCCTCAACAAGTTGCTGAAGGCCGGCCTGACAACGCGCACGCGTGTCCTGGAGCTCGACCGCTCCGCCTCCGATCTGCAGGGCCTGATCGACCAGACTCTCGGCGATATAGCCGGAAACCGCCAGAGTAAGGCCGAGCTTGAAAGCCAGATTGCGCAGCTCACCAACGAGCGCCGCGCAAAACTCTCAACCATGCTGATCGACGCCCAGTCCAACCTCGCCGATCTAGTACCGAAAATGTTCGCCGCGCAAGCCACGGTCGACCGCGCCGAAGTGCGGGCGCCCTATGACGGCCAGGTGATGAATCTCACCGTTTTCTCGACCGGCGCGATCGTCGCCCCCGGCCAGACCATCCTCGACATCGTGCCGACTAGGAATTTGTTGATCGTTCAGGCGCAGGTGAAGGTCGAGGACATATCCAGCCTGCGCGCCGACATGACGGCCGAGGTCCGCTTCACGTCCTACAAGCAGCGTTCGATACCGGTCATTCATGGACGGGTCACCCGCATTTCGGCGGATCGCGTCACCGACAGCAAGACCGGGCTTCCCTACTATCTTGCCGACGTAGCGGTCGATCCCGCGGAATTGGCCGCGGCCCCACAGATTGCGCTTTATCCGGGCATGCCGGCCTCAGTCATGATCGTCACCGAGGAACGCACCGCACTGGACTACATTTTAGGCCCCCTGGTTGTGTCGTTCCACTCCGCGTTTCGCCAGAAGTAACGAGCTTCGCGCCCAACATATTCGCGTTTTTCAATTTGCGGATCGCGGTCCAAGGTAGGTGGCGAGACCCATCTTATTCGATGGTCTGCGCCATCTCCAAGGCGGCCCTACCCCTTGAACTGACCCCATAAAGTTGGACGGTTCATTGAGTTGGTAGGTTTAAGGGCTGGTTCCTGTATTGCACAGGGGCCAGCCCTTTCAGTTTCAGTTTGATGCGGCGGTGGTTGTAATAGTCGATGTAGTCCGTGATGGCGTCGTCCAGGCTTTGAACGGTGTCGAAGGTTCCGGGATACCCTCCGGCGAAGGCCGCCTTGCGAGAGGATGGCACGGTAGCGAGGCTGCGCTCTTAAGGTCGTCCTTACGAGCGAAGTT
>NZ_JAMYLX010000039.1:0-6373 GCF_040318265.1 Mesorhizobium sp. M1252 | reverse complement strand
GGCGGATGTGATGGACGGTCGCGGGGGCGCGCCCGCCCCCGCGGGCCCGGCAGCCCCACCCCCCCACCCCGCGGGCCGGGGGGGCGCGAGGGGGGGGGCGAGCCCGCCGCCCCGCGCCAAACCCCCCCCGCCCCCCCCCACCTCCCCCCCGATCGACGGGGGAGAGGAAATGCGTCGGCGTTCGCCTCCCACCCTTGCCCTATCAACAGCCCGCTCGTGCCACACGACAGCCAGGCCCTTTATCCCTATCTCCGGCCTGCGCTACGGCCTGCTGGTCGTGCGCGGAGGGACTGGAATTGACGTCGACGCCGATTGCCGTAGCTGAAGCGAAGGCCTTGCCGATCGGCGCGTTGCTTGGCGCCATGGTGTCGATCCAGATCGGCGCCGCCTTCGCCAAGGGCGTGTTTCCACTGATTGGCGCCAACGGCACCACGGCGCTGCGGCTGGTCGTGGGCGCGCTGATGCTGGCGGCGGTGCTGAGGCCGTGGCGGGTGCGGCCGCCGCGCGCCGTGCTGCCCTGGCTCATCGCCTACGGCGTCAACCTCGCGGCGCTGAACCTTTTGTTTTACGCAGCGCTCGCCAGAATTCCGCTCGGCGTCGCGGTGGCGCTCGAATTCTCCGGCCCGCTGCTCGTGGCGACGCTGTCGTCGCGGCGCGCCACCGACTTCGTCTGGGTGGTGCTGGCCGTTGCCGGCATATTGCTGTTGTCGCCCTTCATCCACTCCGGCAGTTCACTCGACCCGGTCGGCGTGATGCTGGCGCTGGCCGCCGGCGGCTGCTGGGCGCTCTACATCGTCTTTGCGCAAAAGGCGGGCGCCGAGCTTGGCAGCCAGACCACGGCTTACGGGCTGGTCATAGCCGCTGCCGTCGCCCTGCCGTTCGGCCTCGCCGAGGCGGGTACCGGCCCGATCGCACCGGCGATCCTGGTCAGCGCGCTGCTGGTCGGGCTGTTCTCCAGCGCCTTGCCGTTCTGGCTGGAGATGGTGGCGCTGACCCGGATGCCGGCCAGGCTCTACGGCACGCTGACCTGCCTGGAGCCGGCGCTGGGCGCGCTGGCCGGCTTCCTGTTCCTGCACGAGATCCTGAGCCCGTTGCAATGCGCGGGCATCGCCGCCGTGGTCGTTGCCGCCTTCGGAGCCGCGCTGACCACCAAGCCGCCGGTGCCATCGCCGGAATAGGTGCCTGAAAATGTATGTGACGCCGATGCCGTGGTCCGCCGGTCCCGTGTCCGGTTGCTCAAGCGCCTGCAGCATCGATATATGATCGATGTATGTGCAGGAGATCCAGATGAGCAGGGCCGACAGCATTGCTTGGAGCCGTCCGTGATCAAGGCAATACTCCTTGTCGGGTTCGCGGCTGTCGTGGCGGCTCTCGCCTGGCGGCTGGCGCGGTCTCGTCGCAGAGCCCGGCTTCGTGAAGATCCGGCCAACGACTACGCCGTGCGCCGGGACTGGTCGGGCAACCACGGCAAGCTCAATCATTCGTCCTTTGTCTATTTCGATGCCGATCGCGACGGCCGCTACGGGCTCGGCGACCGCCCGATGGCCGGCATCATGGTCAGACTGCATGATGGCGACGGCCGCTTCGTCGCCGCGGCGCGGAGCAATCGCGGCGGCTTTGCCAATTTCCTGGCGTCGACCAAACGTCGGGCCGCGCCCATCCATGTGCCGGGCAGCTACCGCTTCACCGTGTCTCTGCCGCCCGGCTGGCGCTCGAGCAGCGCCAACGAGGTCCAGTCGCAGCACCTCCGGCCGCTGCCGGGCTCGCCCACCGGGTTGGTCTCGGAAGCAATGCTGCAGCCGGTCGGCCTGTTTGCGATACGCCGGCTCAGCGGACGCGTAGCGGACGGTGTCTCGGCGAGCATCTCGGTGATGGCGAAAGGGCAAGAGGTGGCGGTGCATCCGCTAAGTGCTGGCGCTGGTTTCCGTCTCGATCTGCCCGATGACGCCGACGCGATCGAAGTCACCGGCGATGGCATGGAACGACGACTGGCCTTGTCGGCCTACCCGACCGAGCTCGGCCTGCTGTCGCCCGAGAACGCGGCTGTCGACAGCGCCGCGCCCTTGCAGGCCATCGGTTTCGATGATGTCACGACGCGCGGCCTGCGCAAGGTGCCGTCCGGTTATGCCGGGTTGACCTGGTTCAACCTGAACGCACTTGCGCGCGATCATACCGAAGGCAGCGAAGGTTACGTCAACGGCAATATCTCGGGAGACCATGTCTGCTATACGAGCAGCGGACACCCGGCCGAATTGTCGAGCGACAAACCGTTCGGGTTCCATTCCGTGATGCTGACAGCGGCATGGTTGAAGTCCGAAGGCGAAACCGCACTGGTGGAGAGCTGGCTTGGCGACCGGCTGATCGCCAGCGACACGATCGTCCTGTCGGCAATGGCGCCCGTCCACTATGCGCCGATGCTGGCGGCGGTGACGCGCGTGCGCCTTTCAACGAGCCACTATTGGCAGCTCGTGCTCGACGATCTGGTGGTTGTGCGCTGAACGGTCCCGCCGCCTGCGGGAGATCATGCTCCGGAAACGATCAAGCCGCCCGACTCTGCCAGGAGGATCTCGATCTACCGGGGAACGAGTTTAGCCCGGAATAGGAGCAGAAGCGCCGTTCGCGGTGATCTGCGAGAGCTTGCCCTTTTTTACCAGCACTGGCTTGGAATAGGTCTTCCTCATTTTCCACTCTCCACGTCGGGCACCCAAAGCCCTGTTCCCGGCCAGACGGCACGAGGCGTCGGATAATCGGCTGCTAGACGGCGACCGGCCCGGAGCCGTTACCATTGTCGGCTGTAACCTGCGAGAGCTTGCCCTTCTTGACCAGCACCGGCTTCGAATAGGTCTTCTTCATGCCGCATCTCCAGTGTCAGGCGAGGCCGCCAGATCAGGCGACAGTCCGACTCAACGACTTCACTCAATCGGGCCGGAACCCGCTCCATTGGCGAGCGCCGTAACCTGCGAAAGCTTGCCTTTTTTGACCAGAACAGGCTTCGAATAGGTTTTCTTCATAGTGAATCCTCCAAGCTTACGCGATAATGCCAGACGGATCGGCACTGTCAACCTTCGCGGCGCCGTCGTCCCGTCCCGGGTTTTCTTGGTCCCGATGCACTAGATCATGATGAGATTTGGTTGCAATCTCATCATGATCTAACCCTTTGTTGCAGCATGATCTTTTCCAAAAACCGGACCCGCTTTTTGGGATCATACTCTAACCCGCAAATCCACCTTCATCGAGAAAGCGTTGTTCTTGGGCGTGCATGGCGCGGCCGAGGATCGGGTTGCGGTGCGGAAAACGTCCGAAACGGCGGATGATGTCGCGGTGATGTTCGGCCCGCTTCAGGTCGGACGGGCCGATGTCGCGCGACAGCGCCACCGAGCGGTCCTGGTCGGCAATCGCTTCGGAATGCGCGAAGGGCAGCCCGAAGAACAGCCGCAGCGAGGGATCGACCATCCGCTGGAACCCGGCATCGATCGCCTCAGTAGCGATCGCGCGGGCATTCGCGTCGCTGGCATACATGCGGGACCGGGCAACGGAGCTTGCCGAACCGGTGGCCGAGATCCTGGCGCGGGTGCGCCGGGTGATCGCCAGCGCCGAGCCGTTCGATCCCGCCCGCTCGACGCGCCGCTTCACCATCGGTGCGCCGGATGCGGTATCGTCCGTGCTCCTGCCGCCGCTGCTCGACCAGATCCGCCTTTTGGCCCCCGGCATCGACATCGGCATCCGGCAACTGCTGCCACGCCAAGGTGAACCGTCGCCCACTACTGCCTGGAGCGACTGTGTCGCCGAACTCGAAGCGCGCGCCATGGATGTCGCGGTGATTCCGTTCGACGGCCTGCCGGCACGCTTCACCGTCGACAAGCTCTATGAGGAGGATTTCGTCGTCGCCACGCGCGCCGGCCACCGCTTCGCCGGCGATCCGTGCCTCGACGCCTATTGCAGCGTGCAGCATATGGTCGTCTCGAACAATGGCGATCCGAACGGGTTTGTCGACAGGGTGCTGGCTGAACGCGGCCTGTCGCGTCGCGTCGCGCTGACTGTCCCCAACTTCATGTTCGGACTGGCCGTGCTTGCGCAGACTGATCTGATATCGGCCTATCCGCGCCGGTTCCTCGCCATGTATGGCGGCCGTTTCGGTGTCGTCGGCGTCGATGCGCCCATCCGGCTCGGCCACTTCAACATCAACAGCATCGTGCCGAAGGTTGCGCTGATGGATGCGGGTCTGGCTTGGTTGGTCGGCCTGCTCAAACAGAGCGGCAATGCAGCGCGGACTGGCCCAGCCTAAACATTGGCCTTGCCGTCGCGCCGCACTCACAGTTCCTTCTCCGCCAGTTCGCGGAAGGCATCGGGAACCGAGCGCCGGGCTTCCAGCGCCACGGCGCCATAGCCGACAGCCTCTCTGCCAAAGCGCTGGCGGATCTTGTCGATGGCGCGGTCGGCGCCAAAGCGCGCCAGGCCTTGCCTGCTGCCGGGCCGCTGCTTTTCATCGGCAAGCCCGAGCGGCAGCTCCAGCTGCAGCTCGGCACTTTCTTCTAGCTGCGACACCGAGATCGCCAGCAGCGAGATGGTCTTCTCCCGAGGGTTGGCGGCCAGCACGCCGCGCACCAGCTCCCCGGCGATTTCGGCCAGCATCGCGGTTGCCGAAATCGGCTGATCGAGCGTCAGCGAGCGTGTGATAGCGTGCAGATCGGCGAAACGCACGCGCACCGTCACCGTGCGCCCGGGCCGTGATTTCGCCCTGAGCCGGCTGGCGACCCGGTCTGCCAGATGCAGCAGGACGGGTCCGAAGACACGCGCCTCGGCCGGCCGTCTGCCAAGCGCCGACTGCGCGCCGGCGGAATGCGACCGCCTGTGGGTTTCGAGCTTTCGCGGGTCGCGGTTCCATGCCAGCGACGCCAGCTTTTCGCCGGTGGCGGGCCCGAGCAACCTTCGCAGCGCCCCGCTATGCGTCTTTGCCAACTGGCCGATGGTCTCGATGCCGATCTCGGCCAGCCGCGCCTTGGTCGCCGGGCCGACGCCCCACATCAGGCCGACCGGCAGATCATGCAGGAAGGCAAGTTCGGTGTTCGGATCGACCACCACCAGGCCGTCGGGCTTGGCCACCTGCGAGGCGATCTTGGCCAGATGCTTGGTGCGCGCCACGCCGATCGAGATCGGCAGGCCGAGCTCTGCCCGGACGCGCCGACGCACCGTGGCGGCGATCTCGGCCGGCGGCCCGAACAGATGCGTGCAGCCGGCCACATCGGCAAAGGCTTCATCGATGGAAATCCGCTCGACCAGCGGCGTGAAATCGTCGAGCACCTTGATGGCGGCGTCGCCCAGCCGCTGATAGTCGGCGAAATGGCCGCCGACGAAGATCAGTCCGGGGCAAAGCTCGCGCGCGCGTTGTCCGGGCATGCCGCCGCGCACGCCGAAAACCCTGGCTTCGTAGGAGGCGGCAAGCACGACGCCGCCGCCGACTGCGATCGGCTTGCCCCTGAGCGCCGGGTCGAGCAGCTGCTCGACCGAGGCGTAGAAGGCGTCGAGATCCGCATGCAGGATGGTGGGCTCCATCCCGACCGTTCCCTTTGCGGCGTTGCAGCATTAGCCGCGTCTGTTGCGATAGGCGTTTTTGCCGAACAAATAGAGAACAAACAGGGCCTATTGTCAAGCGAAGCGGTTGCCGCCGGCCGGTCCGTTCCAGGTCGGGCCGTCGAGTGCTCCGCCTGGGCAGCGTGTCCAGCCGATAGATGGGTAACACTTTGAACCGGATACATAGGTGACACTTCTCTCCCCCTATGCGTCCGCCGCATCGCCAAGCGGATTGGTTGGCGCGGCGCTGCGGCGGACAAGCTTCATGTGCCGTGTGTCGATGATGCCGAGCGGGTGGGCATGGAATGAGAGTGTCCATTGTCCGTCTTCGGTCTCCAACGCAGCGACCGGTTCGCCCGCCAGCGATTGCGAGACATATATGAAGCCACCATTCCATCGGATCTCGCCATTGTGGCGCACGCGGCGGACCGAGGCCTCGGCCGGATAGACGGGCTCGGGTGGTGTCCTGGGCATGGCGCGCTGTGAGGACCGGTAGTGCTGGGCGGGCGTATCCATGCCCAGCGCCTCATGGGGACGTTCCTCATTGTAGCTGTGGCGGAAGGTCTCGAAGGCCTGGCCCTGTGCCGTTCGGTCGGCTTCCGGTGCCTCGGCCATCGGCAGCATGGTCAGGTGAAAGCGCTCGTGACGTCCGTTCTGCTGTGGCCTGCCGGGTGCGATCCGCTCCAGGGTGATGCCGAGCTTGATGAAGCGCACGACAAGCGGCGTCAGCCCGGTGACGCCGGCCGATGCGAAGGGCGGGCCATTGTCGCTTCTGAAGCGATCCGGCAGGCCATGCTCTTCA
>NZ_JAMYLX010000038.1:0-7207 GCF_040318265.1 Mesorhizobium sp. M1252 | reverse complement strand
CTGAGCACGTCCGCTCGAAAGCCCTGATTCCCCACCGTCCTTCGCTCCACCATCACGGCCGCGCGATCGACCGCCGAAAAATACCTAATTCTCAATGCCGTCCGAGACGGCATAATTGGGGAATTTTACTTCGGCACTTTCGGGGAAATTTCACTCGGTATTGACACGGGCGTCCTGTCGCGGCGTCGTACATGTGGATCGGCAGGAAGCAACGCTCGTCGTAATGGGCGTTGAACAGCGAGAGCTGCTGATGGCCGTGAACGACATCCACCGTGTCGTCGATGTCGAGCGTGACGCTTTTGGGCGGCGCGGCATAGCTCGACAGCCACAGATCGACCAGCACCCAGCCGAGCCGGATGACGGTGCGCAGGTCGGGCAGGTTCTCGAGGCGCGAGCATGTCGGCTGCGAGCACAGATCAATCCCGCTGTCGGGCAGCCGCCCGCAGGCGAGCTTGAAGGCCGGGTCGGTGCGCAGCCGGTCGAGATCGTTGGCATCCTCGTAGCCGCATGCGATCGCAAAGATGCGGGCGCGCACAATGTCGGCCATGGCGTGCGTGACCCGCGCTGGATCGCACGGATCGTGGATCGCGGCGGCCAGCCTGTCGGCCAGTTGCAGGCGTCGCTCGGCCGCTGCCGAAAGCATGACGCCACCATCCGAGGTGATGCGTCCGCCGTCAAACGCAGACTGTGATCTTCTTGCGTCCAACGGCTGGAAATGAGAGCGGCAGCAACGTATCATCGGTCATGGCGGGTGTGGCTCGCGAGAGGCGGTGGCAGGTTGGATTAGACGACCGAATTCTACGCCAAATCAGTCGCTTAGGCTACATCCGCCAACCTCTCAGACGCAACGTCGTGCATAAGACGGGCTAGATAGTTTGGGAAACACCAATAGAGCAAAGCAAGTGGAGCTTTCTTGCATTGGGGTCGGCGCTGGGCCGTCTAGTTTGAGTCTTGCCTATGGGCCTACATAAGGGTGTCATTCTCGACTTCTCGCGCCCAGGCAAGGCATGCAACCTCCTTGGGTGACTTCAGCAACATCACCAGCGTGCAATGGAGCGCCTCTCAGCGAATTCAAAGAACCTTCAGCCGGAGAAAAAATAATTGCAGAGATTTCTTAGAACTTTAACCCAAGGAACGCGCATTCTAGGAGATCATAGTCCCACGTTTTTTGTGGATGCCGCTCAATTATAAGTGCCGGCTCAGAAAAGGAATCTTCTCATGCACATCCTAGAAACGCCGCGCCTAATCCTAAGGCCGCCGTTGCATAGCGACGAGCTTCTTCTACGTGGACTTTATAACGATCCGTTCGTGGTAAACGCCGTCCGGGATGGAGTCTATCCGACGATAGAGCAGTCGAAAGCTCTACTGCTTCAATTCATCAATCATTGGCAGCACAATCGTTTCGGCGTATGGATGCTGTTCGTCAAAAATGAAGGCCAAGGCAGAAAATTCGCTGGCTTTTGTGGATTGATGTACAGCGGCCCGAATATGCCCGAAGATCCAAGTAACGTGGAAATCGGAACCTGCCTCCACCTTTCGGCCTCCGGGAAGGGGATCGCGGTCGAGGCCGGCATGGCAGCAATCCAATTTGCCTTCGAGCATTTAAAGTTTAAGAAGGTGACTACATTCATTCGCCCAACGAACACGCGTTCGATTCGCAAAAATGTTAAGCTCGGATTTTTCTATGTCGGTGACAGACTTTACAATAACATTACCATGAGGTACTATGAGGTCTATCCAGAAACAGCCATAAAAACCGAGAATTTCCTTGTTTTTAGTTGCGAAGAGCCAGACGTTATTCAAGATAAGTAGTGCTACGACCAAGCCGCATTGTTCGGTGCGCTGCTTACGCCTCGATGAACTTGGCACTATCGTTGACACCGACGCGCCCGAGGGCAAGCCGTTGCGCAGAACGGTTGATGGGATTTGGTGATTCCGATGCAGCATCTGGTCTTCGACCGAGGCATGATGGGAACGGCATTATCGACATGCCTCAAATTCGATGCTGGCTTGAGGACGCGGATTACGGCCCCCCGGAAATGGAAATCTGCTGGAGCCGAACTGGTGGAGGAAGAATCTCAAGAAAGTAGTACAAGCCTTATTAGCACGTCTTATTCATGCGCATCTGGGTTTGTTTGCCGCTTAGCGTTCGGTCATGAAGGTGTGAGGCGTCTTTTTCACCGCAGCTGAGACTGGACTTTGGAACGCGCTGGAGGGTCAAGGTATCGGGTTCGGCGGGGCTTTGATGCTCCGGCGCTCATGGCCCTGTGGGCTGCAGCCTCGCTCGGAACAGACTTGCCTCGGGACAGGTGGCGGCGAAGGCCAGACGGATGCGCGAGACGGTTTCGGTAACGCGGGCGCCGAGCTTGAGAAGCCTGAGCCGCAGCGTTGGTCGGAGGCGAGCTGGCTCTTGTGCATCCTCGTAGCCGCATGCGATCGCAAAGATGCGGGCGCGCACAATGTCGGCCATGGCGTGCGTGACCCGCGCTGGATCGCACGGATCGTGGATCGCGGCGGCCAGCCTGTCGGCCAGTTGCAGGCGTCGCTCGGCCGTTGCCAAAAGCATGACGCCACCATCCGAGGTGATGCGTCCGCCGTCAAACGCAGACTGTGATCTTCTTGCGTCCAACGGCTGGAAATGAGAGCGGCAGCAACGTATCATCGGTCATGGCGGGTGTGGCTCGCGAGAGGCGGTGGCAGGTTGGATTAGACAACCGAATTCTACGCCAAATCAACCGCTTATGCTACATCCGCCAACCTCTCAGACGCAACGTCGTGCATAAGACGGGCTAGAGCCGTCGCACTGCGCCTATCGTCGACTTCATCTCTGCAAAATGAGTCATTGTGATCAAAGAAACTCCGTCGCCTTAAACGGACGAGCGGCTCACCGTGCGCGGCAGCCGCAAATAAGCATTGGGAGCGCGGGCGCGATGGTGATCCCGCAACGGCCGAACCAGCCCCGTTTCTGGACTTGTCTCGAAGGCACTGGTCAACGACATGCGCTTCCGTGTCCGTGTTGGTCGAAGACTTCAGGCGGGAGCGCCTTATCTCCGTGGTCGACAAGTCGCTCTCCGGCAGCAGCATATTGGCCGTGAGTTTGCGCTCAGATCCGCTATTTCTGGATATCTTCTCGATTGCGGAAACCGAACCGCCTGATGCCATCCTCAAAATGGCTGCAGGACCATGATGCCATCGACTGGGACTGCATCGCACCGGGCACCGATGCAGCACGGCCCCCTGGATAAACGGGCGCCTGTTCACACCGCAGCTGCCCCTTGCGCGACACAGGATATGTTCAGGCGATTGAAAATCGTACGTCTCCGCCGGGGGAGTTCGACGCGGGACGTGAGTTGCAACGTGCAACGTGCTGCTTTTTATCTCTACTCGGAATAGCCAGTGGCGAAACTACCATCTTGGGTAGGCGCACTGGCCGAGGTTGCCGTTTAAAACCGCAGAGCCATCGCCAGAAATCCGACACTGAAGGCGCACCTGGAGGGTCGGATCGATCAACTGAAGAAGATGAGCGCGGTGCTGACTATCGTCCGGTTGAGGAAAGATCATGCTTAAAGAGAGTGGCTCCAACTCGCTATTTACCTTCGAAAACCTCGAATCCAACGTGCGGTCGTATGCGCGAACTTTTCCTGTTGTGTTCAGGAAGGCCGTAGGAGCCATTCTCGAGGACGAGAATGGCTTCGAGTTTGTCGATTTTCTTTCCGGGGCGGGCGTTCTTAATTACGGTCACAACGATCCCGATTTTATAAACGACGCGATGCAATACTTTAAGAAAAACGGAATAATCCACGGATTGGACATGGCTACGTCGGCGAAAAGAGAGTTTATGGAGTATTTCGATGCGATAATATTACGCCCGCGTGGCCTGACATTCAAATTCCAGTTTCCGGGTCCCACCGGCGCCAATGCAGTGGAAGCCGCTTTGAAACTCGCGCGCAAGGTCACCGGTCGACACAGCATAATTTCATTTACCAACGGCTTTCACGGAGTGAGCTTGGGCGCGCTTGCGGTTACGGGTAATCGATATTACCGCGATGCGGCAGGCCTTCCACCTGTCGGTGCAGTGTTCATGCCCTATGACGGGTATTGGGGAGTAGACAATGACACTACGCAATATCTGGAGAGGATGCTTGCTGACGCAAGCAGCGGCGTCGACCTGCCGGCAGCCATCATTCTGGAAACCGTTCAAGGCGAGGGTGGCATCAACGCTGCGAGCAAGCGTTGGCTGCAGTCGATCCAGCAGCTTTGCAGGAAGAACGGCATCCTCCTCATTGTTGATGACATTCAGGCAGGTTGCGGACGAACGGGCAGTTTCTTCAGTTTTGAATTTGCAGATTTATCGCCAGATATCATTGTTTTGTCCAAGTCCCTTAGCGGCTCTGGACTGCCCCTGTCCCTCCTGCTGCTCAAACCCGAACTCGACGTTTGGCGGCCGGGTGAGCACAATGGGACTTTCAGAGGTAACAACCTTGCGCTCGTGACGGGAACTGCTGCATTGCAAAAATACTGGACGAATGAAAAGCTGTCTGAGAGTGTTACGAAAACAGGGCGCATCCTTAGCGAGCGCCTCCGGCAGGTCGCTCAAAGCAGCCCAGATCATGGCCTTTCCGTGCGCGGAAGGGGCATGATGCTGGGGCTCGATTGCGGCACAGGTAAACTCGCTGGAAGAATCGTCCGCAAGGCCTTTGAAGATGGGCTTGTGGTAGAGCGATGCGGCGCGGAGGACCAGGTTATCAAGCTTCTTCCTCCTTTGACGATTGACGGGCAAGCGCTTCAGCGTGGTCTGGATATTCTTGATAACTCTGTCCACGCGAGCGCCGAAAGCGATCGGGGCTATGATGCATAGCGCCGTAGGCGCGAGAACCGTAGTTCCCAGGAGGACCCTCGTGTTGAAGAACAGTTCATCGGCGATGACCTTTGGACCCATTGCTTCCATCGACTTTGGCGCGGCGTTGCTTTTCGGCCTTTGGTCATGGGTAGCAGGCGGTCGCCCGTCCGTTTGATCTTCAGAAAATATTGCGGCACGACTTACTGCCAGTTGCGTGGCCAGCAATGGGCGATCGCCAGATATTGTTGGCCCAGGAGCTGGCGTCGAACGCGTTGAGCGCGGCCGGGCTGTCCGCAGCCCGGTAGATCGCACGCGGTGCCGCATGATCGGCTTGCGGTCCTTCCACGACACGAACTCCAGCGAATGGCGCCCTTGAGGCCCATCGACGACGGCGATCAGGATGTCGGCAACGCCGTGGTTCCTTGAGCTTGTTCAGTGACGCGCAGCAGAACTTGGCGTGCTCCAACTGCTCGATTCAGATGCCGAGTATTTCCTTCGCGCCGTCAGGATGCCGAGCGCGATGTAGATTGCCTTGTTGCGAACGAAGCCATCATCCCTGATTTGAGCCGAATGGTGTCGAGACGACCAACCGGTGGCGGACGTCAAGCGGCCGGTTTCGGTTCTGCCATTTCGCCACTTCCTCCAGGACGGCGTCGGTATTGGCCGAGACCTGGTCCGGTGGTGGCGGCCGCGGGATCTCGCGCACGCTCACCCGCTCCGGTTCTGATACCTGGCGATCAGCTTTTGATCGAAGGTGCCCGCAAGGCCGTGGGATCGAGAGCGTCGTCTTCGCCGTGGCGGTTAAACTGCGGCCAATCCATAGAAGAGCCTGCCGGTGCCCCGGAAAAAGGCAAGCGCGACTCTGGTTTTCTCGTCCAGCACAGGATAGCCGCCATAGCCCGTCGACCTGATGTTAATCGCGAGGTGGCGGTAATGTGAACGAACACCGGCTCGGCGCGTGAATATCGAGAAATTCCGCGAATTCGGTATGGTCTTTGCTCCGCATTATTTCTCGGCGACCTTTGCAGGTCTTTTGACAAGCAGAGGAGTCGATGATGCTGAAATCCAATGAAGAACTGATCGCCCAACTCAAAGCCGTACTGGTCGGCCAGTGCTATCACTCGAAGGCGATCAGTAACTACTGCAGGTGCGCTCGCAGATTCCTCGATTTTCTCGAACGGCGGGAAATCCAGGTTGAGGACGTGACCCAGGCGCTGGTGTCGACCTACATAAGCTATGAGAGTGGAATGTTGCGCAAACACCATGGTCAATCGGCGCCATACCAGCACCCGATCCCGCGCGCGCGGAATCCATGCGCTGCTGCGGCTTGCGCAGGGCCAGTGGCCGCCCCTCTGAAAGCAGCCTGCGCCGCCGAGGCGGTGCGATTTGAATCTGTGGCGAATACGAGATCTGGCTTCATGAGGCGCGAGGCCTCGCCCCCGCCAGCATCAAGGCATTTGATCTGGGAGGCCCGGCACTTCCTCACCTGGCAGTTCGAGCGGAACGGTGACAATAGCCTGACGGGCCTGGGGGTCGACGATATCGGCCGCTATATGGATATGCGCGCGCCGAAGCTGACGCGCAAATCCTTGAGCGCCGTCGCGAACCGCTTGCGCTCTTTATTGCGGCATCTGCACCGGGTCGGCCGTACCGCGATCGACCTGTCGCCGCATGTCATCGGACCGCTGATCTACGCCTATGAGGGGGTGCCCTCGATTCTGGAGCGAGACCAGGTTGCCGCCGTCCTGAAGGCCGCGGGAAAGGACAGGACACCGAGGGGTTTGAGGGACCATGCGATCCTGCAACTGCTCGCGACCTATGGCCTGAGGTCGAGCGAAATCTGCAACCTGAGGCTTGAGGACATCAACTGGCGGGCGGAATCGATCCGCATCCGGCACACCAAGACCAGGGCCTGTTCCTTCCTGCCCCTGATGGAGCCGGTCGGCGAAGCAGTGCTTGATTATTTACGTGCGGGGCGGCCGGCGATCGACGCCCGGGAAATCTTCATCCGCACGCGTGCGCCCTATCGCAAGCTCAGGATGTTGGACAGCGTGGTACGACCCCGACTGCGTCACGCCGGTGTCAAGCCACGGGGCGAGAGCGGCGCCCATGTCTTCCGACATGCACGCGCGGTGGAGATGCTGCGCGCATCGGTTCCGACAGAAGATCATCGGTGATCTGCTCGGACACCGATCGGCGGAGTCGACGGTGCCCTATCTCAAGCTTGCCACCGAGGACCTCAGAGCCATCGCTGTCAAGCGAATCGAGGAATTGACCCCCTCGCCGAATTGAGGAACTGACCCCTTCATTGGTTTGCGGTTTCGTTGGGTTCGCGCGCCGCTCCGGCCTTCTGCAGATGGCCGGAGC
>NZ_JAMYLX010000037.1:0-7899 GCF_040318265.1 Mesorhizobium sp. M1252 | reverse complement strand
GCGGGAATCAGGTGACGTGAACAATCACCAGCCTGCCATGACCGCCCCCTCTCAGCGAATTTGCAGAACTCTCAGCACACTACCCTTGGATGGTCGATTGTAGGGATTCCAGTTCTCTCTCCGCCCAGCGCTGGCTACGGCGGGCGCCTTCGATGAACTGGTGGTCAGATTCCCACCGGTCTTCTTTCATGCGACTTAGCCTCTCTTCCAGGTAGCGCATGTTTCCGTCGTTACGGCTACATCCGAAGAATCGATCGCTTAGGTAGGAATGTGTGGTCGTCGCCACGGTTCCATACAATTTTGGAAGCCATTCCCCTACGGCTGGGTCCCAACCCGCTGATTCAAGTTGGCTAGTGCTGAAATGGGTCGAAAAAACAGATAGGCATGGAAACCAAAAAGCTCGTGTTGCGTTCGGCGCACTAAAAGGTCGGGAGGTGTGCGATGAGCACCTTTTTACCGCTTTTCGTTAAGCTGGTAGACCGGAAATCAATGACGGTTTCCTCCATCTGTGAGGTCGAGGAAGCGCTGCTGGGGCAGTGGCCAAATAAGGAAGCGGCGGCCTATAGGAATGCGTGCCGATTAATTGCGGAGGCCAAGGATGGAAGCTGCAGTCCGGCCGTAGCATTTGCGGCGTTCAAGGCCGCCGCTATCGACCAGCGCTTGCTGCAGCCGGCCAAGACGGAGTCCCGCCCTCGGCATATTGGGCAACGTGCCATAAACCATCGTGATGATGAACCGCCGTCCCCCTAGTATCAAATAGGGACCGACACCGGGGATCTCGCTTGGTCGCGCGACGGTGGGCTCGCACCGACCGGCGAGGTGGTGCGAGCCCGGCCGAGTCTTGCGGGACCTCGACCAGCAGCGAACACCCACTCGCTGCCGTGTTATCAACAAGCGCCAAAATTTCAGGTTCCGCTAATGTACAAAAAAGCCCACCACCGTTCAGATAGTGGGCAGCTTTGGGAAGACACTGAAATGGGAACAGTGCGACCGCCCGAAGTGTTTCGAGCCTACAATGTTCCAAGGGGATTCACAGTGCGGGCGTTTCTATGCTGAAGGCATGGACACTGTTTTCGATGATATCGGCCAGGCCTCAGGGGTCCCGCCAGGACTTGTGGCGCCCCGTCCGCGCCTTCGCCCTCGATCTTGCCGCCACGCTGTTCCTGGGCGTCGCAGTCGGCCTTGGTGTTGGCTTTGGAATGGCGATCGCGGGTTAGATCGCGTCCTTCCTTCGTTTGTATGTTTCGTTGGCATTGGTAGCAGTGCCCATATGTTTGCCAGCCGGCGCTAAGTATCACCGGTCAGGCCCAGTGGCCCGCCCGTTAGCGCCCCCCGCAACAAGGCTGCTGGGCCGTCCTATGTGCCGCCGAGGCGAAAAAGCCGCTGCGCGACATGGTCGACTAGCGCCAGTGAACTGCGCGAACTATTTGCTCGCAAACGCATAGGCGGCGGGGTGTCCGGGGAACAGGCCTCGGGCGGGTGAGTTGGGTGGTTGCAGCGTGTCCCGCTGCCAACCGATGTCGACGGTTGAGGCCCGCGCTCCGCTTTACAGGCTGGCGCGGGCCGCTCGTCTAGATTTGCCTTCTCAGGCCATTCGCAGCCGGCGAAGTCTTTGGGCAACGTAGTGCGGACCTGGCCCCGCGAGCGGTCGTCCGGTCGTCAGGAAGCCGTCCAGCATAGCTAGCAATTCGCGCGCTGCGCCGGATGAGCAGTAGTAGTAGATTACTTGACCGTCGCGTCGGGTGTCGACAAGGCCGAAGGCGCGGAGCTTGGCAAGATGCTGCGACAAAGCCGACTGGCTGAGTTGAACTTTCTCGGCGAGGACACCGGCCGAAAGTTCGCCGCCGGCCAGGTGGTTCATGATCAAAAGCCGCTTCTCATTTCCCATCAAGTTGAGAAAGGCAGAGACGGTTTTGGCACTGGCGGCAAGGTTTCTTGAAATCATCGAATCAGACTAAGGTCCTACCCAAGATAGAACTTAAGTCTGCAGCAACGCGGAATCAAAACCCTCAGTTCCGCCAAAAAAGCAAATTCCTATTGATCCTCATCCTCGCGGAATCCTGCAGCCATGCAAGCCGCAGGTCATCCTCGCCGCGCAGATGCTTGACGCGGCCGATCAGCCCCGGCTTGACCCATTGCGTGGCCGGCCGCTTCATGATGACCTTGGGCGCCGTGCCTGAGTGCTCCTGGACGCGTTTCCATAGCCTCTCGCGCATTTCCCGGTTCAAGGTGACGAATGCGCTTCCGACATGACGCCCGGTGCCGCGCTCAGCCATCAGAGCGAAAGCCGGCTTGCCAGTTTCACGCTCGACGCCGAGCAGATCGAACTCTCGATCGCATAGCACTTGGCCTTCAGCCAGTTGGTCGACGGACCGCTTCGGTATTTGCTGTCCTTCCGCTTCGACACTATGCCTTCAAGTCCGGCCTTGTCGAGCAAGTGAAAGATGGCCCTCGCTTCGCCCGGCAGGGGCACGCTGAATTGAATGCGCCCGCCGGGCGCGATCATGCTGGCCAGGATCTCGCGCCGCTCCTCTAGCGCCTTATCGCGCAGATCGTGGCCGTTAAGATGAAGCAGATCAAAGGCAACAAAATACAAGTCGTGCTGCCGGCGGGTGATGGCTTTGCGCAGCGCTGCGAAGTCCGAAAGGCCCTTGTCGTTCAGAACGACGATCTCGCCCTCGACAATGGCGCTTTCGGCACCAAGGCGCTTGGCCTCTCTCACCAGGTCGCCATATTTCGCCCTCTAGTCGCGGCCATTACGCGTATAAACTGCGTGTGCCAACTTTATCAATGATCTTCTGCGATCGGTAGCCGTCGAACTTGACCTCGTGGGTCCAGCCTTCACCCTCGGGAGGCTTCTCCACAAGGGTCGGCATCAACGGCTCGATGAACTTCAACGCATGCACTCGACCCACCCTCCGGCGATCCAAAAAGATTAAGCTAAAATGGTTCCGAAACCGGAAATCGGCTTTTGGTGCAACAAAACACGTCAACTCGACGTTGCGGGATGAGCGAAGGAGGAAAGATATGGCCGATGACAAGAGCAAGCGGGATTTTCGCGATCGGGACCGTGTCTCAGCCGACGAGGATTATGAAGTTGAATATTTCGCAACAAAGACCGGCATCACACCCCAGCAGGTCAAGGAATTGATCGCAAAGCACGGAAACCAACGCGAGACTTTGGAGCGGGTAGCCAAGGCGCTGCGGAAACAATGACCAGGCTATCTGATCTCGGCAGACCACTGATCGGGCACCGACATGAAGGCCCGCCCGCGAGCGAACTCGCGCATTTCCTCCCTTGCCCTGTTTGCGGGCAACAGATTGATATGCGCGATTTTCGCCAGGTCACTTATCATGCCGATCCGGAGCACGAGCCGCTCGAACTGGACGCTTAGGACCAAAAGTGCCGAAATACCACGTTGAGGAAATGGACGGCGATACCGTGACCCACATCGTCCACGCGACAACGCCGATCAGGGCGGCGCGGGAAGCGACAGAGCGCGACATCACTCTGCGCACCAGCGAGCCCATCTGGATCAGGGTTGCCGACGAAAAGCGCGGCCACATATTCGAATACAGTTTCAGCCAACTCGGCTAGCTAAGTTTTTGAATGGCATACAATGCCATCGACCTCGATACGCAAGTTCGACTATGACCCCAACACTAGGGTTCTCTCGGTTTGGTTTGTAGCGAGCGGGAAGCATTACGAGTTTTTGGACGTACCTGCTGAGGCCGTTGCTGCGTTCAAAGCTGCCTTTGCCAAGGGCGTCTATTTTAACAGCCACATCCGCAATCGTTATGCAGTCCGGCTCGCGCCAGGGCGCCGACATCTGGAGGCGCCGGGCTTGTTCAGGGATGGCCCGCGCCTGCTTCCGAGCGCGGGCCGACCATGATGAGTGAGGGGCCATCTTGGTCACCGGCAGGACCGCTGAGAACGCGAGCCGGGTGTGACCGAACAGACTCGGAGCGAAGATGTTCCCGGCTGACGCATAAAGGCCGAAGGGCGCAATTGGCATCGACTTAATTAGGTCCGGATCATTTTAACGAATCGTTGGCCGCGCTGTCCCAGAATAGGACGGCGCGGTCAAACCCCAACCTTGGCTGCGCAGGCGGCTTCGGCACTCAGTTCCACCCCCGAGCTGTCGGAGCCGCCACCCACCCCACACTTATACCAGCAATGGTTGAATCAACCGTTACTGCACGTGCTTTCGATGGCGCTTCCCTGATCGTTAGACTTTGACGGATCAAACAGGGGATTCACCGATTCGGAGACTCGCCCGATGGACGTCTCCGGAGGCGTATTCATTCGCAAGCTTGATTGCTTCGCCCAACTTTGGATTGTTGGCGAATGGCGCAAGGTAGTTAGAATCGAAAATTGCGGCCACGTCCCGAAGAGGCTGTGGCCGGTGATCGTTGCGATTTCCGGCACCGAGGCCTCGACGAGCGCCAGGCGCGTTACAGCAGTCCCGCGAATGTATTGAAGGTCACTCCGACCACGCCGCCCGAGGCGCAGGCCTTGCGCCACGATGATCGAAAGCCATCTGAGGTCCATGGCACGCCGTCGCTGTTCAAAAGTATCTGCCCGACCTTGTCGCGCAGCGCCTCGAGCGCAGCCTTGAGCGGCCCTCCGACGGGAATGACCACACGAGTTCCGGTCTTGGATTGCTGCAGGCGGATCACCCTGCCGTCATACTGCTGCCAAGTGAGCCGCAGCAGGTCGCCCTGGCGCTGGCCGGTCCACAAGGCCAGTGTGAGCGGCAGATGCAGGTGCGCGGGATCGCTGGCATAGAATGCGGCCTCGTCGGCGGCAGTCCAGACGTTAGCCACCCTGGTGCCGCGATAGAGGCGCCCGCCCTTCTCGCAAGGATTGGCTGACACAAGGCCGCGACCGTGTCCCCAGGACAGGATCCTCGCCAGCACCTGCCGGCCATAGTCTGCCTGTCGGCGCGATGCCTTGGCGCGCTCGTCGCGCCACTCCATGAAGATGCCGCGTGCGGCGGTCGCTCATGCCCGACAGCGGGAAGTCACCGAATTTCTTTTCGATAACCTTGATCAGCTTGACATAGTCGGCTTGCTTGCGCGGCGCCAGGTCATCCAAATCCGAGCTGGCCTGAAATGCATTCAGCACGGACAGCAGCACGCCCTGGCGCGGCTTGGCCTTGGTCGCGGCGGCAGCTTTGTAGGCTGCAATGAATTCGGGATCTCCAGGCTTGCCAGGCAAGCGTGGCCCGCCCTTCCAAGCCCATTAGTAGGTGACGAGGCTGCCGTCGGCGAGCTGTTTGGTGCGGCTGTTCAGCCCCTTAAGACGAACGCGCATGATTTTTTATCCACTGGTCGACGGGGTTTTCCGGTTCGCTCGTATGTGTAGCGGCGATGACCATGATCTTGTCCGTCGCCGGATCTATTTCTACCCTGCCAGGCTCCATGTTGCCTTAGCGTGCGCTCTTGATCGCGCGCGCAATATCGGCAATTTTGAAGGAGATCAGTGTGCCGGCCATTTTGGATTGCTCCCGCCTTTTCAGCCGCCGCGTTTTCAAAAAGATTCGTGAGGTTTTGGATTAACTGCTTGGAGCAGATCCTTGACGGGCAGCCCCATCACCTTCTCGATGCCAATTAAGACTTCCAGGACAATTCGAGCCGGCCTGAGAATGATCGAAACCGGATATTGCTCGCGCCTAATTACCTCTCCTACCGGAGACGATGCATCGAAATCAGACCATCCCTGCCCTTCCTGGTCGAAAGACAAGGCCAACACAGGATCACTTTCCATTAACGGGCTGCCCGTCTCCCAATCCGCGCGATACATAGGCAAAAGTGCCATCGCGGCGGAGACCGCACGAGATGCAACCATGCCAGCACTAGTCAGAACGACCACAGTGCGCGCAGTCGTGATTTCAGCTCCAGAATAGGTGTTCCACTTACGGTCAGCGTTGGTCCAAGGGAAAAGCCCGTTTCGCTTTCGCCACGCGTTGAAAGTGACATTGGATACCAATGCCGCCTCCAACAACGTGGATTGAGGGAAGCGATGCGGTTTGCGCTTTTGGTCCATAATCATACGACTGTATGATTTCGATTTTGATGCAACTGTATTATTTTGCTCCGACATGAGGCGAGGTGCGGAAATTCGGACTCTTGGGACCTTCTCAGATGGTTACAGCAACCGACACCGTGAAACGTAATTGTCCATGTGATCGGCGGTTGCTGCTACACATTCCCCTCGCTGGGGCATGCGTTTCTGGAAGGCGGTCCGCAGCCGGTTCCGTGCACGTTTTATTTTGACTGTTAACTGTCACGCTAGTCGAACGTTGACGACTCCCCCTCGGAAGAGTTAATAATCTCCTAATATAAGCATTTTCTTAAAAACATGATCGGCAGCCGACGAGTTTGCCGACGCAATGGGGAGACGCAGCGCGACGACCAATCTCGTCGCAACATCATCATCATCATCAACATCGAGCCGCCATCCGTAAACGGTACTGCTGAGTCAGCCGTTCGCAAGGCGTAACATAGCGGCGGTTGGGTGGGCTGACGAAGTCTATGAGTTTTGATAGCGAGTGCTTTGTCGTTTCAGTGCGGTCGGTAAACGGATGTGGGGGCATCTGTGTATGAGTAAGGGGGTTATAATGACTGCTTCTCAAATCATACACGCCGACGGAATGTCGACGTTGCTTCCCCATACGCCACAGGGCGGAGACTATACCTACCGCTTAGCCGAAAATGCGCCCGTCCCCATTTCCACCGTTCTGACCATTATATCTCTCGATGGGTCGAGCAGCGATCTGGCCGAAATCGCACTTTGCTCTCCGAATGATGAGTTTTCCGCCTCGACCGATCCGAAGAAGGCCGCTGCTGCCTACGAAGATTCAGCAGGCATCAAGCTGTGTTTGCCAGACTCGGGGGGGTGGGCGTTTGGCATTGGTACACGTGCCATTGGTCTGGATGCGAACTCATTTGGTCCGGCGCTCTCTCCCAGGATCAAGCCGTTAGTTGGCGAAAGCGAACTTGCCCTCAGAGGTTCACAATTTTTGAGCGACCCCGCCGCAAGCGGCAGGTCGATGTCGACACGCTTGATCGACAAGAACAACTAGCGAGATAGGGGACGGGGTATGGCAACGACAACTGGTACAAGCGGCAACGACAATCTGGTCGGCGGTAGTGGAGACGACGTGCTTTTGGGCGGTGCCGGAAGCGATCGCCTGAATGGCGGTTCAGGCGCCGATACGCTCGATGGAGGCAGTGGGTTCGATACGGTCCTGGGCGGATCGGGAGCCGACACGCTTATCTACCGTGCGTGGGAAAATCAGTACAAGATGGGTGGCCTAGTATACGGCACCGGGACAACCGGTGGACAAACAACCTTTTCCGGCTACGACACCTATGACGGCGGCAACGGCAATGCTGCGAAAGGCACTGCCGAGATCGATACGCTCGCTATCTATCTAAGCAATGATCAACTAGCCAATGCGTCATTTATGACGGCGTTTAATACCGAACTTGCTCAATTTCGTGCCTTCATTGCTGCAAACTCGAACTCGAACACCGGCCAAGCAGGCCAGGCAGAATTTACATTCACCACGGTCAACCTCAAGGTTTCCGCGATCGAGCAGGTTACCGTTCTCGATAATGACGGACGTGTTCCTGTATACGTCAATATTGTCGATTCTTCCTTAAATGATAACGACAATAACTCAGTGGTAACATTCACTTTTGTTGGCCCGGTGACGGGCTTCACTTTAGCAGACGTTACGGCAACCCACGGCACGCTGACTGATTTTGTGATGATTGACGCTTCGCATTATACGGCGAAGTTTACAGCCGACGACGGCTTCGCCGGCCAGGGCTCGGTCTCGGTGACGGCCGGCAGCTACACCGACACCGCCGGCAACACCGGTAGTGCGG
>NZ_JAMYLX010000036.1:0-11867 GCF_040318265.1 Mesorhizobium sp. M1252 | reverse complement strand
GCGCCCGTCCCTTCACCCGCCCAGCAGGGCACAACCCACGCCGGAAACGAACTCAAAACTGGACAGAAACTGGGGGCAAGGTCAGTGGGGAACCCGCACCCGTCCTGGGCGATATTCATTTTCATTAGGACTAAACTGTTGCGCAGTCGCTTAGCGCTCGCTTGACATGGTCAGCCCGCAGGTTGACCCAGGACCAACGGTCCTCAGGTAGCCGGGGGTTGAACCAGTGAGCCATTGCGGCTATTCCCCGAAGTTAGAGGCGAATTTTCGCTGACAGGCTGCTAAACGCAGCCTTAAGCCTTGGCTTTCCGCTTTGCTGGAGCTTTCCTCGACGGCGTTTCCTCGACCGTCTTGCGACCTAGGCCAGAAGCCTTTGCGAGCGCTGATCGTTGGGCCGCGTAACTCGGCGCCACCATGGGATAGTCCTTCGCAAGACCCCACTTCGCTCTGTAATCATCGGGTGTCATGCCCAGCAAGCCGAGGTGGCGCTTCATAGACTTGAATTTGCGCCCGTCTTCGAGGCTCACGATGTAGTCGGGAAACACCGACTTCTTCGGATTGACCGCGGGAGTGAGCACTGCTGGCGGCGAGGCAACCGGCTCGACTGAGCCTGATAGCGCCGAATGAACGCTGGCGATCAAATCCGGAAGACCCGCTAATGGCACTGGGTTGTTCTGCACATAGGCAGCGACAATCTCTGTGGTGAGCCCCAGTAGATCGGCAGTCATCAGTTCTTCGTCATTGTGCATCGCGATTTTCCAATTGACCTCTGACGTTCCTATTCGGGAAGGCCCACCAAGCGCAATTGCTTGCATGGGGCTGAGCACTCCTCCGCACTACAACTTTTGCGGCTTTTTCCATCGGAGGGGAGAAAGCAGCGTGGCATTCTTGCATTTACCTTTCTTAGACATACTTCAAACACCGCAACCGACATGCTTGCGCGAGCAGGCCTATCAGCTCATGATACATTTTGGGTCTGGGTAGGCGGAATATAAAATGCGTTTGTTTCCGATGGGCTTCGTCGTAGCCCTTTTGTCAGCTTCTTGTTTAGAGGCGGCGGCAAATCCCTCCAACATTTTTCCACCGTGGACCTTAACGGGCTATCACTCCCGCTCAGATGTTGTCCCAGCCTCGCTGCGTACGCCGCAATCAGACGTCCTTTGGCTGGTCGTATCGAGTCGACCTACCGAGGATGAGGCTATTGCCCTAGCTCAATCATATGCTCCCACACTTGGCGCCACATTAGTGGTGGAAGGCCGGAACGGGTTCTTTGCCATCATTGCGGGCACGTTGAACGTCGATAAGGCGAAGCCGAATCTGAAGACACTCAAGGAGTTGCACATAATCCCGCAGGACGCATTTTTGTCCCGTGGAGAGAGCCTAGATCGGGTTGCTTGGCTGTCATTTCAGAGGGGCGAACCTTTCGATTTCATGGCGCAACCGGCATATCTCAAAGTTGTCCAACGCCTCCAGGCTGCGATGACCCGGCTTTCGTTCTACAACGGACCAATTGACGGTTTGATTGGCCCGTCGACTGTCACGGCTTTCAAGACCTACACAGTCAATTTCGGAGTTCCGGCGGGCGACCAGCTCACAGAATACAGCCTCGCGGAGATCGAACGAGGTGCAGGTGATGGCTTCAGGAACGATCAAGAGCGCAACCTCGCACAGTCACTTGGCTTCACCGATGCCAGCTCGTACCGAGACGCAATGGCTGGCGGTTTTCCGTCCGCAAGCATATTTGCGCAGGCAAAGAGCTTGGGGTTCAGCACACAACGGGAGTTTGATGCTGCTGTATCTGGAGGGTTCCGAAGCCGAGACGAATATCAAAGGGCGCAGGCTGCTGGCTTTACGTCCGCCGAAGATTTCCGTGCAGCGCAGCAATTCGGAATTCAATCCAAAACTGAACTCGTAGCGTTTCGCGCTTCCGGTTTTACAAATCCACTCGAATTTAGGAACGCAAGTCAAAAGGGCTTTGCGGATAAGGCCTCGTTCGATAAGTCGGAGGCTCGGCGCCTGAAAGCTTCAAAGGCCGCCGCGAATATCCTGCTATCAGATGCGGAAACGTTTCTAAAACTGAATCCGCAGACGTCAAATTTGGTCGAGATCGCTGACAAGGCTGCTGCGCTAAACGCGCAAGTGCAGACAAATTCCGCCGACGCGCTAAACGATTCCACGCTTCGCCTAACTAATCTGCTGATGGCAGTTCCCGGCTTTGCCGAATTTTCCGCATCTAGGGACAAGGAACGTTCGCAGGACATCGAAAAACAAAAGGCGCTCATCTTGGCCGAACTTCAGGGCGACCAGCAGGCGCTGAAGAGTTGGATGGCAGCTCATCTCACCTCCAGCAAGCTGCCGCTGGTTGTCAGTGAAGTTAAGGCGCTTGACAGCGTTACTTCCTCATCGGATTTGGAAGCGCTTACGGAAGCGAGAGACAGCGTTCGGGCTCTCATCACGAGCCAAGGTCTCACCAATGAACTGACGGCCTTGAAAGCCCCATCGCAAGCGGAAGACAAGGGCGAGCCTCAGGTAGCCAGTAGCCCAGCCTTCACGGTCACCGAGCTGAATAAAGTTCTGCTCCGAGGCGGGCTTGCCGATGTCGTTGTCCTCTACAACGCAGGTCCGGCAGCCCCGTCCCTGTTGAAAACCCTGTCTGGCGAATTCTCATTCACCAAGAACGAGGCATGGGTTTGTCTCTTTGGTGTGGAACGCACTCCTGCATTCGAAAAGGTTCTTTCAGTGGCCTTGGACCCGCTTGGCGGGAAGACTATCCACATCAACCGGGAATGCGGCCAAGCGGACATCAACCAAGCCGATGTTTTCTTTATTCAGCGGAAGAAATTCGTCGAAGCGAAACCGAGTTTCGCGGTTGCTTACCTAGAGGCGGTTGAGGCAAAAGCCCTGCGCCCGTTCGATTCGATAAACTATGCAGACCTGAAGCGGCGCATGGACCAGGATAAGGCCTTTGCCACCCAAGTTGCGGCTGATGTCGATAAGGGGTCTAGGCTGGGGTATGGCGGAATTCTTTTTGACACCAAGTCCACTGGGATCTGCGGCGTCATCGAAGGTGAGCCGAAGATCCATATGGCGACCATCGACAAGCTGGCCGAATTTGCATCCATTCCTCAGGCTGGACCTCACATATCGAACGTCGAAGCTGCCTATCAGGAGATACGTCGGGATAAGTGCCGGATCCTCTATGGATCAAGCGCGACCCTTAAAGCCGTAACCGACGCCTTGACCCGGGACAGCGTCAATTTTGCCTATGCTCCGATTTGGTTCGAACAAAGTGACGTCGCGGCGGCGCAAGCGAAATTCGAGCTTGCCCGGCAGGACCAAGTCAAGTCTGAACAAACAGCGCGCGTGGCGGCTGAAGAGGCAAAACGCGTTGCCGCCCAACGACTCCAAGACGAGCAAAAATCGAAGTCAGCGCAGGAGGCAGCTCTTCGTCAGAAGAACGGCGCATCAGCCGCCGCGCTTCTAAATATGTTCTCCGACGGCCTGAAAACCGCCGTTCTAAATGAGGCGGCCAAAACGCAGTCGCCATCTGAGGTAAACATCCCCTCTCTGTTCCCCGACTTCACAAGTTGGAACCAACAACTCGGCCAGGACGCATGGAAGGCGACTGACGTCGTCTCCTCGGTCGACAACTATGGGACCGTTAACTGGAAGAGCCGGAATCTCGAGGCGATCATCATCAAAACGGTCGTCAAGATGGCGAGTGCGGAACGTGGAGAATACAAAGACGAATGTTTCATTTTCGGAGCTGTGATTGACAACGAATTTAAGATGGTGCGCGATCCATACGAGGCGAGATGTGAGAAAGACACTTCATCTGATTGGGCGGTTGGCCACGAGCTGAAGAGCTTATGGGTGGTCAACTAGGGCTACCCAGCGCTGAAATGACTTTTTTCGGTTGGCTGCCACGAGGCGTGGCTTGGCCGCCGTGGCTTGGCCTGCCCCGAACACGGCCCGCAGGCAGTTTCGCCCGCTGGCGACCCCTATACGGCCTGAAAAACACCTATCGAGGCGCTTAGCTGGGCTGCATTTTGGTAGTTTGGGCTGTTGCAGCTTTTACGTGTTGGTCAAAGCACCGCAACCGCAGGCTTAGTCGCCTTTAATTGGGACGCGCATCCGCCAGAAACTGGGCATCGTTGGTCATGTCGGCGCGCCGCATGTTTCGTAGTGCGTTGCGAACCCATCTCGGGCAGTCGTCACTTTGATCTGCTGCAGTGAGGAGTGTTTCGGTTCACCAACCTATCGTCTGGTGACACATCAGTCAGGAAGATGGTGCTATTCGCGAGCGAGATGGCGAGATACCGGGTCCGTCCATCGAGTAGGGAATCAGTGAGGCCATCTGCCATCCCCGTCAACTTCTCGAAGTCCTGAAGTTCGTCTTGGCTCGGATTGAGCAATCCCGTTCCAAGACCTTTGTTGGAGAAAAGTGCTTGTTTCACATCGAGCGCCGCAAACACCACGCCGTTGAATGGCATATCAGTTCCCGCAGGAGCCGGAAAAACACTCACCGGCTGAACGAGCTTTCCGTTGATGATTGCGGTCCCATCGCTTTTCACACCAATTTCTGCCGCGACGATCTTCTCTTCGCCGTTGGGGTTAGCAACGCCAAGGACCTCGGCTAGAGAAATCTCGCAGGCGTATTGGACGTAGACCGGCTGCCCGCCCATGACCGATTCCAGCGCACCAGCTGAGTCGTCGTCGGGCGACTGGTCGTCTCCTTTCGGAGCTGCGGACGATTGTGCCGCCTGACTTTGGCGCGCAGTCTCGACACGACTGGTGATCAAGTCTTTCGTGCTTTGCAGGTAGTTCGACAGGTAAACACTGCCATCTTCCATAGACGACATGAACACGAGCGCCTCGAGGTCAATTTCCGGTGGCCCAAAATAGGGCCGAAGAAACCCGAGCGTTGGCGGGAAATCGCGATTGTCGAACACTAGCTTCAGAACGTTCAAAAATTGCGTATCGTTGCTGTGCAGTCCGAAACAAAGATTGAAACGGTCGCTGAGTTCATGACGAGTGTCAGCGCTTGGAAAAGCCGCATACCCGTCATCGAGCCCTACCGATTTTGTCTTCATCACCAGCCACACGCTCATTGTGGCTGAAAACTCTCTGAACGACTGATTGTAAACCTCCCGATCCAAAGCCCGCAACTCCGCAAGCGCCGACATCGTGGGGCTCCCGAGAAAGGAGCACACCTGCTCGACGCTGGCCATTTCAGCATAGACGGTCCCATGTTCCTCAACCACTTGCTCGGCAGACGCAGGCAGCAGTCCAAAGCCGATAAATAGTACCCACGCAGCTAACCCGCAGCCAGCAGCTGATCGGAGGCATACTCGCGAAAGTCGGATCATTCTCCAGCCCTTCATTTAAGCTTCTGGACGCGTGGGATGTCACTTCGGCAGGTCAGGACTGCGAGCGACGACGCTTGGGCGTCGACCCGACCTCCATGCAAAGAAGGCAATCGCGGCTAGGATCAAATCGGCGACGGCCCAGATGTACATATCGGGGAAAGCACTCGCGGCGAGCAAAGCGAACAAGCTGCCAAGAACGAAAACGATGGCCGCCACCAGCGGGAGACCAAATGCGAAAGCGCCACCGACGAAGAACAACAATCCGACCAGCAAGCCGACTGAACCGGCGCCTACTAGGTCTTTATTTTCCAAAATATTGCCGCCCGTAGCGACAGCACACGACTGCAGCATCGAGACCAAGCCCAGAAGAATCCCGATGATTCCAACTGCAATTTTCATTCTACCCCCTAATCCGAGTTTTATGTGCCGCAGGTCTTGGTCGCGCCTTCGCCAACAGAGTCAAACAACTCGCTAATAGGTCGGCTATATCCGATAGATTATTGCGCTGCAAGTTGGTCGCGTCCGCAACATGGACGGACGTATTCGCATCGCCTTCAACCTTCGACGAATTAGAGCCGCAAAGCGGGTCAGTCAGGAGAATCTTGCCGTCGACGCCGGTGTCGACCGGGGGACAATCAGCGAAATCGAGGGCCTGAAGTTCAACCCGTCTATCGACTTGCTTGATCGGTTGGCGTCTGCTTTGGAGGTGGACGTAGCTGAGCTGGTGCTCGCACCCCCTTCCGATAGCGAATGGCCGAAGCCCTTGAAGGCGGGGCGAAAGGTGGGCAAATAACATCCTAGATCGCAATGGGTAGCCCCTTTCCGACTTCGAACAGGCCGGTGAGGTAGGCGGCTTTGTCACCGCGCTCCGCGTCGTTTTGAATCGGGAAAGCCATCAAGCTTTGGCGCAGCTCATTTTCCGCGTGTACTGCTCGGGCAAGCCTTCGGCTTCGCGAAGGGCCACTCTCTAGCGCGTTGGCGACGGCTCCACGCGTGAGCTGATTGAGCTCAGAGTAGGCGGCGCAGTGAGCGCAGATCGCTCGCATCAAAGCAGGCGAAACACCCTCCGGGTCAGGATCTAAGAACGATTCGGTCGGCTTCCATCGAAAAGCAGGCCTAGCCGTGACAAGAGTGACTAGAGACCACAGCAAAAATGAACGACGAGAAAACGCCCTTCTCATCGTCAATACTCGTCCGAACGCATGATGGTCAGCGCCCGGCGTGTCACGTCCGGGTTCGCTGGGTCAGGCGAGCCTGACTGCATGTCTGGGCTATAATAATCTATCTTCCAGAAGAACTTGGCGCCCTCTAGGTCGACGGCACCGAAATCATGTTCGGCGTAGGGATCGTTATCGCTGTCGAATGCTTCGAAAGCCCGCACCGAGCGCAGCAGCGCGCGGCGTTCGGTATCGGCAAGGGCGGCAACGCCGCTGGTTAGAGCGACATGGCCGCCTATGAAGCTGCTGCGGAAGGCATCGTTGAGGCGGCGAATTTCTGATGCTGTGTGGGTCATCGTACATCCCAGCTGTTGATGATCAGGCGAATAGTCGCGAACGGAAGGCTCGCGCTCAATCGGCATGTCTGGGATGCAGCAGCGCGAGATGGTGGGTGCGCCGAACGATCACCGGCCAGTCGGGAAAGTCGCGCCACTTCAGGGTAAAAAGGCCGTCTGCGCTGACTTGTATCACGTGGGCATGAAACCAGCCTTCATCCGCATTTTCGCAGGCCAGCACGAGCGAGCCGAACACGATCTTGTCCCAGCCTTCCGGGACGGTCAGGCCTTCGTTTGGATCGCCCGCTTGGGCAGCGGCCGCCGACGCCTTCTTGCCGGGCTTCGGCTTTTCCGCAGCAGGCTTGGCGGCCCGGGCTGGCCACTTAAAGGAACTCGGCAAGTGGGTAGCGATCTTGTCGAACACAGTCGTCTTGACGAAGGGGACGAAGGCCTTGCCGGAGGCAAACACCTTGCCCTGCGGTAGCTTGCCAGCGAGGTCACGCAGCTCGTCCGTCGACGCCCGAAGGGCGGCCATGCCCATCATACCGGCGGCCTTCTCGGCCTGATCCGTCTCGGCCTCACCAAACCAGGAGGCATGGGCTTTGCCGCCGTCATCAAGCCCTAGGACGATTAAGGCTGGCAACGCGGTTGAAGTAGCGGTGGAAACAGCGGCGTTGGTCATTTCGCTCTCCAAAAAGATAAAGGCCCCAAACGGGGCCTCAGGGTTGAATTTTCAGATGATGTTCGATGGCGTCGGTGCGAAGCCGATGGCGGCAAAAGTCGGGCTCGAAGCCCTGTCGCGAAGTTGGTCAAATACCCACCTTTTTAGTCAGTTCGGGGCCAAAATCGGCCATCTGAACAGGTGCGTATTATATCGATCTTGGCCCCAAAGTCAAGATTTACGTAATAATATCAATATGTTGGATCGCGGTTGTGTGACGTCAGCAGGCCTTTTCCGCACACTTTTCCCCGACCAATCAGATTGTCGCAGACGTCGAAATAATGGCGGCGGTGACGTCGCGCGCCCCTTCCTCGCCCCACACGCTCTCATGCAGGATGAACCGCCAGCTGTTGGTGTGCTCAACGCGCTTTGCACGGCGCACCACGACCTCGTGCGGGATCACGACGGCCTTGGTAACCCGGTAGCTTTCATCGAACAGAACGGCAGCCAGAAAATCAAAGGTGTTGTCAGGTAGGCGCCGGATCGCGCTCAGCTGACGAGACGCGTTTCTGGGCGCGATGCGACGGCTTTTGATCTGATATCGCAAGCCCGCGGCATCTGTCGCATCGTGACCGCTAGAAGAATTACTCTCCAGCGACCAACCAAAGGCCGTTGCAAAAAGAAGCTCGGCATAGTCCCCAAGAGGCGCATTGCCAGTGCGAACGATTTCCCGGTCACGCAACTCGTCCATGATCTGGCTGTGCAGGATTAGCAACTCGGCCACGCCAGCCGTTTGGATAATTTCCGGTCGTGTTGGCAATGCTGCATGCTCAACGATCTCATTCACGGCGCGCAGTGGGACGGCCACCGGCGGAACAGACCAGTCATTTTCGTACTCAACGATAGGGACGACCCGCCGCAACATATTGCCGATTATCATCCGCTGTTGGCCGCGGTTCAGGTGCGAATAACGGGCCTGTCGGTCGATCCCAAAACGCTTAGCAACTTCGTATAGGCGAGCTAGGTCGAGCTGACCGTCTGGCCCTTTGACCTGCAGTTCTAGCCACAGGTTAAAAGGACTATCAGCGGTGTTTTTGAGCCAAGCATCACGCTGTTCAGATGTGATTTGCATCGAAGGTCGCCTAATTTGACCGCTTGGAGAAAGCTGACCTCGATATGCCCGGATACGTCATCGTGAGCGTTCGCACCACCAAGAGCTTCCAGCGAAGATTCCGTTGCATGATGACCTTACTGTCGGCTGATGGCACCGGTGGCAGGTGTTTCAGTTAAGGGTATACGGTGGTTTTAAGGGTTGAATTTGTGATGGTTAAAGCTGCCACCGCTGCCACACAACCCTATGGCTGGCGCCTGCGGCAAAACCGCAGGCACACCGCTCCAACTAGAGGCGCAGCTTCACGCCTACCCAATTGCTTCCAACCTTGTCACGTCTATGCAGGAACTCATAAGCTTCAAGCTGCTTCTTGAGACCAGCCATAGACAGCCGAGTTTCACCATGCTTGCGACACCAAGTTTCATAGAACCTATGCAGATGTGACGCCGACAGGATATTGCCGTCTTCCCTAATAAGCATGTCGTCGGCGAATTTCCGGATGTGGTCGGCATCCTTCTGCCAAGAGGAGTTCGCCCGCGTGACGCCCGCCGGTGCGATAATGCCGCTCTTCTGATACTCGAGGCATCCACGAAGAGCCCAATTGAGAATGCCTGATGCCTCATCGCGCAGCTTTTCACTAAGACCAAGATCGCGCCCTTCAGGTGGGATTTGGACCGTGAAAGGTATGACTCGCACTCTTTCCCAGAAAGCTTCGGCGCTGCCACGCACGTTAGGATAGTCGTTCGCTACGAACCAGAGCTTAAACTCTGGCTGGAAGTGGAAGTGGTTTTTGTATAGGAGTCTTGCAACGATTGGCTCGCCTCCCGTCATCGCTTTTATACGGGCCTCGTCGATATTCCGATCCCAGTTGGCTTCGATAGCCGTGACCATACGAGAACCGGCCAGACGAGCTAGATCAGCCGGAATGCCGCTATCGTACTGTCTCGCAAGCAGCGTTTCTGTCGGCGTATGGAGGCCGTAGTCTCCGAGCAAATCTCTGATAAGATTGACGAAGGTCGATTTTCCCGTTTTCCCCTGACCATGTAGGAAGAAGAAAATTTGATTTCGAACATCGCCCGTCAGTGAAAGACCAACAGCCTTCCGGACGAACGTGATCAAGTCCTCGTCGTCCCGCAACGCATGCCGTAGGAAGGATTCAAACCTCGGGCATCTGGCCTTTTCGTCAAAATCGATATTGGCCATCTTCGTTAGAAGGTCGCTGGCCTGATGGTTGTGGAGGGCGCCTGTGCGTAGGTCCAACGTCCCGTTACGAACATTAAGATGCCACGGCTGGACATCAATCTTCGCGTCCGCAACCACGATATGGGATCGGGCGAGTTCAAGCATGCGATCCAACGAACCCTTGGAAAGCGCCTGCTGGCCGAACCTTGCTCTAGCCGCTTTTTCGACGGGATCGGTTAAATACGGTAATTCGTCCGTAATTGCTCTTGCAACCTTCTCAGCAAGGATAAATCGCTTCAGCTGGGAATCCTCGCGCCAGATGCGGCCATCGAAGGCCAGAAAGCCGCGAGCAGGTGTAAAGATCACTGAGCCTTCGCTTTGTTGTGCGAAGCGAACCGCAAGATCCGAGTCTGTCTGGCCGAGGCGGGAGAGCTCTTTAGCAAGAGGATTTACCCCTGCCCGGCCAGCAGCCACGTCTCGTTGGAAGAACCGAGGGTTAGCCCTGCCAGCGCTGAGCCCACTTGCGAGGGTGCCCTTGATTTCATCATCTTCCAAACCCACGAGACGAGCGCAATTAGTCAGCTGACGTGCAACTTCATCTTCGGAAAGTGCTTCTCCGCCAACCAGCTGCCCTAGCTTGTAGGCGCAGCCGTTCAGGGTAGCGTTCCGCGAACCGTGCACGGCGGTGCGCATTTTCTCAAGCTCTGCTGCCAGTGCAGACTGCGCCCAAGCAATTGCCGAGCTGCTCGATGAGGTTGCTGCGTCGGCGCTTGGCACATTGCTGGAGAGCCCACCCAGCTCATCCGTGACCAACAACCGGATAAGCCACGTGGGCGTCCTAGCGACCTTGGCTTTCGGATCAGGGCTCTTGTAGATGGTGCCCGATATATGACGGCTCCAATGTGTCAGAACGTAGCCGTTCTTGCCACGGACGTCCAAACCTTTGCCCAGCTTTGTGCCAGCTGAATTGCCTATGGCTTGCACAGCGTGAAAATAGAGGTGGAAACCTCGGCCAGTCCTGACCGTCAACGTTCGTGGAAGCTTACCGTGATCATGTTCCAGCCGACGAAGGCTTTTGTGGCCTTCGGCACCATCGACATCGAGAACAAATATTCCCTTTTTGCCACCCGTCGCGAAGCCGAGATTCATGGAAGGCCAGCGTTCGCACCAGCCTTCAATAACGTGAATGTCGCTAGAAGCTTCGCGAACTCCACCCGCTATGCGCGGATGTTTGCCGGGGTGAGCACAATCTGTTTTGCCGCATTCACATTTCCGGTCGACAATGCCGAACAAGGGCAATACCCGATGCCCGTTCCGGGCGAAAGCAACGGCTTGATGTTCAATGGGCGACGGGAATCTGCGCCGTTCGACGATTTCAGCAAAAGTCGAAGCTCGGCGATTGGTTGATTTTCCTGATCGGGTCATTTGACTGCTCCTGATAGGAGCCGGACCGACAGCAGGGATGGTTTTGATACCGCCCGCCACAGCCCGACTCATTGAGTGGACTTTCATGACGGAACGGCCGGTTGACCACCGGAGCACACCATTCGGTGGGCGTTGATCTACCACTCGCCGGTCGCGCGATTAGTGGCAGGCTCGCTGTTCCAAGGTGGTCCAAATGGCCACCTGACAAGCCAAAGGACACTTATCCTTTGACGAGGAGAACCATGCCTGGTTCACAATCTTCAGTTGTTCACTGAGCACATGGATTTCAAGATCGCTGACAAAGATTTTTATCGGCACCTCTCATCGAGGGCCAGAACCTCTCCGTAGGCACCCCGAACGATCAGCCGAGGCTACGCTTTACGCTGAGATCCGACAAGCGGGCGATAGACCGGTTCAGCGTAGTCTCGACTTTGCAACACCTAGGTGCTACACAGCGCAGGCAACCTCGGTCACACCGCCGTTGATTTTGTTGTCTTTTTTCGGCGATCTGCCGATTCCGCCTCTGGGCACCATCACCCTAGGGTCCATTCCGGACACATAGGTTACGGTTTATATCGGAGACATGGGTAACACTTTTGGCCCGAAGGGGTTTTGGAGTGGTTCGAG
>NZ_JAMYLX010000035.1:0-11871 GCF_040318265.1 Mesorhizobium sp. M1252 | reverse complement strand
CGCGGGAATCAGGTGACGTGAACAATCACCAGCCTGCCATGACCGCCCCCTCTCAGCGAATTTGCAGAACTCTCAGCACACTACCTCGCGGGGGGACACCTTGCGGCGGGCGGGCCGCTGGGCCCGACCGGTGAGACTCAGCGCCCGCCGGCAAACAATATCGCACGCCTGCCAATGCCCACGAATCATACAAACGGAGGAAGGAAGATCTAACCAGCTATCGCCATTTCCGATGCGAACGCCTAAGCCTTTTATGAGACCTAAGCGCAGCTTGCAGGCCGCAGCATGGTCCCAATTTGGGACGAATAGTTTGGCACCCATATTGCACCCACATCTTTCGCCGGCTGATCCCCGGTCCTGATCGCGTACTCTGATCAGGTGTAAGGCTCGCCGGGCTCGAGGTAGTTGGGGTCTTCGCCCGGCGAGTTGTCTACCAATGCGCAGTCACAGCCACACGGTGACGCCATACTCCGAAATGCCGCAAGCATTCCGCGGTTGTGCATCGCCCGACCAAGGTCCGATCGGTATGGGACTTCAGTCGCGCAAAGGGCGATACGGTCTGCGACTCCGGATTTTTTGCTAGATTTCAGAGGGTTACAAAGCGCTTCGCAGTCGTCAGTCGCTCATTGCAACAAGCATTTATCTAAAGTTCATTCAGTCGAATTAGGAAACTCTTATAAGCCGCTCTATAACGAATCGGCGAGGTGGCTATTCGACTGAGGAGGTACCATGACATCCCGAAAAACGCTGTTGGCAGCGCTTGCCGCGCTTGCACTAGTGACCGCTCCTGCTTTCGCTGGCGCGGGCGGAAACGGTGGTGGTCACGGCAATGGTGGTGGTCACGGCAATGGCGGTGGTCACGGCAATGGCGGTGGTCACGGCAATAGCGGCAAGTCCGGCAACAGCGGCGGGAAGTCCGGCAACAGCGCTTCGCACGGCAAGTCGGCATCGGCTCACGCCGGAAAGAAGGCCTCGGCCGACGACCAGGTCGCCGTCGACGACATTGAGGTCGCCGCGACGCCTAAGGACAAGAACATTCACGCCAAGCTTGGCCGGCTGAACTCGCTGCAGCGCAACATCAACGCATATATGAACTCCAAGAGCAAGAAATTCGCCGGCATTCAGGCTTATGTGACAGCGTCGGCGGCCGCGAAGAGCGCCCAAGCCGCGGTGGATGCCGCCCAAGCCGAAGTCGACGCTTTGAACGCCAAATTGAACGACCCGAATACTCCGGCCGACCAAGTCCCGACCCAGGAGCAGATCGATGCAGCGCAGGCAGCGCTCGATACGGCCAATATAGCGGCGGCCGATGCTGCTGCCGCCGTCCCATCGCTGGATGACGCGCTCGCCGATATGGCCAACAAGCCGGTCGACGCCAAGGTCACCGAATGGGCCAACGGCGTGCTTGCCGAGAAGATCGACGAGATGGCTGCCAAGCAGACTCCCGCGGCAACGCCGTAAGGCGGTCACAGCCGAGCGATCCTAGCCGAACGTCCAAGCCGCCGGGTCACACCCCCGGCGGCAGCGCGACGACGAGCTTGCCACCTTATTCTCCTCTTTGAGGGCGACCCTAAACAAGCGGAGTCGCTACCGACGCGTAGGAACAAAAGTGCCGAAATACCGTGTTGAGGATATCGCAGCCGATGCCGTGACGGCCACCCACACCGTCAACGCGAAAACTCCGATCAGGGCGGCGCGCGAAGCGGCGGAACGCGACGTCATTCTACGCCCGGCCACATCTTCGAATACAGCTCAGCCTGTAGGGCGGTCCATACCCGGCTGGCCGCGGCTCACGCTGGTTTCTTGAAACGCACCATGCCGCCGACCTCGATGAGTTCGACTATTGACCCGGACCAGGGTTCTCTCGGTCTGGTTTTGAGCGAGCGGGGGAAGCAATACGATTTCCTGGACGTGCCGCTTGAGGCGTTTGTCGCGTTCAAATCTGCCTTCACCAAGGGCCGCTATTCAACAATCACATCCGCAACCAACTATGCATTCCGGCTCGCCCAAGAAAAGGCTGCAGGCTCCTTGGACGATTAAGGGAGGTTCTTTCAGAAAAACGGCCCGCGCTGATCGAAGGGCGCGGGCCGGTCCGTTGCCGCCGGTCGGCAGCGGGAGGCATCCATTCCGGCCGGTGCAAACCGGCCCTCCCGCCACAATTAGCAACCTTCGGCAGTCGTTTTCATCTGTCCAGGGGCTGCGGACTTGGCACTGGTGTCATCCTGTTGACCAGGAGCGGCCTGCTTAGCACTGCCACTCTGCTGGCCCGGCGCACAGTCCTTCGCTGAGTTCGAATTGGTCGACTTCGTTGTGGTCGAATCCGTGTTGTTATCTGTCGTCGGCATCGTTGTGGTAGTGGAGGAGCCACTCGACGTCGTCCCTGTTGTCCCTGTCGTCCCCGCGAACGCAAGCCCGCTGGAAAGAGCCATCATGGCAGTGGCAAAAAGAAGCCGTTTCATTCTTCATCTCCTAATGGCAAGTAATGTCCCTTCCATTCGATAACGGGGGATGCGAAGGATCGGTTCCAACGCGACCTTGTCTTGACCGGCAGCTTTGGGGCGGCCGTTAGCGGACTGGCAGCCTTCACGCGGCGGATCTTCGGTAGCTGACATTCCGGCTAGCGCGGACATCGCCTTCCCCATGGGCAGAAATTAGTCTCCTGGGGCCCCCCACGTTTCTCTCAAGCCACCGATTTCATGGCCGACAGGTTATCACGATGTGTCTGAAGGTGGAGAAGCTGATCGTCGCCCCTTGGTTGTGCAGCCCTTCAGCCGTGGGCCAACCTCCGAAAACCCTTGAAAAAGGACTTGAAGTCGTCCCGCACCAGAGCGAACGTCTTCGGATGATCGGGATAACACGGCGGTCACGAGACACCTGTTCCCGCGTCTTTTGCTCGCTCGCCGGCGCAGCGGCAAATTGATCATAGAGTGTACTAAGTGGTCTTGCTGCTCCGGCATCTCGCCGTGAGGAAGAAATGACGCTGAGGATGCCCAACTGTCGTCGGGTCCGCTGGCCGCGCTTATGGGTCACGCCGCAGGCGTTGCAATCCCTTCTAAAGCGATGATCCTGGTGTTAGCGGAACGTTTGCGGATCTCGATCAGCCGGGCGTATTCCGGCGAATTATACCAGCCCATCAATGACGCCATGTCGGGGAATTCGACAATGACCAGTCGGTGTGGATCCCAATCACCTTCCAAAACCTTGGTGGCGCCACCGCGGCCCAGGTACCGCCCACCGTACCGCTCTTCGGTAGCGGGAACGTCCCGCCGATATTCCTCGAACAAGGCAGCGTCTTTTACGTCTACATCCGCTATCAGATAGGCAGCCATCTGTGTTTCCTCCTTAGACCTACCTCGCGCTCCTCGGCTTCGGCGTCGTCGGTCCGCACCCTGTCGACGATCTCCGTGCGACATCCAGCGCCAGCGCGCTTTTCGATGATTGTTGGCGCTGCCACGGCTTTCCTTCTTTCGCATAGTTCGCAAAGATTAGCATGATCGCTGCTCTCGTGTCTGGCGGTCTCCCTCAAAGCGTCATCGAGCGCCCTTCAGATGAGACACCGCCGTCTCGACAGGTAGGCTCGGCAGGGTTCGGTATTTCTTCGGTTCTTTTCAACCAAAGCTTGTCGAAAAGCGCGAATGAAAATAGGAAATATGCAACCTGAAAGATGATAAAAATCAGCAAGGTCCATGCAAGGGACTTCCAGAACGAATCGGTTGCTAGGTAAGTCCAGGTCGCTACCACGGTCGACGTGGCAAACATCCCAATCAGTAATCGCGGAAAAAACATCATGTTCAATGCCGCCCCATAGCTGGACCGACCGGTCTCACGTCTACTCCCCAGAAGAACGTAAGGTTTCACTAATTAGTAATTGCGCAAGCACCAATGGCCAGAACCAAACCTTCCGAACAGCTTTCCCGGGCTGAAATCGAGCGCTTCCTGGCGGCAGCCGAAGCGCTGCACAAGAGCATCGTCGGGCCGCTGTGCGTACCACAGCGAGCATGCCAAGCTCTGTGAGCTCCATCGACCCCTTTTGAAGGCGATCGAGAACATCACCGGCCACAAGGCGCAGTTCATCCAAAGGAACGGGACAGGGCCGTCTCAGCCGCGCGGGAGCCGTCTGGCTAGCCGCCGGTCAAGTCCTAAGCTCGGATGCGAAGCTTCGCTTCTCTTCCCGCAGGGTATTGCGATGCATTTTAAGCGCTTGAGTTTGCCGACGGTCTTCTCGAAGCGTACACTTTATTACCTGGGGTGGCGAAGCCCGCCAGCCGAATGGTTGCCCTCCGCTCGCAGCCAACCGGCTCCGTGGCTCGGTGAATGGCTAGCACTGTCGCAGCAGTCCTCCGAACGCAGCCCGCCATGGCGGTGGCCAGCTTAGCAGTCTGATGCCCCCTCCCGGGCGAGATTGTCCACGTCGAGCGGATTGCTGACCAGTTTCAGCGCGCCGTCCGGGTTGCGCGGCCATTCCGCTTCCGGGCGATCCCAATAGAGTTCTACCCCGTTGCCGTCAGGATCGCGCACATAGATCGCCTCCGAGCCGCCATGGTCATTCGCGCCGGTGAGCGTCACCCCTGCTGCTCGCAGGCGGCGCAGCGCAGCCGCCAACGCCGCCCGTGTCGGATAGAGAAAGGCGACATGGTGTAGGCCCGTCGTGCCAATGGGGGGCGCGGCGCCGCCGCGGCCTTTCCAGTTAGTGAGCGCCAGATGATGGTGATATCCGCCCGCCGCGAGAAAGGCAGCCTCCTCGCCTAGCGACAGGTTGACGCCGAACCCGAGGGCACCGCAATAAAAGGCTAGCGATCGCTCGATGTCGGCGACGTTGAGATGGACGTGACCGACCCGAACGCGCGGGTTGATGGCATATTTTTCGACGAAGCTGGCGGCGTCATTGGGATTGATCGATTGATCGTTCATGGCCTCCGCTCCCCTGCTGGCGATTTCGACAAGCGTAAATATCGCGCAAATGCATTGCCCGGAAAATATGAGATGACTGGAATGAGCATCCCGTTTTCTGCATAATCCGGGAATGCGCATCGACGAGATATGTGTCTTCATCAACGTCCTCGAGGCAGGGAGCTTTGCCGGCGCGGCGCGCCGTCTCGGCATGCCTGCAACGACAGTGAGCGCCAAGGTCGCGGCCCTGGAGCGACGGCTCGGGCTCTCGTTGATCCAGCGCACGACCAGAAAGCTGCGCGCTACGCCCGAGGGCCAAGCCTATTTCGAGCGGTGTCGCATCGCGCTGCGAGAAATCGAGACCGTCGAAGCTGAGCTTCGCGCAGAGTCGGCGGGGATGGACGGACAGCTTCGGCTGACGGCGTCAGTGGATATCGCGCAGACGCTTCTACCGCCTGTTATTGCAGCGTTCCGTAAGGCTTATCCGGCGGTCGCCGTTGATCTCTTCGTCACCGACCGCGTTGCCGATCTCGTCGCCGACGGCATCGACCTCGCCGTGCGCGTCGGCCCGTTGCGCGATTCCAGCCTGATCTCACGCGCTTTCGTGACGGGTCCTTCAGGACACTTCCAAGGCCTACCTCGGCCGCCGGGGCACACCTGTCTCACTGGAGCAACTCGAACATCACGATCTAATCGCCCTCAGCAAGGCATGGGCGCGACCGCTGCCGATGCTGGCGGGCGACCGGAAGATCGGTGTTGACCTGACAGGGGGCCTCACCTGCGATGATCTGCTAACGGTGAGGGCGCTCGTGGCGATAGGATTGGGCATCAGCTTTCTTCCAGGCTATCTCGCCCATCAGCTCGATCTGGTGCGGGTACTCCCCGAACTGCGTTCACCGTTTACCGGCCTATTCTTTGCTTATCCGGCACAGAAGTGGGCGCAACGACACCGGTATTGGTTTGAGAGGAATCCGGTGTGATTCATAGATTGCCGACTGATTCTGGAGGTCGGCAATGTCTACGAAGATGACGGAGATGGATTGGTCGGCGGCGCTGGAGGTGTTCCGCGGATCGCTGCCACGGCGCGGAGCCAAGGGTCGGGACGACCCTGCTATTCGTGGAGGCTCTGCACTATTCTCAGTCCACAACATTACATGGCGAGCGCTGCCGGAGCGTTTCGGCAAATGGAACAGCGTTTGGAAACGCTTCGACCGGCTGAGCAAGGCGGGCGTGTTCGAAACGTTCTTTGATCATCTCGCTGCGCTCTCGTCGTCGGCGCACCTGGTGCAGATGTTCGACAGCTCCGTGGTGCGCGGTCATGTCTCGGCGGTAGGGGCAAAAGGGCCTAGGCGATAAGATAGGTATTGCCCTGCGGAATCGGGTGGGATTCTAACTGCGATGACACACGAATTGCTTGCAGACGACGGTTGGGCCGAGACGATTGAGCTTCTCGGCGGCGAAGATTTGCTTACGCGGAGCGCCCGCGAGACGAAGGCGTTCCTGCGTCCGCAGGGCGCCCGATTTGTTGCGCCTGACGCGCGGCGGCTTCTCGACCAAAATCCATCTGAAGACACTAACGCGTTCATTGGACAGCGACCCATTACTTGGCCCGCCGGCTCATGTTGGCGGGCTTTTTTGCGTCAGTCGGGAACAACCTCGCTCTGAGGCTGTTCGGTCACACCCGGCTCGTTCTTCAGCGATTCCTGCCGGTGACCAAGATGTCCTCTCCACTCGTCATGGTCGGCCCGCGCAGCCTCGGAAGCAGGCGCGGGCCTCATTCGCCGTCATTGCTGTGTTCTCGGTGCGCAACCGCTTCTTTGAATGCGCGTGCTGCTGCATCGCAAGCGACACGTGAGGAGCCGTTCACGGACAGGATGATTTCGGCTGCCTTCACGGTCAAACCGTGTTTTTCGGCGAACTCTGCGGCTGTGTATGCGAGTTTTGTTTTTTCGCTACTCCGCATTTCCGACTCCATAGATCTCTTGCGCCTCGTGCAAGCTCTGTCGGGCCTGTTGCAGTGATCGATGCAAGTTCGCCAGCAATTCGTCGGCGTCGGCCGTCGGACTGCCTTCGTGATCCAGTAAGCCGACGATAATATCCTGCTTGGAAACGATGCTCTCGTTGTGAACGAGTTGGCCCATAAAATACATGAGCCGGCTCTGTGCCGGTGTGGGCATGGGCCTTCTCCCTGGTCGGGCGAAAGCCTGATGATCGCTCCCAAGCGCCTCGTGCCTGTTTGTTTTTGATTTTTCGAGGCGACCGCAGCAGTGTGCGCTCGTTAGCAGGCCATGGCAACCGGCCAGGCAATTGCAGCATCCACGCTGCGCACGCCGCCGTGACCGCGCGTGCCGGCCCCTGGCGTCGCTCGGCCGCTACTTCAGTGTTTCCGGTTGACAATCGTGGTCGGCGCACCGCATTTTCGCATTGAGGGACAAACGTGGGGAACCCTGCATGAAGAAGCCTTATCAGAAGCCGGAACTAAAGAAGCGCGAGAAGCTCTCGGCCGTAACGGCTGTGTGCACGCCATCAACCTGCACCGATGAGTGAGAACCTTTAGGCCCAAGGCGCTTTGCCGAAATTCGCTAGAGAGGGACTGCAGTGAAGAAAGAATACAGCAAGCCAGTACTGACCAAACGTGGGCGTCTCAGCGCAGTGACGGCGCAATTGGCACCCAGTGTTGAACCCAGAGGAGCCTAGGCAAACCCCTGCAACAAAGCCAGTTGGCTTCGGCGGCGGGCTTTTCCGCTTCCAGGCGCCGAAACTTATCTTCGCGTGCCTGTCACAACGAGCCATGCGGTTTCCGTGCTCGGTCTCCGCACTTCAGGGTCGCTGAACCCTGCATCTCGCAAGGCAGCAATGACCTCATCCGGCTCGCGAGGTGTAAAAATTTCGGCCGGCATGTTCATCCTGTCCATATGCGCCTTCGGGAGGAAGCCAAGCACGACGCGACCGCCTGGTTTGACGCGAGCGAGCTCTGCGGATCCAGCTCTAAGGCTTTGCCAGAAGTACACTGTGTGGACGCTGAGAGCCTTGTCGAATGTGCTATCCGGCAAGGGCAAGTCCTCGACTAGCCCGATTCGGAACTCGGCTCGTCCGCCGCGCACTGCATCGGCGAACCGGCGGCAGGCAGCGTTCACGACATCTGCGAGCGGTCAACCCCGCAAACGAATGCTGCCTCACGGGAGAAGTTGCGGCAGTAAAACTGCGCCGCCGAAACCGACCTCCACGGCGCGATCTTCCGGGACCAGGTGCACTTGATCGAGAGCGTAGCCGTTGAGCCGGGCATTGCCCCGGTTCATTCCGGCCCGGACCAGCCAGCCGCCGGTTCGGTCGGCCAGGACAGTGGTTTCGCTATAAATCGTGGCGCCATCCGATCCCACCCATATTCGGGTCATCTAGCCACCATGCGCCTAGAAGCGGCCGCCCCGCAAACGCTGCTTCGATAGCGATGACCAGTTGGGTTGTGCTGCGCTCTTACGCGTCGCATTCCAGCGGCTGGTGGTCCGGTTGCTCGTGCCACATCACCTGGCGGAAGTCGCGACGGTCTACCTTCTGCGCGCAAATGGGGCGCGCATAGAAATGCTCTTCCCAGTCAGGTCATGTGGCTTGCCGGGGATGGGCGGTCCGAGGTTGGCTATTCTGGCCGTGCCCGACCGAACCCGTCGTAGCGGCAAAACTTCTGCAAGGCGTGCCCGTTGTCCGATCGCCCGCTCGCATTTTTTGTACCATATATTCGCGGCTTCCATTAGCATCCCCTCATGGCAACTCTGCGGTACGGCGTAAGGCGGGAACCGGATGGGACGTGGACGGTGTTCGACGTGTTCACCGGGCTGCCGGCTATTGTAGCGGGCCACCCATCTGTCGACCTTCCCGACATGGAGTATGCCGAAGAGCTGGCGGCCATCCTGAATGCCAACGACCTGAAGCAGACGCTATCTCAAGGGAGGTTCCCCGGAGGGTTCGCCTGACTGAAGTGGCATTAGCCCCCGTTGTATGCCCATCCAGGATGGTTCGTCCGATCCGAGCAAGCATTTGTTATTGATCTACCGACTACGACGGTCTTAAATCGACTTGCCATTGCGTTTCGTAGGGAGGATGTGATGAGCAACGTGGTGTCAATTCGCAAGGCCACGCCTCGCGTGGAAGTGGTCGGAGCCAGTGGCGAATGGGTCGTCCGCATCATAGAGACCGACCAGGAAATTACACGCTCATTCGGCCTGGAATCGTTTGCGCTGTCCTTCGCTGAAGGCCAGCGGATACGGCTACATCTCGACAAGGTTGTGCGGCTTCAGGACCCTCCTGCGGCTAGGTAACCTCAGCACCTGGACGGTGTTGGACGATTCCATGGCTGGTGAGATGCTTGCGGTGTGACGTCTCTCGTCCGCCGGACGCAAGGGCGGCGGGCACCTTTTGAATTGACAAGGCGCGGGCTGATTGACAACCTTTGGCTGTAAATGCGCTTTGCCTCAAATTTCCACTGGAGGGACTGCATGAAGAAAGAATACAGCAAGCCAGTACTGACCAAACGTGGGCGTCTCAGCGCAGTGACGGCGCAATTGGCACCCAGTGTTGAACCGCGATCCACATCCTAAGCAAACCACGGCCCTGCAACAAAAGCCCGCTGGCTTCGGTCGGCGGGTTTTGTTCTGACGCGTGGTAGGAACCGGCGATGAGGCTGTTCCTCGTCGCACTCGTTGTTTTGTCTTTGATGGCCGTCGGCTTCTGGCTGGCGGCCCAGTTGTTCCTGCCTCACTGATCGAGCTCCAGCGGCTCATGATCTGGTTGCTCGTGCCACATGACCTGGCGGAAGTCGCGCTTGTCGACCTGCTGGCCGCAGATCGGGCATGGGTGAAATCGATCGTGCCCGTCCTGCGGTTGGTGTGGCTTGCCGGGCTTAGGCGGTCCAAGGTCGGCTATTCTGGTCATGCTCGAACGAACACGATTTCGCGGCAAAAGTTCCGTCAGTTGCTCTTCTCAGTTGGTGAAAGACATCGCACCAAAAGCGATAGTCATCTGGTCGACCGTCGAAATGAGCCTCCAAAGCGCACTGCGCCACGGCGGTCGCCGCTTCCAACCCGTAGAGATCGACCGCAGATTGAGCGGCCTGATCTCGGTACATGCGAGGCGAGGAGGAATTGCAGCGCACCTATTTCGTCTGGCAGGTCGGACTTCATCGAATCGGAATGGGTTTTTTACACATTCGTTTATCTATTCATGGTTTTTAATACATATGGCATCCAACGCGTTCACCCGGATTTGGTTTGCTTTGAGCCGCCTAAGGCGCGCCACGAACGGTAACGTTGCCGTCATCGTTGCCTTCACCTTGCCGGTCGTGGTTGGCGGCGCCGGCCTCGGTGTGGAGACATCCTTTTGGTATTACAGCAGCCTCAAGCTGCAGGCCGTTGCCGATGCCGCGGCCTATGCCGGCGCGCTCGAGAAAGTCGCGGGTTCCGATAACCCGACCATCATTGCCGCCGCCACGCAGTCCGCGACCTCGAACATTTTGCCACGCCGGGCACGATCCAGGTCAACACGCCGCCATTGTCCGGCCCGAACACCGCGAAGAAGGCGGTAGAGGTCATCGTCAAGCAGAATCTCGATCGCTACTTCACGGCGATTTTCAACCAGGCGCCCGTTGCCGAACAGGCAAGGGCGGTGGCGCTGATCAATGACGCCTCCAAGGCTTGTGTGCTGGCGCTCAGTCCCTCGGCCTCCCAGGCTGCGCTCTTTTCCGGCAACACCACCGTAAACCTCACCGGCTGTTCGGTCATGTCGGACTCGATTGCCTCGGACGCCATAAAGACGCAGGGCTCGGCGGTGCTCAAGGCCGACTGCCTGATCACCGTCGGCGGCATGGTGCTGAACAATCCAGCGACCACGGTCTGCAACTCCAATATCACCCAAGCCTTGCCGGCGGCCGATCCTTTCTCCAGCCTGGCGACGCCGACAGCCGGCAACCCGTGCAAGTCTGTCAACGGCAACAAGACGTCGCAAACACTCCAGCCTGGCACCTACTGCAGCGGCATGAGCCTCAGCGGCAACGTCACCCTGCAGCCCGGCGTCTACGTCGTGCAGGGCGGTATGAAGGTCAACGCCAACGCGGTCGTCGCCGGCAGCGGGGTAACCATCTTCATGGCAGGCAGCAACACCGTCAGCATGAACGGCAACGCCAAGGTGACGCTGAGCGCGCCTACCTCCGGAGCCTATTCCGGCGTGCTGTTCTACGGCGACAGGACCGGGACTGCGGCGCAGAGCACCTTCAATGGCACCGCGGACTCGCTTTTGACAGGCGCCATCTATTTTCCCAGGCAGCAGGTCAACTACCTTGGCAACTTCTCGGGGAACGGTGGCTGCACTCAGGTCGTCGCCGACACCATCCAGTGGTCCGGCAGTACCACCATCAAGCAGGACTGCACCAGTCTAGGGATGGAAGACATTCCGGCGACGCAGTCCGTTCAGCTCGTCGAGTAGCCGGATGGGTGGGCGGACCTTGCGCATTGTCCGGGACAAATCCGGGATAGCCGCCGTGGAGTTTTCCATGTTGCTGCCGGTCCTGTGCCTCGTTTGCCTCGGCATCGCCGACGGCTGGTCCTACGTGACGAGTTACCTGCAGATGCGCGCGGGCGTTAAAACCGCGGCCAATCTCGTAATGGCCGGCGCGTCCAATGACACGGGAACGCAGGCGGTCGCGCTTTCGAGCTGGAACGACAAGCCCGAGGACGCCGCCGTCGTGCTGATCCGCTCCTATTTGTGCGGCGCCACGGTCGTGGATGAGACCACCATCTGCGGCGGAACAAAGCTGCCGACTGTCTTCGTCCAGATAACGGCCACGGGCACCTGGGTGCCCCCGTTCAACTTCGGTGTTTTCCCGGACCCGCGCGCGATCAGCCATCAGGAGGTGATCCGTGTCCGCTGAAAGGATCGGATCCAGGTGGCGCCGTGACTGCTCCGGCGCAGCCGGGCTGGAATTCGCCTTGATCG
>NZ_JAMYLX010000034.1:0-14012 GCF_040318265.1 Mesorhizobium sp. M1252 | reverse complement strand
GTCTTGGTCATGGTGGCGTTCCTTCCAGGGAATCGGTGACGTTGAACATCACCAGCCTGCCATGACCGCCCTCTCTCAGCGAATTGCAGAACTCTCAGCACACTACCTTCCCTACTCGCAATGCGACGCGCGCTTCACGCCCTGCCTGTGATCGGTATGACTGAGATGGGGCCGCAAGCGGACCGTCAGCTTCGCGGTGAAAATCCTCAGAAAGCGGCCAGCATGTAGTCGTCGCACGGCTGAAAGAGAGGCGTGACGGGCGAGGAATAGGTCTGGTTTCACCTGATCACCTACGCAGGCAGTTCGACGATCATTGAGCGGCGAGAACGCGGCCCGAGGCAGGAGCTTTGAGCGTCCGATTTTTCACGATCGACCTTCAGGCTCGTCGAGCGCATCGTCTCGACGTTACTGCCGAAACCGAGCCTCCATGCCGGCGCCCTGGGGAGGCAAGACAGCCAGCAACTGGACGGCTCGGGGATTTAGCACCGTTCACCCAGAGCTTTTTGTCGAGATGCAGGCGTATCCGCTGGCCTTCTGCGAAGGACAGCGCAAACGATTCAGGCCGAATGAGCGTGTAATTTCCTGGTCGGTCTCTATGATGCGGACGACCCTACCCATTCGCCACTGGCTCCGACTACTTCCACGCAAGGCGTGGCCCTGCGAATTGGCACCACCTTGCCCATCACATCCTCCCTACGAAACGCAATGGGAAGTCGATTTAAGACCGTCGTAGTCGGGAGTTCAATAACTAATGCTTGCTCGGAATCGGACGAGCCATCCTGGATGGGCAGTACGAAGGCTGGTTGAATGGCTAACTTGTCATGCCACCTCGGTCAGGCGAACCTTCGGGGGACCTCCCGTGATATAGACTATGCTTCAGGTTGTTGGCATTCAGGATGGCTGCCAGCTCTTCAGCATACTCCATGTCGGGAAGGTCGACAGAAGGGTGGCCCACTATAATAGCCGGCTGCCCGGTGAACACGTCGAACACCGTCCACGTCCCATCCGGTTCCCGCCTTACCTCGTACCGCAGAGTTGCCATGAGGGGATCACATAGGTCGCCGTTTAGGGGTGGGAGTATTTGGTCCACGGTGACGCCGGGCCACCTGAAAGCACCGAGACAGTCGGCGCTTAGTAACGCGCCCGCCCACCCGACATGTCGAATACCGCGCCGGTATTGAAGTTGCTGGCGTCCGAGCACAGCCAGGCCACCATGTGGGCAACTTCTTCGACCCGGCCGAGCCGGTTCATTGGACTATCGGCGATCATTGTCTCGACAGCTGCGACCCCGAGGTTTCGGATCATGTCAGTATCGATTGGCCCAGGAGCGACGCAGTTCACGCGTATGTTTGTATTGGCAACCTCACGCCCAAGCGCCTTTGTGAAGACTACGATACCTGCGCTGGAGGCTGAATAGGCGGCAAGGTTGGCAAGTCCTTCCTTGCCCGCCAAAGAGCCCATATTGACAATGCGGCCAACACCCCATTTTCGCATGTGGGGCAAAACCAACTGCGTCACTTGCATCGTGCCGATCAGATTGGTTTCGATGATGCTTCGCCAGTCTGCAGGTTCGTGTTGGTCAAACGGGTGAAGGGTTCCTAGATAACCGGCGTTGTTAACCAGAACGTCTATACGCAGGCCACGATCGACGATCATGTTGATCGCATGGGTTACCTGATCGCGGCTGGTAATATCGACCTTCGTAGACACCACACCCTTCAGTTCGATCTGATCTCGATCCCACACGTGCACTGAAGCACCCGACGCTACAAGGCGCTCTACGATTGCCTTGCCGATACTCTTTGCTCCGCCGGTTACGACGGCTGTCTTGCCAATGAGGTCATATGATACCGGCACAAAGCCCCCATTCATGTGTGTTCACACGGGATAAGTTTAGCAGGATCGCATATTTTCGCCAGCGGCCAGATGGTCTGGGGGGCGCCGGAGCCAGCTATGACCTGATCGGTAGCGAGCTCCAGATCGTACACAGCTTCGCCTTGCGGCGCCGCCTGGCGCTTTTCGTCACCTTTTCCTGTTCAGATGCCTCTTGGCAGGTCAAGGGGGCTAGACGATGTTGTTCTTTGTCCCGCTCTCCTGCGGCGACACGCCATTGCCCAGTTTGAAAGAACCAAAGAGACAATCAGGACAGGTCGGCGATATTTCGATGAAGGGCTTTCGCCATTAGTTAGCGCAGGCTAATATGCGTTCTTCGCGGTCAGAGAGCCGCCTGCATGTTGGGCAGAGATGCTTTAGCACCTGATACAATCGTGCCAGCCGCGATGCCTATCCCAATTTGCCTTGGCGTCTTCCCCGACGGGCTCTGGCTAGAAGCATTCCAAACCGATCAGGATATCCGTGCCTATTGGAGAGGCTATGCCCTTGCGGGCACGGTGTGCGCCGTTTTGCTGATCATCGAGCTTGTGACAATTCACCTGCTGCTCTGACGTAGCAGCGCTGTCTTGATGGCGCTATCGCTGTAGCGGTCGGACCGCTCTAGTGCGCCTTCTCCGCCTCCATCGTTGAGCAGTCAATTTCAGCTCGAGCGGGCTGGACGAGGGGAGCGCGGGCGCATGACCGTGGTGCCTACATTCGTCGTGACCACGCAGCCCACCTTATATCGGCCGACCACCACGCTTCCGCTTGCATAAGCCTCGGCGCGAATTCGATCTTGCAGCATTTCGGGACCGAGTTCTGAAGCTGCGATAACGCCCATCTGCTCCATGACCGGAGCCATGGTCGCTGCGAGATTGGAGATCAGATCAATGCCGCTCATACTGTCTGATCCACCTCCGGCGAGAGCACTTACCGCCTGGCCCCGGCCGGCGTTTCGTTCGATTGGAAGCACCGGCGCAATGTCGCCGCGGACTAGCGTCCGTCATCTGCCCTGCCGTATGCATTCGGGGTAATGCCACCAACTGCGGTCCATGGTATGGTCCCGAGCGCACGCAGTGGCGCCTGATAAACAATCAGGAGTGAACGGGAGTGGCGGCCATTGAGGCGCTATAAGAAGTTTATTTTGCATTGCGGAATTCACAAGACTGGAAGCTCTTATCTTCAGGCGAGCCTGGCCTCCAATCGGGATCTGTTGGCGGGGAACTCGATCCATTACCCCGACCCCCACGACCCGGCCAATGAAGCGTTCGGGCCGCAGCACAGCATAGCCGCAATCGGTTACGACGACAGCAAATCGTTTGAGCAGAACGTTGGCGCGTTCTTCGCACTCGATTCCGATTGCGAGACGTTGCTGATGTCAGGCGAGGAATTTTCGCGAGCCAGCACTCATCCATCTATTTTTCAGGGTCTGTTGGATATTGGCGCCGAGGTGAAGGTGGTGTTCTATTTGCGGCGCTTCGATCACTTGCTTGAGAGCGTGTATGCGCAATGCGTCAAAGACTACCTGACGGGCCCCATCGAAGTCGCGGAATATCAACTTGATTTCTACGAAATCCTGCGACCGTTTGTTGAGGCGCTCGGACCTGATCGTGTTGTCGTTCGACCATACAACCCTAAATTTTGGCCCGGCGAATCGATCGGTCAGGATTTCTTCTCTGCAATTGGCTTGCCTCACCTCTGGGGCGCCATGAGGAAGCCGGCCGGCCGGATCAACGAAAGTCTGTCACGGCCGGAAACATACATGATTTCAGTTACTGAAGGCATCGCTGAAAAGCAGCGCTTGATGGACCACTTCCGAGCCCGGCCTTTCCCGGACTGCGACAGGGCCAAGTTCTTCCGGTCACCCGATTTTCGCTTTGACTTCAACCTGAGATACATCGGCTTGAACTCTGGCGTCGCCGCCCTCAATGGCGGGGTGGACATCACCGAGTTTCTCGATCTGGCCAACGTCGATGATGATCCACATTGGCAAGCGTTCGACCCGAACGACCCTCAGATAGTCGACTATCTTGAAACCTTCAGGGCCAAGCATTCGGACTTAGACGGTGGGGATGATTGGGAAGTGCAGTGAAGATGGCATCGAGGGGATGCGCTTTTAGGGCGCGGATAATCGGGCGGAAACACTTACCCAACCGTAGGGTAAGGGCCGCTAGCTAAAAGCCCGCCAACCTTTTTCGGTGGGCGGGCCTCTATTGTCGGAACTGGAGAGTGTCATGTCGACAGCTCCGGCACTTGCGAACGGTTTGGTTAGTGGCGCCAGATCAGCAGGCAGAGCTGGCGCAGGTCACGATCATAAACGCCCCGGCTCTCGATCACGTCGATGCAGCGCTTCTTGAACCGAGTGATTTCGGCGCTCGACATAGCGTCGACAATGCGAGGCAGATCCGTATTGGTCGGATGGTCGGGGGACTCGGTTCCGACAGTGGCACCGCTCGTGCCAGTGGGGGCAGTGGTTCCGTCGTCGCCAACTGCGGCGTTCGCCGGCATGCAAAGATTTGCGAGAACGGCTCCAATCGCCATGCTTCCCACCAGGATCTCAAAAATCTTTGTCATAATTCGCATCCAGGATGGCCCCTTTTCCAAACCAAGGCCGGCGGGATTTTGCTCGCAACCAGCGGGACGGTGACAGTCGTTGAGTGATTGATTGGGTATTGATCGAAAAACGGGAACGCGATCAGATAGGCGTAGTCGGCGGTAAGATGTGCCATGCGGAAACCTCCGCTGGCGGCATCAATTATCATCCACGACATCCTCCAATATCCGGGTGAAGGTGCTGAAAGACATAGCTCATTAGAAAGCACGGATAGATGAATGAATGTCTAAAAACTCCTTTCCTATTCTTTGCAATGACAGTGTTAGGCGTCCTTAGCCGTGTTAACCGTTGATCAGCGTGAGGCGAGTTCCTGCGGTATCGCGTTCAGCTCGGCCTTTGCGGCGTTGGGATGCGCGCCTCTCGCAAAAGCGATGGCCAGTTGTGGAGCTGCTATTTGTTCTCCTCGCGGAAGTCCTGCAGCGATGCATGCCGCAGGTCATCCTCGCCACGCAAGTGCTTCACGCGGCCGATCAGCCCGGCTTGACCCATTGCGTCGCAGGCCGCTTCATGACGCCCTTGGGCGCCGTGCCTGGGTGCTCCTGGACGCGTTTCCATAGCCTCTCGCGCATTTCCCGGTTCAAGGTGACGAATGCGCTGCCGACATAGCGCCCGGTGCCGCGCTCAGCCATCAGAGCGAAAGCCGGCTTGCCCGCTTCACGCTCGACGCCGAGCAGATCGAACTCGTCAATCGCATAGCACTTGGCCTTCAGCCAGTTGGTCGACGGACCGCTTCGGTATTTGCTGTCCTTCCGCTTCGACACCATGCCTCAAGTCCGGCCTTGTCGAGCAAGTGAAAGATGGCCTTGGCTTCCCCCGGCAAGGGCTCGCTGAACTGAATACGCCCGCCGGGCTCGATCATGCCGGCCAGGATCTCGCGCCGCTCCTCTAGCGCCATATCGCGCAGATCGTGGCCGTTAAGATGAAGCAGATCAAAGGCAACAAAATACAAGTCGTGCTGCCGGCGGGTAATGGCTTTGCGCAGCGCTGCGAAGTCCGAAAGGCCCTTGTCGTTCAGAACGACTATCTCGCCGTCGACAATGGCGCTTTCGGCACCAAGGCGCTTGGCCTCTCTCACCAGGTCGCGATATTTCGCCGTCCAGTCGTGGCCGTTGCGCGTATAAATGCGTGTGCCGTCTTCATCGATGATCATCTGCGATCGGTAGCCGTCGAACTTGACCTCGTGGGTCCAGCCTTCACCCTCGGGAGGGTTCTCCACAAGGGTCGGCATCAACGGCTCGATGAACTTCAAACGCATGCACTGATCCGCCCTCCGGCGATTCAATAAGATTAAGCTAAAATAGTTCCGAAACTGGAAATCAGCCTCTTGGGTGCAACAAACTCGTCAACTCGGCGTTGCGGGATGAGCGAAGGAGGAATCGATATGGCCGACGACAAGAGCAAGCGGGACTTCCGCGATCGGGACCGGGTCTCGGCCGATGAGGATTATGAAGTCGAGTATTTCGCAGCCAAGGCCGGGATCACCCCGCAGCAGGTCAAGGAATTGATCGCGAAGCACGGCAACCAACGCGAAACGCTGGAGCGAGAAGCGAAGGCTCTGCGGAAATAATGACCAGGCTATCGGATCTCGGCAGACCAATAATTGGGCACCGACATGAAGGCCCGCCCGCGAGCGAGCTCGATCATTTCATGCCTTGCCCTGTTTGCGGCCAACAGATCGACATGCGCGATTTTCGCCAGGTCGCTTATCATTCCGATCCGGATCACGATCAGCCTATCGAACTAGACGCCTAGGAACAAAAGTGCCGAAATACCACGTTGAGGAAATGGACGGCGATACCGTGACGGCTACCCACATCGTCAACGCGACAACGCCGATCAGGGCGGCGCGGGAAGCGACAGAGCGCGACATCACTCTGCGCACCACCGAGCCCATCTGGATCAGGGTTGCCGACGAAAAGCGCGGCCACATATTCGAATACAGTTTCAGCCTGTAGCTGGCGATCCAACCCGGCTGAGTTTGGATGGCATACCATGCCGTCGACTTCGATACGCAAGTTCGACTATGACCCGAACACCAGGGTTCTCTCGGTTTGGTTTGTAGCGAGCGGGAAGCATTACGAGTTTTTGGACGTACCTGCTGAGGCCGTTGCCGCGTTCAAAGCTGCCTTTGCCAAGGGCGTCTATTTTAACAGCCACATCCGCAATCGTTATGCATTCCGGCTCGCGGCAGGGAGGGCAGCAGCCGCGTCGGGCGATTGACAGAATTTCAGATTCGAGGCGGCCCGCGCCATCGCAGGGGAGCAACTGTGCGAATTGACCAGGTTCCGAGGGCAAACGAAAACGCCCGCCGGCCGGGCCAGCGGGCGCGTATTATATTAAGCTAGGTGCTGGGCCTATTTGCCCATCATCATCGCAGCTTTGCAGAAGTTCTCATGGGCCTTCGCAATATCTGCGTCAGCGCAGTCCTTCATCACAGCGTCCTTATCCTCCTGAGACAAGAGCCTTTTGTGAGACCTAGGCGCAGCTTGCCGGCCGCAGCCTGTCCCAATTGGGACGAATAGTTGGCACCCATATGCAAATCTACTACTCCTAAAGCTGCCGGACCGCTCTCGTGATGAGCCGCCAGTCGGCTAAGCGCCTCGTCGGTCTTTGAGCTGGCCCCAGCGGATCCCAAAAGCAGAAATTCGAGCGTACAGGCGACGTGAGGGAGGATACCCGAACCCGCGTGAACGAGGCTGTAAGGTCGATCGGATTTCAGTTCAATCGACAAGCAATTGATTTTCGCCGGGGTCGTTCCGATTCGCTTATTGTTCTGGTGTCGGACATCGCGAACCCGTTCTTTCCGGTATTCTTCAAGGGATCGAAAAGGAAGCTCGGGAACGAAGCACAATAGGTAACACAAAAGGTCAAAACAGAGCAATGGCCACAGCCGTTTGCGTCAGATTATTCAAGTTAATTCGCCGACCGCCAACGCGAACAGACGCGCATGGTCCCGTCCGTATAGCGTTGTTAATCCGGCAGTAGCATCTCCTCTTCATCGGCTGCGGCTTCGAACAGCAGCCGGAAGTCGTTACCCGGCATTTTGCCATCCATCGCAGATAGGCAAGGCTCAGCCGCCAGCCGCCACTTGGGGCCACGATTGGACCACTTTAGAAGCTCCTCCGCGGCGGCATCAACTCGGTTGACACCAAGGCGAAGCCCCGGGCGCTCAGTCTTCACATAAACCGGAGGGTTGAACCAGCGGTGGGGCATCAAGCCTCTCGAACGTCAAAGGCGATGAACAGTCCCCAAAGGGAGGCTGAATTGACGATCATTCCGACCAACTGGCAGTCAGTCTCACGAAGATCATGGCCGCGCTCGCGCACCGCTGCAATGGTCGCCTTCAGGGAAATTATATTGCCCGGTTGAGAACCCAACAGGACCTCGCGGACCAGCTCCTTGGCCGTTTGCTGCACAGGCCGAACAGGTGCTTGAACGTCCATCCCATCCTCCCAGAGAGATAGAACCTCACCAGCTATTCTGTGGGTCACTTTCCGAAAAAGGCAAGAGCCGGAAACGTACAAAGCAGGTTGCCGCAAACACCCCATTTTGGAACGGGACCCGCCCTTTGCTCATTATGGGTGGAATCAATTTATGAATGCAAATCCAAGGAATTTACGCCGTGCTCGCCAAGGATGGACAAAGCGGAGGAGTTCTATACCCGGCTTTTCGAGCGGAGGCCTGATGATCGTCCCATGGACGTGTTGATCCAATGGCGCAACGTCGCAGGCGCGAACTTGCAAATCTTCCATGATAAACGGCGAATGATAAAAAGCCCGCTGACGTCTGGCGACGCTGCAGGGATGGCCCGCGCCTGCTTCGGAGGCTGCGCGGGCCGACCATGACGAGTGGAGAGGACATCTTGGTCACCGGCACGGACCGCTGAAGAACGAGCCAGCTGTGGCCAAACAGCCTCAGAGCGGGAATGTTCCCGCCTGACGCAAAAACACCGTGGCTCAGCCGGCGGGCTCCGTTGCAGGGGCACTCAGGATAGTGCCACGGGCGCGGCGTCTGGGGTCAATGCAGTTTGCCGACTAGCCGAGCGTATTCGGCTTCAGCCCTGCCATATGACCCATCAGCCAGCGCAATCAGACGCGCTCGGTCAAGAATGACTACCTCTCCTCGCATTGAGCGTATCAGACCTTGGCCCTCCAAGGTTTGCAGCGCTATGGTGACGCCGGGCCGCCTGACACCGAGCATAACTGACAAGAACTCGTGCGTAATCGCAAAGCTGTTCCCGTCGACGCGATCATCGCACATCACCAGCCATCTTGAGAGCCTGTCGACGATGTTCATCCGGGCATTGCTGAGCGCGGTGAAGCTTGCCTGGAGGTGAAAGTAGTGAACGCAGCGGAGCAGAAAACTTCGCAGGGTTGGGCTTGTCAAAAGCGCCTTGGTGAAGAGGCCCGCGTCGATAACAAAGGCTCGGGCCTCTAATTGGACGTAACAATCGTGCGTTGACCGGTCATCGCCCATGATAAGCGCTGAGCCGGTCATACCCTCACAACCTATGATTCCGATCTCAGCTTCAATACCAGGCCGCAGTTCGCCCACCACTGACCCGAGACCGCTCTCGAAGAAGTACACGGTTCTGATTGGAGACCCCGCCACTTCGAGATGCGTCTTCAGTCCAAGGGAGACGCTTTCCAAATGAGGTTGCAGCAAGGCCAAATCTGCCGAGCACATTCGAAGCAGCAGCGAATTGCGATAGATGGAATTTTGGCGGGTGTCGCATTGCGCGGCAGTGTGAGTTCGTGAACTGGAGTCTGTCATAGCTCCCTCTCCCTATTGGGGCGGAAGCATGTTGATCGCTCACAGCCGACGGACGCCCTTAGAGTTGCCGTCGATAGCACACTGTATGCCTGCGGGCCGCGGATGTCCCATTTATTAACAACTGCGTTGATCAGCGCGAGCCAAGCTTTGGCGCGCCCGCGCTAAGACGGCATTCAGATACTCCAGGAATTCGTCATCGCTTTTCGTTGACAAGCCGACTTGTCGAGCGCGAGTCACAATGCGCTCCTGGAGTGAAACCGCTGTCTCATAGTGGTCCACGATCATCTGAAATGAAGCGCTCACTGGGGCGGATTCAAAGAGCTGTGCCATTGTGGCAATGTAGTTCCAAGATGATGAGAGTCGATGCGGCCGCTGCTTTGCGTAACAATCGTACAATGTGCTCAAGAATGTGCGGTTACCGGATTAGACGGCCTATCCGGAGGTGGTGTGGAATTCTGCTGACTTAGCAGCACGGATAGAACTCGTGATCCGCCACGCAGCACGCGCCAGATAGGACCAATAGGGCGTAACTAGCGACGCGAGCGCCGCCGCTGCGATGCAGTGAGCCGAATGCGCCGAGGCCCATCAACTTCCACCGGGTCACCTCGGCAGTGGCCGCCTTCACCCCGGTCATGTCTTCGCTGAGCGATTCACCGCGTCTTCAGCCTTGGCAAAACGCTGCACCAGCTTGTCGGTCTTGGCGTACATCTTCGATCGGCTGGCGGCTGGGCGCTGCTCGGATTGCTCGTAAGAGAGCGCGGCTCAAGCATCGCTGTCGTTTAATGTCGCGCCGGATCTCGGTTGCGTCTCGCTGAACGCCCTCCATGGACGCCCTTCATCGTGGGTCCACCAGGGCTTTCTTGTTGTCTGAATAGCCGCCTCGTCCGCGAGCACCTTGGCAGGCGCTTTCTTTTCGCGCGATATTGCCATCGTTTTCCTTTCCATTCGAGGGGGCTCAGCGTGTGAGGCGCAAGCGGGAGGGTCGGGATGTAGATTTTCGATCACATCGAGGCGCTGCTGGATGCGGGTGAAGCCTCGACGGCACTTAAGGAAGTGCGGGCGCTGGTGGATCAATTTGGGCCCGGGTCCAATGTCTTGGCGGGCGCGGTCGGTGACCTCATTATTGACCTGTCGACGCTATCATTCGTCGCCGATGCTTACGGAGGCCGCATCGCAGAGGCGGCGCGCATGTTGGCCCGAAAAAGACTATTGAAAATCAAGTTGCTCGCACCTCGTCAAAGCGTTGAAGTGGTCAGCTAGAGATTGGTGGTCGCTACGAAAAACGTGTAGACCTGCTCGGTGCTCCGACGCATCGAAACCTCTCGCCATCATCGGTTCCGTACGGACGAAAGAGCCGCCTGACCCTGCGACCAGATGAAAGCTTGGACTTGCGGCAGACCGCAAGCAGTTGGAGCTTGAATTGCCGACACACTCTCAGGAACCGTTGCCGGGATCGCACTCCATTGGTCGTCGGCCCAGATCCGGCGCGCCTCGCTTAAGGTGCCGGTCGAATATGGCCAGCTTCTCTTCGTAGCCGAGCCGCACTCTGGACCTGCAACTATCGCATTTGAAACCGGCAATCGTTTTCAGCCAGGATCCCCTTCTCACCATAGGGCGTGAACAGGAGGGGCATTGGAATTCTAAAGGTACGTCGCGCAGTTCGTTTGATAGAGGCACTGTGCATGTTCTCCTCAGCGGCACGGCCACTGCAACAAAGTAGAAGGAGAAATGTTTCCGGCTTCGGCCATTTGCGCGAAAGAATCGGACCTAAGTCTAAATGGTGAGCGGCCTGAAACCCATTCGCCTTGCTATCGGCCTTTGCGTCGGAAATTGAAATAGCGAGGGTGATCGAAGGCGGCCCCGGGCGTGAGGCTGGCAAGTGGGGCCAAGACAGCGGCGGTAAAGCGGAGCCTGTGGCGATCAAATAACCGGTTCGCCCAGAATCTCGTTCACCCAGCTCATAGTTCTCAGCCCGTATGCCATTCCGGCGCAGTCGGCAAACCAGTCGAAGACACTCATGTCACGGCCTGTGACGCATTGAAGGATTTCGATCGCTGCGCCCGTTAAAGCAAGTAGAACCGCCAGCCGGACCACCTGTTGGGGCCAGCCGAGGCTACCCAAAGCCGACAAGGTGGCGAACGCGGCGGCGTGGTTGAGCTTGTCGTGATGAGACGTAAGGGCCAATCCGAGGGCGTGCAGCAAGTGGTCTGGCAATAGCGCGAGCAACAGGACGACCGCCAACGTGGAGAGAAAGGCAGCCCTTGCCATGCGCTGATAAAAGCTCCACTGCGGCAATCTATCCGCAGCACTCCCGGTTCCTAGTTCTCGCTTCCGATACTGGTGCACTAGGCAGAGCTCCAACCTGCATCTGAGCTACGAGCGCGAACAACTGGCATGCTTAACAGGCCTCCTGATGTCATCAGGAAGTTGCATGAAACAGCCTATGTCACTCTGGATGGTTCCATAGGGCGCTGCGAATGTCGCCCTCCATTGTGATGAGGCCGAGGGTTTCCTGCCGAAAAGACGCGGCGGAATAGGCGAGCCATTGGTACCGCTTGCGGCCAGTTGCGATGCGTATCGTGCTGGGCGGGAGCGGAACTCTTCCAGCCTTGGCCCGGCGGTGCAGCCGGGCCGACGCCCTTCTGAATTCAATTATCGCCGGCGTCGCGGCTAACAGACGAAACCGCTGTTTAGTCTGGCCATTCCTGCCTTGGTGATCTCGCCTCTACGTATTCCAATCCTAGACGCTAGGCCAGCAGCGGCCACTCGCGGCTGTCCATCAACAATCCCAAACATCAGGTCGCGGTTATATACAAAAAAGCCGGCCACCTTTCGGCAGCCGGCCAGTGCAAACAAGGAAGGGAACGTTGCACTGATGGGGCAGTGCACCGTCCGAAGCGTTTCCAGGCGACAATGTTCCACCGATGAGAGAACAAAGAAGGCTTCACCGCCAGCGCACATTCCCCTTAGCCGCGCTGTGTTGCCGTCGCCTGGTGTCTAAAGGCCTTTAACCAGCCACGGATCGGTGTCGTATCCGAGGCGCGGCTTTTCCGGCGTTCCACCGGCCGGCAATTTGGCGGTTCCGGTCGGCCTGCAGTCCAGCTCGAGCACCTGCTTCTTGGCCGAGTGCTTCGTAGAGCAAAGGTCCGTGGCGTCACTCACCACCACCTTCTTCTCCTTGGCAACAGCGACACCAGTCCCAGCGATCACGATCGCCGCGCAAAACACAGCTAATCTCATCATACTCCCCACCGTTGCTCCTCCCCAAAAACGCTGAGCATGACGTTACGGCACATTTAAATTAGCGCAAGCGAATATTAGCTGCCTAGTCCCTTCACATCGGCTCTGGTCGCCTCCCCCTTGCTGCCGGCGCCTTGCGATACCGGCAGCGCGATATGCTAGGATGGGCGCATGCCTGCTCATGACCGGGCGGCCGCTGTTAACGACTTGAGCTTGACATGGCAGAAGGCTGCAGCCGTCAAGTTTCCCAAGTCGTCGTGGCGATGAACGATCGCGTCGAGGATCGCTTACCAAGCGGCGTTTACTAAGTTCCGCTGGTGCAGCCCTGCGCGATCACACCATAACCACGTGATGACAAATCAGCCATGTGTGTGGCGCGGCGGGCTTGTTCCACTTGTGGCCGGCGCCTACCCACCCGGGTTCCCCAACCATGGCGTCGGCCATTTTCGTTCTCTCAGCGATTATAGGCCTTTGCTATCGGCCTATGTGTTGGCCTTGGATGGCGAGATCGCGGTTAGATCGCCTCGTTCGTTTGGATGTTTCGCTGGCGTTGGCAGGAGGCGCATATGTTCGCCAGCCGGCGGATACCACACCGCCCCACCGGTCAGGCCCAGCGCGTCCGCTGCAAAGTCCCCGCAGACCGCTGCTGGGCCGCTGGCGGGCAGCGGCTACTTGCTGACGATCCAATCCACCAAGCCAGTTTCGATCAGCTCGCACCCAGTGAAATCGCGCACCAGGGCCTTGGCTAAATCGCGCCATTGACACTCAGGCGTACCCGTTTCCCCTACTAGGGCTCGGAATGCAGAGCGGAGAACGTCGGCTTGAAAGGCGGAGACGGCAACAGTAGACGGGTCGGCATCTTCCCAGCCTAGCGCCACGTCGCGACGACGTGACCAAGGCGCTTCAGAAGCTCGCGTGAGGCTCGGATGGCCCTGCGCGATTGGTCCATGTCCCGGCGAAATGTGGCGGGTTCCGCCATGGACTTCTGGCGCATCAGCAAGGTGGCCGTAGTGGCCGCTCGAGCGATATCTATGGGCGTTGCAACCATCGCAGCCTCCCAGAAAAGGCAATGGCAAACGACACATTAATAAGCTCGCCGAAACTCTCTCCGCAATGAAAAGAGTTGTACGAATTTTACCAACCCGCACCCTTTCAGTGATGCCGGGCCGCTGCTGTCCTCGCTCTTGTTCTGTCATCGTAATGAAGGACGACATCTCCGAGCACCCGTAGCACACCTGTTGCATGGAAAAAGCTGTAGGCGTTTATAGGTGCCCGGGCACTCCGCCATTTGTTTGCGTTGTGGAGCGGGACAAAGCAGGTTTCCTCACTCAGGCCGCCTACCGTGAAGCGGGGCACAAGCCCGACTTCGACGCATTGCCTTGGGAAGCTGAATACAGGGCCGCCAACTCAACGAAAGCCGGTCGTACGCCTAGCTAGCAACCAGGGGCACCGTGACGGTCGTGGCGTAATTTATCGGATACTGGTCGAAATACGGGAAAGCGATGACGAAGGC
>NZ_JAMYLX010000033.1:0-18679 GCF_040318265.1 Mesorhizobium sp. M1252 | reverse complement strand
AATTTTTATTTGCTCTGCAGCGTTTTTTGGGTTGTTGTGTGGGGGGGTTGGGGGGGCCGTTGTGTTGTTTTTTAGCGGGGGGGGGGGGCGCTTTTCGCGGAGCCGGTAGCTGTCACCCCGGATGGTGATCACCGTCGAGTGGTGAAGCAGGCGGTCCAATATCGCCGTGGCGACGACAGGGTCCCCAAAAACACTTCCCCATTCGCCCACGAGCGATTTGAGGTGATCAGGATCGAGCCCTTCTCGTAGCGCCGGGACACCAGTTGGAAGAACAGGTGGGCCGCATTGGCCTCGAAGGGTAGGTAAACCCAGCTCGTCGATGATCAGCAATTTCGGCCGCGACAGGATCGTCAACTGCTTGTCGAGCGAGCCGTCGTTGTGAGCCTTTGCCAGCATCGCCACCAAGGTGGCCGCCGTGACGAACTGGACGTTGTAATTCTGGGGGATGGCCTCGCGGCCGAGACTCACAGCCAGGTGCGTCTTGCCTGTCCCTGGCGGTCCAAGGAATAGCACGGTGTCGCCGTGAGCGATCCAGCGGCAGGTCGAAAGGTCTCTGATCTGTCCCTGATCCAACGAGGGCTGCGCCTCGAAGTCGAAGCCGCCCAGCTCGCGCACGAACGGGAACTGCGCCAGCTTGCTCGACATCGATATCCGCCGCTCGTCGCGCCGCGCGATCTCGCGCGACACCAGGAAGGCGAGAGCCTCACGCAATGTCATCTTCGAACGCGCTGCCTCGTCCAGCAACGTGTCGAGCTGGTCGCGGATCGCCGTCAGTTTCAGCCGGTCGAGCGCTGCGATCAGCACGTCATGATCCACGTTCGTCATCACCAGCCTCCTCCGACACCGCCTCATATTCGGCAAGCGGCCGCAGCAAGACAGCGGGAGCGATCTCGATGGGTTCTTTACGCCGCGAATAACCCAGCTTCCCAACGAACAGGTGAACCCGAACCCGCTCGCCGCCGATCCACAGCTGTCACCGAAGTCGATCTGCATCTGATGGCCCGGCGCCGTTTCGAAGCGGACCGTCGCCCGCTTCTGTGCCTTTAGCTCTCGCCGCCACTGCCGAACTCGCAGACCGATGATAATTCCGTGCTCGCTCGCCAACTCTTGGCGGATCACATCCGCATTACCGTCATGCCGGAAAAAACGCTCTCGAAGCCAATCATCAAGCCCGTCGAACGCACTGCGCCGGGCAGGCTGTTTAAACGGTGAAGCTCCGCCCTCTCGGAGATATCGGCGAACCGTATTACGCGCGCATCCAAATTCCTTGGATAGGCGTTTGGCACCCCAACCAAGCTCGTGCAGCCGCAACATTGCCACCACCTCATCAGCCTGAAGCATATCCCCGCCCTGCATCGTTCGCGATGCAGGATGCGCTGAAATCTCGATCGTCATCCATCACTCCTCGTTTGATACGAGGGGTCAGTTCTTCGCTTCGCTAGGGGGGTCAGTTTTCATTTCGCGCGACAATCGCACTCGACGTGCCGGAAGCGGAGGTGCTGTCATGACAACATGGCCTGATCCCGAACGGCTGTTGATCGCGCGCTATCTGGAAGGCCTTGGCCTGCGCCGCGCCGAGAGCTGTGCCTATTACAAGCAGGTGCTGAACAGCTTCCAGGACGTCGCTGAAGACCATGCCGAACTCGGCAAGGATGTTCTGGTGACCTGGCTGCAGACATTGTCTGACCATTGGATGCCGACGACGCTGCTGAACCGCACCCGCATCATCGATCGGTTCCTCGATCATCTTTCGAAAACCGGAGCGATCGAGCGCAATCCCGTCGCCGCCTTGTGCGAGGCATGCAATATCAAGCGACGTCGGCAGGTCTGGCGCGCACTGGCGTCGCATGACCCCGAACAGGCCCTGGCCGAACTCCGCCAGCCGAAGCCGTTCGGCAGCACGCTGGGCGGGATCATGGCCGAGCATGTCGCGCTGATGCGCAACCGGGGATACAAATACACCTCGCAGCCCGCGTGGTTCTTGCGGTTCGATCGGTTCCTGCAGTTGAATCCTGCGCTGCAGGATGAACCGATCGAGGTGATGCTGGAGCATTGGACGAAGGCGAAAACGACACTCAATCACGCTGCGGAATGTGAGCGACTGAAGCGGATCCTTGCGAGGGTCCTGCGCCACAACGATCCATCACTCCAGCCGCGCCGCCCAGACCCGCGACCGCAGAAGGAATTAGCGCAACAGTGGCGCCAGCCTTACATCTATACGCCAACCGACATACGTCAGATGCTCGATATTGTCCGTTCCTATCCTTCGCAACGGGCCCGGCTGCGCGCATCGAGCCTCCATACCATGCTTCTACTGCCCTATTGCGCAGGGCTTCGACGTGGCGAACTTGCCCGTCTCGATCTTGGTGACGTCGACTTCCACGCCGGCTCGATCACAATCCGGCAAACCAAATTCTACAAGTCGAGAATCCTGCCGTTGCCCGACAGCGTGATCGCCGAGCTACGGGCTTATCTCGATGCGCGGCGGCAGGCCGGTGCACCGCAGGACCCGCACTCCGCCCTGTTCTGGCACGAGGGGCGCAACGCCCGCTACACAAAGCAGGTCATCGCCTTGTTGCTCGTCGACGTGATCCGTCGAGCGGGGTTGAAGCCGCCAGAAGGGCGAACGGGTCCCCGTCTTCATGACCTTCGTCACTCGATGGTCGTGCACCGTATCCTCGAACGGTACCGCTCGGGCATCAATCCGCAAGACCGGCTGCCGTTCCTCGCGACACATCTTGGCCATAAGGATATCCACTCCACCCTTATCTACATCACCGTTACACAGGACCTGCTTCATCACGCCAGCGAGCGGTTCCGGGCGGTGGGCGTCCCATGCCTCGATCTGGGGCAGGAGGTGCGGCCATGAGCAAGGCGAACGCGTTTCCGGATCTGATGCGTGCGTTCTTCTACGAATGGCTCGTCGAGCAGCGCAACGCATCTATCCACACGGTCCGATCCTATCGTGACACTTGGCGACTGTTCCTGCGGTTCGTCGCACAGCGCACGGAAAAGAAGGTGGCGGTGATCAAGCTGGCTGATCTGAGCGCCGGCGAGGTGGCTGCCTTCCTCGGTCACGCCGAGCACGACGGCGGCGGCGCGATCGGCACGCGCAACTGCAGGCTTGCCGCGATCCGCAGCTTCTTCAACTTCGTCGCGACGAAGGACCCCGCATCGATCGCTCAGTGCGTGGAAATCCTTCACATCCCGGTCAAGCGGGCGCCGATCTCCGAAACGCTGGCTCCAGGCTCAAACGTCGCCGCGACCAGCCGCTCCTTCTCCTCGCGAGACCAGCGCCGACGCCGCTCGACCGATGTGATCACCTCGATCGTCATAGGGCTACTCCTAGTGCTTGCACTAGGACTTGCAGCCTTCAGCCTACCTCGGCAAGGCGGCCGTCACCGTGGGGATACGATCCGGTGACATTCCTTCACATTACCGCCACCTCGCGATTAACCGGAATAGGCTCAGCTGAGCATATGCCGGCGAAGCCTGCGAGATGAGCGATCGGAGGCTGGCCTTCGGCACGGCTATAGACCAAGACGTCCGGGACCAAGGCAGGACTATTCTGCGTTCCTGAGGCCGCAAGCTTACGATCACCCGGCCCTGCGGCAAAAATAGGCCCAACAATGCCTCCAATGGATTGTTTGGCTAAATATAAGTCGCCTGCAAGGGCGAAGATGCGCTCGTTTATGCATGGAAAGTAACTAGGTATGGAGTGCCTCAATCAGCCGAGCGCGTCCGAGGCCGAGATACGGACGGTCGTTTTCTGCGGATGCATCGATAATAGCGTCTGCTGTCTGCACCTAATCTCGATACCGGAGCTGCCCAGGCGACCGGAAGCTTGGCATGAATGGCGCGATGGAGGCTATAGGTCATAGCCGTCTCTTGTAAATGCAAGGCTTTAAATGGATGTTGAGCGCTGCAAGTTGTTTATGGAAGCGCTCAATGGCTTCCAGTGCTTCGTCACCACCATGACCTGCAATCAAAGCCCCTAGAACCTCGGCGATTGCAAAGGCAGGGGTCATCGTATGAAAGAACGATGGACTATCGGTCGAAACCACGACGGTGGTTTCTGCAATCAGCGCCAATGGGGCGACCTCGCTATCGGTTATAGCAACAACTGAGATTCCCCGAGATTTCGCGAACTTCGCTAATTCAACGGTCGCCCGCGCGTAGGAGTAGACACTTGCGACAAGTAGGACATCACCCTTACAAGCGCCTCCGATAGCGTCGCTCCCCATGCCCGCAATGCCGTCGAGAAACACCGATTTCTCGCCAACAAGCCTGAGAATATATTGTAACTGCCAGGCTACGGCGTGACTCGAGCGCAGTCCAAGGCAGTAGATCCTGCGGGCTTTAGCCAGCGATACTGCTGCTGTCACCACGCGGTCGAGGGATCGAGGCTCCGCAAGCTGTGTGACCTGCCTTGCGATTGACTTGAGCATCTCTGCAGCAAGCGCATGGTCACCCTTCAGCTTCTGCTTTGCAACCGGTTTTCCTATCCTGCCAGGAAATCCAGCCGCTGCATCCCGCAAGGCTTCAGCATACATGTTTCGGATATCGTCGAACCCCCCTAGGCCAAGATGCTTTGCAAGACGCGTCATTGTTGAAGGTTGTACGCCTGCCTGCCGCGCCTGTTTGCGCATGGAAAGCAGAGCGACATCACGAGGCCTGTTGAGCACGAAGCGCGCAGCGTTCTGCATTTGCTCCGACATTCCGTCGAAAGCGTTGAGGATTGTCTCCCTGAGCGGGCCTTGTTCCATAGGCATGCCACCTAGTTGTGTTGCAAATTCTGGATTTGCCACGCTGCACGCCGTCATGGACACAATTCAGACGGCGATTGCCTTGAACTACGTTCCGAGCGAGGGTACTGGCGATCGCGGTTTGGAAGGTCTTGAAAACCCAGCATTGGTCGCACCGGCGCTTATGCGTCCGATGCTCACTTTGCTGGTGCGAATGCGGATCGGTTTCAGCGCCCGTCGTAGCCGATCCCGGAGGCTATGGAGCGTAAGCGCCTTCTGAAGAAAGCGTTTGGCTGCCGCCAAGGCCTTTGTACTTCCGCTCACTCTGTGTCGCTAATCAGCATTGCGCGCCTTTTGATCTCATCCTTCGGGCAAATCGTCCAACCAGCAGGCGCCTTCGCGGTGCGGCCGGGAAAAGATCTTTCCGATCTTTTCCGGATCCTTGTTTTGATGATATCGCATATACACGCGTCCATCGGCTCCAAGGTCGAGGATCTCGATCTTCCCGGTATAATGGGACATGATGTATTTGAATGTCTTTTGAATGCCGCTAAGACGTTTGGTGATGCTGCGCGTTATCTCTAGTCCGCGGGACAGTGGAACCTGAAAATGAGATGCTCCTTTCACCGGTCTTCCCTGAAAGAGATAATAAGGACGGACTCCCATTTGGTGACACCTGGCGAAGGTCGTAGCCAATATCTCGGGATCATCGTTGACTTTCGCGAGAAGTACCGACTGGTTGAGGAACTGCACGCCTTGTGTGCGCAAGAAGCGAATAGTGTGCTCCGCATCGGCGGAGATTTCCCCGATGTGATCGAAATGTGTGACGATCACTGCGGCTTTGCCCGCTTCCTGTATCCGTTGGAACAAGCCAGGGAGAGCGGGATCTTCGAACCGCTTAGGCCTGTAGGCGACTGCTTTTGTACCGAATCGGATTGAATCCAAATGTGGGATCGGCAGTAGATGATCAAGAATTTTGTCGAGCCGAGCGGTGCTGAGCATGAACGGGTCGCCTCCCGATAGCAGCACATTCGTCATCTCAGGATGACCCACGATATATTGTGCAATCTGAGCGAAATTAGCTGCGATTTCATCGGAATTTTTGCCGACAATGCGTTTGCGAAAACAATAGCGGCAATAAGAAGCGCAACGGTCCGTTACCAGCATCAGCCCGGTCTGGGCGTACTTGTGCTGAAATCCGGGCACGACCGTATTATCATGCTCGCCGCTCGTATCCAGATTGCCGGGACTGTCGAACTCCTCGAATGAAGGCTCGACGATGTATTTAAGCTGGTCGTAGTAACCACTGGTAGTGATCTGTTCCCGATAGGATTTTGTGACGCGATAACGCGTGATGCTATTGGCTTGGAGTTCACCTTCGGTAACGACGCGCGTTCCCTCGATGAAATTAATGACCGCAGTCTGGAGCCGCGGGCCCGAGTTTGTGGGTGGTGATTGATGCGGACAAACGCGAGACGCCGTAGAAGTCGCCCTCGCGTTCGGCTCGCGACAGCTAAGGCCTTGGTCTTTGCAGATGACCGCGATCGTCTCCGGATCCCGAGCCGCCTGCGCCTCAAATAGCTTATGAATGGAGCGGTTCGGCGGGTAGTCCGCTTCCGTCGGGTTCGATTGTACCAGAAGACGGTGATGTTCCTCCGCCAATCGAAGCGGCAGCGACCAAACCCGCTGCCCGGGGGCGGCCGCCATCTGGCTTAGCGCCTGCTGCAAATGGCTCGTAAGCCGCTCGACCGTGCTCCGCTCAAATAGCGATGTCGCGTAGATCAGCCTTCCATGAATGGCATCGCCGACCTCAGCAAGCTCAAGCGCAAGGTCATGTCGCGCGACGCTGTCGTCAAAGGCGACGTGCTCAAGCTCAAACCGTGGCAGCCCGGTGATGGTCTCCGCGCCGTTGTTTTGCCATGCAAGTACAACCTGGAAGATCGGGCTGTGAGCCAAGGCGCGGGGCGGATTGACGAGTTCCACCACTTGCTCAAACGGCAGGTCCTGGTTTTCTTGCGCTCCAAGCGCGGCGGCATTCACCCGCTCCAGCAATGTCGCCACCGTCGGATCGCCCGACAGATCGATCCGCAGCGCCAGGGTGTTGACGAAAAGGCCGATCAGCCTCTGAATCTCGGAGCGTGTGCTGTTGGCGCTCGGCGTGCCGATCACCAGCTCGTCCTGACCCGACAACCGCGCCAACACGAGCGCCCAGCCCGCCAGCAGAGTCACAAACAGCGTCGTTCTATGAAGTCGGCTCAGCGCCTTGAGTTGCGCGGTCAGCGGCTCGTGCAACGCGAACTCGACGTAGCTGCCGCTGTAGTCCCGCTGCGCTGGCCGCGGCCGGTCCGTCGGCAGCTTCAGCACCGTTGGCGCGCTAGCCAGCACGCGGAGCCAGTATTCCGATTGACGTTTCAGCACCTTGCCTGCCAGCCAACGGCGCTGCCAAACCGCGTAGTCCGCATACTGCATCGGCAACGGCGGCAGCCGATCCGCGAGACCCTCCCGGGCCGCAGCGTAGAGCTCGCTGAGTTCGCGCGTCAGGATCTTCTGCGACCAGTCGTCCGAGATGATGCGGTGCGTCGTGATCAGCAGCATGCGGTCGTCCACCGCTAAGCGCGCCAGTCGTGTGCGGATCAGCGGCCCGCCTTCCAGGTCGAACGTCGCCTGCGCGTCATGGCGCATCAGATCTGCGAGTGTCGCCTCCAGATCCGTCGCCGTCAGATCGTCTCGTTTCAGCGGCTGGCCGATATCCGCCGGTCCGATCCGCTGGACCGGCTCGCCGTCCTCCACTCCGAAGGTGGTGCGCAGGACCTCATGACGCGCCACCAACCGGTCCAAGGCCGACTGCAGGACCGCCTCGTCCAGCTTGCCGCGAAGCCGAAGCCCCTTCTGGATGTGACAGACCTCGTTGCCGTCCGCCAGATGCGAAAGGACCCAAAGCCGCTGCTGGGGGAATGACAGCGGGACCCGCGCCGGAAGCGGCGAAGCTTGAAATGGCGGGACCGCACTCAATGGTGCAGCGTCGATCGCGTTGATTTGGATCGTTCGAGCAACTTTCATGTAGACCCCTCGGCTGGAGACCGCGTGACCGCTATGGTAGTCCTAACGGATGCCTCACCGTGTCCCTTGCAATCGGCGTGCCACCGAAAAGGTTGTGCGAGCACGAGGGGCAAAACCATGTGTTTCGCGCCGCAACGGCGGATTATTTGCGCCTCAATGTGTCAGGTTTCGAACATAGACGTCTTCAACCGGACACGGCTGAAAACGGGGGACACGAACGTCGAATGACGACCGTCGCATGCCCGAGAGATTTTTAATGCATGGGGCCAGTTGGCCGAGCTCCCCGCGTAGGCCGGCGCGCGACCCGAAGAAAGACGGTATGTGAATCGGCGTGCAAAATTTTGGAAACGATGACGTAATTGCTGTCGTCGCGCCTTTGAACGAAGACTTGGCTGACGGCAAAAGCCGCCGACCATTGAGATCAAGGAGGCCGCAGTGAAGCAATATGTCGGACTGGATGGTGCGCCGTGATGGCGCGGGAGGTGAACATGGAATTGCCACCTCTCAAGCTTGCTGATTTTCGACCGGCGGCTGCAATGCCGCCCCGCCTGCAGGAGCAGCGGGCGGAAGGGGGCCGAAAAGCTCGACCGGGCGTCGCTGGTTGGGTGTAATAAGCAGATCGGCCTGAACTGTACCGGGTGCGGATCATCGACCGCAGGCCGGGCTACCACAATGTCTATGGCGAGATAACGAAGTGAGCGCCGGAAGCCCCGGATTCAACCGGTAACGCCTCCAAGTTGTGCGATGACATGGGAGGCAAGAAGCGATCAGACGCGGTAGGGCTCGTCTATCTTCACTGCGGGGCGCGGACAACACGCTCGAGACGGGGGAAGCTCTCATTGCCCTGTCTTCCGCATCGCCTGGGGTAAAGCTCGCCGCCTACGGGCATCAAGGTTGGAAATCGGAACACGGGAACTCGGATCGTCTGCCCAGTACGGAACTGGGCTCGCCGCGACGGCCGGAGATGGACGACACCGAGGGCGGAGCTTCCGTAGTAGTCGGAGCGCGGGAAAGCCGCGCGCAGGGCGAAGGGAAGCAGGAAGACGGTAGACTTGCATGACGGAGGAGTGATCTGTGGACATGGATCACCGGGCCGACGAGGCTTGGGTACTCGGCATTCAGCGCAAACTCTACCAGTGGAGCAAGGCAAATCCCGAAGACGCGTGGCGGGATATGGGGTTGGGTAACCGACCTGCGAATGCTGCGTCACGCCTGGCGACGCGTAGCCTCGAACAGAGGCGGACGCACAGCCGGGATCGACGGGGTGACCGTGGGCCGCATCCGGAACAGGATCGGTGAGCAACGCTTCCTCGAAGGGCCTCAGGCGGAACTGCGCTCTGGCGCATACCGACCAAGTCCCGCGCGGCGCAAGCTCATCCCCAAGGCCGGCAAACCAGGGCAATTCCGACCCCTGGGCATTCCCACGGTCAAGGATCGCGTCGTCCAAGGCGCGGTCAAGACACTCCTGGAGCCAATCTTCGAGGCGCAGTTCTGGCATGTCTCCTATGGGTTCAGGCCCGGACGGAGCACGCACGGCGCCTTGGAGTATATCCGACGGGCTGCCCTCCCGCATAAACGCGATAGGGACACCCGGCGGAGTTGGATGCCGTATCCATGGGTCATCGAGGGCGACATCAAGGGCTACTTGGATCCATTGTCATAATGCCCCCTGGTTCATGAAGTGTGTTCGAAGAGGGTGGGATTGTGATTTATTGATCCATAAACCTTTTCTCTGTCCGCGAACGATATGGACGGCGTCCAGTTCGCCACGCTTGATCCGCTGCAACAGGCTTTGGCGGGAAAGTCCGAGGGTCTCTACGGCGTCGCGGATCGGTTCAAAGCCGTCGCCGGGTGTGGCGAGGAAGCGGGCCTTGAGTTCCGCCGTCAGGCGAATGCGCCAGGGCGCGCCGGGTGTGATCTGTTCGCCCTGAATGAGGCCGTTGATGTGGCGGTGGAGCGTCGACGGGGCCACGCCGAGGGCAGCGGCGACCTGACGGACGGTGACGATGTCGCCGCCGGCGGCCGGTGGCTTGGCCGTGCAGACGGGGATCTTCCAGTGTCGGCGCAGGTTTCCGACGCGGTTGGCGTCGAACCGGTGGCCGTACGCCGTTCGACGGCCCTGGCGGTTGAGGATGCCCGCGATGACGGCGTCAGGGTAATGCGGTGCCAGTCGCCGCAGCAGCGCCAGCGTATCCTCGTTGGTACGAACCGTCGCTGGTCGCGAGCGCGGCAAGGCGACGGTGAGGCGGCTCGTAGCGTCGCCCTTCCAGCGCAGCACCAGATGCGCCGCCGCCTCGTCGCGATCGACATGGAGGGTGACCTCCTCGATGAGCGTGCGCAGCAATTCCTTGCGGCACGCGGCGTGGTGGTGGGCGCGTGCCAAACGCTCGCCAGATCGGCGCCGAGGGCAAGCAGCTTTTCCGCTCCGTGGCCGACAGGACTCGCGGACGCTGCTCCTCGCGCCGCGCCAGTTCCGCCTTTGCCGCCTTCAGTGCGCGCAGCGCCTCCTCCCACTCCTGCTCGAGCCCGCGGGCCACCAGGCGATTGTCGGGATCGACGGCGCGATAGCGGCGCTCGGCGCGGTTGACGGCGAAGGCGGCACGCTCCACGTCGAGCCGCCACTGCTTGAGTACCGCCTCGCGATCGTTTTCCAGCCGCTCGGCCGCTTCGAGCGTGGTGGTCCTTGATCAGCACTTGCCAGTCTTCCATCGGCAGCTTGCGTACCGCTTGCACCGCGCACCGGTTTCGTCGAGCACCGTCTCTCGGCGATTCTTGCCATAGACATAGGCGGCCGCATAGACCGATTGGCAAGCACGCTGTGAACGGCGTGGTAGCTGGCCTCGCCCCAGCGCAGCTCTGTGCGTGCATTAAGCCACAGTGGGAACTTCACCCCGGAACCACAGCCACACGCGGCGCGCCGAGCCGAGCTCGGCAAAGCGGGCAAAGACGGTGCGGATGGCATGGGCGACGGCCTCGTCGGGATGGATCAGGATCTCGCCGTCCGCCTCGCCCCAGACGAAGCCGATCGGTAGGCCGCGGCGCAATTCGCCCCGCGCTGCCTTGTTGCGGATGCCGCCATTGAGGCGGGCGCGCAGGACGTGCAATTCGGCCTCGCTCATGGCGCCTTTCAACCCGAGCAAAAGCCTATCGTTGAACAGGGCCGGGTGGTAGAGGCCGTCGGCATCGCCAATCAGCGTATCGGTCAGCCCCGCCAACTCGATCAGCCGGTGCCAGTCGGCATTGTTGCGCGCCAGCCGCGAAACCTCCAGGCCAAGCACGATGCCGACCCGGGCCAGCGCCACCGTCGCTGGTCAGCCGGGCAAAGCCGGCGCGCATGACGCTGCCGGAGCCGGACAGGCCGAGGTCCTCGTCGATGACCAGGACACGCTCGTCCGGCCAACCCAGCTCGCGCGCCCGCTCGGCCAGCGCGTATTGTCGCTCGGTCGATTCACGGTTGTTCTCCACCTGCGACGCGCTCGACTGGCGCAGGTAGACGACAGCCAGCCGGGCCTGGTGACCGGCGGTGATCTTGCTGTGTTCAGTCATGACCGGCCTCCCTCACTGTCAGCATGCGCGCGATCACGAGGGCGAGCCGGCGCAACGCCTCCGCCCGCGCCTCGGCGTCCAGCGTCTCCCAGGCGGGTGGGTCGGGAGGCCGCTTGCGGTCTTCCTCGGCGAATCTCAGCTTCAGTTGCATGTCGCTCCTCCTTGTCATCGGGCGGCGACTCGCCGCGCCGCTCAAGAAGAGCGTCGGTCAGAAGGCGCAGATGCAGAAGGTCTGAAAGCCGTCCAATGCTGGAGTGATTTGCCGGCGAGGCTGTGGAATCACCACCCATGCCCCCGAGATACGTCCACGCGACGGGAATGTAGGTCCGGCTGCCGTCCGGCATTTCTACAAGCAGCATTGGCTCGCCGCGGCGTTTGAGTCAGCTGAATTACGGCCAGAGGCCGCCCTTCAAAGGCGTGGCCCTCCCGCATGATCGTTGCCGAGGCGGGAAGGTCCTGGTGATGGGCAGTCTGGAGATGTTTCTTTTGATACGGTCCATCACCGGCTGCTTCTCAAATGTGTGCGGCGACGGGTGCAGGACGGGCGTTTCGTCGATCTTCTCTGGCGGTTCCTGAAGGCAGGGCACATTGATCGTGGCCTGTTCACGGCCTCCAGCGAGGGTGTTCCGCAAGGCGGCGTACTGTCACCGCTCCTTTCCAACATCATGCTCCATGAGTTTGATGCCTGGTTGGAGGCGAAATATCTGAGCGACAAGGCCCGCAAGGACCGGTGGGCATGGAACTTCGGCATCTAGCAGGGCCGCCCCATTACGGTTCGAGAGAACCGGCAATGGAAACCGGCCGTCGCCTATTGCCGATACGCTGACGATTTTGTCGTGAAAAGGAACCAAGGCTCAGGCAGAGGAAATCCGCGAGGGATGCCGGGCGTTTCTGGAAGGTGAGTTGAAGCTGACGCTGAACATGGAAAAGACCCATGTCACTCACGTCAATGACGGCTTCGTCTTTCTGGGGCACCGGATCATTCGCAAGTGTGGGGCGCACGGACGTATGTCCGTCGTCACGACGATACCCAAGGAAAAGGCCAAGGGGTTTGTTCGCAAACTCACTGAAACCCTACCGGCAATCATAGTGTCAGCACGGTTGATATGATCGCCAGCCTGAACCGCCAGTTGGTGGGATGGGCGGCGTTCTACAAGTTCACCGACTTCACGGCGGACGTATTCCGGCGCATCGACCATGTCGTGTTCTGGAAAATGGCGCATTGGCTGGGACACAAATACCGGTCCCGCATCAAACCCTTGATGCGGAAATGGTACCGAGTCCCGGAACCGGGCAAGGCGAAAACTTGGCTCGTGTTTGGTCGGAATGAACGCGGCGGACCCGTCGGCAAAGCGCTGCTACGGCTTGTCTCAAGCCCAAAGGCGCAATTCCGGTGGCGTAATCCGGCGGAGAACCCATACATCTTCCGGATCGAAAACCGCAGTACCGTCACGTCGAACTATCATGATGTTGCTATGGCCATGGGCCAAGCTTGAATAGAGAGCCGTATGCGCTGAAAGGTGCAAGTACGGTTCGGGGAGGAGAAGCGCATTTGCGCTTCTTACTCCACTCTGGACCGCAGAAGGCTGGCTTTACGTTGCCGCCGTGGTCGACCTGTTCTCCCGGCGTGTCGTCGGCTGGGCGATGAAGGCCGAGATGACAGCCCAACTCGTCACCGACGCGATCATCATGGCGATCTGGAGGAGAGGCAAGCCCGACAGCCTGCTGCACCATTCTGATCAGGGCAGCCAAGGCGGATTCAACCGGTCGTCGCAACACTGATTGTGTTCACTCACGACAGCAACTCGTCAAGCGCTTCTGCCGGCGTTTTCCAACCCAGGGTCTTTCTCGGCCGCGCATTGAGGGCCGCTGCCACGGCGGCGATCTCGTCGGCGCTGTGAATGCTCAGGTCGGTGCCTTTCGGGAAGTACTGACGCAGCAGCCCGTTGGTGTTCTCATTGGTGCCGCGCTGCCAGGGACTTTGTGGATCGCAGAAGTAGACTTGGACACCCGCGTCGACTTTGAGACGATCGTGCTGAGCCATTTCGGCTCCCTGATCCCAGGTCAGCGAACGGCGTAGTTCTTCAGGCAAGGTGATGATGGTGCGCGTAATCGCGTCACGCACGGCCTCGGCTCCATGTCCCGCGAGCGCAGGTCCGTTCTTCGTGCGCGGAGCTTCGCCATGCCCCACGAGCCGGGGAAGATGCAGTAGCATCGTGAAGCGCGTCGTGCGCTCGACCAACGTGCCGATCGCCGAGCTGCCAAGACCGAGGATGAGGTCTCCCTCCCAATGTCCCGGCACCGCTCGATCGGCCGCTTCGGCGGGACGCTGACTGATCATGATCTCCGGTGAGACAAAGCCCTTGCCTCGCCTACGTACGCGCGCCCTGGGGACCCGTAATACACGTCCTGTTCGCAAGCAGGCCGTCAGCTCGCGGCGCAGCTCTCCACGGCCCTGAACGAAGAGGGCCTGATAGATGGCTTCGTGGCTGATGCGCATCGTCTTGTCGTCCGGGAAGTCGATCGGCAAGCGTCGGGCAATCTGCTCCGGGCTCCAGGCCCTGGCCCATCGCCGATCCTTTCGCGGGCCATGCCGGCGGCCCTTCCACGTAACGGTGGGACCAGGAACGAGAGCGCCGCTCGGGGCCACGACAACGCCGGCAAGTCTCTCCTCCACATAAGTGCGCAAGGTTGCGTTGAACGCAAGCTTGGTCGGCTTGGGCCGACGGGCCGATCGATCCGCATGCCACTGAGCAGTCGTCGCCCGATACTCCAACCCGCCGCTGCGGGCGGCCGCGTTGCGTCGTAGCTCACGGGAGATGGTCGAGGCGGATCGGCCAAGTCGGCGTCCGATCTCGCGTCTCGAAAGGCCCTGAATGCGAAGAAGTGCGATCTCCTCACGTTCCGCAAACGCAAGGTATCGCTCTGACGTCGGTTTGGTGGAAGACCTGAACATCGCTGGTGCCATGCCGCCCGCCTGTCGGAACAATCTGGTTCCAACAGGCTGCGACATACCAGCCGCCAACGCAGCATCTTCGCTGGTCAGCCCCTGCGCTATCCCCAACCAGAATCGCTGGAGTTCAGATCGCCCCGCCACTGGCGGACGTCCCGGTGACGGCAACGGCGCCCGTCCAGAACGGTGTGATCGTCGCTTTCCAATGCCCATCGCAACCTCCTTCGTTCAGGTGTTGCGACGACCGCTTGAATCCGCCCAATATACGAGCGAGCAGTTCCAGCGGCTGATGCCGACCACGGCATTACGTGTTCGATGAGCCGGTCGGGCAATGTCTGGGACAATGCGGCGATGGAGAGCTTCTTCTCGTCGCTCAAGACCCGAGCGGACAGCCCGCAAGGTCTACAGGACGAGGGATGACGCGAGGGCGGACGTGTTCGATTACATCGAGTGCTTCTACGACCCTCGGCGAAGGCACTCGACGCTCGGCTACATGAGCCCCGTCGAGTTCGAGGAGCAAGCTATGCTAGCTTAACCTCGTGACCGAAAAACCGGCAGCAGGCCAATCCTCACACGGCGTGGGACGGGCGCTGACATTCGAAAGGAGAAGCCGAGCGCTGGCGATAGCGCGAAGATCCGTCACAGGACCCGGTGCGAAACGCATCGCCAAACACGCGGCAGCGTCGAGCATCCATACCGGAATCTCCAGAAGGCGGCCGCCGTGTTGACCCGCCTTGCCGCATCGAGCAACCGCGCCGTTCGCTTTCTCCAAAATGCTGTGAACGCGGACTGACTTGCCAGCCCAGGGATGCCATGGATACGAAACCGCCCGCTCGTCGGTTGCCTCGGTAACGTGGGTGTTTTGTCGTTCGGTTGTACAACACATGCAGGCTCCATTCGGCGCTCGGATATCTGAGCCCGCAGCAGTTCGAGGATCAACACATCCGGCAGACTGGCAAATCGGCAGGCTGATATCTATCCACCCTCAGGGGGCGCACTCCGGAAGGGGTCAATGCCTCGTGTCGTTTGATGGCTGCGGCGCACGATCATTGGCGCCGGCCAGTTGAATGGACGCCGCAATGGGGCAGTTTGCCATCCAGTTCGGCCCGTGCTTTGCGGGGCCACCGCGCTGCCCCCCCGCAAATCGCATCCCGCCCTTCACAGAGGCCTCTTACACAAGAGATCGGACATTCCGCTGACGGACTGCCGCCCGATCTTGCAGCCGCGCATTCAATGATTCTGGCCGAGCGCACTGCATCACGCAACTATGAGGCCGATGATGTTCCAGGCCCGGCACTCTATCAGGCTTACGACTTTCGAAGCCATGCATTTGAAGCACAAGTAACATTGGTCCCAAACGCGTCGGTGTAATAAGTATCGATTAGGAATCCTGCTTTCTCAATCAACTCGAAGCCATCTATAATTTCTCTATTTGCGTACACCGGATTGTCTTCAATTACATAGTAATCTCCAGACACCAGAAATTTGTTCAAGTAAGAGAACACCGAAAATATTTGTACGTGGGCATCGTCGATCACAAGCCATGGATGAGGCAGGCTCATTAGAAAGTTTTCATCGAAATTGGCGACGACAGAAAGGTCAATTTGATGAAAGCTAAGTAATGGATGTTGCCTTGCATTCTCATGCACAAGTTTTGTATACAAATCGAAGGAGTGAACTTCACCGGGATTCTCACAAAGCACTGACATTTTGTCTGCGAACCACAGTCCGCTGCCGCCCTGAGCTGAGCCCAGCTCTAGAATTGTGCTCGGCTGAAGTTCCCAAATTAGCCTTGGATACAGAGCCAGATCAAAAGGTGTCTTGTAAATTATCAGCCCTCTATAAGTCATCGCCAAGGCTCCAATTTTTGTGGAGCGCTGGTCAGCAAGAAATGGGTGGATTGCTGACATCCAATCTCGATCGGATGGCTTTGCAAAACGGTCAGAATGATCAGCATTCAGGACGGCGTTTATTCCGGCATTCGTCCTCTGGCCAAGAAGTTGTCCGCCGAAGCCGCCAGGCCTCATCTGATCGGGGTAGTTCTTGTGACAGGCGTCCCAAAAAGCCTTGTGTTCGGAAGCGAGTTTCATAGGTCGATCTCCATACTTGCGTCTGCCTCCTTATCCGAGCAAGCGGCGTGCCACTCGCGGAATGAGGTGCGCGCTTCGCATAACCAGAGTGAGAAACGCCTCGGTGCCAGCACGCCCACAGGAATGGTCGGCGCGCTTTGTCGGGTTTGGGACATCGGCTTCATCAATCGGACATGGATGATGCAACAAAGCCGGTATTAAGACGGTGCTGGTCGCTTCTTATGCTGTCGACGACCCTTGGTCGTCATGATATTACTTGTGGAAAAGACCGTTCAGCTCGATGGTCCGGCCGGCACAAGCGGCGATGCGCTCATTCGCGCCAGCGCCGAAGATGTTCTGCTTGTCACTTCATACTCTCGAACCCGCCGAGGCCGCCCGCTAAAAAGGGATCGGGATAGTTGTGATTACCGACAACGAAGTCTCCCCTCTGGTGACGATTGCCGAGCACGCGGTCCTCTTCTCGACGGAAAGTCCAACCTTCTTCCATACACTGACACCGGCTCTCGCCCTTTCGGAGTCTTGTGCGGGCTGTTGGCAGCCCGTGGCCGAGTTGCATCACTGGAAGAGCTTAAGCGCGCTGATCACCATCTTTCTGCGATGAATACATACGCGACATCCATCCCGCGACGGAAAATCTGAGGTAGTGAGCACTCGGAAACCCTTTCCTGTGCTGTCGTGCGGTCGACGCCATCGCAAGTAAACGGTTATTAATAGGCAACAGAGACCCTCTTGTGCCTCTCGAAAGGTGAGCAGTCTTTATTTGCCGCAGATCGCAACAGCATTCCCATGGTCCGGAGCGCTGCATAATACCTCGGCGTTCTTGATTTCGATCGGGACGCGCTGAATACGCATGTCGATATTTCTTCCGGCCTGACATTACGCTATACTGCGGCGGCATTATCGTGGCGGCCGACCTTGCTTTGTCGCGCGAGTAACTGTTCGACAATTCGATTAGTCGTGAGCCCAATCATCTCCGCGGCGGAGACAGAATCTGCCTTGGTGCTCGCGATTTTTTCAGTTTAGGAAGTCTGATTCCACGTCGACTCTACAACTCATAGTCCCGCCCAACAGTTTAAATGCTCTTCATACCGCTTGCTTTACAATTCGATAATTCCAATGTTTACCGCTTTTAGAGCAGCGAGCGTTCTGCTATTGGCATCCAATTTTCGCATTATGCTTTTAACGTGAAAATTCACAGTATTTCCGGATATTCCGAGAATTTTTCCTATCTCCCACGACGATTTTCCTCTGGCTATCCAAAGAATACACTCTTTTTCCCTCGTTGAAAGGTCGGGCGCTTCTTCGACGCCGCCCGACTTCGCGAACTTCGCGACCGTCACATGGAAATGCACGGCGGCAAATTGGAAGTAGGGGATCGCTTTGTTCTGCAATTCGCGGTCCCAAGGCTGAGCAAAGCTCATGATCGCAAAGCTGCCATCGGGGCCGTGCAATGGAACACTAACGCCTGACCGTAAGCCGAACATAGCAGCTTCGTCGAAAACGCGCCGTTCCTCTTCCGTTATCCTTGCGTCGTTATACACCTCACTCCATCGAAAAGCGCCGGCCCGTTTTCGACTCATGTTAATGATGGGGTCTATCCTGTCATAACCCATTTCGAAATAACGCTCCTGCCATTCATCAGGATAGTTCAGCATCGGCGGTGCATCGCGTCCGACCCGCGTTAAGATTCTTTGGTCCGCTGCAAGAGAAGCATAGGCGATCCAGGGGCAATCACAATTCAGGGCAAAGGCTGACAAAAGGTCAAACAGCCGCTTGGATTGAGTAACACCATCAGTCTGGTCGAGAAATCGGCCCAGCTCGACAGCACACGCCTCCCGGGCTGAGGCGGGAAAATGCATCGCCGGGACCGAAGAAAACTGGTCAGACACTCAGGTTGCCAGCTTTCGAAGTTGAGAGACGGCAGTCATCGGGGCGTTCCATAGTCTCTGTCCTCCGCAAGGATTACGTCGGATATTGTCACTTGCGCATTCGTTGCGAGGTAGCTGAGCACCTCTACAAGCAAGACGGCATTGAAAATCCCTATCATATGAACGCCGATAATAGAGTTATATTGTGTTAAATCTCTTCTACTCCAATTTTAAACAAACTGAAAAACTTGGTTATGAATTTTAAGCGCTTACGACTTTTGGCCGATTGACCTCAACGATCGTATCGATCTGCCCCGAGTTCTCTAGCCTAGGCAGGCTTCTCTGATTGGGGTCGTTGAGGTCAAGCTCCTCCTGATATTTTTCCGGACCATGTCGCGCCGGGGGTCACTCGCTTCT
>NZ_JAMYLX010000032.1:0-25563 GCF_040318265.1 Mesorhizobium sp. M1252 | reverse complement strand
GCGCCCGTCCCTTCACCCGCCCAGCAGGGCACAACCCACGCCGGAAACGAACTCAAAACTGGACAGAAACTGGGGGCAAGGTCAGGGTCGCTAATTCAGAATGGACGCGCCGCCAGCGGTGGAATTGAAGGTGGCGTCAGGACGCGCGCCAAGCCCGCGGTGAAATACAAGGACGACAAGGGCGACAAGGGCGACACCTGGACGGGTCGGGGCGCTACACCGAAGTGGCTCGCAGCATACGAAGCTGAAGGCAAAAGCCGCGAGCAATTCCTGATTAAATAGGACAAGGCAGTTCAGGTGGCCGGTAGCACCTCGACAGCCGACGCCTTATTGCGTGACTTCCACTCAGTCGCATACATCAAAAAATTCGTGCCCCGCTCTGTCAATTTGTAGCTGGTGATCGATTTAGCCTCGCCGTTTAAGTAGGATCTCGTGCTCAGCAGCCCGTTCTTTACGTATTCATTCATCACGGTTTCCATCTCGTAGTCTTCGAGCTGGTAATTCTCAAAGTCGCGAAAATGCTCAAGGAGGTCTTCCGTGTCGGGATCTCTTACCCAAACCGAGTCCAGATCTAAAAACAGATCCAGGAGAGACCTAACTTCGTTATCGGTCTCGCCCCAGGAAAGGGCGTTTTCGATGCTGTTCTCCTCCAGGCGACGGATGCGCCAGACATAGTCGCTGGGAATATGCAGCTTGTCGTCCGCTGTTAGCTGATCCACCTGCTCCTGCAGCGAGCGCCGCTCCTCGGAAAGCTTGGCCAACTCATCCAGGACGCTGCCGGAGGGTACCTTATCGGCGCGCACCCAGCCTGTCCGGGGTTTGGTGCGAAAAAGCTCATTAAGGGCCAGCTGAACTTTGGCGCCAAGGTCATCGGCACCCCGCCAGTATTTGACCGTCTTTTTCTGACAAAGCCTGCGGAATTTCTCGACCTTGTCCTTTTTCTCGAATTCCACCTTATCGGATGGCCAGGTCTTGCGGGTATTGGTGTCAAGAAGCAGCCCAGCAACCGGCACTTTCTGTTTCACGGCATACTCATATTCCATTTGAGTGTAGCTCTTGCCGCGAAGCTCTGACCCGTACCTCTCGGCAACCACCACCAGGTAGTAATCACTCTCGTCAATCCGGCGCGTGATGTAGTCCCATTGGCTGTCGTCGCTGGCTTGGAACGCTTCCATCCCAACGGGAATATGACCCATGTTTAAAATCGCCTCGATAACTGACCTGCGTTCCTCCTTGAGGTCTTCAAAGGTCGAGCTAACAAAGATCTGATACTTGATGTCCATCGAAGCCTCCGGCGCCGGACTTTAGTGTACCCGATTCGGCCATTTATATAGTTCTCCGGGGCGGCGCATAAAAATTGCCCGCCACCTGGCTGAACCGAGAGGGCTGGAACGATGTGGTGCCCGGCGACGCACCCACGATGTCCGCGGCCGATATGGCGGCGGCGCAGAACGTAGCGACGAAGCCAAGGCGGCGCATGAAGCGCAGATGGCGGCGCTCGCCCGGAAGGGGAGCGACGAGCTGCTGGGGGTGGGCAAGTGACCCGAACCTACCGCCAGAACAGGTACCTAGGCAGAAAGCTCGCCCGTACCTATAGTCGTGCTGGCAAGAGCGCGGGCGGGTGCTTTGAAACGTTATATCTGGAGGAAATCTACGGCAGTTTACCAAAGTTTCCGTGTCCGCGATGCAGTAGCGGCGGCTTAAAGCTGGTCAAGGATAGCATGCAGAGCCGCGAGACGGGCTACTCGGCTACGGAGGTCAGAGAAGCGGTGGCTTACGCGCACTTGGGACGGAGCGTTTCGTCTGTCTGCTGGCCTGCGATTTCGGGTTCTGTGGCGAAGTCGTTTCCGTGGGAGGCGATATCGTCCGCACGGATGAGGCGGCCTACAACTTGGATCTCGAAGAAGAATTCGATATTGAAGTGGTCGCCTACTGGCCACGTGCCATCTTGCCAGCGCCGCCGGTGTTTCCAATCTCGAAGAACCTGTCCCAGGACGGCGCATTGCACCTCAGGAAGGCTTTCGAATTGCTTTGGGTTGACCCTGCTTCCAGCGCCAATCGCATTCGCATCTTTGTGGAATTTCTGCTCGACCAATTCGGCATCTCTCGAACAGGAACCAACAAGAAGGGGGCGAGCTACGACCTTGCTCTTGCCGACCGGATCATTCTCATGGAGACATCTAAACCTGGCCACAAGTCCGTGTTCACCGCCATGCGGAAAGTCGGCAACTATGGAAGCCATGCCGGCAAGGCGAAGTTCGAAGCCCTCATCGACTGCTTCGAGCTGCTGGAAGCGGTGTTGATCGACCTGGTGGATGGCCGGCGAGAACGGTTGGACAAACTGACCGCAGGGCTGCTGGATGAAAACGCCAAATTCTAGGCCTTGACCGGCAGAACAAAGAAGGAACATATTCCTACCCTGAAACCTTGATTGGCGGCCATGAGACACCGACGCGGCATTGATCTGGTCGCACCCTTCCCTCCCGTTCGCCACCATGAGTATGAGGCGTCAACGGGCGTCTACAGTACGGTGCGCAGTTTGAGGGAGTGGGAGGTGCTGGGCGCCAAATGTGTCAAATGCGGGCATATTGGCTGGTTGGATACGGCGAAGGTGATGCGCGAGTACGGCAACGAGTACCAGCACAACATGAGTGGGAAGATGGTCTGCCGGTGGCGGAAACAAGACCGGCAACAAGGTGCTGGTCGGCGTCCTCGGGCGCAACTGAGACCCTACCAGAAATCCTTGATACCGGCCTTGCGGGATTCTTTCAGCACGTCCACCTGGTCCACAACCTCTCGGAAGTGCATGGTGTTGTACGGCGGACTGGTGAACCGCTCGCAATAAACGATCCGCTCATACGGCTGTTTGTGGATGCCGGCGAAATAGCAATAAATCTGCGGGTAGTTGTAATATTTGTCCCCATCCCAATCTACCTGCTCGATGAACTCGTATGGCACGTATCCGATGCAATCGAGGTATTGGCCACCTTCCTCGCCCTTGGCGCGGTCGAGGAACCGCCATTTGTCGGTCTTCACGTCGTGGAATAGATTCCTTCCCGTCAGTGCGGCCATGAAACCGCGCTCATAGGTATCGACAAGGCCGAACCGGAACCATGGCGAAATCCCCGGAGCTTTGTCATCAATATCGGGATATTCGTCCAGCCTGCGGATATCCCGCATGATGGCATCCAACCGCAGCTTCTCGCGCTGGCTGTTAAAAATGTAGTCCTCGAAAGGCTTTTTCCATCTTTGGCGAAGCTCCAGCTTTTGTTGCGCGGTCAGCTTGCGCTTGTTGCGATTCCAGAACCTCCAGCCAGACTTGAAGCCATCAAGGGCGAGGCGGAATCCGGCAATCGATAAGTATTCAAGCATAGGTCAAGCCAGCGCCGCCGCCGTCCTCTCCTCCCATAGGATGAAGGCCACTGCTCGCGACTGAGCGTTCCAGGCACCGCCATATGCGACCAGGAACTTGCCAATGGTAATAAGCCCCCTGCACTCCATCTGCACGTCGATCTCACCCAGCTCGGCGCCCGACCTCAAATCGATGGCGACCACGCGCCCACTGGTTTCGCTCACCGCTATGAGGTTTTCCTGCAGCACAACCACTGCATTGTATGAGGAATGGACCGGCGACGGGATGAGCCTCACGGGCATGCCGTGAATGTCCACTACCGCCACGACGCCGTCGCCAACAACGACGACCTCAGAATTGTTGAGGCGGCACATGGCGTTGATAGCCTGATTGAAGGGAACGTCCCTCTCCCGGTCCAGGTCACCATCCACCAAAACAACGCCATGGTCGCGGGCAACCACGATGCGTTCGCCCATAGTGACCAGGCCCACCACCCGACCATCACGATTGCGAGGCCCTGCTCCTGGCACTGTGGGGCCTTGGTCCCCGAAAATGTCAGGCCGGCCGCCTGGGAACCACCAACGATCAAGGTCGCCATACGCATTAGCTGCCACCACGGTTTCAGTATTCTTGTGGAATTGGTATGTGGCGGCCACAAACTTCGTTCGAAGTCGCGAATGCTCGGTCCCGCCGCCTTGGAACCGGGGGGTCCAAGCCGACATGCCTTCGTTGGTCGCCAGCGCCAACCTGCCATCCTCAAGCTCGGCAACGTCGTTGACGATGCCGGCACGGTCGGCCACGTCGTTTGTGAGCTGGCCAGTCTGGCTTACCATATAGATGACACCGTTCCGGCTACAGAGCACCCCTCCGCCGTTCTTTAACGTGTAGCCAGCAGTGATCGCCCTAGCGTTGTTGGCATTGCGCAGGCTGAGCCTGACCTCTTTTACATCGCTGGCATCGCCCAGCGCATCCTGGATGAGCGTACCAACCAGTCGGACAAACTTGGTGCCGGATTGGATGACCTTTTCCAGCGACTGGACAATGGCCTCGGCCGATCCGAGCGACTCCTTCAGTGAGGCAGCCATGCCCTTCAGATCCTCAAGAACGCGGTCGGCGGTGGACGAAAGGAACTGAACGGTTCCCTCGAACATCACCTTGGCGTCGATCCTCACATTGACCGCGAAAGCGCTTGCGCTGAGGCGGCGGATTTGAACCCGGAGGTTTCGAAGCACGTCGACTTTCAAGCCGCTCAGGATCGAGATGTTGATTTGGTTGTTGGTGACGTGGACGTTGTTGATGACTTCCGTCGACGCTTTGACGATGGTCTGGCCAATCGGGCCTTCTGGGTTAATCGGAATCTGGCGGGTGTGCTGCTGGGCATCCAGGGCTTTTTGGGCGATCTCCTGAATGGCCGTTTTGGCATGCATATAGGCCTGGGCGTTGACGTAAATCCGGTTCAGCGTGTTCAGCATCTGCTCGACGGAATGCTTGCCGTCAGCGTCCAGATCGTTGATTTGCTCGACCAGGGCGTAGAGACGCCCATGCGCCATCAGGATGCGGGTCATGTCGTCGGCGGTGAAGGCTTCGGGATCAATGCCAAAGGTGTCCCGGAGCCCCTCCAGCTCAACCAGGTCCAGGTGGTCCTCGATGGGGTAATTGCTCTTGGCCACCAGCTGGCGGCCGAGATCTTCGGCGCTGTCTTGCAACCGCCTCAGCAGCTTGTCTTCATCAGCCATCGCAAATCCCCGCCCAAGAAAATCCCGCTGAAAACATAGTCAGCTTTGGCCGCAGTAAAAGGACTCGACGCAGTCGTTCCCAATTTTATTGTTGACGGCTGCTCTGGGCTGTCCCCCAATGAGTACATGTACAACAGTCTGCGCGGATAATCGGTCGGCCGTACGTCCTCGGAATCGACCTCGGCACCAAGATGGGTGTAGCTCGACTATATGCCGACGGCACCTTTGAAACCCACACCGTCAAGCATGAAGCGGATCTGTCCGCCCGGGAGCGGGGCGTTGCCGGCGTCATCAAGCGCCATGCCGAACCGGCCTGCCTGGGCGTCTGCATCGAGGATGCCGTTCTCCGGGCAATTCTCCAGCGTGAAGGACCTCCTGCCGATGTTGGGCGCTACTGTGCTCCAGTGCGAAGAGAGCGGCCTGCCCTACTACATCATCCACTCACCAAGCTGAAGGTCCACGCCACCGGCAAGGGGAACGCGAAAAAGCCCGAGATGCAGGCTGCTGCTCGGGCTAGATGGGAAAAGGACTTGTCGGAAGATGAGGCGGACGCAGCTTGGGCGACAGCTTATGCCATGAACAGCAACTTGTTCGTCTAGGAAGCGCCAGGCTCCCTGGAGCGAAAGCCAGTGACGACCCAAGCTCCTATAAACCAAAGCAGGAGGAGGGCCAGCGGGCCGGTGACACCGGCTAGAACCCCGAACCCAATAGAGCGCCACGGATGCGTGTTATCGAAGACCAGGTTCTCGTTGAAGATTTGCTCGTCCGATTTCCCGGAGTCTTCGGGATGTGCCTTCCGATAGCCTGCTAACGAGTAGCTGCACCAATCGGTCTTGGTCCCGGTTTGCTCGCTTAGGACCTGCCCGAACCTGTCGTCTTTAACGTAGTCAACACCGAGCTGCCCAACGGCCTGTGGACAAGGAAGCCCGATAGAGTAGCCAGCCTTCACATCATTTAAGGTGTTGTGCAGCCTCATTTGTCGCTGGAACTCGCCGTAGGTCAGGACACCCACGAAAATCAGCCAGCAGATGCTGGCTACAGTCCATATGCGGAACATCCCGCGCCTGAAATTCATCCCCACCCCCGCCTTTAGTGGGCAGATCCCGTCTTGATGGGTGCTGCCGGCGGCGCCAAATTAGCATCCAATTGCTTCAGCGCCAGCCGGACAATATCAACCGAATTGGCCATGCTTGTCTTATGGTGCAGTCGCGCCAGGACAGCCTGGATCTCGGGCGAGCGCGCGAATTCAAGCAGGACCCGCTTCTTTGTAGGGTCGTTCCAGAGCTTTCTGGTTTTCCCTGATTTAGTGTCCATTCTCAGTGTCTTTCATTTTTTCGTTTTCGTAGGCCTTTACAAAGGCTGCTCTTCTCCTGTCGGCCTTCTCGCGCAAAGCCTTTGCCGCCAGGTGCATGTCTAACCATGCCTGCTCGGCGGCAATCCATTCGGCTTTGGCTTGTTCAAAATCCACGTTAGAACGGGATCTCGTCGTCGCACGGCGCCGGTGCTGGAAAACGCCCTGGTGACCGTCGCAGTCAGCACCGACGAGGCCGATGATGGGGCGCCTCTGAGGACCGCTTCTGATGGGGCTAATCATCCTCGCCGTCTGCGGTGGCCTGACTTATGCCGACTATGCGACCGGCGGCGCCATCTTCGGCCCCATGGGGCCGAGCAAGTAGTGACGCTGGAGGGGGCGGTCTATAGCCTCGCTGCCCTGCTGGCTTTCATCATCGTGGGTGGCGTGCTGTGGCTGACGAGGACTAGACGCACCGATGACCGGCACCTCTAGTTGAAATTATGCTGTTGGAACGCCGAGTTCTGCTCTTGGGGAGGTGGCACGTTGACCAGACAGGTTGTAAAGCCGTTGTAATGTACTGAGCGGCGATAATGGAGGGCTACAAATGGCAGACGCTGTCCTGACGATCTTTTTCGAAAACGAACGACCCCTGCCTGTTGGGGAAATAGGCAAACTTCTTGAAGACATGGCGGAGACTACCATCGGGCCACCGGAAGCCATCTCGTACTGTCAAATCTTGAAACAGGTTCGACGTGGATAATCCTGAAAGACATACTCAGTGCGGTGGTCGACGGTTCGGGAGCAGTTGCCTCTGCGGTGAGGGCTGCCGACAACCTGTATTCGTTTGCCAAGAAAATAAGGGACGGTCTTAAATCAGCCAAGACACCACCTACCGCTGTCGACGGCTATGCACGGCCATCGCCGGTGTTGAAGACCCTTGAAAGGTTGTCCAAAATCTCGATAGAGCAGGAATCCCCCTTTGGCGCGAAGTACCATCGCAATGAGAAAGGAGCGGAGACTGTCGAATTCACCTACCAGCCCTCAGAATCCGCGGAGATACGCAAAAACCTGAAACTGGAGAGAGAGATTCGCAAGGAAACGATGCAAGCCTCACGCGCAATCATTCATCGCGCACCCGATCTGCTTGAGCCTCCAGCATCTGATGACGCACAGACGGCAAGATCCTTCCGGGTGCCGGCGCTAGGTGCTGATCAGAGTGAAAGCGCAGTCTTGGGTTGGATCAACATTCTGAAGGGCCTTGGCTACGAAGGCATCCTCCCGTCGATAGCGGCGGACTTTGAAGGACAGGGAAACTTTGAGGTGGCCAGGATTATCCGTACGCAAATCCGGACAGATGATCGGGGCACGGAACGTGTAACCGAATAATCCGGTCGAGTGCTGTCGCTGCGGGATTCACATCAGGTAGCCAAGGTGTAGAATCACCTCCTTTTAGGAGGCGCCATGACCCGCGACGAAGCCAAGGCAGCACTCATCCGGCAGGCGGAGAGCCCGCCAAACTCGCCATCCTGCGAGACATTTGACCCGCTATTGGCGGCTCTGGAAGAGGAGGCGGAAAGCGACGAGGACTACGTGTCGAACGCTGCCCACAAGCATGCCATCGGCGCGGGTTTTTGCCGCGTTTTTCATGTCATAGGATTTTGGCTTGGCCACCTCGAATTCTAGGCGCGACCGGAATCCGCTGTCTCATGCCGTCGCATGCTGCCCAAATCGATAGCATCCTGCATGATGGGCTATTTGGCGGGTAAGTTCCGAAACTCACAATAAGTTGTTGATTTCGTTGATGGTTTGGCGGAGAGAGCGGGATTCGAACCCGCGTTACGGTCTCCCGTAAACACACTTTCCAGGCGTGCGCCTTCAACCACTCGGCCACCTCTCCGTCTTGCATTCGCGCCGGCCGGTTTTGCCACGCGGGTTGGGGAGATGCATCCCTTTGGGATTTGCGGGAAGACCCGCTTGATGGACACCGCCAACCAGCGGATGCCCTTCCCGGCGCCCGTCAATCAAACAGGCGCGGGGCTCATCTAGTCGATCCGGCGCCGAATGCCAAGCCATAACGGCAGTCTATTCGCTTTGCCGGCCATGCATCGTTTCGCGGGGCTTTGAACGGCTCCGCTTCTAAGGCGCTTCGGTTCTGAATGGTGTGCACGGGCAAGGCGGCAGGGCCGGCCGCGCTTGACTTCGCCCCTCGCCACCTGTCGAGTGCGGCGGAGGCTTTGCGGGGGCAACGTCCAGACATGACATCGAGCAATGAACAGCCGGCCAGCGGAACGCCGGCCGGAGGCATGCCAGGCGGGCTGACGCCCGCAGGGCCTCCGGACAGCGGGCTGTCCTTCGTGCCCGTGGTCTGGCTCCTCTTCGTCATGGCATGGTCGGTCTACTGGCTGGTCTCGGCGCGGTGGCTGTTCGAGAGTTCCGGCCTGCCGGACAGGGTCTTCTATTTCGTGCTTGGCGGACTGGCCTTCGACATCGTCACCATCGTGTGGGGGCTTTATCTGCTCGGCCTCGCCTTAAGCCGTTCCGCGCGCTTTCCGCGTCATTTCACCATCTGGCAGATCACCACCATCGCCTGGCGGCTGGCCGAGCAGGTCTATGCGCTGACCGTGCCCGATTTCACCGTCTCCGCCAGGGAGCTTGCGATCGCCGCCACCGAAATCGTCATCGGCCTGTTTTGCATTTACCTGCTGCGCCGCGGCGACGAGGCCAAGGCCTTTTATGCAAGGCCGGAAGCGCAGGCACCGTCAGCCTTTAGTTCGATCGTCGCCGCGCTGGCCGGCATCACCCTCGGCGCCGTCGTCGGCGCCGTCGCCGGCTTCGCGCTCGGCGCGGGGATCGCCGAAGCCACCGACATCAGCTGTTTCGAAGGCGGCTGCGGCTACTTCGCGGTGTTCATCGGCCTTGCCGGGCTGGTGGTCGGGGCCATTGGCGGCGGCGTCCTCGGCATCTGGCTCGTCCATCGGCGGAGCCGAAAGGTGGCCATATAGGCGGGCGATAGGCTTCAAATTCGTGTATGGTGATTGCACGCCGGGCGTGCGCATTCTATTCCTCGCCTTGACCGGAAGGTCCTCGGGAGGAACTTGAGGACCGGGGAAGATTTCGATGTTGCGTTTTTTGTTTCGCCTCGCGGCCATGATCGCACTCTCGGTCGCCGTCATCATGGCCGTGCTCGACGCGACGCGCTCGGTGGCGGCTTCCACATTGGTCATGACGCCGCTGAATTCGAGCTGGCTGGCGGTTTCGCCCGACACCCGCGCGGCCTTCGAGACCTTCGTGCGCGCCAAGGTCAATCCGATGATATGGGATGGCGGCATCGCCTGGGTGCTTGCCCAGCCGGGGTTTGCCGTGTTCGCGGTGCTTGCCTTCATCCTCTATGCGGTCGGCTACCGGCGCCGGCGGCGCGGCGGAGAATTCGCGCCGGGCTGATGGGGTGTCCCAGCGGACTTGCGACGAGAACGCGGCAATCGTCCACAGCTGTCACCGCATTGGGCATGTTTTTCCAACGGGGGGCATGCTTTTCCAAAAGGTCAAAATTCCGCGTGAATTTTGTTTCGGGCCGTGCCAGATTGCCTTGAGCGGGAGGGGAGTACACTCCTGGCTGATGCCGCATGCCTGCCGGAGAACCGGGCAGACGGGCGGCGCGTAACGGAAAAAAATAACCGACAGGGTGTGGATCACATGAAACGTATCGTTCTCGGCCTCCTGGCCGCAACCGCAATGGTTCTTCCGGCTTTCGCCGCGGATGTCCAGCCGGCCATCCTCTACGATCTCGGCGGCAAGTTCGACAAATCCTTCAACGAGGCTGCCTATCACGGCGCCGAAAAGTTCAAGACCGAGACCGGCACCGCCTATGTCGAGTTCGAAGTGTCGAACGCCTCGCAACGCGAGCAGGCGCTGCGCCGCTTCGCCGAGGACGGCCGCAACCCGATCGTCATGGCCGGCTTTGCCTGGGAGGATGCGCTGAAGGTGGTCGCGAAGGAATATCCCGATCTCAACTTCGCCATCATCGACGATGCCGTCGATATGCCCAATGTCCGTTCGCTTGTGTTCAAGGAAAACGAAGGCTCCTATCTTGTCGGCATCCTGGCGGCGATGGCCTCGAAGTCCAAGAAGGTCTCCTTCATCGGCGGCATGGACATTCCGCTGATCCGCAAGTTCGAATGCGGCTATGTCGGCGGCGCCAAGGCGGCCGGTGCGACCGATGTCATCCAGAACATGACCGGTGACACGCCCGCGGCGTGGAACGATCCGGCCAAGGGCGGCGAAATTGCCAAGACGCAAATCGACCAGGGCTCCGACGTCGTCTATGCCGCGGCCGGCGGCACCGGCGTCGGCGTGCTGCAGGCGGCGGCGGATGCCGGCAAGCTCGGCATCGGCGTCGATTCCAACCAGAACGGCCTGCAGCCCGGCAAGGTGCTGACCTCGATGCTGAAGCGCGTCGACGTGGCCGTCTACACCGCCTTCATGGACGGCAAGAACGGCACCTTCAAAGGCGGCCTGCAAAATCTCGGCCTCAAGGAGGGCGGCGTCGACTACGCCATGGACGACAACAACAAGGCGCTGGTCACCGACGAAATGAAGGCTGCCGTCGAAAAGGCCAAGGCCGACATCATCGCCGGCACGATCCAGGTGCACGACTACACCGCCGACAACGCCTGCCCGTATTGATCTGTATCCATTAGAGTTGAAACCGCCGGGCGAGAGTCCGGCGGTTTTGTTTTTGGGTTTGACGGGGGCCGCAACTTGAGAGGCGAGAGTGAAGCCGACCATCGGACCGATGACCGAACGCGATGTTGATGCAGTGGCGCGACTGCGCATCGCCGCCTTTTTCGAGGGCAGCGCAAGAACGCTGAATGAGGACGTCGCCGGGCTTCGCGAGTTGCTCAACGGAGATGGCTTCGAGGCGGCGCTTGTGGCGCGGATAAGGGACGTCCCGGTCGGGACCTGCCTGCTGGTTCGCCACGAACTTGAACCCGCGCATGAACTGACGCCTTGGCTGGCGGGATTGGTCGTCGATAGCGACCACCGCGGCAAAGGGATCGGCCGCGCGCTGGTTGCAGCCATCGAAGCGCATGCAACCGCGATCGGTGTGGAGAGGACCTACCTCTATACCTGGGTGGCGCGAGACTTCTATGCCGGGCTCGGTTGGGCAGTGGTCGAGTCGTTTGAGCAGGACGGCTACCCGATGCTGCTGATGTCGCGCGAACTCGGCCTATAGCTGTCCGACGAGATAACCCAGCGCGAATACCATGATCAGCGCGATGGCGATGACGGCGCCGCGTCGGCCACCGAGCGAATGCACGCCGACGCCATAGGGCTTCCGCTCCAGCCTGCTGATCACCGGCTTCGCTTCGCCCTGGCCGACCACACGCATCTGCGGCAGTTCGGCGATGCGTTGCGAGATCAGCCGCCAGCGATCGCTGCCGCCCGATGGCGCACCACGGTCGAGGACATGCATGCGCTCGGCCAGCCGCATCACCGTGTCGCGGAAGGCGGGATCGATCTCCAGGTCGCGCTCGGCACGTTCGCGGTCGCGATCGTTCATCAGGCCAAGCACATAATCGCCCGCCCGCGCAACGCGGTCGCTTTCACCGGCCATAGGCTTCTCCTTGCTACCAGTGCGGCGGTTTGGTTATCGGCACGTCGGGTGCCGATTGTTCCTCCAGAGCCATGAAGCGCCCGGTCAGGGCATCGAGCTTGCGCTGCATGCGTTCGATCGCCGTCCACTGTTCGGCGATCTGGCCCGACAGTTCCTCGATGGTCTTTTCCTGCTCGGCGGCGCGGATTTCCAGCGTCGTCAGCCGGTCGACAGGCATGATCATTCGAAACTCCCCAGGTCCTGGTGCACGCAGTTGCAGCATGATGCGACTGTTGAGCCTTGCATATTAGTGAATGTGAAGGTCTGCGGCCACGTTCGAAATTGACAAGCGCACCGGGATTTGTCGAGAGTGGCCACTGCGCCGCCAATTGGCACGGGTGGGGCATCATGCTAGGCGTTTTGACCAAGCGATAAAAAAATAAGAGTGGGACAGGCTGCATGGCGCAAGCCGCAATCGAACTGATCGGCATCAACAAGAGTTTTGGCGCCGTTCGCGCCAATCGCGACATCAATCTGGAGATCGCACGCGGCACCATCCATGGCATCGTCGGCGAGAACGGCGCCGGCAAGTCGACGCTGATGTCGATCCTCTATGGCTTCTATCAGGCCGACAGCGGCGAGATCCGCGTCGGCGGCAAGCCGGCGTCGATCAAGACCTCCAACGACGCCATCGCGCTCGGCATCGGCATGGTGCATCAGCACTTCATGCTGGTCGACAATTTCACCGTGCTGGAAAACATCATCCTCGGCGCCGAAAGCGATGCGCTGTTGAAAAAGAGCATCGCCAAGGCGCGCTCCGAACTGGAGCGGCTCGAGCGCGAATACGGGCTGGAAGTCGATCCCGATGCCATCATCGAGGAATTGCCGGTCGGCCTGCAGCAGCGTGTGGAAATCCTCAAGGCGCTTTATCGCGGTGCCGAAATCCTGATTCTCGACGAGCCGACGGGCGTGTTGACGCCGGCCGAGGCCGACCATCTGTTCCGCATCCTCAGGCAATTGAAGGACCAGGGGAAAACGGTGGTGCTGATCACCCACAAGCTGCGCGAGATCATGGCCATCACCGACAATGTCTCGGTCATGCGCCAGGGCACGATGGTGGCGACGCGCGAGACCAGCAAGACGACAGTCGGCGAACTGGCCGAACTGATGGTCGGACGGCGCGTGCTGCTGCGGGTCGAAAAGGGCGAGACGGAGGCCGGCGCGGTCAAGCTCGCGGTCAAGAACCTGACGGTGAAAGACCAGCGCGGCGTCACCATGGTCGACGACATCTCCTTCGATATCCACGCCGGCGAGATCGTCGGCATTGCCGGTGTCGCCGGCAACGGCCAGTCCGAACTGCTCGAGGCGATTTCCGGCATCAGGCGCGCGGTTTCCGGCTCGGTGATGCTCGATGGCAAGCCGATCGACCTGACCGGGGCCGCCGATCCCGGCGAGTTGCGCGACCGTGGGCTCGCCCATGTGCCGGAGGACCGCCATCATGTCGGCCTGGTGCTGGCCTTCGAGGAGAACGAGAATTCGATCCTCGGCTACCATGACGACCCGCGCTACCTCAAAGGGCCGTTCCTCAACATCGACGCCATCATGACCGATGCCAAGGACAAGATCGAGAAATACGACATCCGTCCCGGCAATCCGCGTCTGAAGACGGCGAATTTCTCCGGCGGCAACCAGCAGAAGATCGTGCTGGCGCGAGAAATGGAGCAGGATCCCGGTGTTCTGATCGTCGGCCAGCCGACGCGCGGCGTCGATGTCGGCGCCATAGAATTCATCCACAAGCGGCTGATTGCCATGCGCGACCAGGGCAAGGCGGTGCTGGTGGTGTCGGTCGAGCTCGACGAGATCCGTTCGCTGTCGGACCGCATCCTGGTGATGTTTGCCGGGCGCATCGTCGGCGAACGTGGCCCGGAGGCGACCGAAGGCGAGCTTGGCCTGCTGATGGCAGGCGTCGATCGCCAGGAGGCGGCAGAGTGAGCACGCCTTACGCCAAGCTGCCGGCCTGGGCCGATTATGGGCTGATCCCGCTGATCAATCTGTCGGTGGCCTTCATCGTTGCCGGTTTCGTCGTCATGCTGGTCGGCGAAAACCCGTTTCGTGCCGCCGTCATCCTGGTCGAGGGCGCTTTCGGCAAGGGAACCGGCATTGCCTTCACGCTGTTCTATGCCACCACCTTCATCTTCACCGGCCTGTCAGTGGCGGTGGCCGCACATTGCGGCCTGTTCAACATCGGGACCGAGGGCCAGGCCTATATTGCCGGCCTTGGCGTGGGCGTGGTCTGCCTCGCCTTCGACACTGTGCTGCCGTGGTGGCTGACCTTTCCGCTGGCGATCGTCGCCGGAGCCGCCGTCGGTGCGCTGTGGGCGCTGATTCCGGCCTATCTGCAGGCCAAGCGCGGGTCGCACATCGTCATCACCACCATCATGTTCAACTTCATCGCGGCCTCGATCATGGTCTATCTCCTGGTCGGGCCATTGAAGCCGGCGGCGTCGCAGGCACCGCAGACGCGCAACTTCCTCGCCGGGGCCGAGCTGCCGAAGCTCAACTGGATCATCGAACTGTTCGGCGCCAAGATCCGCTCGGCGCCGTTCAACATCTGCTTCCTGCTGGCGCTGCTCATGGCATTCCTGGTCTGGCTGCTGATCTGGCGCACCAAGCTCGGCTACGAGATGCGCACCTATGGCCACAGCCCGAAAGCGGCGCGCTATGCCGGCATTTCGGAGACCCGCATCATCATCATCGCGATGATGATTTCGGGCGCGCTGGCCGGCATGATGACGCTGAACCCGGTGATGGGCGACCAGCACAATGTGGCGATCGATTTCGTCTCCGGCGCCGGCTTCGTCGGCATCGCCGTGGCGCTGATGGGCCGACTGCATCCGGTCGGCATCGTGCTGGCGGCGATCCTGTTCGGCATGCTCTACCAGGGCGGCGCCGAACTTGCCTTTGAAATGCCGGCGATTTCCCGCGACATGATCGTCATCATCCAAGGCCTGGTCATCCTGTTTGCCGGTGCGCTGGAGCACATGTTCCGGCCCTACGTCCAGGCGCTGTTCGCCTCGTTCAGTCCAAGGTCGGTCGGCATCGAAGCGGTCAAAGGGAAGGGCGCCTGAGATGGACGTCTTCATCGCCATCGTGCAGATCCTGGACTCGACCATACGCCTGTCGGTGCCGCTGCTACTCGCTTGCCTCGCCGGCCTCTATTCGGAACGCGCCGGCGTTTTCGACATCGGGCTGGAAGGCAAGATGCTGGTCGGCGCCTTTGCAGGTGCGGCCGCCGCTTCGGTCTTCCATTCGGCCTTCCTCGGTCTCGGCATGGCGATCGTGATGTCGGTCGCCTTTGCCCTGGTGCACGGCTTCGCCTCGATCACCCATCGCGGCAACCAGATCGTCTCCGGTGTGGCCATCAACTTCGTCGCCGCCGGCTCGACCATCATTCTGGGCCAAGCCTGGTTCCAGCAGGGCGGGCGCACGCCGGCGCTGCAGCCGGGCGAGCGTTTCGAGGCCATCACTCTGCCTGGTGCTGCCGCGATCCACGACGTGCCGATCATCGGGCCGATCTATTCCGAGCTGCTCTCTGGCCATTCGATCCTGGTCTATCTCGCTTTCGCCATGGTGCCGTTCACCTGGTGGGTGTTGTTTCGCACCCGCTTCGGCCTGCGCCTACGCGCCGTCGGCGAGAACCCGGCCGCCGTCGACACCGCCGGCATCTCGGTCGCTTGGCTGCGCTACCGGGCCCTGATCTGCACCGGTGTGCTGACCGGCATTGCCGGCGCCTACCTCTCGATGGTGCAGAATGGCGGCTTCGTGAAGGACATGACCGCGGGCAAGGGGTACATCGCACTGGCGGCGCTGATCTTTGCCAAATGGCGACCGGTCAACGCTATGTTCGCCTGTCTTCTGTTCGGCTTCCTCGACGCGGCGGCGATCCGCCTGCAGGGTTCGCCGCTGCCGTTGATCGGCAAGGTGCCGGTGCAGTTCATGCAGGCGCTGCCCTATGTGCTGACCGTGATCCTGCTTGCCGGCTTCATCGGCAAGGCGATCCCGCCGCGCGCCGGCGGCGTGCCTTATGTCAAGGAACGTTGATCCGGGCGCCCAGGAGCACTGAGTCGAGCATGCGGCTGGTGCTCGAAAGGCGCCACGAAAACGCAAAGCGCCGGGTTTTGACCACGATCGTCGGAGAGAACACCTGAATGTCGCATGATCTGTTCGAAGCCGCGCAGGAGGCCATGGCCAAGGCCTACGCGCCCTATTCGAAGTTTCCGGTGGGTGCGGCGTTGCGCACCGAGGACGGCCGTGTCTTCACCGGCGCCAACATCGAGGTCGCGTCCTATCCGGAAGGCTGGTGCGCCGAGACCACGGCGCTCGGCCATTACATCATGGGCGGCGGCGGCAAGATCGTCGAGATCGCCGTCATTGCCTCGCGCATGGCCAAATGCTCGCCCTGTGGCGGCTGTCGGCAAAGGCTGGCGGAGTTCTGCCGGCCGGACACGAAGCTCTATCTTTGCGACAACACCGGCGTGGTCGAGACCGTGACCATGGGCGACATGCTGCCCTACGGGTTTCGTGGCGACATTTTGAAGTGAGAGTTGGCTGATATGAAGGAAGCTCTGGACCACCTCGTTGAAAGGCTGGACGGGTTGGCGCCGACAACGGCGATGGTGCTGGGGTCGGGCCTTGGCGGGCTTGTCGACCAGGTCGAAAATGCCGTGCGCATCTCTTATGCCGACCTGCCGGGTTTCCCCCGCAGCGGGGTGACTGGCCATGCCGGCGAGGTGGTCGCGGGGCTTTTCGCCGGCACGCCGGTGCTGATGCTGTCCGGCCGCGCCCATTATTACGAGCACGGCGTTGCTGCGGCGATGCGGCCGGCGCTGGAGGTGCTTGCCGGCATCGGCATCACCAAGCTGATCCTTACCAATGCCGCCGGCTCGGTCGATCCCGACATGCTGCCTGGATCGGTGATGCTGATCACCGATCACATCAATTTCTCCGGCTCCAACCCGCTGATCGGCGAGCCAAGCGACCGCCGCTTCGTCGGCCTGACCGAAGCCTATGATGCCGGCTTGCGCGCGGCGATCGAACGGGCGGCGAAGGCGACAGGGACGGCGCTGCACAAGGGCGTCTATATGTGGTTTTCCGGTCCGTGTTTCGAAACCCCTGCTGAAATCCGCATGGCCCGCGTCATGGGCGCCAATGCGGTAGGGATGTCGACCGTGCCGGAGGTCATTCTCGCCCGCTTCCTTGGGCTTCGCGTAGCCGCCTGTTCGGTGATCACCAATCTCGCCGCCGGGATGACCGGGGCGGAACTGTCGCACCAGGAGACCAAGGACATGGCGCCGATCGGCGGCGCACGGCTGGCGACGATCCTTGCGCATGTGTTCCAGGATGGGTTGCCGGAGCTGAAGGGCGACGCCTGATGCTTCCCCAGGAAATCATCCGCCGCAAGCGCGATGGCCAGAAACTGTCGGCGCAGGAGATTTCGGCCTTTGTCGCCGGCGTGACTTCGGGCAGCGTCTCGGACGGTCAGGTCGGCGCCTTTGCCATGGCGGTGTTCTTCAACGGCATGAACCGCGACGAGGCGGTGGCGCTGACGCTCGCCATGCGCGATTCCGGCGATGTGCTCGACTGGTCGGACCTGCCGGGTCCGGTCACCGACAAACATTCGACCGGCGGCGTTGGCGACAATGTCTCGCTGATGCTGGCGCCGATCGTCGCCGCTTGCGGCGCCTATGTGCCGATGATATCCGGCAGGGGCCTTGGCCATACCGGCGGCACGGTGGACAAGATGGATGCCATCCCGGGCTATATCAGCCAGCCGGATATCGCGCGCTTCCGCAAGACGGTGCTCGAGACCGGCTGTGCCATCATCGGCCAGACCGCCGATCTCGCGCCCGCCGACCGTCGCCTCTATGCGATCCGCGATGTGACCGGAACGGTGGAATCGGTGCCGCTGATCACTGCCTCTATCCTGTCGAAGAAACTCGCGGCCGGCCTGCGGTCGCTGGTGCTCGACGTCAAGGTCGGCAATGGCGCCTTCATGGAGAAGTCGCGCGACGCGACAGCACTGGCCAACAGCCTGGTCGAGATCGCCAACGGCGCCGGCCTGAAGGCCTCGGCGCTGGTCACCGGTATGAACGAGCCGCTGGCGTCGGCGGCCGGCAACGCGGTCGAGGTGCGCAACGCCGTCGATTTCCTCACCGGAAGGTTCCGCGACAAGCGACTGGAGGATGTGACGCTGGCGCTGGCCGCCGAGATGCTGCAATCGGCAGGGCTGGCGTCGTCCAATCAGGACGGTCTCAGGCGCGCGGCCGAGACGCTGGCCGGCGGCCGCGCGGCAGCCGCCTTCGCGCGTATGGTCGCAGCCCTTGGCGGTCCCGCCGATTTCGTCGAGAAGCCGGAAAAATACCTGCCGAAAGCGGCGGTGGAGTTTGCGGTCAAGGCGACAGGCAACGGTTTTGCCACCGCTATTGCCACCCGCGATATCGGCCTTGCTGTGGTCGGGCTCGGTGGCGGGCGCACGCGGCCGGACGACAGGATCGACCATGCGGTCGGCATCACCAGGCTGCTGCCGCTCGGCGCCGAGGTGCGGGCCGGCGAGCCGCTGGCGCTGGTCCACGCCCGCACGCAAGTGGAGGCCGAAGCGGCCGCAGCCGCCGTGCTTTCGGCCTATACGATCGGGGCGTCGAAACCAGCCGCCGACAAGACAGTCATCCGGCGCGTGCTGCCGCGCGGGTAGCGGAACGCGCTACTGCACCAGTAACAGTGTGCCGTTTTCGACCTGGTATTTTGCCAGCCGCTGCAAAAAGCTCATGCCAATGAGGTTGGTGCGCAGAGCCTTGTCGTCGAGCACTACCGCCTGGACGTTGTCGACGCTGATCTTGCCGATCTGCAGGCGATCGATGTTGACCACGGCGGCCCTGATCGCGCCATTGGCGGTGTTGACCTGCTGGTTGAAGTCCGACGGGTTGAGCGAGATGCCGATGCGGCGCGCCGTCGAGGTGTTGATGGCGACCAAAGTGGCGCCGGTGTCGATCATGCCGTCGACCTGGCGGCCGTTGAGCTTGAAGGCGGAGGTGAAATGGCCGCGCTCGTCAGCCGCCACCAATACTTTGCGCCCAGTGGGCAGCGGTGCGGCCGGCTTGCCGGGAACCGAGGCCATGTTCAGTTCGGGCTGAGGCTGCGCGGACGGCTTGCCGGCGACGGTCGACTTCAACAGGTTGTCGAGAATCTGCGGATTCGACTGATAGACGATCGGGATCGATGCCGACGTTCCGGCGAACACGCCCAGAATGACAAGCTTGCGCAGCATGAATGGACCTTCGTGAAGGCCCATTCTCGTGCGCACATGGTGTTTGCCGCTTTAACGCCAACCCGAAACCGCGGCTTTGCGTAAACGGGCGGTAAACGACTGGATGTCAGCTGGCCTTGCCAGCCGCCGTCATTTGGTTCCGTACATGCGGTCGCCGGCATCGCCGAGGCCGGGCATGATGTAGCCCTTCTCGTTGAGCTGGCGGTCGATGGAAGCGGTAAAGACCGGGACATCCGGATGCGCCTTGGTGAAGCGCTCGATGCCTTCTGGCGCCGCCAGCAGGCAAAGGAAGCGGATGTTGGTGGCGCCGCGCTCCTTCAGCTTGTCGATGGCCGCGATGGCCGAGTTCGCGGTCGCCAGCATCGGATCGACGACGATCACCAGCCGGTCGGCGAGATCGCTCGGCGCCTTGAAGAAATATTCCACCGCCTCCAGCGTTTCGTGATCGCGGTAGAGGCCGACATGCGCGACGCGGGCCGCCGGGACCAAGTCGAGCAGGCCTTCGAGCAGGCCATTGCCGGCGCGCAGCACCGAGGCGAAGACCAGCTTCTTGCCCTCCAGCGTCGGCGCTTCCATGGTTTCCATCGGCGTTTCGATGGTCGTCGTCGTCAGTTCGAGGTTGCGGGTGACCTCGTAGCCGAGCAGCAGCGAGATCTCGCGCAGCAGCCGCCGGAAACCGGCGGTCGACGTCTCCTTCTTGCGCATGATGGTGAGCTTGTGCTGGACAAGCGGGTGGTCGACGACGGTGACGCCCTGCATGGGTTGCTCCAGTGAATGGTGAATAGTGAATAGTGAATAGTGAGCAGGTTTGCGAGTCCCGATGGATCGATCATTGCCGTTGACAGGCCGAACCGCCGGCAAACCAATCACCAGTCACCAGTCACCTCTTCGCATCGAGCCGGGCAAGCAGCGCGCTTTTCGTCTTCCTGTCGACGAAAGCCGCTTCGATCGCCGTCCTGGTGACGGCGGTCAAAGCTTTTTCATTCATGGAGAAATGCTCGGCGGCGATGTCGTATTCGCGCTTCAGCGAGGTCCAGAAATAGGGTGGGTCGTCGGAGTTCAGCGTCACCTTGCAGCCGGCCGCCTGCAGGGCAGGCAAAGGGTGATCGGCGAAACTGTCGTAGACTTTGAGCGCGATGTTGGAGCCGGGGCAGCATTCGAGCACGATGCCCTCATCGGCGATGCGGCGCACCAGGTCGGGATTTTCGATGGCGCGCACGCCATGGCCGATGCGCGAGGGGCGGATGTGGTCGAGTGCGGCCTGCACCGTCTCCCATCCGGTCAACTCGCCGGCATGGATGGTGATGCCAAGGCCCGCTTCACGGGCGATCTCGAAGGCCCTGACATAATCCTCCATCTCGCCCATGCGTTCATCGCCGGCGACGCCGAAGCCGGTGACCAGCGGATTTCCGCAGCGCGCCGCAAAACGCGCCGCCTGCTCGATCGATTCGACGCCGACATGGCGTACGCCGGTGACGATCATGCGGCCCTCTATGCCGGTCTTGGCTTTGGCGCGCAGCATGCCTTCGCCGAGCGCATCGGTGTAGGCCTTGGGCGACAGGCCGGCCCTGACGGCATGGTCGGGCGAGGTGAAGACTTCGGAATAGATGGCGCCGTCGCGGGCAAGGCTGGTCAGATAATGGTCGGCGAGGCGGGCATAATCCTCCTCGGAGCGGAACAGGTCGGCGGAAAAGTCGTAAGCCGCGAGGAAAGAGGTGAAGTCGTGCCAGACGAACGAGCCGTTCTGGATATAAAGCGAGGTGTCCTTGCCGTATTTCTGCGCCTGGCGGACGACGAGTTCGGGCGCCGCTGCCCCCTCGATGTGGCAGTGCAGTTCCGCTTTCAAAGGCATGCAGTTATCCCGTCTCATCAGTCCAGGCCGTAAGCCCACCACCTGGAAGCGCGGCCGAACACCGCGCCTTAAACAATAGCGCCCGCACCATCGATCGGCTATGGTCCCGCCGGTTTTATGACGGATCAAAATAATGTCAGTTGAGAGAACCACGGCCGCGGGCGGCATGGAAACCTCCTATGGTTTCAAGAAGGTAGGGCCAGGCGACAAGCAGCCTCTGGTCAATGAGGTTTTCCACAAGGTGGCGAACCGCTACGACCTGATGAACGACCTGATGTCGGCCGGGCTGCACCGGCTGTGGAAGGATGCCATGGTGACATGGCTCAATCCGCCGAAACGTCCGGGCTGGAAAGTGCTTGACGTGGCGGGCGGCACCGGCGACATCGCCTTCCGCATTGTAGACGCCAGCCATGGCAACACGCATGCCACGGTGCTCGACATCAACGGCTCGATGCTCAGTGTCGGCCGTGACCGTGCGGAGAAAAAGGGCCTGTCCGGCAACACCGATTTCGTCGAGGCCAATGCCGAGGAACTGCCTTTCACCGATAGCACCTTTGACGCCTACACCATCGCATTCGGCATCCGAAACGTGCCGCGCATCGATGTCGCGCTGACGGAAGCCTTTCGCGTGCTGAAGCCCGGCGGACGGTTCCTGTGCCTGGAGTTTTCCGAGGTCGAGATGCCGCTGCTGGACAAGGTCTACGAAGCCTGGTCGTTCAACGCCATTCCGCAGATCGGCAAGATGGTGACGGGCGAGGGCGAACCCTATTCCTACCTGGTCGAATCGATCCGCAAATTTCCCAATCAGCAGAACTTTGCTGCCATGATCACCCGCGCGGGCTTCGAGCGCGTGTCGTTCCGCAACTATTCCGGCGGCATTGCCGCCCTGCATTCGGGCTGGAAGCTTTGAGGCACCACAGTTTGCAGCAGCAGGGTAGGCGATGAGCAGCGTCGGCGCCGCCTTTCGGCTCGCACGGGCCGGCTGGGTGCTGGTTCGCGAAGGCGTGATCGCAGCATTGCCGGGCGACGAACTCGGCGGCCTGCCGAAATTCGGCTGGCGCATGGCCCGGCTCTTCACCCGCCGCCGCGCACTCGCTTATGAGCGCAGCGACCGGCTGGCCAAGGCGGTGGTCCGGCTCGGACCCTCCTACGTCAAGCTCGGCCAGTTCCTGGCGACGCGGCCCGATGTCGTCGGCAACGACATGGCGCTCGACCTCGCCATGCTGCAGGACAAGATGCACACTTTTTCGCAGGCGGAAGCGGTGGCGGCGATCGAGGGCTCGCTCGGGCGCAAGATCGGCGAACTCTATACGCAGTTCGGCGGGCCGGTCGCGGCGGCCTCCATCGCCCAGGTCCATCCCGCGCAGGCCATGCATGACGGTGTCGATACCAAGGTGGCGGTGAAGGTGATCCGGCCTGGCGTGCGCCGCCGCTTCTTTCAGGATCTCGAAAGCTATTTCCTCGCCGCCCGGCTGCAGGAGAAATACATCCCGTCGTCGCGCCGGCTGCGGCCCGTCGAGGTGACCGAGACGCTGGCGCAGACCACCAAGATCGAGATGGATCTGAGGCTCGAGGCGGCAGCGCTTTCGGAACTTGGTGAAAACACCAAGGATGACCCGGGCTTTCGCGTGCCGTCGGTCGACTGGGAGCGCACCGGGCGCGATGTGCTGACCATGGAATGGGTCGACGGCGTCAAGATGAACGACATCGCCGGCCTCGCTGCGGCGGGCCACGATCTGAAGGCGATCGCCACCAACCTGATCCAGTCGTTCCTGCGTCACACGCTGCGCGACGGCTTCTTCCATGCCGACATGCATCCAGGCAATCTGTTCGTCGAGGCCAATGGCAATATTGTCGCCGTCGATCTCGGCATTGCCGGACGGCTCGGCAAGAAGGAGCGCCGGTTCCTCGCCGAAATCCTCTACGGCTTCATCACGCGCGACTATCTGCGCGTCGCCGAGGTGCATTTCGAGGCCGGCTACGTGCCGCGCCAGCACAATGTCGCGGCTTTCGCGCAGGCCATTCGCGCCATCGGCGAGCCGATCCATGGCCAGCCGGCTGAAACCATCTCGATGGCGAAGCTTCTCACGCTGCTGTTCGAGGTCACCGAACTGTTCGATATGGCCACGCGGTCGGAACTGATCCTGTTGCAGAAGACCATGGTGGTGGTCGAAGGCGTCGCACGCACGCTCGACCCGGCCTTCAACATGTGGAAGACGGCCGAGCCGGTGGTCGGCCAGTGGATCGCCGGCAATCTCGGGCCGAGCGGCCTGCTGATGGACGCGCGCGACGGCGCCAAGGCGCTGCTGGCGCTGGCCCGCCAGGCGCCCGATCTTGCCGCCCGCACCGAGCGGCTGTCGCGCGAGATCGATTTTATGGCGGAGCACGGCCTCCGCTTCGACGAGGCGACATCGCGCGCCATCGGCAAGGCCGAAGCCCGTTACACCCGCTCGGGCCGGCTGGCGCTGTGGGTGATCGCGCTGACGCTGGTTTACATCGCGTGGAAGCTGCTCTGATCGCTTGCAACGCTAGCAACGGTGGTGCTAGCGTTGCAGTCGCGCTATTGATGTCGCGGAGCAAGTCATGGGCACCATTACTGTCCGCAATCTAGCTGACGACGTGAAGCAGAAATTGCGTGAGCGCGCTGCGGCGCGCGGGGTGTCGATGGCGCGTGATGCGCTTGCCAAGAGCGTGCTGTCGGCGGAAGCCGGCATGCCCGCGAGCGAAACCCTCTATGCAACAATCCGCCGCCTGGTTGAGCCTCATGGAGGTTTTGACATCGATCTGCCCCAGCGAGGTCAATCCACAAAAACGCACAAAACCCTCGACGGCAAGCGCATCCTGCTGATCATCGGCGGCGGCATCGCCGCCTACAAGGCGCTCGACCTGATCCGCCGGCTGCGCGAGCGCGGTGCTGGCGTGCGCGTGGTGATGACATCGGCCGCGCAGGAATTCGTCACCACGCTTTCGGTCGGCGCGCTTTCGGCCGACCATGTCTTCACCGAACTGTTCGACCGCAATGACGAGCACGATGTCGGCCATATCCGCCTGTCGCGCGAGGCCGACCTCTTGGTGGTGGCGCCGGCCACCGCCGACCTGATGGCCAAGCTCGCCAACGGCCATGCCAACGATCTGGCCTCGACGGTGCTGCTCGCCACCGACAAGAAGGTGCTGATGGCGCCGGCGATGAACCCGAAAATGTGGTCGCATGCCGCGACGAGCCGCAACCGGGCGACGCTCGCCAAGGATGGCATCGCCTTCGTCGGCCCGGCCAAGGGCGAGATGGCGGAAAGCAACGAGGCGGGCGAGGGCCGCATGGCCGAGCCGCTGGAGATCGTGGCAGTGATCGAGGCACTGCTCGACAGCAGGCCGAAGCCGCTGGCCGGCCGCAGGATCATCGTCACCTCGGGGCCGACGCATGAGCCGATCGACCCGGTGCGCTACATCGCCAACCGCTCTTCGGGCAAGCAGGGCCATGCGATTGCGGCAGCGCTGGCAAGACTGGGCGCGGATGTACGCCTGATCTCCGGTCCGGTCAGCATTGCCGATCCGGCCGGCGTTGTGACGACACATGTCGAGACCGCGGCCGAGATGAAGGCGGCCGTCGAACAGTTGTTGCCGGCGGACGCCGCGGTCTTCGTAGCTGCCGTCGCCGACTGGCGCACCGCTGGCACGGCCGGCGAGAAGATCAAGAAGGTGGCGGGCCAGGGCCCACCGGCGCTGCAAATGGTCGAAAACCCCGACATTCTCGCCAGTGTCGGTCATCACGGGCAACGGCCGGGGCTGGTTGTCGGCTTCGCCGCCGAGACGCAGGACCTGATTGCGAATGCCGAGGCCAAGCTGAAGAAGAAGGGCGCCGATTTCATTGTCGCCAACGATGTCTCGCATGAAAGCGGCGTCGGCCCCACCGGCGTCATGGGCGGCGACCGCAATAAGGTGCGCATCGTCTCGAAGGACGGTGTCGAGGAATGGCCTGAGATGGGCAAGGGCGAGGTGGCGGCGCGGCTCGCCGCGCTCATCGCCGAGCGTTTGCAAGCCTGAGCGGCCGCCGGTTCCGCAATCGGGCAGGCCATGGTCTTGCAAGCAGCCTTGTGGCCGAGGGCATTTGACGCCGACAGCGCCGGCGGAATGCTGTCGCCAAATTCTCGATCGGCCGTGCCCTCAGCCTGGCGCCAGTTGCGGCCGGCGTGCCGCCAAAGCCATCTTCAACGCCGCCAGGCAACCGACAATGCCGAGTGGCACGAAGGCCAGGTACAGCCAGCCGGCGACGTGCGCTGCTGCCTCGCGGTTCAGTCCGTCCGAAAAGCCGCTGGCATTGGCGATGATGCCGTACGCATCCGGTGAAGACCGCAGACGTGCGCATCCGGCAGCCAGGAGAACCTGAGCACCGGAGTGCTGGGGTCAAGCTTTCT
>NZ_JAMYLX010000031.1:0-29290 GCF_040318265.1 Mesorhizobium sp. M1252 | reverse complement strand
CGGTTCTCGCGGGTGGGTGGCGGCACGGTGAGCTGTTGGGGGGGGCGCGCGACGGAGTGGATGTCGACCCTTGGGGCGCAAGGCGAGGTGATGTTTGCCCCTATTGCCCTTCCTATGTCCGTTCGCGGCGGTTGCCAGGTGGTTCCCCCACTCCGTCTCGGCTTCGCCGAGCCACCTCTCCCCCCTCCGGAGGGAGAGGAAGTGTGGCGCGCCCCGTGGGGCGCGCCGGGCGCAGGGAGATACGCCCTATTTCTTGATCACGGCGTTGGCCTTGGCAGCCGCTTCCTTCAAGCCTGCCTCGGGGTCGCCGCCGAGATAGATCTTCTGCATGGCATCCGAGGTGATCTGGGCGACTTCTTCCCAGCCGGGGATGACCGGTGCAAAGCGGGCGTCGGGCAGCAGCGCGGTGAACGCTGCCAGATCGGCATTGTTGACGTAATAGTCCATCTTGGCCTCTTCCTTGTTCACCGGCAGGAAGCCTTCCCCTTGCGTGAACTTGGCGCGCTGTTCGGTGGTGAACAGGAAGTCGAGCAGCTTCCAGGCCTCATCCTTGTTCTTGGAATTCTTGAACATGATGATGGAATCGGTGACGCCGTACGTGCCGCGCGCGCCGGTCGGTCCGGCGGGGATAGCGGCCATGCCATATTTCAGGTTCGGCGCCTCGTCCTTGATCTGGTTGGACAGGAAGGGCGCGGTGATCATCATGCCGACCTTGCCCTGCTTGAACAGGTTCTGGACGTCCTCGCGGTTGTTGGAGGTGACGCCGGGTTCCGTCAGGCCTTCGTCGATCATCGACTTGTAAAGCTTGGCGGCTTCGAGCGCGCCCGGCGTGCCGAGGCCCGACGTGCCGTCCTTGTTGAGGATCTCGGTGCCTTGCGACCACATCGCATAATAGTAATAGACGTCGGTCTCGATCTCCTTGCCCTGCAGGCCGAAGCCGAACGTGCCGGTGCCCAGCGCCTTGATCTTGCGCGCATCCTCCTGCAACTCGGTCCAGGTTGCCGGCGGGTTGGCGATTCCGGCCTTCTCGAACAATTCCTTGTTGTAGTACATGGCGCGCGCCGAGGCCGCGATCGGCAGGCCATAGGTCTTGCCCTCCATGATCGACGGCGACAGGAAGGTGTCGATGAAGCGGTCCTTGAAGTCTGGCTTGATGTAGCCGTCGAGCGCCTCGGCGACATCCTGCTGGACGAAATCGATCAGCCAGCGGGTGCCGATGATCGACAGGTCGGCATTGGTGCCGGCCGTGATGTCGGTGGTCAGCTTCTGCAGCAGCACGTCCCACGGCACAACTTCGAACTTGACGGTGATACCCGGGTTGGCTGCCTCGAATTCCTTTTTCACCGCTTCGAAATACGGGCCGGTCTTGGCGCTGTATTCGGCGACGGTTACGCGCACCTCGCCGGCATCTGCCTGCGCGGCCAGGGCGAGCAGGCTCATTCCGGCCATCAGGCCGACAGTCCATTTTGCAAGCTTCATTCGATCTCTCCCTTTTGATTGCGTCTGCACTCTTGCGGCTTTGGGGCGGCCAAGGCTTTATGTGACTTTCCTACATTATCCATGATTTCGCGCTGTGCAAGCGGATTATCCTGTTGCTTAATTACATTTCTTAAAATAGCGTTTCCGACTATCGTAGATCCCAGGGAGGCGCGCAGGGTGGTTTCAACGGCCGAATTCGCGGGCAAGACCGTGCTGGTGACCGGCGCCGGCGGCGGGCTCGGCTCGGCTATTGTGGCGCTGCTGGCCGAACGAGGCGCGCGGGTCGTCGGCTGCGACCAGTCGCAAGATGCGTTGCGCAGCCCACACCTGGCGTCGCGTCACGCCTTCGACCTCCTCGACCGGGCTTCCATCGAGGCGGCGATACCAGCGATCCTTGAGAAAGATGGCGTTCCCGACATGCTGATCAACAATGCCGGCTGGACGCGCGCAGAGACGCTTGCCGCATTGACACCCGATAAGATTGAGCACGAGCTCGACCTCAATCTGACCGGGGTGATGCTGTTCGCCGATCCACTGATCAAGGCGATGGCCGCGCGCGGTTCGGGCAGCGTCGTCTTCATCTCTTCCGTCAACGCCATCGCCCATTTCGGCAACCCGGCCTATGCCGCAGCCAAGGCCGGCATCAATGCCTATGCCAAAGCGATCGCTGTGGAACTCGGCCGCAACGGGCTGCGCGCCAATGTCGTCTGCCCCGGCTCGATCCGCACCGCCGCATGGGACCATCGGCTGGCCAAGAACCCGGATGTTCTCGGCAAGCTCAAACGGCTCTATCCGCTCGGCCGCATCGTCGACGCCACGGAAGTGGCCGAAGCAGTGGCCTTCCTTGTTTCGGATCGCGCATCGGGGATAACCGGCGCGGTGGTGCCGGTCGACGCTGGACTGACCGCCGGCTTCCTGCCCTTCATCGACGACATATTGGGAGCCTGACCATGACCGATGTCGAGTTCCGCGACCTGTCGAAATCCTTCGGACGCCACAAGATCCTCGAAAACATCAGCCTCGACATCAAGAGCGGCGAGTTCGTCGTGCTGGTCGGCCCTTCCGGCTGCGGCAAGTCGACCTTGCTGCGCATGCTGGCCGGGCTGGAGCCGATCACCTCAGGCGACCTCTTGATCGGCGGAATGCGCGCCAACGATTTGCCGCCACAGCAGCGCAATATTGCAATGGTCTTTCAGTCCTATGCGCTGTTTCCGCATCTGAAAGCGGCCGACAATATCGGCTTCGGCCCAAAGATCCGCGGCGAAAGCCGCACGGCAATCGACGACAAGGTGAAAAAGGCCTCCGGCGTCCTCAACCTGTTCTCCTATCTCGACCGCTATCCCCGGGAGTTGTCGGGCGGCCAGCGCCAGCGCGTCGCCATGGGCCGCGCCATCGTGCGCGAACCCTCGGTGTTCCTGTTCGACGAGCCGCTCAGCAATCTCGACGCGCAACTGCGCGTGCAGATGCGCACCGAGATCAAGGCGCTGCACCAGCGGCTGAAATCGACCATCGTCTACGTCACCCACGACCAGATCGAGGCCATGACCATGGCCGACCGCATCGTGGTGATGGATCGCGGCAAGATCCAGCAGGTCGGCGCACCGCTGGAACTCTACGACCGCCCCGCCAACAAATTCGTCGCCTCCTTCATCGGCTCGCCGTCGATGAGTTTTGTCTCCGGCGCCCTGAAGACGACGCCCGAGAAAAGCTGGTTCGAATCGGCCGGCGGAGGGCGACTGGCGCTCGGCAGCAAGACGGTGCCGGCTGGCAGCACGGTCGAGGCCGGCATACGGCCCGAACACTTCGTCATCGGCGAGGCTGTCGACGCGATGGCGATCAAGGTCGACGTCGTCGAGCCGACCGGCTCGGAAACCCATGTCTATGGCGCCATCGGCGCTGACACGGTGCGCGCCGTATTCCGCGACCGGGTTCAGGTCAAGCCCGGCGAAATGCTGCCGGTCTCCGTCGCGCCGGGCAACATTCATCTGTTCGACACGGCAACAGGCCTGCCGCTATGAAGGCAGCGCTATGAAGACGACAACCCAGAAATGAAAACGCCGGCCGACATCATCACGCGCCTGCAGCTGATGTCGCAGGACGGCACCAAATCGGACCGCCGCCTGGCCGGCCTCGTGCTGACCGATCTCGACTTCGCCTCCAAGGCGGCAATCTCCGAGATTGCCGCGCGCGTCGGCGTCAGCGAGCCGACGGTCACCCGTTTCTGCCGCAATCTCGGCTGCGAGGGTCTGCGCGATTTCAAATTCTACCTGGCGCAGGCGATCGCCATTGGCGGCCAGTATTTATCGCCCGAACCGCTGAACCGGGACGCGCGCGAGCAGCGCATTGCGTCGGCCATCACCGAAGCGGCAATCGCCGCCATCCAGCGCGCCAGCGAAAACCTCGACATGAAGACGCTGGTGGGCGTGGCCGCGCGCATCGTCAGTTCGGGCAATGTGCTGTGCATCGGCTCCGGTGGCATTTCCTCGATGATGGCGACCGAGATGCAGAACCGGCTGTTTAGGCTGGGCGTGCCGGTGCTGGCGCAGATCGACGGGCAGTTGCAGCGCATGTATGCCGCGGTCGCCACATCGGAGACGACGTTGATCGCGTTCTCGGTGTCCGGCTATGCGCGATCGGTCATCGACGCCGTGCAGGTCGCCCAGCAATATGGCGCCACCACCATCGCCGTAACCCCGCCGGAATCAGCGCTCGCCAAGGCCGCCGATACCGTCATCCAGTTCCAGTCGCTGGAGGACGGCAACATCTACAAGCCGACCTCGTCGCGCTATGCTCTGCTGTCGATCGTCGACATGATCGTCACCTCCGTGGCCGAGACGCGCGGACCCAGGGTTCTCGAAAACCTGCGCCGCATCAAGCAGAGCGTGAACACGCTGAAGGTCGATGATCCCAAATTGCCGCTGGGGGATTAGCCGGCGATCGCCTTGATGCTCGTCACCAGCACCGCCGGGTCGCCGAGCATGCGCAGCGTCTTCATGCGAGCGGTGGCGCCAGCAACGACCGACACCGCCGATGCAGGAACGCCCAGCGCCTTGGCGACAAGTCTTTGCAATGCTTGATTGGCGGCGCCATTCTCCGGCACGGCGCGCACGCGGGCTTTTAGGTGGCAGCGCCCGTCGGCCGCCGTCTCCGCGCCTTCGAGCCTGTCCACCGCTGCCTTGGGCGTCAGCCGCACGAACAGGTCGATGCCGTCCTCGCGCAGACGGTACGGCAAGCTGGTGGCAGAGGTCACATCGGCCCGATGCCGAACATCGGCTGAACGGTGTAGTTCAAGAACATGCTGATAAATGTCAGCGCCAAAAGCAGAATGATTGGTGAAATGTCTACACCGCCGAGGTCGGGCAGAAGGCGGCGAATCGGTCGCAAAGCCGGCTCGGTCAGTCGATAGAGCGTGGTACCGATGGAGTTGACGAGCTGATTGCGTGAATTGACGACGTTGAAGGCGTAAAGCCACGAGAAGATGGCCGCGCCGATTATGATCCACCAATAGATACTTAGTGCGGCATGCAGCGTGTAAAAGACGGCGACCATCAGTAGCTCCTTGCGAACGCACGACATGTAGCCACTGCATCCGGAACCGGCAAGACCCGCTTTCCCAAGTGCGCCATGCCGCTATCTTGGTGAGCCGTTTCGTCTTGACAGGAAACCGCAGCCTTCGATAAATGCGCCATCCGCTGGACGGGGCTGTAGCTCAGCTGGGAGAGCGCGTCGTTCGCAATGACGAGGTCAGGAGTTCGATCCTCCTCAGCTCCACCAGCGGATTTTTCGTGCCTGTCGACACATCTGACTTCCGAGACGTCTCGTCAAAGCCCCGTCTTCGCTGCGAGATAGGGCGCCAGGGCAAGCGAGTAGCTGGCGGTCAGATGATGACTGTCCCGCCAGACGATGATGTTGCCGACAACTGCCGGGCATAGTTGCGGCCCGCAAATCGCATCGACCATATCGATAGCGCGCACATTTTTCTGTCCCTCCGCGGCGAGCGCCAACACGTTGCTCCGCTCAATATCGCTCAGTTTGGTGACGCATTTCGTTGGCGTCGAACTCAGGCATTCGCCCGGGTCGAATTTCATATAGGGCGTGTTGCGGATGGCAACGATTTGCGAGCCGGCGTCCGTCAGCCCGCCCCAGAGACTTCGCAGCCCCTTGATCATCACGTCTTGCTGAACCGCTCCGTAATTGGACTGGCTGGTGAAGATCAGATCCGGTTTCAGCTTTAGGATCTCGGCCAGCACCTTTTCGTGCCACTGCGCGCATAAGATGTTGGGTTTGCCATCCGCCGTGATGGCCACGCGGGTGAATGGGCAGGCGGATTTTGTAAAGGTAACCAGTTTGAAGTTGCGGTCCTTTGCGATCTTGTCCAGAGCCGGCACCCACTGGGCTGCATGAGAATCTCCCACCAGAACCATTGTTTTCGCACCCGTGGGATCGCCTAGAGAGCATCGTTTGGGCTCCGAGCTTTCCTCCTGGTGGCACTTCCTTGCATACACGACCGGCACGTCCCGCCTCAGCCGGGCCAGCGGCGGCAGAAGGTTCACACCGTCCGGGACCACGGCGCCGGAGACGAGAGCGGCGGGCCCAGGGTAGGAAGGCGTGCCGATCAGCGCGGTGTCGATGCGTTCGGTCTTCAGAAAGAGCAGCAGGCTGCCGGATGCGGCCACGCATGTGAGAACTGCCGCGGTGCCGTATCCCAGCGGCTTCCGCCAGGCGCCGCCCCGAGCTTGCCGGTAGCGCTGCTCAACATATCGATAGGACAGATCCGATAGAAACAGGGTCGCCGCAATCAGGCCGAAACCGCCGGCAAGGGTCAGCGAATGACCCTGCGCCTGGAAGATGGTGATCAGCGGCCAATGCCATAGATAGACCGAGTAGGAGCGATCGCCGATGAAACGAAGTGGCAACGAATCGAGCCCACGAAACCGGCCGACTCCAACCTCGCCAGCCAGGATGACCAGCACTGTGGCCAAGGTCGGCAACAACGCAATGACGCCGGGAAATGGAGTTGCAGCGGAAAACAGCAAGGCGGACGCAACGATGCCCAGGATGCCGGCGATCGCCAGCCACTGTCTAGTGAGTGCCGCCAGTCGAAACTGGTGTTCGGTCAGCACCAGCAGACCACCCAGCGCCAATTCCCACAGGCGGGTATGGCTGACGAAATAGGCCTGGGCCGGATCCGTCGCCGTCAAAACGACAGAGGCAACAAGTGATGCCGCGAAAATGACCGACAACGCCCCGATCAAGCAGGCCCTCAGCGGAAGGTCACGGCGGCGCGCCAGCCAGATCACGCCGATCATCACCAACGGCCAGGCGATGTAGAACTGCTCTTCGATGGAAAGCGACCAGTAGTGTTGCACCGGGCTCGGCAAGGTGTCGGCCTCGAGATAGCTGACCGCAATCGAGGCCAGCCGCCAGTTCTCGACATAAAGAGCGCTCGCCACGATCTGGTTGCCTATTTCCTCCCAGCGCGCCTTTGAGATGAAAAGCAGCGTGCCCAGCAATGCGACCAGCAGCACCAGGGTTGCTGCCGGCAACAATCGTCGCACCCGTCGCGAGTAGAATTCGATCAGTGAAATCCGACCGTCGCGCAGCGCCATCTGCGCCAGCAGCCCGGTGATCAGATAGCCAGAGATGACGAAAAAGACGTCGACGCCGATATATCCGCCGGGAAGAGCATGGGGCCACAGGTGAAAGACGACGACCAGAGCGACGGCCAGTCCGCGCAACCCTTGTATTTCGGGTCGAAACCGACGGTTCTGATCGATTGTCACCGGGTATCCCCCAACAGTCTCAGCCGGCCTGGATCAACCGGCAATTCGCGCCACGATCTTCATAAGGGCAGAGTGCCGTGAGGCAAGAGCCGATCGCAGCAGTTCATTCCCTTTCCGTCTCCAGTCCGCTCACCAGCGTGCCGACGAAACCCAGCAGCTCACTTTCGAGATCGGTGGACGCCAGGCCAATGAAACGGCCTTCGAGCGAGAGGGCGACGATCCCATGCACGGCGGAGAACAGCGTGCGCGCGCGGGCCAAAAGCTCCGGCGTTGCCGCCGCCGGGAGCAGCTGGGCCAGCGGCTCAACCAGATGCTGGATCAGCACCGCATGTTCGGCCAGATGCCATTCGGGCACCGCCACGCCTGGCGCCATACGGTGCTCGAACAGCGCCTTCCACGCCATGCGGTTGTCGCGGGCGAAGCCGAGATAGGCCTTGGCCAGCGCCTTCAGCCTTGCCCTAGGCTCGGCGACGCCGGTCGCCTCTTGCTGCAGGGCCGCCCCCAGCCTGGCCAGTGTGATCGAATTGACGTGCAGGATGAGCTCGTCCAGGTCGGCGAAGGCGGTGTAGAGCGCGCCCAGCGCGCAGCCGGCATCGGCCGTGATGTCGCGCGCACGCAGACCGGCGAGCCCCGAGGACTGGATGCGCGCTTGCGCGGCCTCGATCAGCCTGCCTTTGAGGTCCTCGCGTTTGGCGTCCCGTTTTGCGGTCATTAACCTTCTCTTATGCGCAATCATGAACACCGTTCATTTTCTCCTTGAACGCCGTTCACAATGTGCTACTTTGCCTCATGAACAACGTTCATAGAGGAGAAACGGAAATGTTGAAACAGTTTTTTGCTCTCGTTCGCGGCCGAAGCTACGAAGCCGCCGAGGCGGTCGTCGACCGCAACGCGCTGATAATCCTGCGCCAGCAGATCCGCGATTGCGCCGACGCTATCGCGGCCGCCCGCCGGGCGGTTGCAATTGCCATCGCCCAGAACGAACAGGAAGTCGCGCAGTTCAAGAAGCTTGTCCTCCGCATCGACGATTTGGAGAAGCGCACGATCGCCGCCATCGAGCAGGGACAGAATGAACTGGCCCGCGAAGCCGCCGAAACCATCGCCATGCTGGAAGCCGAACGCGACGCCTCCGCCGAGGCGCAGAAAAGCTTCGACACCGAGATCGAGCGTCTCAAGCGGATCATCCGCGTCTCCGAAATGCGCCTGCGCGAATTGCAGCGCGGCCAGCGCATCGTTGCCGCGGTCGACTCGACCCAGCGCCTGCGAGAAAGCGCGCCCGGCTCCAGCCTGTCGGCGCTCAGGGACGCCGAGGAGACGCTGCTGCGCCTGCGCACCAGGCAAAAGCAGATCGACGCCACCGCGGCCGCCATGACCGAGATGGAACAGTCGGGCGATCCTGCCGCCGTCTCAGAGAAGCTTGCGGCCGCCGGCTGCGGTGCGCCGCTGAGAAGCAGCGCCGACGCCGTGCTCGAACGGCTCACGAAGACCATGACCAAGCCGGCCTGATTGTTATCCAGTCTGATTGTATCCGGCCTGATGGTATCCAGCCTGATTGTATCCAGCCTGAAACAGACCCACGCCCAACCAACCTGACCTTGAAACGAAAGGACCATATCGATGACCCCGAACACCTATTCCCCCAAGGACTCAAGCGCCTGGAAGACCTTCACCATGGCCAGTTTCGCCGTTGCCGCCACAATGATGGCCGGCGGCATCTACTTCATGGAGGCGAGCTTCGCCGCCAAGGGGTTTTATGCCATGGCCGCCATCATGCTCGTGCACACCTCGATCACCATCACCAAGACACTGCGCGACTCGGAAGAGGCAAGCCGCTTCATCAACCGGCTGGAAGACGCCAAGACCGAGAAGTTGCTGATGGAAGTCAGCCGCAGTAACGAAGTGTAACCGGGTTCCCGCTAAACAAGGCTCAACGCGCAAGACCGCTGATCAATCCAGCCAGGATTTTAATCGGTCTTGCCCAATGGAAGTCGCCGCTATGGAAATCGCCCCGATCAACCGACCGACAGCTCATCTGATGACGTCCAGGCGCTTTGCGCCCTTGTTCTGGACGCAGTTCCTGTCCGCCTTCAACGACAATTTCCTCAAGAACACGCTGGTGTTCCTTATTCTGTTCACGCTGGCGGCGGACCAGGCGGCATCACTGGTCACCTTGGCGGGCGCCGTCTTCATGGCCCCCTTCCTGCTCCTGTCGGCGCTCGGCGGCGAGCTCGCCGACCGCTTCGACAAGGCTCTCATAGCCAAGCGTCTGAAATTCGCCGAGATCGCCGCGGCGGGTGTCTCCGTCGTCGGCATCGCCCTGTCGTCGATTCCCGTGCTGATGACGGCGCTGTTGATGTTCGGCATCATCTCGGCGCTGTTCGGACCGATCAAATACGGCATCCTGCCCGATCACCTCGAACGCAAGGAACTGCCCAAGGCCAACGCCTGGATCGAGTCAGCTACGTTTGCCGCGATTCTCGGCGGCACCATAGCCGGCGGCGTCGTTTCCGCCGATGGCATCGGTGTCGCGGTGTTCGGACCGATCATGATGGCGCTCGCCGTCGGTTGCTGGCTCGTCAGCCGCTACATCCCGTCCACCGGTTCGGCGGCGCCCGACCTTGTCATCGACAAGAACATCTTCCGCTCGACCTGGCGCCAGGTCGCCGAATTGCGCACCGACACACGCATCTGGCGCGCCGGCCTGATGACGTCGTGGTTCTGGCTGATCGGCGCCATCGTGCTCTCGCTCCTGCCGGTGCTGATCAAGGATTCGCTCGGCGGCAACGAAATGGCCGTCACCGTCTACCTCGCCGTGTTCGCCGTCTCGATCGCCATCGGTTCGGCCATCGCCGCCTGGATGTCGCAGGGCCGCATCGTGCTGTTGCCGGCACCGGTCGGCACGGCGCTGCTCGCCCTGTTCGGCCTGCATCTCGCCTGGACCATCTCCGGCATGACGCCGTCGCCCCAGGCGGAAACCCTTGGCGCGTTCTTCGCCGGCCCAAACACGGTCCGCGTCGCCATCGACCTCGCCGGCATGGCCATTGCAGCCGCTTTCCTGGTGGTGCCGACCTTCGCCGCCGTGCAGGCCTGGTCGCCCGAAGCGCGGCGCGCCCGGGTCGTCGCCGCCGTCAGTATCGTCAATGCCGGCTTCATGACTGGCGGCGGCATCATCATGGCCCTGATCCAGACGAAGGTCTCGACCGGCGGCATCCTGTTCGGCCTCGTCGCGGCCAATGCGATTGCCGCCTGGCTGATGCTGAAATATTTGCCGACGAACCCCTTCCGTGACTTCGTCTCCATCCTGTTTCGCGCTTTCCTGCGCCTCGAAGTCGAGGGCATGGAAAACCTCAAGGCGGCCGGCAAGGCGCCGATCCTGGCGCTCAACCATGTCAGCTTCCTCGACGGTCCGCTCGCCTTGACGCTGACCGATGAGGAACCGGTCTTCGCCATCGACTACACCATTGCCCAGGCTTGGTGGATGAAGCCGTTCATGAAACTTGCCCGCGCTTTGCCGCTCAACCCGGCCAAGCCGATGTCGACCCGCACGCTGATCAAGATCGTGCAGGGCGGCGACCCGCTGGTGATCTTCCCGGAGGGACGCATCACCGTGACCGGCGGCCTGATGAAGGTCTATGACGGCGCCGCCATGGTTGCCGACAAGACCGGCTCGATGGTTGTGCCGGTGCGCATCGACGGGCTGGAGAAGACCTACTTCTCGCGACTGAGCTCGCAGCATGTGCGCCGCCGCCTGTTCCCGAAGGTCAAGGTGACCATTCTGGAACCGGTCAAGCTCGAGGTGCCGCAGGAGCTGAAGGGCCGCAAGCGCCGCGCCGCGGCGGGTTCCGCGCTCTACCAGGTGATGTCGGATCTCGTTTTCCGCACCCAGGACATCGACAAGACCGTACTGGAAAAGATCATCGAGACGGCGAACGAACGCGGCATGAATCAGCTCGCAGTTCAGGATCCGGTCACCGGTTCTCTCAGCTACAGCAAGCTGCTCACGGCTGCCGCCGTGCTTGGTGAGAAGTTCCAGAACCTTTATGCCGACCAGCAGACGCTGGGCATCATGCTGCCCAACGCCAACGGCTCTTGCGCGACGCTGCTCGGCGTCATGTCCGCCGGCAAGGTTCCGGCGATGATGAACTTCACCGCAGGTGCTGCCAATATTCTGTCCGCCTGCAAGGCCGCCGAAGTCCGCACCGTGCTGACGTCCCGCGCGTTCGTCGAACAGGCAAAGCTCGGCGCTGTAGTCGAGGAACTCGGTCGCTCGGTCGACATCGTGTGGCTCGACGATCTCAGAAAGACCATCAGTCTCAAGGATAAGCTGCTCGGCTTGCTGCGCAAGTCGACGCCGCGCGCGAAACGCAAGCCCGGCGATGCGGCGGTGATCTTGTTCACCTCGGGTTCGGAAGGCACGCCGAAGGGCGTCGTTCTGACCCACCGCAACATCCTGGCCAACGCCGCCCAGGCGGCGTCGCGTATCGACTTCCATTCGGGCGACAAGGTGTTCAACGTGCTGCCGATCTTCCACTCCTTCGGCATGACCGCGGGCACGGTGCTGCCGTTGATCTCCGGCGTGCCGGTCTATTTCTACCCCTCGCCGCTGCACTACCGCCTCGTGCCGGAACTGATCTACGGCTCGAACGCGACGATCATCTTCGGCACCGACACCTTCCTCTCCGGCTATGCCCGCACCGCGCACCCCTACGACTTCCGCTCGATACGCTATTGTTTTGCCGGCGCGGAGCCGGTCAAGACAGCGACGCGCATGACCTATATGGAGAAGTTCGGCGTCCGCATACTCGAGGGCTATGGCGTCACCGAGACGGCGCCGGTGATCTCCATCAACACGCCGATGTACAATCGCTCTGGAACCGTCGGCAAGATCATGCCCGGCATGGAATACCGCCTCGATCCCGTCCCCGGCGTCGACGAAGGCGGCCGGCTGTTCGTGCGCGGCCCCAATGTCATGGCCGGTTATCTCCGGGCCGAGAAGCCCGGCGTGCTCGAACCGCTGGAGGACGGCTGGCATGATACGGGCGACGTCGTCGCTATCGACGAAGGCGGCTTCATCACCATTCGCGGCCGCGCCAAGCGCTTCGCCAAGATCGGCGGCGAGATGATCTCGCTCGCCGCTGTCGAAGCGCTGGCCGGCGAATTGTGGAAGGGCTCGCTGTCGGCGGTCGCCACGGTGCCCGACGCGCGCAAGGGCGAAAAGCTGATCCTCATCACTGAGGCATCCGGCGCCACACGAGCGGAATTCCTCGCCTACGCCAAGGCCAACGGCGCCATGGACCTGATGGTCCCGGCCGAAGTGCGGGTGGTCTCAAAGGTACCGGTCCTTGGCTCCGGCAAGCTCGACTTCGCCGCCGTGACAAAAATGGTGCGCGACGAAGAGGCCTTGAAGACCAAGGCCGCCTGACCCGGCTACGGCAACGGGCCGACGCAAGAGCCGGCCCGTTCAGTATGATCAACCCTTCGCATGCCGCTGCGAGATCAGCATCGCCATGCGCTGGACTGCCCGCAGCTCCATTTCCACGCCCGGCGACGATGCCAGCGCCGGCATGTTGAGCGCCACCACGGTCAACGGCTCGAGCGTCGCCAGCAGCACATGGGTCGCCTCAAATTTCTCGAACAGCCAGGCCAGCTGCTCGCGTATATCCTGGTCGACTGGCGCCCCCGGCTGCGTATCGGCGAGCGAGCGCACGGGCTCCTGCTCTAGTGCACGGGCCAGCACCTTCAGGTCGAAATCACCGAGGTCGGCTGCCGGCAGGATCAGCGCACCGTCGACAAGAATATGGCTCTGCAGGCCGCGCAGGAAGCGCGCCGAATCGGTGAGGTCGCCCTCGGCCATATGCTTCAGCAACGAGTCGCGGCGCTTCTCCGCGGTGAGGCTGACGCTGTCATTGTAGATGACTGCCAGCAGCGTCGCCGACAGCACGATCACCACGCCCTGCACACTGCCGCGCCAGCCGAGATCGTCGATGCCGCCCAGCGCCAGCCCGGCGAAAACCGAGCTCAGCGTAATCACGGTAAAGGCGCCGATCGTGTCGCGATGGCCGAGGCTGGCGCGTCCAAGGCCGATCGTCAGCCAGCACAGGAACAGGATGGCGATGCCGCCAAGCCGAACCGGCACTTCGAACAGGCCGGGCCGGTAGTCGGTGACCATGAACGGAATGATCAACAGCAGCGACAGCGCCATGCGCTCGACCGTGCGGTTTTCGGCCGCCGACAGGCTGTCGCGATCGCGCGTCATCACCAGCCAGCCGATGGCGAGAAAACCTCCGAACTGGAAGGCAAGTAGTACCGCCATTCGCCATGGTTCAGCGAAACGTGCCGGGATCGGCGCCAGAAGGAAGAACAGCAGGGCACCGCCGGCGGCGAACAATTTGAGAGCGAACGGCGCGTGCCGGCGCAGCAGGCCTTCGGTCAGCAGCAGTGCGGCCAGCGGCAGCAGACCCGCCGCCGTGATGGTGACGAACCGGAAAAAGGCAAGACCCGTGGTCCAGTCGAGGATGCGGCAGGCAAGCAGCACTGCCAGCACCTTGAGGCCGAATAGAAAGCGCCGCGACAGCGGATCGCCCGTGTCGCGCCCGCCTATGATCGATATCACGACAAGCAGGCCAACCAGCGCCGCTAGCGAGGTGATGGTGTCGGCGACGAGCGTGCCGTCGAGGTTCATCATCGGCCGGCTGCCATCAGCTTGCGGATAAACCGAGACGCCACGAATGAAGCCATCAGCGTGTCCATGGTCTCAGCACATTCCATTGGCGGGTGCTATCGGCCCAGTGAACCACCGGCAGCACCAGCCGCTGCAGCGTGGCGGCCGCGCCGGCCACGGCAAGTGCTGCAAGCGAGCGGCGCGGAACCGTGTCGGCGAGAAAGGTGCGCGCCGACTGGAAGCTCGCTCATCTGGCCGATCTGCAGCACATCGTCGCCGCGCCCGTAGTCGAGTTCCTTGCGGCAGAACTCGTTAAAGGTCTCCTCGCGGTGCTTGGCCGTCTCGTCGAAGGTTTTCTTCAGATCGTCCGAGCCGCCCGTATAGGCATTGGTGATGACGAAACGCTCTTCGTCGAAACCCGCTTCGGGGCCGACACCGAAGACATGGCGATGGCGCGCCATGATCTGCCGCGCCAGAAGCACATGGGTAAGCGAGCGGCGCGCGCCGGCATGCGGTCCTGGGAACACATTGCTGAACGCCTCCGCGACCATGCCGACGACAGCGGGTACCTGGGTGACATTGGAAATCCAGATCGGCCGCAGCTGGTTGCGCAGGAACATCAGGAAGCAGGTCAGGCCGTAGAGGATCCAGCTCAGCCCGCGGCTGCGCTCGTCGGAATCGATCATGACCAGACCGAGGTGCAAGACTTCATAGGGCTTGCCGGCCAGCGAGATCTCCATCAGCGCCAGCGCGTTGAAGGCGATCGGCTGCCGGTCGCTGCGCCGGTAGACAATGGTGATGATGGAATGTTCCAGCCGGCTGCGGTCACCGGAAAACACACCGTAGGTCAGGCTGCCGACTTTCAGCGTCTTCGACGCCACCAGCCGCAGATCGCTGCTCAACTGCTCCAGCTCGGCCGCCTTCATCCAGCGCCCGGGCCGCTCCACGACACGCGTCTCGTAGTCGGCGGATACGCGCATGCGCACATCCATGAACCGACCCGGCAGCAGCTGCAGAACCGCCTTGAGCACTGTTTTCCCCCAGGGCAAGAACGCCGACCGTATAGTGGCCGTCATCTACCTAAGGCGTGGTAAACCCGAGATGACAAGTCTTGGTTGTGCTTAACAAGGTAAAGCTGCAATCGCCAGCCAGTGCGGCTCAGCTTTCTACAGCAACCAGATGGCCGTTGCCGACATCGTTCAGAGCCAGCTTCAGCGGCGCCTCGCCGATCCTGCGGGTGGCGCTCGGTATCTCCTGGTCGAGGCGCGCGAAGCGGCTTCTGCGCTGGGCCGGATCGGGCACCGGCACCGCTTCGATCAGCCGCCTCGTATAGGGATGGCGCGGGTTGGAAAACACCTGGTCGCGCGTGCCCATCTCGACGATCTGGCCGAGATACATGACGGCAACGCGGTCGGAAATGTTCTCGACCACCGCCATGTCGTGCGAGATGAAGAGATAGGCGACGCCGAATTCGCGCTGCAATTCCTTCAGCAAATCGAGCACACGCGCCTGCACCGAGACGTCGAGCGCGGAGACGCTTTCGTCAGCGATGATCAGTTTTGGTCGTAGCGCCAGCGCTCGGGCGATGCAGACGCGCTGGCGCTGGCCACCGGAGAATTCGTGCGGGTAAAGCTCCATCTGTTCGGCCGACAGGCCGACACGCTCGAACAGCGCCGCCACCCGTTCCCGGCGCTCGTCCTTGGAGGCGATGCCATGGATCACCAGCGGCTCGGCAACGAGGTCGCCGACGCGCATGCGCGGATCGAGCGAAGCGAAGGGATCCTGGAAAATCATCTGGACGTCACGGCGCACCGCCTTGCGCTCGTCGCGGCCAAGACCGGAGAGATTGCGCCCGCCAATGACGATGTCGCCGCTATACGGCGCCAGTCCGGCCAGCGCCTTGGCGGTCGTCGACTTGCCGCAGCCGGATTCGCCGACCAGAGCGAGCGTTTCGTTGGGCGCGATCGAGAAGCTGACGCCCTCGACGGCATGGACGCGGCGGGTGACCCGGCCAAAGATGCCGCCACGCAGATCGAAGCGGACATGCAGGTCGTTGACCTCGGCGACATTGGCCGGCTTCAAGACGTCAATCGCATCCCTGGATTTCTGTCGACCGACACCACTGCCGATGCGCGGCACGGCAGCCAGCAGTTCGCGCGTATAGTCGGCCTGCGGGCGGGCAAAAATATCCGATGTCGTGCCTTCTTCGACCATGCGGCCGTCGCGCATGACGATGACCCGGTCGGCCATTTCGGCAACCACGCCCATATCGTGGGTGATCAGGATGACGCTGGTGCCATGCTGGCGCTGCAGGTCGCGCAACAGCTCCAGCACTTCGCCTTGCACGGTGACGTCGAGCGCCGTCGTCGGCTCATCGGCGATCAGCACGTCGGGCTCGATCGCCAGCGCCATGGCGATCATCACCCGCTGGCGCATGCCGCCGGAGAGTTCGTGCGGAAACTGCTTTAGCCGGCTTTCCGCCTCCGAAATGCGCACCGCCTTCAACGCCTCGATCGCGCGCTGGCGGGCTTGCGCCGACGACAGGCTGGTATGCGCTTCGATGGATTCGGTCAGTTGCCGGCCGATCGACAGCACCGGATTGAGCGAGGTCATCGGCTCCTGGAAGATCATGGCGATGCGGTCGCCGCGAATGCGCCGCATCTGGCGTTCGTCGAGGGTTGCTAGGTCGGTGTCGCCCCGATTCCCATCCCGAAGACGGATCATGCCTGACGAAATGCGCGCCGCCGGCTGCGGCAAAAGCTGCATGATCGCCAGCGCGGTCATCGACTTGCCGGAGCCGGATTCGCCGGCAATGCAAAGCGTCTCGCCGCGCGCCAGCGTCAGCGACAGGTTGGAGACGACATTGCGCTCGCCGTCCTCGCCGCGCACGCTGACCGAGAGGTTGGCGATGGAGAGGACGGGGGTGTCGGCGAGGGTCATTGTGGGTGGAGCCCTGCGACGGATTGGTTCCGTCGCACCATTCGCACAAACCTTGGCGCTGACCCCCACCCGGACGTCCGGTCCGACCTCCCCACAAGGGGGAGGTAGGGTGGCAGCGCTTTACCCTCCCCCTTGTGGGGAGGGTCGCTGCGAAGCAGCGGGGTGGGGGTGCGGCGCCGACGTACCGTCATTCAAACACGCAACGCGGAAAATAGAACGACACCACCCAGTTCGGCATGTCGACGATCTCGCTGATGCGCAGGTCCCCGCACACCGAGGCCAGCATATAGGCCTCGACCGGATCGATCTGATACCACCCAGCAAGCAGATCGACCATCTGCGCCACCGCCTCCTTGGCGCCGGTCATCAGATCCGGCCCGATACCCGTCGTCACCTCATAGCCCTTGGCGTCGAGATGGCGCGTCACCGGACCGGCGGTGGTGAAGCGCGGCGTCTTCAGCCTGGCGTCCTTGACAAGGTCGAGCTTGAGCACGACGTCCATCGGGCTCTCGATCGCCGTGCCGCAGACCTCGCCATCGCCTTGTGCGGCGTGCGTATCGCCGACCGAGAACAGCGCGCCGGCCACCTCAACCGGCAGATAGAGCGTCGTGCCGGCAGCGAGATCGCGGATGTCGAGATTGCCGCCGACCCGCCGTGGCGGCACCACCGAGTGAAGCCCCATCTCAGCCGGCGCATTGCCGATGGTGCCTGCGAACGGCTTCAGTGGTACGCGCGCGTTTTTCCCGAACAGCGCCGGTTCGAGCGCGGCTGCATCGTATTTCCAGATGTTCAGCGCCGGTTCCGTGAAGTCGTCGGCGAGCAGGCCGAAACCCGGAATGTTCGCCGTCCAGCCGAAGCCGGACGGTTTGAACATCTCGATCGTCACCTTGAGCGCGTCACCCGGCTCGGCGCCCTCGACGAAGATCGGCCCGGTCACCGGGTTGACCCCGGCGAAGTCGAGCTTGGCGATTTCGGCAACCGTGCTGTCGGCGTCCAGCTGGCCGCCGGCGGCATCGAGGCACTGGAACTCGATGGTCGCGCCGGGCGCCACCCGCTCGGCCGGGACAAAGGAATTGTCCCAGCCGAAATGGTGGTGGCGCCCATGGATGGTGTAGTCGCAGTTATTGCACATCTTTTACGTACACATTGTCGTAGTTGATCGGGATATGGACCGGGTCGACATAGAGGTTGTCGGCGCCGCCCATGCGCGCGGATTTCATGGTGAAGCGCTGTTCGTTGAAGACCGGCGCCCAGGGCGCGTCTTCCATCACCTTGTCGTAGATGGCGCTCCACATCTTGTCGCGTTCGCCGGCCTTTGCCGGGTCGACCACCGAATCCGCCTCGGCCGCCTTGGCGTCGAGATCCTTGTTGCAATACCACGACCAGTTCCAGCCGCCGGGCACCGCGCCGGCGCAGCCGAGGATCGGGCCGTAGAAATTCGACGGATCGGGGAAGTCGGCGATCCAGGCCATGCCGCCCGACCAGATCATCGGCGCGCCGGCCTTGTCACCGCCGGCGGCGATGACATTGGCCTGCGCCAGCGACTGGATGCTGGCCTTGATGCCGATCGCCGCCAGGTCCTGCTGGATCGCTTGGGCAATGCGCGGGTTGGGATCGGTGTTCATGGCGAACAGCTGCGTGTCGAAACCATCGGCATGACCGGCCTCGGCCAGCAGCGCCTTGGCTTTGGCTACGTCATAGGGATAACCCTTGTAGTCCTTGTCGTAGCCCGGCATCGACGGCGGCAGCGGCTGGTTGGCCGGCACGGCGCGGCCGTTGATGATCTGGATGATGCGCGCCTTGTTGAGCGCCATGTTGACGGCCTGACGCACCTTAACATTGTCGAACGGCGCCATGGTGGTGTTCATGGTGACGTAGCCGGTGTGCAGCTGACCGCCTTCGACGACACGCGCCTTCTGCTCGGGATCGGCCATCACCTCCTGGAATTTTGCCGGCGGAATGCCGTCGCCGGGCACATCGATCTCGCCCTTCTGCAAGCGCAGCAGCGCCACGATCGGTTCCTGGCCGATCTCGAAGGTGATCTTGTCGAGATGCGGCAGGCCCTTGTGCCAGTAATCCGCATTGCGCTCGAAGACGATGCGTTGGCCGAGTGTCCACTCGGCGAGCTTGAAGGCGCCGGTGCCCACCGGATGCTTGCCGAAATCGGCGCCATATTTCTCGACCTCTTCCTTCGGCACGACATGGGCGAAATTGATGGCCATGACATGCAGGAAGGTGGCGTCGGGCCGGGTCAGCTCGAACTTCACCGTGTAGGGATCGACGACGGTGACGCCGGAAAGGCCTTCGGCCTTGCCGGCGGCGACATCGTCATAGCCCTTGATCGAGCCGAAGAAGCCGGCGCCGGGGCTCTGCGTCTTCGGATTGGTGACGCGGTCGAGCGAATATTTCACGTCGTCGGCCGTCATCTCGCGGCCATTGTGGAATTTCACGCCATGGCGCAGCTTGAAGGTAAAGGTCTGGCCGTCGGGCGAAATCTCGTAGCTTTCTGCCAGATCGGGCTTCAAATTGGTGGTGCCCGGCTCGTAATCCATCAGCCCATCGAACAGGCTCTTGATCATCGACCAGTTCTGCCAGTCATAGCCGATCGCCGGATCGAGGGTCGCAACATCGTCCTTGTAGGTGATGGTGATGGCGCCGCCTTGCTTGGCGTTGGGATCGACCGTGTCTTCGGCGCGGACGCTTGTCATGCCGAGCATGAGGGCCAAGGCCGATGCCGCGACTGTGGATGCGAGAAACTTTTTCATTGTTGCGTTCCCTTTCTCTGTTTCATTTTCATCTGAGCTTGATGCGGGGATCGATGAACGGCGCGATGATGTCGGCGAGCAGATTGCCGAGCACGATGGCGAAGGCCGACACCAGCGTGACGCCCATGATGATCGGAATGTCGACGCGCTGGATCGCCTGCCACGCCAGCTGACCGATGCCGGGCCAGCCGAACACGCTTTCGACGACGACGATGCCGCCCATGAAGATGCCAATGTCGATGCCGATCATGGCGATGACCGGGAGGATGGCATTCGGCAGTGCGTGGCGGAAAATAATGGCGCTGCGCGCCAGGCCCTTGGCCCGCGCCGTGCGGACATAATCCTGGCGCAGGACGTCTATCATCGACGAGCGCATCATGCGCGCATACCAGCCGGCGCCGAGTACGCCCATGGTCAACGACGGCAGCACCAGATGGCGCCATGTGCCGTAGCCGCCGATCGGAAACCAGCTTAGCCGCACGGCAAAGACGTAGAGCAGCAATAAGCCGACGACGAATTGCGGCGCCGAGACGCCGACGAAGGAGGCCACCATCAGGGTCTGGTCGGTGGCGGAGCCGCGCTTGACGGCGGCGATCAGCCCCATGCTTAGACCGATCAGCAACTCGCACAATATGGCGCCCACCATCAAAAGCAGGCTGGCCGGCAGCCGCGAGACGATGAGCTCGGTAACCTCCGAGCGCTGGATGTAGGAGCGGCCGAGATCGCCGCTGATTAGCTTCGTCAGGTAGTGCCAGTACTGGACGACGAAAGGCTGGTCCAGGCCGAGCTGCTGGCGGATGTTTTCCACGGTCTGCGGCGTAGCACTGCGGCCGGCGATCTGCCGCACCGGGTCGGCCGGCAAGAGGTAGAGCAGCGCAAAAGTGATCAGCGAGACGCCAAGCAGGATGAGCAGCGACTGGATCAGCCGGCGGCCGAGATAGGCGATCATGACCGGCCCCCCATTATTCCCGGCCCCTTTGCGTCGGATCGAGGATGTCGCGCAGCGCGTCGCCGATCAGATTGAAGGCCAGCGCCAACGCCAGGATTGCGGCGCCGGGGAAGAACACCAGCCAGGGCGCGGCCTGGAAATAGGTCTGGTTCTCGAAAATGATGTTGCCCCACGACGCGGTCGGCGGCTGCACACCGATGCCGAGGAAGGAAAGCGTCGCCTCGAGCAGAACCGTGGTCGAGATGCCGAGCGTGCCCCAGACGATGATGGTCGGCAGCAGATGCGGCAGGATGTGGCGAAATAGGATGCGCGGCGCACTCGCCCCGATGCTGCGCTCGGCATCGATGAACTCGCGTTCGGCCAGCGACGATGTCTCGGTGTAGATGACACGCGCCGTCTGCACCCAGTTGACCAGCGCGATGACCATGGCGACGATCCACAGGCTGGGCTGAAACACTGCCGCCAGGCAGATGGCGAGCAGCAGCGCCGGGAACGCCATCATCAGATCGGTGAAGCGCATCAGCGCGCTGCCGATCCAGCCGCGGAAATAGCCTGCGGTGACGCCCACCAAAGTGCCGATCAAAAGCGCCACGCCATTGGCGACGATGCCGATGATGAGCGAGGTGCGGGCGCCGTAGAGGATGCGGGTCAAGAGGTCACGTCCGAGCAGGTCGGTGCCGAGCCAGTACTGGGCGCTGGGCGGCAGCGGCGAGCCCTCGATGGTCAGGCCGTCGAACATCTGCTCGTTGGGGTCATAGCCGGTCAGCCGGGGCGCCAGCACAGCGCCGGCAATGACAATGGCGACGATGATCAGGCCGAGCAGCGCCAGGCGGCGTTTCACCAGCCGGCGCCAGACACCGGCGCGCGGCTTGACCGGCATGCGCACCGGTAGATCAGGCGCGATGGGACTGGTCATCGCCGCCTTCTTCCCCCGTTGCTTCCTCGCTTGTCATTGCCACGATGCGACGCGCGGCATCCTCGACGCTGATCTGCCAGCTCATCGCCAGCGATCGCAGTTGTGCATAGGCACGCTCGTCATCGCTGCCTTTCGACAGCGCCGTCACCGCGCGCACAATGGTCTGGCGCTCGGCGACGCGCTGGCGCAGCGACGCTATCTCGCCGGCTAAATGTTTTCGGGCCTCGAAACTCTGTCTCGCGATCAACAGAGCGCTGTAGACGCCGGCATTGCCGACCGGCTTCAGCAGCTGCGCATCGGCCTTGTGCGACAGCGCCCATTCGATACGCCCCGGCGCCTCGGAACCGATCAGCGCCACCAGCGGCATCGGCGCCTCGCCCGGCTTCCACGGGAATTGCTCGTCGAAACCGAGATCGGCATCGAAGAAGACGAAATCGGCGGCGAGAGCTTCCGGCGGCAATTCCGGCCAGCAGTCGATCGTAGCCAGGCCGATGGCCGACAATTGCCTGGTGATTGCCTGCACCGTCGGATGCGGGCGATGCAGGATGAAAGCCCGCGAGCCGCCGAGATTGGGGATGCGCGTCCGGGTCATGACACCACCCTCAGGCGCGGACGGCCGAATGTCTTGGCGGGGTCGTAGCGCGACAGATAAGGATCCGGCGCGACCTCATCCTCCTGGCTGACGACCTCGAAGAAGCCATCGGCGATCCGGCCGATGATCACCGGCAGCGTCGCGTGCTGGGAGTGGGCGTCGATGGCGATCGGCCCGAGCCGGGTGGAGAAGCGCCGCTCGGCGAAGGCTTTGGAAAATTCCGCCGGGCCGGCATCAGTGTCGCGCGACAGCACGTCGGCCATCACCTGCACCGAGGCATAGGCGGAGGCCTCGAAGGACGAAGCGAAGGCAGCCGGCCGGGGCGCGAAATAGGGCCCGACCGACAGATGCCCTTTCCCTGTCTCGCCGATCGCCGGCAACTCGCCTTCCGTGAGGTTGCAGGAGATGACGGGGCAGTTTTCCGGCCTGAATGCCGCATCCTCATCGCCCAACTCGCGGTAAGCCGCCAGGAAGGCATACGACGAGGTGCCGATCAGATTGTTGAGGATGAAGCTCGGCCTCGTCGCCCGGATTTCCGCGATCAACCGCGACACGTCGGTCTCGCCGATGCGCAGATAGCGCTCGCCCAGCACTTTGCCGCCGGCATCCGCGATCAGGTCGCGCGCCACGCGGTTCATCTCCCAGCCCCAAATGTAGTTCGAGCCGAGCAGGAAGCCGTTGGCGCCGAAACGCGGCACGACATGCGCCATCAGCGGAACCAGATGCTGGTTGGGGCAGGCGTGCATGTAGACGACATGCTCGTTGGCCTCGAACCCTTCATAGGGGCAGGCATACCAGAGCATGCCGCCGGCCTTCTCCAGCACCGGGATGGTTTCCTTGCGGCTCCACGAGGTGACGCAACCGACGACATGGCGCGCGCTGCTGGTCCTGAAAATGTCCTCGCACAAAGTCGCGTAGCGATCGGCATTACTTTGCGGATCGCGCTCGACCGGAACCAGTTCGATGCCATAGCTCCGATCGGCATTGATGTCGGCGATGGCGCGCATGGCGCCCATCCGGCACGCATCGGAGACCAACTGGTAGCTGCCCGAGCGGGAATACAGGATGCCGATCTCGATACGCCGTTTCAAACCGATCCTCAGAAATGACAATGCCCCGCAGCCAGCGCCGGAGGGCGAGGCATACGAGGCATATTTGCCGCCCGGCGACCAAGGCCGGTATTTTGCGCTAGCGTATTCGGTCCGGCGGGTCAGTCAAGCGGGAAAGTACGTGGTCATGGGATCGGCCTTGTCCGGCTGCTTCTAGTTCCGCAGCGTGAACATCAAAGGCGCCACGACAGCCGTACCGGCCTTCTCAGGCGGTGGCGCGGGCACCGTCGCACCCTGCAGAATGCCGAGCGCGGCGCGATCGAGATCGGCGTCCCCCGAAGATCGTGTCAGCCGGACGGAGGTCACCTTGCCCGAAGCGCTGACGACGAAGGTCACATTTGCGGTACCCACGGCGCGCCGCGACCTTGCCGCGCTCGGGTAGCGCTTGTGCCGATTGATCCATCCGATCAGCTGGGAGTTCCATTTGCTTGCACTGACTGATGATCCACTCGATTGCGAAGCCTTCGGCGCCGACGCCTTCGCCGCTGCCTTTTGATCGACACTGGCGGTCACCACCGCTTTCGCCGGCGCGGCCTTTTCCTTCTTCTCTTTCGGTTTCGGCTTGGGTTTTTCGGCAGCCTTCTTCGCCTTCTCGATCGGCTTGGCCTCCACCGGCTTGGTCTCCACCGGCTTGGTCTGGGGCGGCGGAATGACCACATCCGGCGCTATGGTCGGGACGATGTCGGGCACCACCTCATCCAGCGGCGGCGATTGATCGGGCTGCTCGGCCGCTGCCGTCTCGATCGGAGCGGTCTTATCGAGTTGAGCCGCTTCCCTCTTCTCGGTGACCGGCTCCGGCTTACCGGGCTCGGGCTCTACGACGGGCTTCAGTTCGGCAACCGCCTCCTCGATCTGGTTCGGCGGCTCGGGCGTCACCACGTCGGCCGCTGAGTCCACCCGCACCGCCGGCGCCACCATCATCGGCGACAGCTCGATAGCCACAGCCGGCGGCGGGCCGCCATCGGCCATGTTGGCCAGGCTGAAGCTCTGCACGGCATAGGCGATTGCGACATGCGCGCCGACAATGACAATGGCCGCAGCCGCCCACAAACCGATCTCGCGCGCGCCGGCGCGCGGCGGGTCGGCGGTGGGAACGGCCGCGGCCAGTTGCGTCATGGGGCGGCGCCCGGGTGCGGCGCGGATGCGTCCGCCGGCACCGTCTCCAGCCCCACCAGCGCGATCTTCAGATAACCAGCGCCGCGCAGCAGGTTCATCACCTCCATCAGCTCGCCATAACCGACCGCCTTGTCGGCACGCAGGAAGATGCGGGTCTGCTTGTCGCCCTTGGTTCTGCCGTCGAGCACCGCGGCGAAAGCCTGGCGCGGCACGCTGTCATTGCCGATCGCGAGCGTCAGATCGTCCTTCAGGGTCAGGAACAGCGGCGTTTCCGGCCGGGGTGCTGGCGTCGCCGTCGAACCCGGCAGATCGACATTGACGTCGACTGTCGCCAAGGGTGCAGCGACCATGAAGATGATCAGCAGCACCAGGATGACATCGATGAACGGGGTGACATTGATCTCGTGGTTTTCCTCGAGATCGCCATCGATAGCCTCGCGAATTCTAGCCGCCATAGCCCATCACTCCGCCGCCAGCGCGGGCGCCTGCGGCACCGTGCGGAAATCGAGATCGCGGCTGACCAGCCGCTCGACCCCGGCCGAGGCATCGGCAAGGAGCTGCCGGTAGCCGGCTATCGACCGCGCAAAGACGTTGTAGATGACCACCGCGGGAATGGCCGCGACCAGGCCCATCGCCGTGGCGAGCAGCGCCTCGGCGATGCCGGGCGCGACGACCGCGAGGTTGGTGGTCTGCGCCTGCGAGATGCCGATGAAGGCGTTCATGATGCCCCAGACGGTGCCGAACAAGCCCACGAAGGGCGCCGTCGAGCCGATCGTCGCCAGCACGCCGGTGCCGCGCGACATGCGCCGCGCCGCCGCCGCTTCGATGCGCGACAGGCGCGACGTCACGCGTTCCTTCAGCCCGTCGCCGGTGACATGGCCGAGCGCACCGGCCGAAAGGGCAGTCTCTTCCTCGGCCGCCCGCACCAAAAGCGCACCGGGGCCGCCACTGTTGCCAAGCGCGCGCCCGGCCTGGCGCAGCGTGGCGGCATTGCCGATGGCGCGCGCAGCGCGACGGGCGCCGAGCTTGCCGAAGAGAATCTCCAGCGATTTGGCCAGCCACACCGTCCAGGTGACCAGCGAGGCGAAGGCCAACCCGATCATCACCGCCTTGACGATGATGTCGGCGGCCATGAACATGCCCCAGGGCGACAGATCGTGCGGCAGCGTCAGCGATATTGCCGAAGGCTCGGCCTGCGCGGATGCACCGGGCTGGGTTGCCGGCTGTGGCGCGGTCGGCGCCGCCTGCCCGGCAGTTGGCGAAGCCGGCGCGACAGGCGCAGCCGGTGCGGGCCGTTCGACTGCGACCGGGGAAGGCTGGGCCGCCGACCGGGCAGCTGCAGCGGGTTCCGTCGTCACCCTGGGCTGCGTGTTTGGCTGCTCTTGCGCAGCAGCGCTGCCGGCCGACAGCATGACCGCGGCCAGCGCCGCCAACAAACCATTTCTGGACACGCTTCTTCCTCGCTTCGTCATTGCACGTACGATCGGCTGGTCGGTGACGGAATGTCGACCCCGGAAATCCAGCCACTGGTTCTGGCTTCTCTCAAACGCGGCACAGCCGCTGGAAACAATTCAGGCGGCCGAGTGCCCTGCTTGACTATAAAACATGAGTTTACTAGTCAACAAACAAGATGGCTTTTTTGGCCAACGATTATCGGCGCGATGTCTCAGCGGCACATCGTCCTGGCGTCGGTCTACCTGGTGTCGTCGCACTGAGGGATGGACGGCCGCAGGGTTGCTGGGCCACGATACCGGGCAGCAATTGAGGCAGGCTGCGATGATCAAGGCGATACCGTTCGATTTCCCCTATGACGGCCGGCTGGTGCCGGCAAACACCGCGTTGCTGGTCATCGACCTGCAGGAGGATTTCCTCTCGCCGACCGGCTATTTCGCCAGGAAGGGTTATGACCCCGCGCCGCTGCGCGCCATCCTGCCGACAGTCAACCGACTGATATCAGCGGCACGCGCGGCCGGCCTCACCATCATTCACACCAGGCAGGGATATCGCGGCGACATGGCCGACATGACGCCGTACGAGAGATGGCGCCGCAAGCGGGCGGGTCTCGAAGGCACCGACGTGCTGCTGCGCTCCGGCCCCGGCTTTCAGATCGTCGCCGACATCGACGTCGCGCCGCACGACATCATCGTCGACAAGACCTGCAACAGCGCCTTCACCTACACCGACCTGGAACTTGTGCTGCGCGCACGCGGCATCACCCATCTGATCTTTTCCGGCTGCACGACCGATGTCTGCGTGCACACGACGCTGCGCGAGGCCTGCGACCGCAATTTCCAGTGCCTGACCATCGCCGATGCCTGCGCCAGCGGCGACCAATACGCGCATGACGCGGCGCTGCATATGGTGACGGTGGAGGACGGGGTATTTGGTACGCTGACGGAATCTGACGCGGTGTTGGAGGCGCTGGCAGTGCTGAGTGGTGATTAGACGCTGGCGGGACAGCACCCCTCTGCCCTGCCGGGCATCCCCCGCAAGGAGGGCGATCAGACATCACGTCGGCTTTCGCCAATTACCAACGTTGAGAGCCGGCGCTCAAGCTGCCAATCTTCCCCTTTGAGGGGGAGATGTCCGGCAGGACAGAGGGGGGTGCTGTCCCCGCCGGCGTTCCCGATCGCGATCTCGCTACCCAGCTGCGTGAATATCCGACCCGCCCCGCGAGGCAAACGCGCCGGGCTGCGGCACCTCCGCCTCACGGCGTGCCAGCGAATTACGCAAGAGCGCGATCGTCTCGCGGCCGACGCCGGCGATCTCGCGCGGCCTGTCGACGCCAACGATCATGAACTCGCTGATGCCCAGCGCCGCATAGGACAGCAGCGACAGGGCGATCTGCGCCGGTGGTCCGGAAAGTTCGACCGCCTTGTGTCCGACGGTAGAGGCGCCACCCTCCGAGCGGACCCGGACCGGAAGCGCAAAACGCAGCTTGCCGGCGCGGCCATGCTCGGCGGCGGCGCTGCGCGCCCGTTCCATCAGCTGGCGGATCTCGTCGGGCGAACCAGGCGCCAGCTCGAAGACGTCGGCATGGCGGCCGGCGACCTTCAGCGCCGTGCCGGACTGGCCACCCATGCGGATGGTGATATCGACGCCATGCGGCCCCTTGCGCGGCACATAGCCACCCTTGATGCTGTAGAACGCACCTTCATGGTCGAAGGGCCGGTCGTTCGACCACAGCCGCTTCAGCAGCACCAGATATTCGTCGATGCGCTGCCAGACCACGGTGTGGCCGACCGGACGCGTCTCGGCATCGTCGTCATCCAGCGGCTCGCTCAGCATCCTCAGCGCCAGCCGGCCGCCGCTCCTGGCGTCGAGCGCCGCCAGTTGCCGCGCCGCAACCGCAGGCGCGATCACGCCGGCCCAGTGCGTCAGCACCACTTCCAGCGACGAGGTGCGGTCCAGCGCCTGGGCGGCGATGTCCATATTGGTCAACAGCCCGGCCGGGTCGTCGACGACGATGTTCTGGAAGCCGGAATCCTCGATCAGCGACAGCTTTGTCGCCGTCTCGACGAAATCATAGAAGAACGGAACGGCCGAACCGGCGTCGGCGGCATGCGTTTTACCGGGAACATGCGTGAACTCGATCGGCATTGCCATCTCCTCCATCACGTTGGATGTATGTCGCCCAAAAGTGGCCCCGGTTTTTGAGACGACGACATGCGTAAAAACAAGCGGTCAGCGCCAAAGCGCATCCGCATTCGGTTCATCAACTCCGGTCACTCACTGAAAGCGATAGGTCGCCACCCTTCGGCCTGAACGGGTCAGGGAATCAAGCCGAGCACGACTGCCCCGGTGAACACGAACGCAAGGGCAAAGACGAGATAGGCGAAGGCGCCGGCATAGGCCGGGCGGAAAGCCTGGCTATTGGCCAGCCTCTGGCTGGTGCGGTCCGTCTCGGCGTTCTGGATATAGGACATATCGACCTCCGTCTTGCGGATTAATCTATAAAATCAGTAGACTTTGTCGAGTGCTATTTTTTGGCGATATGTAGAACGATTTTCTCAGTATGCCTTATTATTTGGTTTTGGATTGCTGGGGGACCCCTGCTGGCGACAAGCGAGCGACAAGCTTGGCCGACGTCTGCATAGGCGATAGCATCGCCATTCCGGCATAAATGCGGATCATTTCGATCGGGAACGGGAACAGAACATGGGTACAAGACTAGCCGGCAAGATTGCAATCATCTCGGGCGGCGCGACCGGAATGGGCGGAGCGGCCTCGGAATTGTTCGCCGCCGAAGGCGCCAAGGTGGCGATCATCGACCGCAATGGCGAGGCGGCGGCAGCCACTGCGGCGGCGATACGCGCGCGGGGACATATCGCCGAACACTGGGTGGCCGACGTCTCGGACGAGGCGCAGGTCGAGGCCGCAGTGAAGGCGGCGACTGCCAGGCTCGGCCCGGCCACGGTGTTGTTCAACCATGCCGGCACTATCGTGATAAAGCCGTTCCTGGAGACGACAGTGCAGGAATGGGACTGGCTGCATGCGGTCAATGTCCGCTCGATGTTCCTGATGACGCGCGCCGTGTTGCCGGGCATGATCGCTGCCGGTGGCGGTTCGATCGTCTGCACCTCGTCGATCTCGGCTGTGGCGGCCACACCCATGGAGGTGCTCTACGACACCACCAAGGGCGCCTGCCACATGTTCGCGCGCGCCATCGCAGTCGAATTCCGCGACCGCAACATACGCTGCAACGCCGTCTGTCCCGGCTTCATCCGCACGCCGCACGGCCTGCGCGAGGTCGCCGATCTCGGCAAGCTCGGCGTCGACGTGTCGGACGCCGCATTGGCCGCACAGCAGGGCCGCATCGGTGAGCCGGAGGAAGTGGCCAAGGCAGCGCTGTACCTCGCCAGCGATGAGTCCAGCTTCGTCAATGGCACGCATCTGTTTGTCGATAATGGTTTTACGGCGATGTGAGTATCCCAGGCTTGGCGCCCTTCCTCTCCCCCGTCGATCGGGGGAGAGGAAGGG
>NZ_JAMYLX010000030.1:0-31089 GCF_040318265.1 Mesorhizobium sp. M1252 | reverse complement strand
GAGAAGCGGCTACGTTTCATGTCCTGGTCCTCTCGATGGGCCAGAACGAACTTCAAACCGGATTAGATCAGAGGGGCAAGGTCACCACTCCAGTTACACACAGGCCGGGCAGAAGTCTGTACCTTGACTGTTGCCGCGCTTGGGATACGCCGTGTGGCAGATTCTGCGCCACCCCTCCCGAGGAAATAGACCATTGAAACTGCCTGTCGTACTCAGCGGGTTAATCCCGGCCGCGCAATACCTACGCATGTCTACCGAACACCAACGCTATTCGCTCGACAATCAGAGCGCAGGCATCGCGGCTTACGCGAAATCGCGTGGCTACGAGATTGTCGAAACCTACAAGGACGCTGGACGGAGCGGCCTGACGCTGCGCGGACGAGCAGCACTCAAACAGTTGCTCAGCGACGTGATGGGCGGCAAGGCTCCCTATGATGTTGTGCTTGTTCTCGACATCAGCCGGTGGGGGCGATTCCAGGACGTGGATCAGTCAGCCCACTACGAGTTCCTGTGCCGAGAGGCTGGCGTTTCGGTCGCCTATTGTGCGGAAGCGTTTGAAAACGACGGCAGCGCAACCTCCGCAATTGTCAAGCAGATCAAGCGCGTCATGGCGGCGGAATACAGCCGCGAGCTCTCAAGAAAGGTATCGCGCGCGCAACGCCAACAAGCGCGGCTTGGCTTCAAACAAGGCGGCGACGCTCCTTACGGCACTAGGCGGCAGTTAATTGACGAAGACGGTATTCGCCGCATGATACTGGAGCCCGGCGAACGCAAAGCCCTCATCACCGACAGGGTCATCCTGACCCATGGGCCGAAAGAGGAGACGGATCTTGTGCGTCGAATCTTCCAAATGTTCGTCGATCAAAAGATGCGCCTTGCCGAGATCGAAAAAGCGCTGGCGTCAGAGGGGCGTACATCCACCCGTGGTGGCGATTGGTCACTGGGCACCATCCGTAACCTCCTGAGTAACGAAATCTACATCGGCCGTTACGTTTTCGGTCGGCAGCTCAACAATTTGGGCCGACCTTTCAAGACTCTACCCGAGACGTGGTCGCGTTCGGAAATGATGGAGCCCATCATTTCCTCAAAACTATTTAAAGCAGCGGCGCGTCGGCTGAAAGAGATCACTAGGGTGCGCCTGAGTGACCAAGACCTCCATGACCGTCTTACTCGGCTTTATGTCGAACACGGACGCCTAACGTATTCACTCGTGCATGATTGTCCGTATCTGCCTCTGCCTCAGGCAGTTCGGAAACGCTACGGTAGCCTGTACGCGGCCTATCTTTCAGTTGGATATGAAATGCCGACGCGATGGAAACTAAACGCTGACGGCAAACCATATAGCGACGAAGATCTTCTCAACGTACTCCGTCGCATCTACGCCAAGCATGGGCACCCGACGGCGGCGATCATCAACGAAGACCTCCAATCGCCCACGGCTAGGTATTTTATTCGCAGGTTCGGAGGGCTGACTAACGCATTTCATATGGCAGGCTTTGGGGACGCGAATACGACAACCCGCCGTGCAGCATCATTGCGGAACCAGCGCGAGCAGCATGCGAGAGGCGAGAGGCGATCCGCGATTCGCCACAACGAAGATGGTAGCCGCATCACCGATGAACAGCTTCTGGATCACCTTCGACGGTTGATGGATCAGCACGGCCACCTGTCGGGCGAAGTAATCGATGCAGACCCTACATTACCGAGCAGCAAATTCTTCCGACGGCGGCTTGGTGGCCTGAAGGCAGCCTACGCCCGAGTTGGCTATCTCTCCGATCAGAGCGCTATCGTAAAGGCGGCGCTGAAGCGTCTATCGACTCAAGCTGCAAATGATGAAGCGAGAGAAAGTGACCGACGCGACGTCGCGTTATATGGAGAGATGATGCTTAAGTAGCCATACACGGCCGGAAGCGCCAATCGCGGGAAAGCACTAGCGATTTCCTCAAAGGTCACGACAACGTCAAACTTGGCAGCATGCTGCGCATAGTCGGCGAGCCGTGAGGCGCTACAGACTAGAACAGTTCCGGCCACGTCATGCGGGACAATTGCCTTCGGAGGCGTCCTCACCCAACAATTCGCCCAAATTGAGTAATTCGCGGCCTGATCGCGCTTAGTGGAGAATTTGTCTGTCGGCTGTTTCACCTCAAAGTGCAAAGCGAACCGCAGTCCAGAGGGTGCCTCGAATATTGCGAGGAGGTCGGTCTCCTGGCCACTGCAGCCAATGCATCGGCACTTCTCGGTGAAGTGTGATCGCCACCAGTTTGTAGAGGTCTTGCTTCGCGCCGCTCCCATCTCATCGCGCAACAGCCGAGCACCTTCGGAAAAAGCAACAAACTTTGTTCGCCCAATCATCCATGTACGAAAAGTCGCATCGGCCGCCAACGTTTCAGCTATCGGTTGAGCATAGGCGTACTCAAGGGACCCATAGAGCATCGTCCTCTCCTAGAACGGCGAACCTTGCGCGGGCGAGGTCAGCTCTATCCACGACGCTGCGTACGTCGCGCACGAACAACGTGACCGTGCGCTACCTTTGTCCGTCGGATACTCAGGTCGCTCGGACATTCAGATTTCCTCCTCTCGTTGCTCACGAAGTCGAAACAGTGCGCATTCCAGATCGTCGGCAGTGAACCCCTTGGGGGACCGTTCAACGGCCGCTTCAATCGTCGGCGTCGAACTCGATCCCAGATTGCGATAGCATATAATCGCCTCAATTTTTTTGGAACAGAACGAGAATGTTTTCGCGGCTCGCTAAAACCCTGCTGATCACGTCAGCCATTGCCCCAATCGGGCTAGTTTACGCGTGGGTGGCCTATAGAGAAGGCAGTGGCGGTGTGGCGCTGCTGCTTTTATTGGCCTGCGCTGCGCTCGTGCAAGGCTGCCTTGTCGTCTTTAGGCGCGCACCTCAGGTTTTGGAGCGTTTCCCGTTCCAGCCGCAGAGCGTCGAAGCAGCAGATCGTGAGAATGTTGCCTTTCTCCTTCTATATCTGTCGCCGCTTTTTACGTCGCAGTTTGGGCAGCTTAACCTGAGCCTACTAATCCCAACTATATGCATTTTTACCTTGCTAACTGCGACGGGCTACAACTATCACTTCAATCCATTGCTCGGGTTGATCGGATGGCACTTCTACAAGGTCACGTCCGCAGAAGGGGTAACCTACGTTATCATTACAAAAAAGCAGTTGCGGAATACGAATCAGATCGGCCAAGTTGGACAGCTCACCGAATATATTCTTATTGATCTTGGAGAGGACAATGCCGGTTAATCTACTAGCGCTATGCAAGCAGCCGGGTGGCCTTTCCGTAAGGCGCATACGCGTATCCGCCGATGTTCAGAACCAGCTGGACGGCATTTTTATCCAGCAAGAGCAAGCATTCTACGAAGGAGTAACTGAGGAAGTTCAGTTCGACGGAGGATGGAAACCCGAAGCCAACGAACTGCTTTACGCGCCAGTCACGCCTGAGGCGGCGGCTGTTTTCGAGGCTGCTCAGGTCAATTTGGTTGCGATGCCTGAGGTCAATCCGGCAGCATTTAGTGAGGCAAACATAAGGGGTTTGGCAGTCGTTGTTGAACGCGAAGGTGCGCCACGACTTCTCATACAAGGATTTTCTGCCGCACAGATATTGGATCGTAGGTTCAGTCTAATCCTTGACGGGAACACCTTCAATCGCTTGACACACGCCGCCTTTAGCATCGGTTCGCAACTGGTAGCTTCCATCGAAAATGGGCGTATCAAATTCAAAAACTTCAGCAGGATCAAGCTGCTGTTCGATCTAACAAATTTGTACCAAGAGGCGACGGACGCCGAGCTAGACACTTTCTGTGATCTTCCCGTCCTCCAAATCGACAACGTTGTTCATTTCAAACACGTTGCCGATCAACGTATGCGAAAGCTCATCCACGCGATTGAGAGCAGAGGCACATTGCAAAATTACACTCCTCAGCAAATCGCCACGGCTGCAATCGAGGAAGGGTTCACCGTTGCCATCGTCAACGATAGGATTGTGATGCCGCATGCGAAGGCAGAAGCGAAAGCCCTGTTGCATTTCTTAGACAATGGTTTGTACCGGGCGGCTTTGACAGGTGAGATTTTTATCACCAACTCCAAGCGACTTCACAGTGGTGCTGTCCCATTGCAGGCAGCATAGTGACGGGACGAAAGCCATAGTTCAAAGCCGACACGAGCAAGCGGTCGGGGCCTACCCACGCCATATACGTCCGCCATGGCGCGCGGCAGTCTAGTCACTAGAGGCGCGCCACCATCAGTTCATCGCCCGTCAGCATGAAAACCATTCCCGGAAAGAAGCTCCTCGGGCTTTATGCGCCATGACGCAATATCTTGATCGATAAGATCCCAATTCGCGTCAAGCTCCGGCAGGTCGGCTTCCGACACCGGAGCAATGTTCAGCCCTTCGAATTGATTACCCTGATAGATGGCTAGGGTGGAAATCCCTCCGTTGGCGAACCAAAGCCCAATGAGATCACCAACCTCCTTGAGAGCCTTGAGCACTTCTCGCGCGTCGCGTATGTCAAAATCGTCGATGCCCTTCCCCAGCCGACTCTCAGCGTTGCCCGCGTGAGCGATATGGGTGGACGCATGGTCGCTTATGCGGGACAGGTCCGCGAGACGTTTCTCAATCAATACGATGACGGCGGTATCAATCAGATCGGCCTCGCTCCGATCAGCTTCCTTTACCCCGCTGAGATAATCGAAGTCTCGATGACATATTTCGCTTAGGGTTAGGGCGGGGTCGCCCCATATTGCCTTCCCCGCAGCGGCTTTCAAAGCCTCCCGATTCTCCTGTCGAAGCGCGTCAAGATCGTAACGGCACATCCGAAGATGCTCGACGTAAATCCGCCGGGTGAGTCTAGATCGGCATGCTTTCACGTCATCGAGGATCGCCCGAAGTGAATAAACGCCACGAACGCCATAGAGAGGGTGCGGATCGAGCAGCTTCCTAGTGCCGAGGAGCAGACTGGACCAATAGCCCTTTGCCAGTAGATCGAACAGCATCTGATTTAGCGACGAAGCGTCACTTCCTGGAAGCTCCACCAGCCGCCGCCGATTAGCAAGAGCGACAATCCTAATTGCCGTTCGGAAAGCGGCATGATCCCAGAGCATGTCTTCCAAAGCAATCAAAATACCGGTCGTGTCGTCGGTATAGGCCAACTTCCAATTTGATATGCGCCGAAGCAGGTTGTCATCCGCCTGTTTGCCCAACAATTATCCCCATGATCTCAATATATCTACAGCACCACTATAGCATCTCATCCCGCTTGCCTCAGGAGTATCTTGTCCGAGAAGGCTGCGCCTTACTTTCGTCGCCTATCAGCCCACACTGCGGTCACGACCACGCCTCAGCTCAGAAATTGGCACAGTTCAGCATGTGCATCGATGGTGTTGCAATCATTGACGCAAATGCCGGAATTCCGTTATGCCGCTGTTGCCCTTTTCTTACTGTTGCAAGCTTGGCAGAGAACCTGAATATTGGCGAGCGTCGAAGCACCTCCTAGCGAATAAGGAAGTATATGATCGAACTCAACACGCTCCTCGTTACGATCTACACGGTGCGCTGGTCGACCGACGCCCGGGCACTTGCGCCCGTCCCGGTCAAAAGCTTCTAGTGCAACCTGTCTCAGTACCCCGGGAAAATATCTAGGGTGAGTTCCTCTTTCCAATTCGAATGCCAGATCCGGTTCCTGGAGGGAGGCCAAGTAGTTCAGCAGAACGGTCAGACCCGGCTGCAACATGCGCCACTGCCGGTAATCGTTGTCGCCGGTCGTATCCTTGAACGCTGGACCTGTCTCTGCATCAATGGCCGAGACCAAGTTGGAAGAACCGTCACACCATCGACCCGAAAGTAGCCGGAGAAATTTCTGAGCGGGCAGAATCATGCAAATGCGCTGCCCACGATATGAAACCCAGATGCCGTCTGCAGCGTGGACCGTTAGAGTTACCCAAGCGTTCCGGTCTTGAATTTCATCAAGCTTCTTCAAAAAGGGAATCACTGCTGCAACAAACAACTCCTTGTATGATCCGCTACCCTGAGCTGGAATGCAGCGTCCGATGAAGTCCGTGACACGGTGAAGGCTACCATACATGAGTTGCACCACAGGCTGAGCAGGTCAGTTCGAAAATAGCGCACCCTGCAAGCAACGGATAGCGCTTTGGAGGAACGACGCAATCGGCTTGGCACGTGCAATTAGGAACAGCGGCGCCGCGTCAGGCCGTAATAGCCAATATTCGATATACCTGCATTCTGGAGCATCCCAACGTTTTGGCGATAAATGATGGTCTATGGCCGTCGGCCGCAAGTTGCACGATTTGCTCCCTGTCAATGCGGCGCTTGCCTCCACTGTAGACCCCCGAGGCCCTTGCATTCTTAATGCCCTCGCGCTGGCGCTCCTTGATGAACCGGCGCTCCATCTGGGCCACCATGCCAAGCACGGTCAGAATGACATGGCCCATCTCACCACGGGTCGAAACATGCGGATCCAAGACGGTGACAAAGGCTCCGCGTTGCTCGCACTCGTGAATCAAATTGAGCACGTCGCGGGTGTCGCGACCGAGCCGGTCCAGCCGCGTGACGACCAGCTCATCTCCCGGCCGAAGAAAGTCGATGATTGTCGCCAGTTCGGCCCGACCATCGCGGCTCGCCCCCGAGACCTTCTCTGATCGGATGATGCTGCAGCCTTCGCCCTTCAACTTGGCCATTTGCGTTTCGAGATCTTGATCAATCGTGCTGACGCGAGCGTACCCAATGCGAGCCATAGCCTGTCACCTCAAGGTTTAGGCTCAACGCTACCTTGTCACAAATAGTCGATGTCAACCCAGATGTTACGCTGAACTGTCGCGGGTTAGTTACGTCACGCTGGGGTATACCCCGCTGTGACCTCAGCCTGTTTCGTTCGCTTCATTTGGTTAAGCCTCCCCAGCAGCCCTTTTTTGCGCCTCTCCTCCCCACCATGCTAGGCGCCTTACGCAATCTGCTCCAATTCGGATCTGAATTTGACCAGCCACGCATTGACCATTGCGGAGTATGGTTGGTCCCGATCACCCATATGTAGCAATTCGGAGATAATCGCATCGCCAAAGCCGTCGAGCTGAGCACCGACACGCTTCAGCTTTCCATCGGCGCTCTGCTTCAACTCGTCGGCCAGATTCTTCAAGTCGATTGCTAAGCCGGACAGAAACTCCAACCTTCGCAAAACTTCCGTCCGTGCTTGAACGAGTCTCAGTCGATTCAAACCATACACATGGACCGAAGTTGCGCCCTTCAAGCTCAATCCGTCAGCACCAGCATATTCTGCACCTTCATTGAGTTTCTTTGCCAGGATGAACGATACGGTTCTGGTAGCGTCAAAAAAGTAGACAAGGTGCTCGTCCGGCAGATCCTCACACGGGTTCAACAAGAGCGCTTTCTCCCCGTCTAAGACATCGGTGCGAGTGTTTGCTCTGACGCCTGCGGGAGCTAAAGGGAAGCTATCCTTCTTCCCACTTCCGATTGTCACCGAGCTGGAAAAGTTCATCGTTTCTCGCAGCAGGCGAACTTGGCTCGTGTCTCCTTTGGGCGTGACTTGGTAACGCTTGCGATTGCAATCAATGCAGCTGGGCAGCAAGTTTGCCCAATCCATGGCAAGCCACCAGTAGCCACGATGACTAACAGCCTCGGCGACGGCGCCTTTGGGTCGAAAATGCTCGACGTCTAGCGGCTGCGCGCTTGCGTAAAAAGTCTCGCAGTAGGCACATTTGCCATGGAACATTTTCTCCAGCGCATCTTTAACCGACCTAAGCTTGTACACTGCAAATTCGTAGCCCTCCTTCGAGGGAGGAATGGCATCGTAGTGCGCGATGGCTTTGATTAGCTCAGCTGAACCTTTCTCAAGTAGATCGGCTGGAGCCGATTCGCTTCGGTCTACCCTTCTCACCCCACACTCCTTAGCGCATTCACTATCGCCGATCGTGTCTCTGCTTTAAGTCGCAAGAGGTCTGCCTGCGTTTTCTTACGTTTAAGGCGCAAATACTTGGCTATAGCACCCTGAACCAACCTGTGAACCTCCGTGTGACCGATCGGAAGATCACGGCAAAATTCCTCAAGATACGTCGCGAGGGCTGGGTCTTCAGACGGTAAGATTCCCTGCGCCAACTTGTCCTCCATTAGTGCGGCGCGCTTTCCAGCCTCAGTACTTTCGGTACTTCGCAGTTGAAAGAAGTCGGCTGTTAGGAGCTGCTCGACCGTCCATTTCTCGTTATCGGGTAGATTCGTCAGCGCTTGTGTGAAGACTGGAAGGTCCGTCTTCGCCATCTCTCCGGTGACGCGCTCGAGAACCATAACCTCCTCCTTACCCATTCCACGCAAACAGAGAGGATCGTGGGACGTGGCGATGAAGCAGACGCGAGGCAGCGCCTTACGAAGCCCTGTCATGATTGACATTTTCCAGCGCGGATGGAGGTGTGCTTCAACTTCGTCGATCAACACCAGCCCTCTAGCCGTCTCAAGCGACTGAAAGTCAGTATTAACGCGCTTGTCCATTAAGCCTTGCATCACATCACAGAGCATCGCCAGGACTGCGCGAAAACCAGATGACACAATGGATATCGGCTCCCGACGAATTATTTCAGCGTCGCTCTCGTGTTGCTGTGACACGACGAAGATACCGTCTCCCGTACGCTCAATTACTTGAAACGAGCCTTCTATGTTGAATACCAGTCGCAATGCGCGAACAACCATATTAAAGTGGGAGTCGCTGAGGCCAGATAGCCATCGTTCGGGGTTTGACAGGATCTCATCATGCTGGAACAGGGAGCGAACGTGTTTGTGCGGCGCGTACTTTCTCTCTTTATCAAGGTACATCCTGAACGCTCCGTAAGCGAAGAGCGGAATATTCGGGATCAACCCGTCCTCGAGAACTTCGCCTTTTGGATTCCCCGTACGCACCAGCGTTACGGTTCGTCTCATCCCCTCCGAGTATGTCAATTCCAACGTGGCTTGTGATGGAGCTACTCCACCACCTGCGCCTAGGTAAACGGGGTTAAGAACTGAGCGTGAGAAGGACAGTCCCAAGCGTTCACGCGCATTGGGCGCCATGACCGAAAGAGCGATTGCCTCAAGAATCGTGCTCTTCCCTGTCGCGTTTTCACCAAGCAGTAGAAGTGCAGGAACCTCGAAGTCAGATGCAAGCGAGGGCGAAACCGGCATTTCCAAACGAATATTTTCAAGTGACTTGTAATTGTTGATAGCGATGGCATCGAACCGGTCAGCTTCCGAAGCCGCTCGCGGCTGTGCATAGGTTTTGGGCGGACTACTGTCCTGATTTCGCATCTGTTCGATAGCTTGATCAAAGCGCCCAACACCTTCCTCCTTCATCCGTGCAAGAGTCCTGCGTTGCCGATCTATGTCGGCAGTTCCTTTGCCATCAAGCGCGATAGCAAAGGCTTCGCCCAAGAGCAGGGCAATTGCACCTTCATGACCTTCGACGCCTTCCATCCATGGCAGCTTCCGTCGAGGTTCGCGGCGCAAGTCCATTCGGGTATAAGCTATGGCCTCGGTGAACGCCGACCGCCTTCGCTTTACCAAGGACTCACGATTCAAACTGAAATGCTCAATGGTTTCCATACCACGGCGTGAACGACCAACGGCTAGTCCGTTGACCTTAAAGCCCAGACTTCTTCGCAGTACTTTATCCAGGCAGGGATCCAGCAAGAAATTCCGTTCGGGTAGAGGGTAATCAGGCCATAAACCGTCGTCTCGTTGGACAAAGTCATTGAGGAGGGCAAGGCTGGGGAGATCAGCTCGCTTTCCACTGACTGGGAAGTAGCTGTCTTGGTGTGGCCGACACTCCTGGCATATCGGATACAGATTTTGCCAAGCCTCAGCCAGCCAGCTGTAGTAAAGGTGAGATGTCGAGGGATTTTGAACAGGCTCGCTGTGCGCTGCAGGCCGAAATCTGTATACCGAGAATGGCGAGGCAGGGCTTTCACAAAAGGCGCACTTGGACTCAAAGAGGTTGGCCAGCGCGTTGACTAGCTCAACATCTCGTGTGACCGAGTACGTATAAATGGAAGTTTCTATGCGGGTCTGCGCGATTTTTGTTTCGCTCTCACCGAATACATTCAACAGCGAGGCCCGCACCTCTCTCGCCTCAGGACTGGAAAAACTCCTGGGAGGCGAGAACCTTTGACGATCAACGTACTTCATGATTCCCTCAAAGGGCTGATGGATTTCTATAGTCCTGGAAGCAAACGGACCGAGGTTCTGCCGTGCCCAAGCTGGCGAGTTAGGTTGATTGGCCACGAGTGGGCTATTCTTGATGCTCGTCAACTGGTGACTCTAGTTTCGCGATAAGTTTCTCGCGCTGCTTAGCTGCCCATTTCAGAAACAATGCGCCCGTCGGCATCGAAAACATCGGCTTAACCCCCTGGACAAACGTCTCATATTCGTCCTTGGGCAGACAACTCGCTCCCCAGATGAAGCATGGCTGTTCAATCGTTGTGAGTTGACCAAAAGCCGTCTTATATTTGCGAAAGTGGTTCTTGTCGCCCAATCGCCCACGGATGAGATGAAGCTGGCGACGGTCAAGTGGGGTTGTAAGGCTTTCTAGTGCCTTCAAATGCGCAGGAGCGACGGGGACAACGCGGCGCACGAAGAGTTCCAACAGCCATGTCCGTATCAGTTGAATGCTTGAGGCCGGGGGAGAGAGAATTGCTTTGACGACGATGTCACTCAACTCGTCGAAGCAACTAAATTCCTCCGATTCTAGCTCCTGCATAAGGAGCATCATCTCCTTTGCGAACACCACCAATTCGGAAAAGTTCTCAATGATGTACTCGATGGCCTCCGTCGGCTTGGCTATTTTCAGTGCGCGAAAGATGACCTTAATGCGTCCCATATCGAATGCGACCTTGCCGACCTCATCTTGCAAGTAGCCGAGGAGGTTCATCGATTTCAGCTTCTCAACATCCTTTTCATCGGGTTCATCATCGAAATAGAGGTCGGACGTCAGTGCCTCTATGGCCGCGCCCTCGGCCTCCTCAGATACGTCGGTCGTTTGGCGTCTCAGCTTCTTTATGAAATCAACTCGACTATAAATCTCTGTCTTGGCGACGTTCAGAGAAAGGCCCTCGTTGATGGCCAGCTGTTCGGCAATAAACGCGAGAGCGTCGTAAGGATCTTCGTCCGCGCGTAGAAAAATCCTGAAATCGTCGACAAACCTTGTGGCCGCCCGCCCATCGTGCTCCAGCGCTCTGTCGGTGTCGCTCAATGCCAACTCGGCTAGCAACCGCGCAGCACTGCCGCCCACTGGAAGGCCAAATGACTGCTTCGCCCGGATTACCTTGATGTGCTTCTTAATGTATCTGGCAGCGCCGTGTCCTGGCGCGACCTCGTCCAGCAAATTCTCTAGTCTGTGGAAATTGATTCTAGCATAGAAGTCGGAAATGTCCGTTGCAATGACATGTTTAATCTTCAAGTTGCCTTGTGCATAGTTAAGCTGAGTTTGGAGCCATTCCTTGAAAGTGCGATCTGTCCGGAAGATGCCGCCCTTGCCATTCGGTGCGAACCGATAGGAAAACGCTTCGAAGTTATCCTGAGAAGGTCGGTGGCTTTCGATCCGTGGGCCTAACTCCACCACTGCCGCAAGCAACAAAATTGTATCCAGATAAGGAAGCTGATGAACAATTCTAAACCCATACCGGCTTTTTGGTCCAAGCGCCTCAACAGCAGTACCTGGATCATAAATATCAAGGTCTAGCACTTCGAGTTCGTCAATTATTAAGCCCATCTCCTCGCGCACGAAGGAAAGTTCTGTAAGATGAGGGAACACATCTGTGTCGCCATAACGACACAGGTGTTGCACGGCCGTCAATAACGAAGACTTGGGGAGTCGATACGCCATCGATTGACAATTCTTCTGGTTCGCCTTGGCCGATTTTTCTCAGTTCGAGACTCTTACAAGCACTTGTTCAGGGGTGATTTCTTTACCCTCATCGAGAACTGGCAAAATGTCGGGGACGGGCACGGGGTCTTCTGGTGGGCTTCGTTTGACAGCGAAGGTCACTGTCCGGCCGCTTTCTATAACGGACCGGATCATAGCTTCGAGCGCGGCCGATTGGGTGATTGTGGTGCCCACCCACGAACCGGCCACGAGCGTTACGAACTCTGTTCCGCTAAGTCTGCGGCCGACATTGCTGTATGTGAGGAGATTCCCGCCGCGCGGTCCTTTGAGCCGTTCGCTTGCCGCCAGCGCCTTCCAGAGCCCATGTGGCAGGTACATACCCGGAAACATACCTCGGTCATCTGGATTGAAAACGATGCGGGAGCAGAATTTCAAAAAGAATGGGTTGCTGCTGAACCGAAAACCGTCCGGATTCATATCAGCCTCGATCTGGCTGATCTCATCCAGAAGGTGATCCATCCGTTCCATCTCCCCTGAGAACTGATCGCCGTCCAGCCATCGAAATTCGAGTTCCTCTTTGCCCTTCTCAAGGGCCTTGTATTGGACCATAACGAAGGAGCGATATTTCTCGTTGAAATAGATGAGATCGGCCCCCGTCTGCTGTTCCAGAGGAAGGCGATTAGCCATGACAATAGTCACGCGAACAGATGAGTTTGTCTCCGACTGGAAAGTGCGCGAAGCGATATGGGGCGCATCCTGAATAGCGGCAAATCCAGGAAGGCTCATAAGGTCAGCGTGAAGCATTACATCCTCGCGGACCTGGGCGCCGGGGAGACCCTCGAGAAAGGAAGTTCTCTCGCTCGTCGCCACTGGGTTCCAGCCCAAGACATCATGGGTTCCTACACCGGCGATTTCGAGAGCCGCTGAAAGGGTCTCTTTCTGCAGCGCAAGGTTCTCCCTTTCACGTTCGCCGAGCTCCGCAATTAGTTGTGCGCGGCTCGCCGACATCCGACTAAGTTTGGTCCCCAATACGGAGTCCATCTGCGATAGCGCATCGACGACAGCCTTGAGCGTCTTGGGCGGCAACACGCCACCATTGTCGATAACCCTCCTGAGTGGACCCCGAAATTTCGCGGGAACGCTTTCGATAATGCGGTCAAACGATATGGGCCGTGCGAGAGCGTCCAGAGAAGTCATATTGAGGCGGACAAGCCGGGTCCCAGCCGACGCGCCTTTGCGAGCATCGCCGACGTGGGTAAGGGCGCCATCTTCGAATGAGGCAAGCACAACAAGCGGGGCGCGCCTACTGTGGTCGAATGTGGGGACGGGCTCAGAGGCCCGTGGTCCCCCGAACCAACCTCGCGCCGAATTTAACAAGGTCTCCCGGCGGTCAGGCCGAACTTTCAAAATATAAACCGACCCCGAAGCCACGCTGAACTCCCTAGCTGCGCGATCGCATTGCGAGGACGTTTCCCATCATTGGAACGCTGAAATGTGCGAACTCCGCGCAAGGCTGCTTGACGAAAAGAAGCCACCGCACTCGTCCCGACGGGAGCATCGCGTACACTCATCCATGTACTCGTTCTTCCAATCACTGATCGAACGCTTCGCGTATCGATGAATGGAGTGATCCAGAAGACAGAGCTGGTGATTGTAGACTGAAACATTGATCCTAGCCGCAGCCAGATATTGCACAGCCGCCCGCAACTCACTTCGATAGTCGTACGGGTCCATCCAGAGCTTATCCATATTTGCCCTTGTGAAGCCAGTGATCTCCAGCCCCATGAACGTCACGTGGTCTACGAAGGTGAGGTTTCTAAAAATGAAATCTGACAGGTCGGCGAGACCTTCATAGGTCTGCTTGTGAACGACAACTCGTATCTCAACCTCAGCCCCGACGGACTTCAGATTCATGATCCCGCGGATGGTCTCATCGAAAGCGCCTTTGGATTGAACGACATAGTCGTGCACTTCCGGGTCCGCTGAGTAGATCGGTATACCAACGGAAAGACGAGGATGCCCGATTGCTTGATAGCGATGCGAGAAGGCCTTGTCCTTAAATGTCCGGCCATTGGAAAGAATATGAACCGGCGTAGAAGGAAGGTGGTCACGAGCTGATGACAAAATGTCAAAAAAGTCCTCGCCCACCAGCGTCGGCTCACCGCCAGTGATCCCGAGAAACGGGGTCGTTGCGGGCAGCAAGGGCAGCACATCCAAAATCTCCCGCGCCAACCAGCGATCGTCAACGTCTTTGGGTGGCTGGGAGCACATCAAGCACAGGTGGTTGCACCGCTCCGTTACGAGGAAATAGTTCGCGTTGGCATCCTTTCTGAACAGGACACGCACTGCCTTCCGATCCGGCACAAAGCGGATCACGTCTCCCTCGCTGAGGTAGTCGAACTCGTGGGGTAGAACGACTAGTCGTCGGTCCGAAAACCGTCGCTCAGCCTCCGGCCGATGCTCCTCAAAGGTGACAACCCACTGGCATTCAGGATGAAACGCCTGCCCCTTGAAAAGATACGCATCATGCCCCGGGTTAGACGCTTGATCAGCTTGGCCCGTCACGAGCCTAAGTGCCACTCGCTGTGAGAAGTCACCGACGCTTGCTGACGCAGCGAAGCCACTCAGTCGCAACATCCTAATTCGCCCAACTTAGAAAGAGTTCTCGGGCGGTAACGTCCCTCTCCATAAGGTCGATCAGTCTCTTGAAGATCGACATGTTGCGATTGCAGAATCCCGACCGCGTTTTGAGGCCAACAAAGTCGCCCTGCGTTGCGGTATGGAACACTGGATCGGAGCCACAGAACGGTTCGTAGGCGCAGTCGGCGCACATCGGTACGGAGCTTGCAAAAGACTGCTCGATAGGATCGAGGAGAGCGTCGGACCCGAAAATCTCACCGTACGTGTGTTCGTGGACGTTTCCGAGCAGAAATGTCTTGTCGCCCATCTCAGCCAACATGCGAGCTTCGTCGGATGCGTAGACGCTGGCGTCGTAGTTATAGACAACGGCGGAGATACCGATACCTGCCGGGCTCATCAGGTCCACATATCCCGGCTCGAAAGGCGTGAGCATCTTTGTGAGGATGGTGGCCGCGTAAAACTCCTTGAAGGGAATGCCTTTCCGATTCAGTTCGAGGATGTAGTTCAGCCCGTCGAAATAGAAGTCGAGCCAGCGGTCCACATCGTAGGCGGCGTATGATTTTGTCTTGACCGCGAAGCCGTAAGGGGAAAGCGGCCGAAGGAATATTCCGGGGAAATCTAGCCGCACGTATTCGTCAATGATCTCGCGCACCAGTGGAAGGCTGGCTTTGGTCGTCGTCATAAGTGCGCTGACGCGTTCATGGCCCAGAGCCAGTCTGGCCTTGTGGATGCCTGCCACAGCCAATTCATAGCTGTTCTTTCCCGGGCGCGGTCGATTGGCATTGTGAAGAGTAGCCGGACCATCAAGCGACGTAGAAATTAGGACGCTGTGCTCGCGGCAAAACTCCAAGATTTCGTCCGTAACGACAGCGAGATTCGTGGTGATAACGAATTGCAGCGACCGCCCGACGACCTTGTTGATCGCTTCAGCCCGATCCACGATGTGTTGGATCAACGGGAAATTCAGAAGCGGCTCGCCGCCCTGGAACTCGATCTTGATAGCCGGACTTGGAGACTGGAAAATGAGCGCCAACGCCTTCTCGGCAGTCTCCTCTGACATATCGAAGGCTGAACGATCTTCGCTTTGGCGAGATACCTGACAGTAAGGGCAAGAGTGCTCGCAACGCAGCGATACGACCATTATGTGAAGCGATGTGAAGTTCTCCAGCCTTTTTGCTTTAGTCCGAACCTTCAGCGCCAGCAGCTCCTTGCCGATATTGGAGGATGCATCAAAGAGGAATTGCCTGCTGCGCAGGCGGGAGTAAGCGGGGTGTGTGCTGGGAAGCTCGTGCCTGACAAACGAGGCCAGCACGGCGCGCGGCAATACCAGATATTCGCCCGCTTGGTTGGTCAGCACATACCGCTCGTCGTCCAACTGGGAAAAACGGAAGTACGCGAGCTGGTACGTGTCGTCCAACGGTCGCTGGAACTCAGTTGCCGGAGCAAACTTAGTCATCGGACTGTAGGCCCGATCTGGAAAACGCCAGCGCCAGTATCGCGTTTCTAACCGTGGCGGTTTCGGCGGCGATGCTGCTACGCAGGTCCTGATCCAAGACCTCTAACCGCAGCCTTTCTATCGCTGCGTCGGCCGAAGCTCGCGCGGCCGCCTTATTGAAGTTGATCGTGCATACAGCGAAGCCGCCCTCGATCATGATCTCAACCGCAGCGTTTCCGGTTACCCGATAAGCTGCGCGCTTCACGCAGTCGAGGCTGAAGACTGACAGATCAAACTTGACTTGGGCAGTCTGGACGAGCTCGCTATCGCGAGAGGTGTCCGACATCAACAATAGCTGTAGCCAGAGCAGTGGGACCCGTGACTAGCATGGCTTGAATGGCTGGTGTGGTACGCCATGATGACGTCTGTGCCATTTGAGCGGTCGAGCACCTCACCGTAGCCGAGGTCCGCCGGAACGGTGCCAGCTTCAGCGAGCTTTGCCGAAGGCTGATTTGCCGATTCGACAAGGACTGCAGCCTGAACTTGGCCGCCGAGAATCATCGTGGCCGACAAGGCCATTGGTGACAGGAAATTGCGCTTCGACATTATCCAAACCCCCGTTTGTACGGACTCTTTAGCAAAACGGGCTAAGCCGGACAAGTACCGATTGTGGAGGAGTGCTTAAGAGATCACTAATGCTCCAACCAAATACTGTAGTGCGGAGTTGACGGGGATCCGTCTTCTGAGCACAATCGATTGTCATTTTCGTCCTAAACGTGGGAATTCACCTCCCATGACCCGGGTAACATAAGCTATCGTGCCGTGTTTTTTGATGGTTGCGGCGTCGCAGCTATCGCAGCAAGCGGTGTGGTGGGTTCTCGGCGCACGTGTTCCAAAAACCCATTCAAGGATCCGCTCTGCAAGGCTCAGTTTGTGCCGTCCCTCGCTATCGCCGAAATAGCTGCGGATCGACTTACGAAGACAAGAAGTCGAGCGGAGCATCCCGGCCACTTGATCGATGTTCCGGGTCCGCTGCTCCAGCATGACCGCTCTTTGGTGTTCATCCCCCGGTGCATTCGAGACAGTCATCTCGGCCATGAATTTGAGGCGCCCCGTATCACCTCGGCCCTTACCGTCGTGGAACAGGACCGAGACCGACGGCTTCCCATCTCTTCCAGCGCGGCCAAACTCCTGCAATAGGTCTTCAACAGATGCTGATTGTTGCCAGTGCACCACCAGACGCACGTTAGGAATGTCGAGGCCCATGCCAAAGGCGTTGGTGCAGACTATCTGATCGACCACTGGGCGGCTCTGCCCCAAGAAGCGCTTCACGAGTTCCTGCCGCTCCCATGCAGTTCCCAGCTTGGAATGATAGAATGGGATGTCCAATCCCATCGCCGACAAAGCAGTCCGCAGTTCGTCACCCACTTTTACCGTAGGGACGAAAATCATCGCCTTCTGCCCCTTCAACTGGGGCAGCGCCAGCATGGATGCTATTTCCTGCGCCCGCCGTTCAGATCGACAATGCCGTCGCAACATCGCGATGTTTGGCCTGTCCACATCGCGGACGAACACCTTCGCGTCCGGGATGCCAAGCGAGGCGAGAATCCGGTCCTGCATTTCCTTTCCAGCAGTAGCTGTGAAAGCCAAGACCGGGGGAGCACCGAGCTTTTCCCGAACCTCGCGCAGGCGCCCGTACTCGGGGCGAAAGTCCTCACCCCAGCGGTCAACGCAATGGGCCTCGTCTATGATCAGAAAGGACGGCTCGCTACGCTTGAGTTGGCTGCGCTCCGCATCGCTGCGAACGAAGAAGCGCTCCGGCGCTACGTAGAGGAGCTTGATGGCCTTCAGGCCAAGCAGAGAAAAGCGGGTCTCCTTCTCTTCGCGGCTGAGATCGCTGTTGATGAACGTTGCCGGGATTTTCTTGGCTAGAAGGTCGGACACCTGTTCGGACATCAGCGCCTTCAAGGGAGAAACAACAAGGGCGACGCCACGCCTAAGCACGGCGGGAAGCTGAAAACATAGGGTTTTGCCGGAACCTGTAGGACTGACGACTAACACGGATTTTCCCGAAAGCGCCGCCAAAATGATCGGCAACTGGCCGTGACGAAATCGATCTAGCCCAAACAGGCGTAGAGCGGGTCCGAGGTTACCCGTCGTTTCGATCACCACTCCTTCGCGGTCTAGCCATCTCGCGAGCCTTACAGCCCATCTCTCGATCACCCTTCTTGTGAGACCACCGGCTAAGTTTGGGTGATGGCGCGCATGACAGCCGTCGCAGAGCGTGACCAAGTTCGACATTTCATCGGTTCCACCCATCGAACGGGGGAGAAGGTGGTGAATGTCGGCGCTCGCCGATTTGAGCTGGCTGCCGCAGGAGACACACCGATAACCGTCCCGTTGCAGGACCTGCTGTCGCGTAAGAGACCAACTATCCGACGGTGCGCTCAGAACAGGCTCTTTCAACTACGATTGCGATTTGTGGCGGGCGGGAGACCGAGTTACTAAATTGTATGGATGGCGGCCGAGAATCAACACTACGTTCCTAAGTTCATCCTGCGCCAGTTCCTTTCCGACGAGAAGAACGAGCGGGTCTCGGTATTCGATAAGCACACCGGAAAGACATTCGTCACGTCCATTCGAAACATGATGGCGGAGCGCCGGTTCAACGATTTCACCTTCGACGATGAATGGTTGGCATCGTTTGAGCCAATCGCATGTGCTGCAGAGGACCAAGCTCTGCCAAGCTACCGAAAGGTGCTGAAGGACCGCCGACTCAACAACAGCCCGGAGCAGAAAGCCGCGTTGGCTATGATGCTGGCGTTTCAACTTCTGAGAACTAAGGCAACCCGTGATCAATGGCAGACAATAGAGGAGGCGCTCGTCAAGAAGGTCGAAGAAAGTGGCGGGAGAATGCAGGATGTTCGAGGGTGGGAAGACTGGCAACCTATGACCGAGGACAGGCTCAAGAGAGAACACCTTCTGAGCATTCAGGGCAGCATCGGCGACTATGCCCAGATCATCGCCGCAAAAGATTTTGTGCTCGCCGAGCCCGCTCCGGGGCGTAGCTTTTATCTAGGTGACCATCCTGTTTGCCTTGCGAATGCGCTTGATTGTGGTCCGCGTGGCAATCTCGGCCTAGCTGTCCAAGGCATCGAAATCTACATGCCACTGGCATCGGATCTTATGCTGTGCGCATTCTGTCCATCGATCATCGAAGGGCTGAGAGGAACCCATAAACGAGCGAAAGAAGCTAGGCAGGCCGAAGCAGTGTCACGCGTGATGAAAGGCGAACTTTCGACGGCTGGGATGAGGCAGTTGCTGGACAGCGCCAGAGCTACAGAACGGCCAGTCGAGGAACTGCTTTCAGCGCCCACCGAGGGACGGCTCATCACATCAAACGACGACAATATGGACTACTATAACTCTCTGCAAACCTCATATGCCTATCGTTACGTCGTATGTCAGAAGGCGGACTTTGCGTTGGCAAAAACGTTAAACAGCGAGAACCCGGCGTTGAAACGCGGGCGCAGGATACAGGTTGGATTGTAGCGCGATCCGGTGGGATGGATTGGCGTTAGTTGTTGCTGGGAAATGAATTAAACTATTGGCCATCAGCATCGCTCGTTGGCGAACTAGAGGCCGTGTGTCGGTATGACGACAGTGGGGAACTATGAAGAACTGGTTTTTTCAGAATATGCCAGAAACATACAACTTGGCTGGGGCGCTAGCAGGGGGCGAGAGGGAAGTATATTGGAGAACGTCCCGGCTACAGGCCCACATTCAACTCGGAGACCGTGTCTTTCTCTGGCAAGCGAAGGGGAGCAAGCCATATCAGAGAGGCCTTCACGCTATCGCATACGTCAAGCGGGTTCCTGAGGTTCTACCCGCTGAGGCTTTAGGGCCGTACTGGGTGAAGGAGGAGTATAAAGTTCCTACGGATCCTCACACGCTCCTAGAAATATCCGAAACCGCCAACCAAAATCACCATCTGCGATACGACCAGATCTCCACTAAGCCTGATCTTCGAGGCTTCAAGGTGATCCACGGAATACAGGGGGCAAATTTCCGCATCCCAACCGGATATGCCGACGCGCTTTATCGCTATTGGAGCGAACTCGCGCAAGTCGAGCAAGCCCTAAATTCTACAACGGAAGTGCACGACAACGAAGACAGGCATGACGATACCGTCCGGTCCTTGTTCGAGGCTGAAGTCGCGAAAACCGCGCAAAAATCTTTGGCTGAACTGAAAGCGATGATCGAGTCTCGCCGAGACCCAGCTGCGAAGTACCGCCTCCCGCAACCCTACCGGATAGCGGGAACGATGCGCGATCCATTGGTTGCTGCATATGCTAGGGTACGTGCAAATCACAGGTGTGAAATACCACGTTGCTCACACGAGCTTTTTCGGAACGAAAGCGGTCTCGATTACGTGGAAGTGCATCATATCAAGCACCTCGCCCACGGAGGTCAGGATACCGTTCAGAACGTGGCCTGCCTTTGCCCGGCGCATCACCGGGAGGTGCATTTCGGTCGGAATAGACAGGTGATTGAGCGCGAACTTGCCTCCGTCAGCAGGTAAGGAACTCCACAATGTTGCATGCCATGTGTCGTTCGCTTGGTTTGGGGGATGGATGAAAAACGCTTTCAAAGTACTCATAGTTATCATTTTCGCGGTTTGGATTTCGCGTAGTCTGTATCCGACGACTCCTACCCTTACCGCGCCGTCTGACAGCAACGGGACGACCGGAACTTCAGTACAAGTCGCCTCGGCCTCTGCGGCTAAGGCGACACCTTCTTGCGACCTTGGACAGCCTAGATCAGGTGAAGTAGTCGCAGTGGTAGGCAGCTTCGAACCGCGGACCACCCCGTCAAAGAGCGGCGACAGGATCAAAAACCAGAAGGCCTCGACAATACTCGGCTCGGTCCACTACCACGAGATCGATTCCTCGACGACAGTCAAGCAGCTTTGCGCCCACGGCGACTGGAGCGAGGTCCAAATCGTCACGCCCGAATGGCTCACCTTCGTCAAAGGTTGGGTACCTAACGAGGTCCTCCGTGGAATCGAGCGGACTGGCAGCGGCATTCGCGTCTATGTGGAATCGGATTTCATCTGGGACGACGACACGTCAAAGTTCAAACTCCAGATCATAGCCGCAGCGAACAGGATCGCCCAGAATCAAGCTGGATGCGCCAATCTCGACACTGGGACGGTTTCTCTATCCCCATCACGCAGCAAACCCGGCGACCCAGTGTTTTTCATTACCTGCAGCCGCTCCGGAACGCCGTTCAACGTGTGGTTTCGGCCCAGCGACGTAGGCAACTTGAATTGAGTGATTATTTCGGGACGGCCGTCTGCGTTGGGCTCAATTGCGCAATTGGCGGAAGACACTGAGATATCTTCGACAAATCTACGCATAGCTAATATCATTCTATAGAGGGCTTTGAATGAGGGAATACATTAAGAAATCTTTGGAAATCGCTGGGATAAAGGGACCTAGTGAGTTTTTAGAGTATGTGAATAACGAGCTAAGCAATAGGGGAATTTTGCAAAGGAATGGAATTCCTGTCCGGTATAGGCGATCTGCAGTCCACTCGGTACTGTGGAGGGGCGGCGAATATTCTTCAAAGGCGGTTCTGAGATTCGCCTATTTGCTGCGTCAGGCTGAGGTTGGGATTGCAACGCCGCGATACCCGATAGGCTGGCGGCCTGATGGCAGAGGCCATGCGAACATTCTATGGCAGAACGGTGTAACGATAATTAATCAGTCTTTGCCTCCAAACCCCATCTACGTTGAGAACTCCAACCCTAATATTTCTTCGTCGAGGCTTGTTGTAGGCAATGTCTATACGCGGAAAGAACTGAAGCAGATTTTCTCGATAAGCGACGCCACAATCAATAACGGAGTGTTTCGTCCAGATGGATTTCTATCTATATGGCTATTTATAACCGAGAAAAAGACTGTCGATAGAACTCAATACGTAGATCGGGTTGTGGATGATGTTATTCACTGGAATGGACAGACTCAGGGCAGGACGGATCAGGCTATTATTCGGCACGAGCGGAATGGCATTGAGTTATTGGTATTTCATCGCCGCGACAAATCAGAGCATCCCGGTGCTGGCTTTCGGTACCTCGGACAATACGCTTACGTATCCCACAATGGTTCCAATCCTACCGACTTCCTTCTGAGGCGACGTCACTCAGCTCGCTTGGATGCCCATCAGGCAGATGTGACGCATTTCGACCCCGATGATGTTGTGGACATGAGAATTCGCATCAACCGGGAGATTGCTCAGCGTAGAGGACAGCAAGCCTTTCGCAACAGTTTACGTGTTGCGTATGGCAACCGGTGTGCTGTATCGGGCAGCTTGCTATTGGATCTGCTAGAGGCCGCTCACATAACTCCATACCTAGGAGCTGCTACAAATACCGTAGACAATGGACTCCTGCTCAGATCGGATATCCATACGCTCTTTGATTGTGGGCTCCTGGCCGTCGATCCGGATTCTTACAGGATCCTGCTGCAAGGTAACCTTATGTCCAGTGAATATGGATGCCTTCATGGACAGCGGCTAAACCTTCCGTCGAGTCCTGCTCATCATCCTAGCCGATTGGCTCTGAAGCGACATCTTGATGATTATGGACCTGGATGGGGCCTTTTGAGTGACTGAGGGATTGATGTGCTGCACATCAGTTGTTTCTCGGGCGGGCACGGATGTTCCGCTTGATTGTTTAACGCAGCGTGATGCGCCCTGATCCTACCCGCTTTCCCGTCAAGTCGGGTTGGGCATCGAGAACTCCAAGCGAATAGGCGCTCAGTTTCGCGATCTCTCCCACCATGGTCTTCAGCGTGACCTCACCGTATGTGTCGGCAACCGTCCTAGCCGCCTGACCCTGTATCGCATCTAGAATGCGAGGAGGGATTCCGGCTTCCATGCCGATTGTTTTGAAGCGGTGACGCCAGCCATGATTGGGCGCCACATTCGGGTCCGGAACAAAGTTACGCCCGAACTCGGCGAGCCGGTTCTTCAAGCCGCGCAAAGCTCCCCGGACATTTTCGGACGAGTCGACGTTCAAGAAAAGGTGACCGTCGGCAGCCTCTTGGACAAAGGCAGGGAACTCTAAATCGATCACCTGCTGGTGAAGAGGTACCTCGCGGGCTTCATTGGTTTTGACAGTTCCAGCTTCAGGGGTAATGCGAATTGCCCAGCTTCCGTCTCGCGAGAAGACATCCTGCTTTCGCAGCTGAGCCAATTCGCCGACGCGAGCTCCTGTGAACGCGCACAGCCACGGTATCCATCGCTTGGCCGCAAACGTCTTCGGATTCTCCTTTCCTCGCTGATGAGATAGAGCGCCAGAAAGGATCGCATTCGCCTCGTCGTCCGAAAGGCTCTTCGATCTGTGGCGCGCAGGCTTTCCCACCTTTAAGGTCACACTGGCAGCCGGGTTATGAGCGACGATTTGATTCGCGACGCCCCAGTCGAATACGACTCTCAAGGCCGACAGATTGCTGTCCTTGACTGTCTTTGCCGAAACCATTTTTCCGGTCTTTGGGGATGGTGTGCTCAGTCGGTGATCTTTGAATGCTATTACATCTTTGGTTGTGACCTTCGATGCATCGTCGTGTCTGAGAAACCGGACAAGATAGGCAAAGGAGTCTCTGTAGCTTTCATAAGTGCTCGGTTTTCGGCCCGCTGCTCTGCTTTCCTTCCACCAACCCTCCACGAGTCCAGTTAAAGTGGCTGTACTGGATTTCGCCTTCGCGGGTGCCTTTGTAGGCGCTACCGAGTTTGCCGAGCGACGAATCCACTTGGCAGGCTCGTCTGCTAGTTCAAGCTCTCCTTTTTCAAGCTTTCGCAGCGTCAAGCTAGCTCGCTGCAACGCGGCCCCTACTGCTCGTGCAGTTTTATGAATGCTCCAAGGATCGTCGCTGAAGCCATTTTTTTCCAGGATGTCCGTAGCCCTGCCTACGCATCCGGCTCTCATCGATTTCCAAAAGATATTCTCGATTGGCATTGTCCCCGGGATGGGATCGGCGATGCCTTCCACTCCAGCAACTGGATCGGTGGAGGGCAACGGGTACCTTTTCCACAGGCCCTCATAGAGGTCGGTGTGCCAGTGGAGCTGTTCACTCGGATTCTCGCGGAATCTTGCGATCCATTCGTCGTGCACGGCCGTGGCGAAAAGGTGCGCGTCACGGTCGGTGATGAGGCGCGGGGTGAGTTTATTAACAGCAGCAGTGGCGCGGATACCTGAATTGTGTCCTTTGATCGACCCGCTTCCGAGCCGAAGTTGCATCCATTCGTGTTCAAACTCCGCAAGGACCTCTGCGTATTTTCGCTTTGCCTCTTCGGGGTCCTTCGTTTCGAGCGTCTTGTTGACTTCTCGGCGGCCGGTCAACACGACAATGTCGGCTGGTACCCGCTTGCGGAACCAGTACACGCCAGTCTTTCGGTGTTTGACGGGACGGCTCATCGCTAGGACCATGTGTAACACCCCTGTGTAGCACTCGGGCAGCCCTAAGCATATAATTTTGTTGGTTTTTCAGCTACATCAACACCCTAAGAGGGTGATGGTGCCAGAGGCGGAATCCAAGTGGAGAAAATCCCGCTTTCGTTTCAGAGACTTATGCGAAGGTTGGCCGCATCTGCTACCAACAGAAATACCAACAAAATATTTCTGTGGATTGGTTCGGTTCCTGATATTTCTCTCAATGCCTCGCACCTGCACCTTGTCTTTTCCGGTTCGGTCTAGATCCTTCTTGGTTATTTATCATCATGCGGGGGGGTCAAGTGAAGACCACGGCTGGCCAAGACGACTCAATGAAAACGATGGCCGCCTGCGACCCTAATGCGCCCTGGTATCGGCCGTTCGTTCACGCAGCTTAAGCCTGGAAGCTTCCGTTCCCTGACCAGCGGACGTAGCCGGGCGAGCTTATTAGCGCCGCAGCGGTATCACTTAACCGGTGTTATCAACGGAGCCGGGCGCCTGTGTACGGCATAAGTCAGGATCGCGTGGTGGTTGCAGAAGCATTCGATCGCGAACTCGTGTCGGACTCCGTTCGCGTCCGTCAACACGACGGTTCCGTCGAAAATCGGACCTCTCCTAGCCCGGCCGGCACTGGCCCTGAGAAAGTTCCAACAGAATTCCTGAGTGATCCCCGGAAACCGCGTCCTGAACGCGGGTGAGCGGATGAAGTATCGCACGTCCTTGCCGCCGGGGTCGCGGCCGATATCGTCGTGGTGCGGATGGGCGCTGACCATCCCGAATGCCGGCGTTTCGCCATCCCGCTCCTCGACCGTGCGCCATAACGTGGTGGTTATCGTATTGCCGTAGCGCTTGGCCAGATTCTGGATGGACTTGAAGGTAATCTCGACGTCGCGAGCCTCGCACGCGAAACGGTCCTGAAGGAACAGCAAGCGTGCGGCGGCGAAATTAGCCTCCGCCTCCACATTGGCATGGCAGTTCGGATCGAGCGTGTACTGATCGTCGCCGAACAGGAAATCCTTGTGCCAGGGAATGAAACTATGCCCAACCTCATGGGCCTCGATCCATCGTTTCTTCGCGTCGGGAACCTGTTGGTCGATCAGGATGCGATTGCCGTCGGGTATCCATAAGGCGGAGAGGTTGGCCTTCTTGATCACGTCGATCAGAATGGTCGGACGGGCGATAACCTGCTTGCCCGCCACCTTCATCCTATGCGCGACTTCCTGCAGGAGCGTCGGATTGGACAAGCTATAGTACTTGAGGTCTAGCGCGAGCAACTGCCGGACCTCCGGGAGACGGAGGGGCGGTTCGGGATTGCCGAGTTCGCGGAGAATCCTGTCAACGAGTCCTCGGATGTCGTCCGCCTCATATGCTCCGACCGTCCCCTCCATCATCGGTTCATTTCTGCCCCAGCACCAGAAACTTGACGAAACTGTCCAAGACCTGTTGCTCGTGCTTACTGAGCTTGGACAAATCATCGGACTTAGCCGCGAACTTCTGGGCCTCTTCCTGCAGGACCTCGTCTCTAGTAACAGTAGCGCCAGAGAGCTTCATCAGCGCTCGTGGCGGCATCCTAAAAAACTCGGCCAACTGGTGAACGGTCCTCGGCCTGGGTTTGTAGTTGGGGTCCCGTTCGATCAACCTGATCTCGGCGGCCTCCACCCGCGCCTTTGCGCCCAAGGTTTCAACCGACAATTGGTCGCGTCGTCTCAACTGGCGTATGAAGACCCCGAAGGCGTGCTTCATTTCGACCACGTTGCCCGCGTCCGACACAAGTTCGGACGGCAGGAACATCCCTATATTGTCGATGGCTTCCAACGGCCATCCCGCGTCATGGTCCGTATCCGGATCGGACTCGATCTTTCGCCGGAGCCAGTCGCGTGAGATAAGCATCTCCATCATCTGCTCCTTCTGTTTAAGTGAGGAAGGCGCGCGCTTGTGCTTCGGTCATCTCAAAGTAGCGCATGCGCGTGTCGTCGATTTCCAGGTCGGTCATTCCAACCACATCTCGATACCAAGCTTCGGCCTGTGGCAAGGCGTGCAGGCCTACCCGTCCCCTGAATTCCTCTTGAACACTCAAGCTGATCGCGGCAACCATCATGATGCGCCCCACGCCCTTGAAACGAGGGGACGCATCGAAACGCGGTCTGTTCCAAGGCGCGGTAGCTAGCAGGTCCACCGTGACCAGCGGCTTGCCGCGTTGCGAGGGTTCTTTGGCAAAACCTGCAGTCGTCACGAGCATCAGGCCCTGTGTGGCACCTTCCGCCACGATCGCGAACGACTGCCGGTCAAGCCGGTTTGACGCCATGTCGACTTTCTCGGACCATCGCCAATGAGCGTCCTGGATGTCGTTATCGCCGAGGAATTGCAGGTTGTATTGGCCGGCGGCTTTCAGTTCCGCAATCCTGGCTTCCATGAGCGGGCGCCACGAGCCGTCTATATCGGCGACATTGCCGGCATCCGCGGGGCTGAGGAGATGGGATTCCGTGAACTTGCCGGTCCGACGGTCTAACAGGTCGTAGGTACCGATGAGGCTACCCGACATGGCTTCAGTTCAGCATCATGAGCTCGGCCTTTTCCTTGGTGGAAGGGTGTTCGAAGAATACCTTCTCGCCGCGTTCTATTCTGTCCGTGATGGATTGGTAGAGCCTGAGGGCCTGTCGGACTAGGGCGGTCTTGGACAAACCTTTTTCATCGGCGAGGCGATCGACCAGATCCATCTCCTGCGAACTCAAATTCAGCGTCATCGTACGTTTTTCAACCATAGGGTCCTCCTTGACGGTCGCGCGTTCATATCATTATCCACGAGGCTAGTCAACAATTAATAGCTACACATCACGTATTGACTAGCTAAGAAATAGCTACTATTTGATGTGATATCGAGACGCAGGAGAAACCAAATGAACGACAGCGATCCCATTCGCAGCATCCATATCGCCGGCACCGACCTGGTGTTCCGCGCGGTTCCCGTAAATGACCAGACCCCCTCAGGGGACCAGATCGCCCTCGCCGCGGGGTTTTCGTCCGACGATTACAGCTATGTCCTGCAGATGCGGGACAACGGCGAACTTGAGGACGTCCGCAGCCGCGAATCCGTGCCCTTGTCCGACGGACAGCGGTTTATCGTCGCCCTGAGCGACCGATCCTACCGGCTTGCCTTCGCCGGCGGCCCCCTGGATTGGCCCGCGCGCTTCATCACGGCCGGAACCTTGCGCAAGCTGAAGGGCGTGGCTGCCGACAAGAGCATCTATCTGGAAAAGACGGACGAGCCCGACTTTCCCCTCGATGAAGACGACGTCATCGACCTGGATGAAGATGGCGTCGAAAGCTTCAAGGCGGGCAAGCTTGCGGGGCCAAAGAAGCAGACGGTGCGCGTCAAGCACCTGGGTGAACTGGAAACGGTGCGCTTCAAGGTCGAGTCCGGTACTACTCTGCAGTCGATCTGGGACCGGGCCTACGAGGAGCTCGACGTCATGCGCAACGAGCGTGACGTGTTCCAGGCCGAGACGGACGTCGGGACAGTGAGCCTGATGGACCACCTCGGCCTTCCTCTCGAGACGGCCCAGCAGGAAGGTTTGTGCGACAAGAAGTTCGAGATCGCGGCCAGGACCGGGGGGGCCTGAAATGGCATCGCATGGCGTCCGGCCCACCATTGACCTGCAGGCAGGCACGCAAGTGCTAGGCCAGCACTTGCCGCGGGTGCTGTCCTTCAGGGGCCAGACGATAGAAGAGCTCGGCTGGAGCCGGCCATCGGACCGGACGCTGCTTGTCCCCATGCGCGGCACTTTCGGCGGAAATACCGAAGAGTATCTTCTCCGGCTCGATTTTCTTGCCGGTTCGGACTGGCCGCCCAGCGCCAGGTTCGTCAATCCGGCGACCCTTGACTACGCCGGCCTAGCCGAACAGCACCATCTGCCCCAACTGACCTCGCCGGAGGTCCACGTCCATCCGGCTTACCAGAACCCCAGCGGGCAAAAGATCCAGCTCGTGTGCTGTTCCGCTGTGTTCGAATACTACGACGTCAATCACGGCGGCGAAGACACCACCCTCTGGCGCACGGGCGATACCTTTAATCATACGTTGGTGGCGATCGAACGTGCTTTCCGCAACCACTATTCGGGAAGATTCGATCGTCATGCAGGATGAATACCTATTGTGGCGCGACCCGGCACCCGGGCCCTATGTGCCGATCGGATCCGTCCTTCGCTTACCTCCGACTGCGATTTCGGCGACAAGCGAACTGCTTCAGCGCGCAGGCCGCCGGGAATCGTGTGTTTTCTGGTACGGCGAGCGGGACGGCGATACCGCCCTTGTGCGATCGGTCCGGGCGCCCACGCAGCGATCTATGCCCGGAAACTATCATGTGGAGCCGGATGCGATCAGCGAAATGGTGCGCGATCTGCCCGAAGGGTGGAAGCCCTTGGCTCAGATTCACAGCCATCCCGGCATGGGCACGGAACACTCGCGATATGATGACCGCATGATTTCGAGCCGCCGGATTCTTTCGCTCGTATTCCCGATATACGGCGTCCCGGCCGCGCCCTGGCCGCAAGGCATCGGCGTGCACGAGTGGCAGAACGATTATTGGCACATGCTATCCCCAGGGCAGGTCCATGGCCGCCTTGAGGTGATCGCCGCACCGGCAGTGGACAGAAGGGATTTCCGATGAGTGGCTTGGCATTGGGGGATCGTCATTCCCGACCGTTGGATGGTTTGGGGGACGTCGCGTCGCCTAAAACGATCCTCATTCGTGCCGGCGACGTATCAGGGGCAGTCAATCGCCAACACCTTCTGGTCTGTCTCGTCAATCTACTGGCTAGGCTGCATGGCTTGGTCGGTTCGATCCGGGTCGCGGTAAAAGGCGAGATGACGGTCGTCACGCCGAACGGGGCCGGTCCGGCAAATGCCTTCCAGGCCGTCGAGAACCTCGCGTCCTGGGCCAACGGCGGGCGGATACCGGTGCTTCCACCCGATGGCGTGGAGGACTTGACCATAGATATGACCGGTCAGATGCGTGGAGGCGCGAGCATCTATGTTTGGGGAGAGGGGTGGAAAGCCTGGATCGGCTCCGCTCCGCGAGCCTTCGGTGGTTCTTTCGGCCGGCGCGATTGCCTCGGCCCATACCTGGCAGCGGCCTTGGCAGCAGGCGAGGTCTTCAAGCACGCCAAAGGCTTGAAGAAAGGACGCTTCGCCCGGGATGACGCGTATTCCCTGTGGTCGGGGGAATCCGGCCGCTGGGAAGTATTGGAAGACGGTCCAGCCGTATCGGACACGCGCTTGCCCCCTTTGTATGTCGTCGGGGCAGGCGCCGTCGGTCAGGGGATCATCCAGGTGTTGGGCGCCAGCGAATTGGCAAGCTCATTCCTCGTTACCATCGATCACGACCGCCACGACCTCGAGGGCACCAATCTTAACCGGTGCTTTTTGGCCGGCCTCGACGATCTCGACCGACCTAAGGTCGAGGCCGTGGAGCGATACAGGACCTTCAGCGGACTGGGGGGCTTGGAACATTCCGGAACGCTTCGGGATTACATCCTCTCGAGCCGGTCAGGCCTGCATCCGAAGCTCGATCTGGCGGAAGCGCGGGACTCGTACGAACTCGTGGTATCGGCCGTGGACATCAATACGTCCCGTCAGGACATCCAGGGTCTGTGCCCCCGCGTCGTCGTGGGCGGAAGTACAGACGGCTTAAGGGCTCAAGCGGTGATATACGGCCTCGTCGAACAAGCCGAATGCCTGGGCTGTTGGAACGTGCCTGACGACGGAAGGGCCAAGGCCGCTGCCCGGGAAGCGGCCCTACGGGCAATGTCGCCGGAAGAACGACGGAAGGAATTGGCCGGACAGGTCGAAAACCTTGATGCAGCCTTGTCCTATCTCGCTTCTGCCGAGCCCAGATGCGGACAGTTGGGAGAAAGCGATGTCAAGAGCTTCGTAGACCGGATGCCTCCGGAGTTTTCGGCTTCGTTCGTGTCCATGGCGGCCGCCACGATGGCCGCAGCCAGCCTATTTCGAGTTACATCGGGATTGTCTTCAGATGTGAACTTGCAACCCAAGACAATTCTCCAGTTCAAGAACTTGTCGATGGCTAAAACGGTGACTGCGCGACGGAGCGGTTGCGCGCATTGCTGTGTTGTCCGTGAGGCCGGTTCTCCGGCGAAACTCGGCTAGTACTTGGCCGCGGTCGATAACTCGGTCCCCTTGGACACTACCGAAACATTTGGGCCCTGATACGCCACCACCCGGGCAGGCACGCCACCCCAGAGTCGCGTCGGTACCCTCATCGCTGAACAGACAACTGACCTTCTGGACCTTTGGTACCGCAAGGTGAAGCGACACAGAGGGCGCTGCACTTGTTCAACGCTATCCATTCTTCGGCGGCTTCCAAGGCAAGGGTTGCCAAAAGTAGACGGTCGGCTCCCGGCCCCCCTCCTGAACGTTTGTGCTCTGGCCAATAGCGGCCTGAGGAGAAACGATATGGGACATTCGCAGTATGACCTCGCCGGACAAGGCCGTCCCGGTAGTGTGCTGAGAGTTCTGCAAATTCGCGGTAGTGTGCTGAGAGTTCTGCAAATTCGCTGAGAGAGGGCGGTCATGGCAGGCTGGTGATGTTCAACGTCACCGATTCCCTGG
>NZ_JAMYLX010000029.1:0-34242 GCF_040318265.1 Mesorhizobium sp. M1252 | reverse complement strand
CCGAGACAGCACCACAAGCATCTCAAATCCACCAACATGCTGGAGCGGCTCAACGAGGAAATCCGCCGGCGCACCTATGTCGTGCCGCACGCATTCATTGCGCAGCGACGGTTGGAGCAATCCGCGGACATGTTGCGATCGACCAATCTGTCGGCGACGGAAATCGCGATGGAATGTGGTTTCGGCAGCTCGAGCCATTTCACGACCGCCTTTAAGCGGGCTTTCGGCGTGGGCCCGACGGAATTTCGTCGTAAGTGCAGAATCTAGGCCGCCGCTTGTCTGTTCTCAGCAAGTATCGGAAATCCCCAACATCACAGTAAAGCAGGCTTGGCGGAAGAAGGTATCCATCGGCGGTCAGCCCTGGATACGCCGCTCATGTCAAACCTGGTTCGAAATCATCATGCCAAAGGACGGGCCGGCCGGTCCAATCCCTGCCTCGGTTTCCTGGCCAGCACGCTATCGGCGGCTGTTGCCCGAAACGGCTACTACATCGCCTCCGCCTGGATTCTCGTCGACCGAGGATACGCAACTGCCGGCGTGGCGACGTTCCTTGCGATCGTCAGCGTTGTCGAATTCATCGCGAGCCCTTTGGCCGGCGTAGCGGCGGATCGATTTGACAGGCGATGCTTGAACGTTGCGGCAGACCTCAGCCGCTTCCTCGTTATGCTGGCTACCGCTTGCGCGCTCCTCTACATGGACGTGTTTGTGATTATCTGTCTGTCAGCGGCCCTCTTTTCGTTTTGCGACCGTGTCGCGCTTACAAGCTCTCAATCAATGATCCCGTGATAGCTGACGGCCGCGATCTTGTAGCCACGAATTCCGCCGTCTTCTTCGCCATGCAGTTCGGCAACCTCGGCGCTGCTCTGCTTGCAGGGCCGTTGCTGCATGAACGCTCTCCAGCCCTGCCATTCACCGTTCTTGCTGCCTTCTTTTTGTTTTCAGCGGGCTGCCTAGCCATGATGCGGCTGGAACCGGTTTCGCGCGATGTCCGCATCGCCAAAATCTCGGCAGCCCAAATCGATCCGAGCCTGCGGCGTCTCATTGTCGTCTACGCACTTCTCTATACAAGCGCGGTGCTTGTCAGCGTCATGGGATCTAGCTTCGTCTTCCAGGAGCAGAAGGGAACTGCCGTGGATTTCGGCTACCTCGAGGCTGCATGGTCGGCGGGCTCACTGATCGGCGCGGTCTCTCTATTCCGAATTGAAAGAGCGATGAGTACCCACGCGCGGCATCTCATGCTTTTGAGCCTTACGGCGCTGGTCCTCATGGCGCTGACATCTCTGCCCACGCCTTGGACAGTGATCCTTTTTGCCGCCCTCGGATTTCTATACAATCTTGGACGCGTCAGCGTTGAAGTCACATTGCAGTCGCATGTATCCGTTTATCTGTTGGGCCGGGTCAAAGGCACTATGCATAGTGTGCCCGTGGCGCTCGGGTTACTCGCCTTCGGCATCGCCGCCGCTGTTGGAGATCGAGCATTTCCTTCGACGATTTTCTTTGGCTTCGGAGTGGTGCTCCTCATCAGCGTTTTGTGTTCGAGCGTCGGTGTAATTCAGACCCAAGAAAAAGGTGAAACGTGAGGTGGAAGAGCTAACAGCAGGCGTAGATGCGAAACAGGCAGTCCTGGGGTCGCTGACGGCACTCTACCCCTGGATGAGCCCATACCATTCCCGGCCGATCCGCGATTATGCGTTTCGCCTGTTTACGGCGCCGGCTTCGGTTCCCATGCCAGAAATCCGGCTCCGAGCCTTCACCAAACTACTCGACATCATCAGGAAGGCAGCGACACGAAACGGGTTGTCTGCCGATACCGCCTTGGAAATCTGCAGGGATTTCGAAAGGCGCCGCGTGTTGCAGACGGGCCCCCATTTGTTTCTCCTCATGGAGCCAGAAGCCTATTACACGCATATCTTCAGCCTCCTTGGGCTCTCGGCGCACCGATGTTCAACCTACGTTTCCTATGCCGTTTCGACAGAAACTCGTCGAAAAGCCCCGCAAAGGACCAGGCTGGCTCACCGTTGACGGGAAGCCGGTCAACGTCTTTGGCCTAAGCCGAAGCCGGATGATCGGATATAGCCTGCTGGCCGGGCGGGGACCCTATAGGTTCGAGTTGTTGCCGATGGAACCAAACACCGGGGGCGACGTGCTTACGCTGCTTCGTGCCTTTCTGCCGAAGACGCAATTCGAGCGGCCCGCGCATGCCATCAAGGCAGCCAATCTTACGCTTTGGCCAAAAATGTTCGGAGGCCGCTTTGCCTTCCTGCAGATCGATGACGAGGATATCGCCGACCTGGTGGCAGACCATCTGTCGGACGAAAATTCCTGGCTACGCATGAGACTGCTGGAAGACCCGAACTTCGCCTCCAATATCCTTGCCAGTCTCGACGGGCTTGCGTCCGGCCCCTGGAGTGGCTGGCTCGCGCGCGGCACTGATTTCTTCTGGTTCTATGAAAATGGCAAACGCCTTCCGCTGCGTCTGGTGGCCGGAGAACTCATCGATCCTGCGACCGGTAGGAAAGTGGCGTGCTTCACAGCCCCCGACATCCTCGAGCGGCTGGCAAACCGCAGCCCTGTCCCGAATCTCCTGCTGATGTTTCTGGTTTTATCGATCCTGCCCGGCGTGCGCGCGCTTGGAGGCAGCTATCAGCCGATCTACTATCCCCTGATGCGCTATGTCGTCTGCCGGACGCTTGAGGCCGCAGGCGTGGATGAAGATCTTCGGCAGGCTCTCGCAACCGACGACGTACCGGGCGCTTGGGGACATCGGGTAATTGAGTGTGATGGTGATCCGCTCGAGCTATGCCTAAATTGCATGAACGGCGCGATGAGTGATCTTATCGACCGATTGGGCGACATTTCCTTCGCCGAGGCATGTGGAAGCATGAAAGGCTTCGTGACGGACCCGTCGTGGCATGAACTTCACAAACGACTTCGGAACGGGCTGATTGCGCCGACCGATGAGGAGTGGGCTTTTTCCTGAAATGTCCTATGCACTTCCCATGTGTACGCCGGTTACGAATGGCAGCTTTGCGCCCCATGTCGCACATTGAGCAAGCCATAGTTACATCCGAAAGCGGACACTTCCGCCAACGGCCACCTTTGCGCTTACCGGCTATCCCGACGGAGCAACAGGCGGTTACGCTCGGCGCCTCGGTAATCGACGCTCTTCAAAATTCAGACTGGACCGGTGCCCCTACTGACGAAGCCAGTAGCACTAACGCCTTCCCGCCCTGGGCCGCGTTCGCTACGGCCGCGCCGTCCGCCTTGGATCCACCTGATGTGCCCAGGACAGCTTGTATGGCCACAAGCTAATATGCTACCTTGCACAATGCGCGGATTGCTGGCACTTGGAATGCTGGTTTTGGCGGCTACAACAGCAGCCGCAGGTGAGCAGTTGTTCGACTCCATCGCCGCCGGCGACAAGGGTGCCGTGGAGCAAGCCCTGGCAGGCGGTGCCGACGTCGACAGCCGGGCGCGCGACCAGGCAACGCTGCTCATCGCTGCAGCGCTCGATAACCAGCCGGAAATCGCCGACTTCTTGCTGGCCAAGGGTGCCGACATCATGGCGCGTAACTCGGGCGGCTTTACCCCGCTTCATGCGGCGGCCTTCTCGGGCAGCCTGCCGATCGCCAAGCTGCTGCTGGAAAAAGGCGCGGTGCTCGACGATGCCGCCAACAAGGCGGGTGCTACGCCGTTGCTGGTGGCCGGCGAGGAAAACCACGTTGAACTGGCCGAGTTCCTCATTGCGAAAGGTGCCAATGTGAACCATGCCGAGGGGCATGGCTACATGCCGATAACGCGCGCATTCTGGAAGGGCAACACGGATATCATACGACTTTTCAAACGCCATGGTGCTACCTGCCAAGTCAAAATTCTTGGCGAGGCGAACGCGGCGAAGTGCGCCGAGATCCACGATTAACGGAGGATACAGATGAGCACGATGATCAAGCCACGACTGCTTCGGAGTTTGGGGACGGCTGCCCTGGTCGCGGTAGCTGTGGTCGCCGGCGCGGGATCGGCATGTGCCGACGATTCGGTAAACACCGGCTATTTTGGTGGTGTGGCGATCATGGGCTACGACACGGTCGCTTACTTCACTGACGGCAAGGCCGTGAAGGGCTCCGAAGAGTTCACTTATGAATGGCTGGGGACACCTTGGCATTTCGCCAGCAAGAAACACCAGGAAATGTTCATGAGCGAACCGGTCAAGTACGCTCCTCAATATGGCGGGTACTGCGCCGGCGAAGTCGTGGGCGGAGGGGTCACGGTCAATGTCGATCCTGAGGCATTCAAGATTATCGACGGCAAGCTCTACCTGATCTACGACGTCGACAATGCCGATGATTTCGCCGCGCATGCAGCTGAAAATATCCCGAAAGCCGATGCCAACTGGCCGAAGGTCGCGGCCAATTTGGAACTCGATCACTATCATTGAGACGCGCGTGTGCGTCTACCGAACCACGGTGAAGTGAAACACCTTGCTTGTATTGGCATAGGAGTAGCTTTTGCCGGCTGCGTCGTTGCGTCTGTAGACGGGACCACAGTCGGGGCGACCGAACAGGTTCTCGCTCTGCTCGCACAACAGATCGCCATCGACGTAGACGGTCTCGGTGACTAGCCGCGTCGTAGAGCGGAAGGCCGCCTTGCCGTCGCTTCCGATCTGAAGGAAGGCTGGTTGGAGACCGGGTTCGATCTGGCCTTGCAGTGTATGGCCAATGACGAGGGACGCGATCTCGGCACCCTTTAACTGGTCCTGTTCGGCCGGGGTAAAGCCGAAGCGCCATTGGGGTAGGCCCGCCTGGCGCAGTGCGGCGACGAGTATCGCCAGATCCTGCGGATTCCGAAAATGTGCATGAGTCATCTCCCACCCAGCCAAAGAGTCCACGTAGCTGGACCCTGCTACGAGGCGGAGCCCCTCGGCGATTGCGGCTTTCGCATCCGGTAGGCGGCCGCCGCGGACATACGCCGCAGCGAGCGTAAACCGAAAGTTGCCAACCGTGGACGCATCGTCGCGTGTGTGCTCGAGAGTCTCGATCGCTTTCTCGACATTGCCCTGGAGCAGAAAAACCAGCCCAGCAGTTTCCCGGTTGATCGCTGAGAGGTCGGGGTCGAGCCTGAGCGCCGTCTCGACCGCAGTAGCTGCCTCGGCATGATTGCCGGCGTATAACTGAACATATCCAAGGGCTGCTTGCGCCTCTGCATCGCCCGGACCGATTGAAACAGCCTTCTTGGCAGAGGCAATCGCATCTTCGTAGCGGCGATTCACGACCTGCATGATCCCAAGAATAGCATAGGGCGACGAAAGGTCAGGGTCGAGTTCCAAAGCTCGGCTCGCCTTCTCATAGGCTCTCTTTCGTGCTGGCGCGCTCTGGATGACGTCGTTGAAGGCCTCCCGCCAGATATAGACTGTGGTGCGCGCGTCGGCCGCGAAGGCTTCGGCAAAGGCGGGGTCAAGCTCCTCCGCCTTGTCGTAGAGCGCAAGCGCCTCCCGCAGCCCGGCCTGCAGGACGCTGCGTGACGCCGTCTCGGCTTGTAGATAGTAATCATAGGCCTCGAGATTGCTCGTCGGCGGGCGTGCCATTCGTTCGCTTTCCGCTGCCGAAGGTTGCATGCCGAGCGCCTTGGCGATCTCGCCGCTCATCTCGTGCTGGACGGCAAACACGCCGGCCATGCCACGGTCGAACCGGTTGGCCCACAGATTGTCGCCCGTTGCCGTATCGATGAGTTGGGCATTGAGGCGGATCTGCTCGCCGGTGCGGCGGACGCTCCCCTCGACAACGAAGCGGACGCCAAGGTCACGCGCGACGTCCGCCAGCGCTGCAGGCTTGTTCTTGTAGGCGAACACCGAGTTGCGCGCGATGACGTCCAGACCGGACAGCTTGGTGAGGTCGGTGATCAGATCCTCGGTGATGCCGTCAGCGAAATAGTCCTGGCCTGGATCGCCGCCGAGGTTTGCAAACGGCAGCACGGCAACCGATGGCCGCGATGGCACTGAGAACTTCTGCCATGCAAAAATGCCCGCAATCGCGGCGATCGCCAAGGCGGCGGCGCCCGCCAGGATGATGACGCGCGAGCTCGGCCGGTGTGGCGCGGCCGTGACCTTTCCCGATGCTGCGGGATCCAGCAGCAGTCGATAGGCGCGAACCGGATCGGCGATGTTCTTGAGGCGCTGCTCGCCAAGACTGGCAAAGCCGACATCAACCTTGTGAACGGCATGATCAAATGCGGTTCCGGAGATACATACACCCCCCGGCTCGGCCATAGCCTCGAGGCGTGCGGCGATGTTGACGCCATCGCCGTAGATGTCATTTTCCTCAACGATGACATCACCGAGATTGACGCCGATGCGAAACCGGATGTGGCGGGGGTCGGAGGTGCCCTGGTCTCGGACAGCCATCCGGCGCTGAATCGCGGCAGCGCACTGGACGGCATCAACAACGCTGGCGAATTCTACCAGCGCCCCGTCTCCCATGAGCTTGATAATCCGACCGTGGAATTCCTTGATCGCGGGGTCGACCAGTTCTCGACGGCAACCCTTCAGTCGTTCGAGCGTGCCGACCTCATCCTCGCCCATGAGCGTGCTGTAGCCGACCACGTCGGCAGCAAGGATCGCGGTAAGCCTTCGCTCCATACCTGCCTGCGCCCTCCCGGTCGATCACGCGGCTTCGCTGCAGCCTATTCCAGTCCCGCGTCGGACGCGAGCGTAAGCAGCCGCTTTCACCGAGACGCGTGCATCTACTGAACCACCGCGAAGTGGAACACCTTGCTTGAGTTGACGAAGGAATAGCCGCCGCCTCCATCGTCGCGGCGTTTATAGACGGGTCCGCAGTCCGGGCGCCCGAACATATTCTCGCTCAGCTCGCACAAAAGGTCGCCATCGACACGGACGGTCTCGGTGACCAGCCGCGTGGTGGAGCGGAAGGCTGCCTTGCCGTCGCTCCCGATCTGGAGGAAGGCTTGTTGGAGACCTGGTTCAAGCTGGCCCTGCAGCGTATGGCCCAGCACCAGCGAGGCGATCTCCTCGCCCTTCAAGCGGTTGTGCTCGTCGCCGGTGAAGCCGAACGGCCATTCGGGCAAGCCGGCCTGCTGCAACGCGTCGATGATGAGAGCCAAATCGCGCGGGTTACGATATTGGGCACCGTTGAGCCGATATGCAGACAATGAATCGGACCCAGCTGTCGACGTGGAACGTAGTCCCTCGGCGACCGCCGCTCTTGCATCGGGCAAACGGCCGGCGCGGGCGTAGGCCGCAGCGAGGTCAATCCTGAAATCTCCAACTGACGGCGCCTCGTCGCGGGCGCGTTCGAGCGCCTCAATCGCCTTGTCGGTGTTGCCTTGAATGAGAAAGACCAGACCGGCAATTTGCCGGTTGATGGGGGAAAGGTTGGGATCGAGCCTGAGCGCCGTCTCGACGGCAACGGCTGCCTCGGCATGATTGCCGGCAAACAGCTGGACATATCCCCGCGCGATCTGTGTCTCGGCATCTCCGGGGCCGAGCGCGACGGCTCGCTCGGCCGAAGCGATGGCTTCCTCGTAGCGGCGATCCACGACCTGCATGATGCCAAGAATCGCATAAGGCGACGAAAGGTCCGGATCGAGTTGCAGCGCACGGCTTGCCTTCTCATAGGCGCGCTTGCGCGCGGGTCGCGCTCTGCATGATGTCGTTGAAAGATTCGCGCCAGATATAGACTGTCATGCTTGCGTCCGCCGCGAAGGCTTCGGCAAAAGCGGGGTCGAGCTGCTCGGCCCTGTCGTAGAGCGTGAGTGCCTCACGCAGCCCGTCTCGCCGACCGGTCCGTGCTGTCTGCTCGGCCCGAAGGTAGAAATCGTAGGCTTCGAGGTTTTCCGTCGGCGGCCGCGCCATGCGCTCGCTTTCCGCTGCCGAAGGTTGCATGCCAAGCGCCTTGGCGATCTCGCCGCTCATCTCGTGCTGGACGGCAAACACGCCGGCCATGCCACGGTCGAACCGGTTGGCCCACAGATTGTCGCCCGTTGCCGTATCGATGAGTTGGGCATTGAGGCGGATCTGCTCGCCGGTGCGGCGGACGCTCCCCTCGACAACGAAGCGGACGCCAAGGTCACGCGCGACGTCCGCCAGCGCTGCAGGCTTGTTCTTGTAGGCGAACACCGAGTTGCGCGCGATGACGTCCAGACCGGACAGCTTGGTGAGGTCGGTGATCAGATCCTCGGTGATGCCGTCAGCGAAATAGTCCTGGCCTGGATCGCCGCCGAGGTTTGCAAACGGCAGCACGGCAACCGATGGCCGCGATGGCACTGAGAACTTCTGCCATGCAAAAATGCCCGCAATCGCGGCGATCGCCAAGGCGGCGGCGCCCGCCAGGATGATGACGCGCGAGCTCGGCCGGTGTGGCGCGGCCGTGACCTTTCCCGATGCTGCGGGATCCAGCAGCAGTCGATAGGCGCGAACCGGATCGGCGATGTTCTTGAGGCGCTGCTCGCCAAGACTGGCAAAGCCGACATCAACCTTGTGAACGGCATGATCAAATGCGGTTCCGGAGATACATACACCCCCCGGCTCGGCCATAGCCTCGAGGCGTGCGGCGATGTTGACGCCATCGCCGTAGATGTCATTTTCCTCAACGATGACATCACCGAGATTGACGCCGATGCGAAACCGGATGTGGCGGGGGTCGGAGGTGCCCTGGTCTCGGACAGCCATCCGGCGCTGAATCGCGGCAGCGCACTGGACGGCATCAACAACGCTGGCGAATTCTACCAGCGCCCCGTCTCCCATGAGCTTGATAATCCGACCGTGGAATTCCTTGATCGCGGGGTCGACCAGTTCTCGACGGCAACCCTTCAGTCGTTCGAGCGTGCCGACCTCATCCTCGCCCATGAGCGTGCTGTAGCCGACCACGTCGGCAGCAAGGATCGCGGTAAGCCTTCGCTCCATGTGCGGTTGTCCTGCCTCCCTAGCTCAAAGCTTCGCTGAGCGTATTCGACTGGCGTTTCGAATGCGAGCATGCTTGGCCTACTGGACAGCGATAATGCAACCACGTCGTTTTGAAGACATTGCCCTCATGGCTTAGCCTTGTGCGAAACCGGATGTTGCCGCATGGCTGATGTGGGTCGAGATCGGCCTCTGTCGTTCTTAACTGGCCACAAGCGGACTTACTGGTCCCGGCCCCAAGGCTGCCGGTCAGCAATGCGCCTCATTTCGGTCGTTCAGGCCGCGCTGACGGTTTCCTGAAAGCTGCCTGTCCGTTCAGCCTATTGTCTGGCGAGGAGATCGGCACAATTCGGCATCCGCCATCGTAACCGCTTCGTCATCTCTCACCGGGTTGACAATCGCTCCTCAGGCGCCATGCTGCAGTGCAACATGGCTAGCTACGAAACCAGCATCATCAAGTCTTCGCGCATCGAATGCCTGGACGGGCTTCGCGCGCTTGCGGCGATCTGGGTGCTGGTCGGGCACTGCATGCTTTTGACCGGCTGGCAAATTCCGATCGTCGGCGAGCCGGATCTCGGCGTCGACCTGTTCATCATGCTGTCCGGCTTCCTGATGGTGTTCCACTATCAGCTGCGCCAGGAAAAGGAGCCTTGGCAAAGACCGGAAACCTGGCTGAAATTCTGGACGCGCCGCTATTTCAGGATCGCGCCGCTGTTCTATGTCATGCTTTTCCTGGCGCTGGCGCTTGGCCCCTATCTCTACGATTGCAGGATCATCATCGACGATTTCCTCTCCAGATCGCACCAGGCGCCGGAACGCTACCTCGACGGCAGCCTGAAAAACATCGTCGCTCATCTCACGTTCCTGTTTGGGCTGGTGCCGAACCTCGCCTATCGCACCCCGCTGCCTGACTGGAGCCTGGGGCTGGAGATGCAGTTCTATGCCGTGTTCCCGGCCGTCATGCTGCTGGTTCGCAGGCTGGACTGGATCAGGAGCGCCCTTGTGGTCGCGGCGATCGGCTGCGTCATCGTGTTTGCGATGCGGCTGTTGTCGATCCATTTTCCGATGCCGTCCTTTCTGCCGCTGAAGATGCAGATATTCCTGTGCGGGATGCTGCTGGCCGGAGTCGTGCATCAAACCCGACCGAGGCCGTTCCGCTATCTGGCATTGGCCATGCTTTTGGCGGCGCTGCCCTTTGGCGGCGACCAGGGGCTGGGCAAGCTTCTGGTGCGCGAAGCGCTGGTGGCGGGCTTCTTTGCGCTGGTTCTCTACCGCATGCTGCCTGGAAGGGCGGGAACACTGGCGCGAGCGATCGCCGTGACGCTCAGCAACCGGTTCTTCCACCTGATGGGCGAGCTTTCCTTCAGCATCTACCTGATCCATCTGCTGGTGCTGCAGCCCGTCGCGGCGTTCGTCATCAGTGAGTTCGACCACCAACTGTCGGCGCCGCTGCGCTTCACCATCGTCGTTGCCGTTGTGCTGCCGACGGTGACGTTGCTGTCCTGGATCACCTACACTCTGATCGAGGTCCCCGGCCAGAAGGCGGGCCGCTTCGTCGTCCAGCGCTTTGGCCGGAAAACTGCGCCGGTGCTCGAGAAGACCCCGGCAGAGTAGGGCGCCAAGTCAGCCAGTTCCCTCGATTGAATTCACCTACGACTGTGTCACGCCCTCTTGTGTGCGGCGAGATGAAGGCCGATGCCGCAGCAGGGACCGGATAATGTTGTCGTAGATGTAATTGGCGACAAGCGCGAGGCCACGAGAATGAGACAGGGCCAGATCAGCTTGTCGTCAACTGTCGCTGTGACGAATTTTTCCGAAGTTCAGCTTAAGACGGTGCGCCGGCTCAGCCGGAACGGGCAGGCAAACCCTTCCCCTGCGCTGGCGCATGTCGCGGCGATTCCCTGCTGTGGTGGATAAGGCAACCGAACCGATGATCAAGATGAACATAGGGGCTGACCAGGCTAAGCGCTGGCGAGATCAAGCGGTACGCGGGGAGAAAAGGCGCTTGTCGCCCGCAGCCGACCGGCGGGCGCTTCGATGGAGCGCTCGGCACGCTTTCCGCCTTCGAGGCGCTCGAAGCGCTGGAGGACGCGAGGGCCGAGACTCGGATGCCGATCGAGGTCGTCGCCTGGGCCAATGAAGAGGGCAGCCGGTTTACGCCGGGTGTCATGGGCTCCATGGCCTTCACCGGAGCCGACATTTGCGCATGGCGGTCCATAGTCGGTAGCGACGGTGCGTCCCTCGCAGAGGAGCTCGGGGCAACGATCTCCGCCTTGCCAGAGGCAACCCTTCGCCCCCTCGGCATGCCGATATCCGGCTACATCGAGCTGCATATCGAACAGGGACCATCGCTGGAAAAGGAGCGGTTGCCGATCGGTATCGTCACAGCCGTGCAAGGTACGCGCTGGCTGGAGGTCTGCATTGAGGGCGCCGCCGGTCACGCCGGTACAACCGGCCTCGCCTACCGTAGGGATCCGATGGTCGCGGCCGTTGCCGCGATTCACAGGCTCCAGACGACGATCATGCCGTTCGACAGCAGGGCAAGGCTGACGGTGGGCCGGGTGACCGCCCAACCGGGATCGATCAACGCCATACCGCAGTCTGTGGTCTTCGCCGTCGATATCAGGCATCCGCGGGTAGAGCGGCTCGATGCCATCGAAGCAGAACTGCGCCAGGTGTGCGCGGCGGAGGCAGAAGCTCAGCATTGCACGGTAACGATCAGTCGGTCGTTCGACATGCCGGGGCGGCATTCTCTGCCGATATGGTCAAAACCGTCGAGGAGGCCGCCAATACCCTACAGCTGCCGCACAAACAGATGATCTCGGGTGCATTCCATGACGCGCTGTTCCTCGCCCGGGTGGCGCCTGCCGTGATGATCTTTGTGCCGTGCCGTGACGGGCTGAGCCACAACGAGGCGGAATATGTGGAGCCTGCCTACGCGGTTACCGGCGCGCGGGTTCTGCTGCAAGCGGCCACCGTCGCCGCCTCTTGGGGGCGACGGTGGCACAGGCGTGAAGAGGCAACCCGTAGGAGTTCCTGGTGCCCGTCAATCACTTCGTGACGTCGGCGGGCTGCAGCGGGTGGTCAAGGATGCCGAGCGGCGGCGGACTGATCGCGGACGTACGATCGACCCACATTCAACACCTGACCCAGCAGAAAAGCCCACCAGACCCCCGGGGCGTCATTGACGCCGCGGGTGATGCAGGCGGTGACGATCTCGTCGGCTTGTCGACATAGGCGATCTGCTGGGCCGCCTCGGCCACCCGGAGGAAATCCCCACGCCCGACATAGACCTTGCCCGTGCCGATCGCGAGTAACTGGTCGAGGAGGGCCTTCCAGCCGTCCAGCGTCGGGTGTGGTGCGCCGTAGCCCACATCGTTGCGGGTCAGCTAATCTGGCAAGCTTACATCAGGGATGCGGTCGCCAGACGATTGCGAACGCCGTTCGGCTTCTGGTCGCCAACGTACTCCACTTTCGTGTCTACCAGACGATCGCTTTCGATCCCGGCTGCGGTTAAGATATCCTCGACCGCCTTCAGGCGCTGCTTGGCCAGTTCCTTGTTTGTCTTTGCAGCGTCGGCGCCGGTGAATTCCGTAGCCGCGAGAGCCGTCAGTTCGACATTGCAACGTGAGTTGCGGATGCTGGCGGCGAACTTCTCGAGGTCGGCCTTGACCCTCGGTGAGATCACATAGGACTGGCTATAGAAAAACAGGTCGACCTGCACAGGGCTGCGCTTCTCATATTGCCGGCAAGATATGCCTTGCTTTGGCAGCGTGTACAGTATCGCGCTCCGCGCCGTATTGGTGTCGGCGGCGCCGTCGTCAACCCAATGCGAAAGCACCAGCACCATTTCGGGCTTGACGCCTTGCGCCTTGAGAAAATCGCCGGTTGCATCGAGCCTGAGACCAGCGATGTCGTAGGCTTTTTTGTAGTTGCCTTCCTTGCTCGCCGTTGCGTAGAGGCGGTAGCCGCAATCGTGCCCAGCATCCTTGACGAAAGCCGCAAGGGCCTTCGCGGATTCCTCGGATATCTTGCCGTCACCTTTTTTGAAGAGGACGCGATGTGCATTCCACTGCGTGCATTTAGACCCCATGTCGCGTTCCTGGGCGGCCGCGCCGAAAGACATTGCGCATCCGGTAATGACAATAAATGCCAGAACAAGGCCCAGCGATTTCTTCATTGTCTTGGCGCCTCCACGCGGACTTAATCTACTACCGCACTTAAACGTCGACAAGGCGCGACCGCGTCCCGACAACCCGCGCCCCTCAGTCCCACACCAGCAACAGCTTGCGCCAGAAAGCATTGGACGGCATCGGCTTCGAGCCGGATGGCAGCCGGATTGCCAGGTAGATCGTCAGCCACTTGCGATCGACCTCCCGGGTCGAAACTTTCAGGTCATGCAGTTCGAACGGTCTCGAGACGCGCGTCCATCCCGAGAATGACAGCGCGCCGACAGGTGCATCGTGTTTCCACACAAGTTTTTCTTCTTGCCTGCCGAGCGCCATGGCGAACTCGAATGGGGATGCTTCATCGTGGGCGATCTCCACTGTCGCGATGACACTTCTGGCAAAGGCCGGGAACGCCGAATTGAGGGCGGCAACAACCGGACCGTGCGTGTTCGGCCGCAGGAATATACCGCCATTGTCGCCCGCGATGAGCAGCGTCGGCAGCTCGGAGGGATAATCCGTCACAAGCGCCGCACGCTTCAGATCATCATTGGTCATTCGGCGCGTGCGTTGGCGCTGTTGGGGTGCGTTGAGGCGCGGGCGCCTGGCATCGTTCGAAACGACATGGCGGATATGGACGCTGGAAAAGCCGCCGAGGACGCGCGCCTCCGGGCGGCTGCCGCCGCATTTGACTGCCAACAACAAATCGCGTCGGCCGGTTGCCGGCGAACTGACCATCGCCCCTATCTCACGCGCCTCGTGCCGTCGGCTGACATCAGCCCAACCGCTCCCGCTGCCAACCTCAAGCAGCCGGGCGAGATTGCTGAAGGTCTGGTTTTCTGCGTCTACGATCGCGAGCTGAAACTGCGCAGAGCCCGTCAGTTCCTCGTCGAGGTAAACCCAACACGTCGCGCCTACGGTGCCCGGCGGGCAGACTCCCTTCAGCAAAGCCATGGTAACATTGCTGCCCCTGGCTTCGAGGAACAACTGGTCTGGAGACTGTTCGACATAGCTCAGCAGGTCCGGATCGGCATCCGGATACGAACCGACATGAGCCAGGCGCATGGGCTCGGCGGAAAGATACTGCTCGCGGTACAGCGAGGAATTCAACTCGGGCACCGTCTCTCCGGTCGCAGCGTTGAGTATTTCAACCACACCCACAGCAAAGTCGCTTCGCCCTGCACGGGCGAGAAGCGAAATTGCGGTATCCGCCCTGCCTTCGCGTGCCGCGATCTCGGCCAGCAACTGCATGGCGTCCGCGGTATTGGCGGGACCTGTACTCAACCTGAGATACCGCTCGTCGTTAACCCGCAGCTCCAGATTCCAGAGATTGAGCTCCTTCTCATGATTGTCGGTGTTCGAGCTGATGGCCAGTTGCACGAACATTTCCGTTTTCGCGAATCGATGCTTTCGAAAGACAGCGATGATCGGCTTGCGATTCCTCAGCCACTCGGCATTTCGATTCATGCCCGTCGGTGCCGACCGGTACCAATAGAGCGGCTCCGGGACAGGGACGATCTCCAGGCCTGCCAGATCCGCGCGAAGGAAAAACTCCCAGTCGCTTGCGGAAAACCCCCGCTCTTCGTTGAGGTAACCTATCTTGTCGAACACCTCACGCCGGAACATCGCATTGGCATCGCCATACGGATTGTTGAGCATGGCGATGTCCGTCGGCCCGCCGACCGGGAAGTAGAGCACATAGCCGCTCCTGGTGTCCGGCGGCACGAAGGGCTCGTTGAGCCACTTGGCGAAGGTCGTGCAGATATCGGCGCCGGAATTTTGCATGCCGGCGACGAACGTACTGACGGCGTTTGGGAACAGCACGTTGTCGTCGTCCAGGAACAGGATCAGCGAACCCCTGGCGGCGCGGATACCGGTGTTGCGCGCCTTGCCGAGGAAGCCGTTCTTCTGCTGGATGATCCGCCATCCTCGCTGCTCGAACTCCGGTTCGAGTTCCGCCAACAGGTTGATTGCATCGGGATCGGTGCTGCCGTCATCGACGACAATCAATTCGATGTTGGGGTAGTCCTGGCGTCGAACCGAGGCAATCGCCTGCGGCAACAGGTGCACCCGGTTGTAGTGCGCAGTGATGATCGAAACGAGCGGCCGTTGGCTCCGCCTGCGACTGGAGACCTTGCCGGGTTCGCGGGAGAATTTCGCGTGCAGCCCGCTCCAGGCTTTCTCGAGCGCTTCCCGCTTTTGCAGGGGCTTTGCCGGACGAAACGATCGGCTTTCCAGCACAGACGCAATTTTGGCCGCGATGGCGGAGGCCGACGCATCCATCAGGACGGCATCGGCCGACTTCGGATGGAGCACGTCACGAATGCTGCCGACATCTGTCGCAATGAACGGGATCTCTTCGTTAAGGCACGTCATCACTTCCAGCGGCAGCTGAGCCGCTGAGTGCGTCATCGCCACCAGAGCATGACTCTGCCGCAGGTATCTATAGATGTCAGGCTCATCTCGAATGGGCAGGAGCTTCAATTTGAACGGCCATTGCCGCGCACGCCGAACGATCATGCCACCCGAATGCTCGCCCAGGACATGACCAAACGCGCCGACTACCGTCACTGTCAGATCGGTGACGCCGCTGTCGGCCAGACGATCGAGCGCATCGCAGAACAGCGTCAGCCCATCGCGTGCCTCTGTGCCTGAAAAATGAATCACTTCGGCGGTTGGCCGATCCCGCGGCCTGTAGTGATCGACAGCGAAGTTGGAACGCCACTCCTCCGGCTCGAGGGGCGCAGCAATGTGATGGCTGGTGGGCAGCTTCCATCCCGCCTTGGCCATCCAGTCGAGCAGCGACTGGCCAGCGATGACAAGATGGTCGCACGTCTCGGCCGACCTCTTTTCCATGTGCGCGATGGTCATCTGCTCCTTGCGTTCGACCGCCCGTGAATTGGCTTCCAGCTTCCACACAAGGGGCTCATGTGCGAGCACGATGATCGTAGGAGGATCGGGAAAGACACCTGTGCGCTTCGCAAGGGTGGAGAAATGCGCCAGTCCGCCTTCAAGCGCAAAATAGACGACGTCGAATGCATTCTGCTTGAGGTAGTGGTAGAGGGCCAATGAGTTCTTGTCGCAGGACTCCGTGCCGCGCAGCAACTCGGGCGAGGGCGGCAACAATTCGAGCCGCACCAGGAAATTGTCGAAGCACCATTTGCCCAGCCTGACTATTTCCTGATCACCGGGCTGGCTGCCGAGCGGGCTCGGCGCCCAAAGCAGCGTCACGGTATCGCCGGTTCCGGCCAGATGCTGCGCCAGCGCGTAGGTTACCGACCCGTGATCGCCAGTCGCCGTCGAGCCGAACTCAACCTCCGAAACGACACACACATTGCGAGGCTTCTGGCTTGCCTGTCGCTTGCCCGTGGGCATGGCGCCTGCCTTGGAACCAATGCTCAATGACCCCCCCTTGTCAGCCCGCTTCGTTCGAAACAGTCTTGCCAACAGTTGGATAACACTTTGATAATCGTTTCGCGGGACTCTCAGCAGCGTACCTGCCTTTCGCGTAAACTGGTTGATGACCTCGGATGGTTGAACTTCGATCCCCAAAACATCTCGCGCGACTGGACGACCGGCCCATTGACGTGACCGATGGCGAGATCTTGTGCTTTGTCGGACTGCGCAACGAAGCCCAATTGCTGCGGCAACTTCTCGACCACTACCGCGGCCTGGGCGTCGATCGGTTCTTCTTCCTGGACAATGGCTCCACGGATGGGACCCGCGAATTGATCCTGGAGCAGCCGGATAGCCACTGCTTCCACACGGAAGGATCGCATTTCGCTGAAAACATCGATCCGCCGCGATGGATCAACACGCTCATGAATGTGTTCGGCACCGGCCATTGGTGCCTTTCGATCGACGCCGACGAACTTCTCGTCTATCCCGATTTTGAGCGGGCAAATCTCCAGCAGCTTTGCAGCTACCTCGATTCGACCGGCGTCGACGCTGTCATAGGCTCCATGATCGACATGTACGCCGATGGCCCGTTGGCCGAATACAGCTATGATGGCAAGATCCCGCTTGTTGAAGCTTCACCCTACTTCGACCCGGAGCCGGGATGGCTGCGCCCGCGCGACGGTATGTACCCACCCGAGCAGATGTTCGGTGGCGTGAGGGAACGGGTCTTCTGGCACGGCCGGTTCAAGCAAACTTTTCCCCCGTGCCTGACAAAAGTGCCGATCGTGAAATGGGGGCGCGGCACGCGTTATCACGTCGCACAGCACACGATCAGCAAGGTCCGATTCAGCGAACTGCGCGTCGCATTGCTGCACTTCAAATTCGTCTGGGGATTCCGCCAGAAATCAGCGTCGTCTCTGAGTGAAAATGCGCAGCTCAAGGAAAAGACGCTTGAGGAGCGCGCTGCCTACATGGAGGCCTTGGAGCGCAATCCGAAACTCGCGCTTCGGAACCAAAGCTCCGTCTGCTATCGGGGTGACGGCGCGCAACTCGTCGAACTCGGCTGGATGAAGACCTCGGAGCCCTTCGCCGGTTTCGTTTCGACCCTGGCCATGCAACACCAGCGCAGCGACTACGCCACCTGATGTGCTCGAACTACTGAGGGAAAATCCGGCTGATGCTTATCCGCCGTAGCGGCCGCCGCCTTCACCGTGGCCTTTGCCCTCTTCACCGCCCGCAAACTGGCCCAAACTGTTGAGAGCAAGCGCCTTGCAGGCTGTCGGAGCGTTCGGGTACCGGTGCAGATAATCCTCAAGTGCCTCGATGGTGCCGGTTTTAAGGGCCTGCTCGCAGGCAAGCTCGGCTTCCTTGACGCCAACTTCGGTCTTGGCCTGCGCCGCGTCAGAAAAAGCGACGCTCAACCCCAGCAGACTAAGTCCACCCAACAGTAGAGAATGAATCCTACGCATAACGCACCCCACCTACTCAACCCACTGAAACATTAGCGTCTGTTAACGTTTTGTCAACCATTCTTGGAAGGTTCCACCAACGTGGTTAACGCGCACGAGCGATGAACGGGCTTGGCTTGCGCTCGGATCTCCCTTGCCTGGTTGGATCGACGTTTAGTCGCTGAACAGTGTCAGCGTGCGGAAGAACGCATTCGTGGGAAAACCGTTGGACGTTGCGGTGAAACGAACGGCGAGAACGATTGAAAGCAGCATCTTCCTTCGTGTGCGAAGCGTTGCCACCAAGTGATGACGCACAAATCTGTCTTCGATGCTCATCCAGCCTGAGAAGGCGATCGTTTGCTTGCCGATGTCCTGTTGCCAATCTATGGGCTGGTCGGGTCGAGCAAGGGCGAGAGCAAAATCCATCGCCGGCGCATCGGCATGAGCGATTTCGACGGATGCTTCAACCTTCCGGAAGAAGGCTGGAAAATGATGATCAAGCGATGCAGCGACCGGGCCGTCCGCATGCGGACGCAAGAACACCCCGCCGTCGTCCGGTGCGACAAGCAGCAGCGGGAGAGCCGAGACGCGGGGTGTAAGCAACCGCGCACTCCGCAGCATGTCGTAGTCGAGAATGATAGAACCGCCGCCGACATCAGGACGGTCGGCCGCATTGTGGTCTGTGGCGGGGCGCCCAAGCAAAGTGGCAGCCGTATCGGGGCGGCCGATCGACCCAGCAATGCTGGCAAGCTTCTCTATGGCCGCATCGCTGTTCGGCTCGATGTCGCAAAGCTCCAGATATTTCCGATTGCCGGGGGTATATTTCAGGTTTTCGCGGGCACTTTCAATTTCAGACCGGTGCGCGTTCTGGGCAATGGCCAAATGATGCAGCAGGCGGGCGCCATCGGGCAGGCTCGACCTGAACGCCTCCAGGATGGGAAGCCGGTTGTCGTACCAGTTCGACGTCCGAAACATGCCATCCGGTTTCGAGCGATACCAGTATAGCGGCTTTGGAATCGTCCTGATCTTGAGACCGGCGAGAGAGGCTCGAGCAAAGAATTCCCAGTCGTGCATGGCGTAGCCCGGCTTTTCGATCAAGAACCCGATCCGCGAGAAGACAGACCGGCGCATCATCGCATTCGCGTCACCGTAGACGTTATGGATCAGGCCGAGCGCGTCGGGACCACCCAGAGGCAGGTACTGGATCAGCCCGTCGGCGCGATCTTCGGGCACGAAATCCTCGTAGAAGATCAGTTGGAACGCAGTGCAGATGTCGGCACCCGATGTAGCCATCGCACGCACGAAATGATCGACGGCCTCCGCAAACAGCGCGTTGTCGTCGTCGACGAACAGGATCAACTCGCCATGCGAAGCGCGGATGCCGGCATTTCGCGCCGCACCGAGGTGCTTGTGCGGTCGGCGCAGAATCTTCCACCCGCGCTGACGGAAGGTCGGTTCCAGCGTATCCAGCAATCGCCTGACTTCATCCAGGTCGCTTCCGTCGTCGACCAGAACCAGTTCCAGGTGATCATAGGTTTGCGCTTCGATCGCAGCGATTGCCTGTTTAAGATAGAGCGGCCGGTTGCGATGGGCCATGACAATAGAGACCAGGGGTGACGACCCGGCACTTTTGTCGACGCGCCAGCGCCTAGTTGGCGTCGGCAAGTTGCGCGTATCCAGCCAGGACTGCCGACATTGGCTCAGGCTGTCGACAGGCAGTGGGCGAGGCGGGTCGTCGAGCGCCGCCGAAATGGCCTGCGCCAACGCGGCGGCGTCAGGATCGACCAGCCGCGGCTGCCTCGCCTGCGCACTCCAGCGCTCGGCGTTCGCGTCGACATTGGTCGCAACGAAAGGCAATCCCGCCTCGATGCATGCGGCAACGGTGCCGCCCGTCGATGCGGCGTGGGCGGGGATGACGGCAATCGCGCCGGCCCGCGCGACGTAGTCGAGCTTTGCGGCGGGGCTTGCGTGCGCCAACAGGTTGACCTTGAACGGCCACCGCTCGGCGCGTCTCAGCAGCAGTCCACCGCTGTGCTCGCCCATGATCTTTCCAAATGGACCGAATGCGGTGACCGTCAGCCCTTTTGGCGCCATTGGCGCTATGATGTCGAGCGCGTCGCAAAGCAGCGTCAGGCCATCGCGGAAGCGCCATCCGGCCAAGACGGCAAGTTCTCCGCCCGTCGACGATCGCACACCGGCTGGAGCGAGACGATGCTGCAGCGGCAACATCGGCGTCACGATCGCCTTCTTCACCTTCCAACCCTTCGACAACATCCAGTGTCGCAAGGCTGCGGACACACAGATCGTCCGGTTCGCCATCTCGGCGCAGTATTTCTCCATATAGGCGACGGCAATCACCTCGGCGCTGTCGAAGAACGCCTTGTCGGCTTCATGTTCCCATTCTTCCGGAGCGTGAGCGACGACCACGATCGGCGGCGCGGCAAAAGCCGCAGTCTCGACAGCTAGCAGCGTGTAGTAAGGCAGCCCGCCCTCAAGGGGCGCGTAGACCAAATCGTGGCCGGACCGTTCGAGATAATGCAGCACAGCGGCGGACCGGCTCTCGGGTGTCGTCAGCCAAGGAAGCAGCTGATCGGACTTGTCGAGAATGACCAGCCGCACCGATGCCGCCTCCAGCTCGCGGTGGCGCGCGGCCTCCTCCGTTGGAGCATCCCTGCCTGGAACCCATAGCAGGGTGACGTCGTCCCCCTCTTCGGCAAAAAGCCTGGCCAACTCGACCATGGCGCCATCTTCGCCGCCATGGTCGATTGCATTCGTCACGACGCAGACGCGGCGAGGCTTGCCTTCCTTTGACCTCCTCCGCTCCTTGCCACCAACGGCCATCCGACTTCCTCTGATCCAAATCCGCCGATTGCGCTACGCAGCACAGTCATCTGCAATGATGCCTGCGACAGGTTTACTTTTCAGTGATCATGCTTCTGCGTCATTGGTAAACCAAATCGTCAATCAGGTTCTAAAACGACTGCATAATCGATCGACTGATTCAAATTTAGCGACACGGAATATTCAATTTTTACGCCTCCCAGCTAGTCATTGACGGCATAGCAGGAGGCGCAAATGAAAACGACAATGAAGTTTCTCGGTGCGCTCGGTTTGATCGGCGCACTGGTCTCGGCAAGCTCCGCAGGAGAATTGCTGCGTCCGCGCATCAGCCTTGGCACGGCCAACGTCAAGACCATCAGTGGCGATCGCGGCGGCTATGTGATCGACTATGCCATTCGTGCGCTAAAAATGCGTCGCAGTGGCACTTTTGTGCGGTTCAACGGTTCGTGCGACTCGGCCTGCACGCTTTATCTGTCGATGCCCAAGAGCAAGGTGTGCATTACGCAGAGCGCGTCGTTCGGCTTTCACCTGCCGTATGGCGTTTCTGCGCGCGGCAATCAGGTGGCCGCGAATTTCATGATGAAAAACTACCCTGGCTGGGTTCGCGGCTGGATCGCCAAGCGTGGGGGGCTAAAGAGCTCCATCGCGACCATGACATACGCGGATGCGAGCCGCTTTCTGCCGACGTGTCCTTCCCAACAGCAGGGCATGACCGTCGCGAGCCTGAGCCCAACGCGTCTGCGCGGCGGCTGATTGCCTGCGCAGTACTGAAACGTCATGACGGCGGGCGGTCGACGGCGCCCGCCGTTCGTCAATTCATATGGCGGGTGCCCAGTTGATGGAACAGCTCACCTGGGCACAACGCCTCGCCGATTATCGCGTGGATTAACCAGTTCTCAAGAGACGTGGTTAACGCAAGCTCCATTTCATTGACTCTTTTTTAGCGCAAGCCGATTCTGCGGGTGGGGGTTTGAAGGCTGTCGGCCATTGTTTGGGGCCGAAGCGCAAACTGGCGGCGGGTAGTTTGTATGAGCATCGGCGGCAGTAGGGGGTCGGCGAGCCGACCTGAGAGCGGCCTTACGCAGTCGAAGGCGGGGACCGCTTCGGCGAAGAATGTGCGCTTCCGGCGCAGGAGCCTGCGGGTCATCTGCACGGGCCTGTTGTCGTGGCTGCTTTTGGGTGTCTACCGCGGCGCAATCATTGATCCGCAAACCACGGTTTTAGGCCTTTTGGCGGCCGTCCCCAAGGGATTGGCATCGAGCTACTATGACCTGATTGTCGTTACGTCCCTGACTGTGACGACTTTGATCCTGCTGTTCCTGGCAAAGGCGAGCCGTCTCGGCTCAGCAATCGTCGTCTTGCTCTTCTATGTTGCTATCGTGGTCTCTCTGGGCTGGGGATTTGCCAACATCAATCTCGTCAAAATGCTGGGCGAACCGTTCACGTTCCAGTGGCTGGTCTATGGCGACTTCCTGCAGAATGCCGATGCCAGGAACGCGATGGGCGACGCGCTCAACATCAAGGACTTCGCTACCCTTTCCGGGTCCGTCATCCTGGTGCTCATTCTTGGCTATGCCGTGGCCAGTTTGTGCCAGCGGCTGAGCGCCGCTGGCTACGGGGCCTTCCTGGGCGTGCTCGTTGTGTGTGTCGGCGCTGCCATCGCCGGTAGTGGACACCACGTACGTGCGGAAGCGCTGCCGGCGGCCGAGATCGACAATCCGATCCTGTATTTTGTTAAATCGGCCCTGCTCAATCCAACGCCGGTCGTGCTGACGATGGATGCCAGCACCAATGACCCGGATGTCGCCAGCGTCGGCGAGCGACCGCCGGAAACGTCGACCTTCAAGGCGCCGACGCCGAACCCGATCAAGAACGTGCTGATTTTCATGATGGAGTCGGTGCCATCCAAATACATCGAGACGTTTGGCGGCAAGTATCCGGTCACGCCGAATATGAAGAGGTATGCAAAGGACTCGATACGATTCGACAACATATATGCGCACGCACCGTCCACGCATTACTCGATATTTTCTCTGCTCACCTCGATGTACAACGACATTTCATTTTATGGCATGACGGCAAGGTATCCCTATCTGCCGCTGGACTCGATCTCCAACACCTTGTCCAAGAACAATTTCCGCACAGGGTTTTTCTGGAGCGCGGATTCCCGATTCCAACGGGTCGATGAGTTTTTCCTCAACAAGGGACTGGATGTGATCCAGGACTACCGGGGGCAGAAATGCGGCACCCCGACCTTCAAGCTCAGCTCCGAGCAGTGGAAAAACATGGACTACAACAGTGACCTTTGCACGGCGCAGTCGATCATCGACTGGATGAACAAGGACGAGGCAAAACCTTTCTTCGGCATCATGTTCACGGCGATGACCCATTATCCCTACATCACCGACAGCCCGATGTTTTCGAAGATGGCGCCTTCCTCCGATGGCAACACGCTGGTCCACTACTCGGACGACCAGAAATTCAATGCCTATCTCAACGCCCTGAAGGTCGGCGATACGGCCCTTGGCGAGATCCTTGAATCGCTCAAGCAGTCTGGCAAGCTCGATTCGACGCTGGTGGTCATATTGGGCGATCACGGCGAAGCGTTCGGGGAGCATGGCGACTACATTCATGCCAGCGCGATTTACGAGGAAAACATCCACATCCCGCTCATCATGATCAACAAGCATCTCTTTCATGATGAAGTTGCTCACCCGGTCGGCGGCATCGTCGATATCGCCCCGACGATCTTCGACATACTCGGACTTGCGCTGCCCAAGCAGTGGCAGGGGCGCACTTTGTTCAGCGAGCAACGGCCAAACAAGACCTTCTTCTTCAATCCCTGGGCCGGTTTCCTGTTCGGCTATCGCGAAAACGATCGAAAGGTCATCTTCAACGCGACCACCGGCAAGGTGGAGGAATACGACCTCAAGGCCGATTCCGATGAGCGAACCAACCTCTTCACTGATACCGGGGATCGAAACGCGCTGCTGCAGCCCATCGCCGGATGGGTGCAATCGCAGAGAGAGCGCGTGGCCGACCTGGTGGCCGCCGCGGCGAAAGAGACAGGACGTTGCGCCATCACCAGTCTGGAGGTCGACGCTGCCGGCATTAATCTCCGGGGCGCGCCTCGGTTCGATGTCGTGGTCGACGGAAAGACCACAGCCGAGATCGACGTCCCGGGCAAGGAAAGCGTCGCATCGACGCCGGAAGCCGCCATGGCGGAGCTGATGCAGGCGTCAACCCTGGCCAAGCCGTTCCACATAGATCTCAGCAGCGTGCCTAACCCGAAGACGATCGAGCTTCGCTACACCAACGACCTGTGGGGCGGAGACGGCAAGGCAGGTGATCGCAATCTGTTCATCAAGAGCGTCAAGGTGAACGGTCAGTTGGTGCCAAACACCAGACTGCGTGTCGACGAGCAATCGCACGGCTACACCGACGACAACGGGACCGCCATGTACAGCAACGGCTCGCTATGGGTTAGCGGCCCGTTCGTCGAGGGATGTCTATAGCGTGCCGCGTGGCAGACCGTCGCCCTCGATTTGCAGCCCGTGCGCGCCGCGGCAGACACTGACCGTCCTACCGGTTGACATCTTCGAGGGGTACTCACTAGCATGCGAAACACTGACGGTTGCAGCGTGGAGCCACTTGTCAGCGCAGGACGGACCGGGCCCGTTCTTGCGGTATGCTCGGCTGGTCGACGCCCGCTTGGGAAGCGAACATTGAATGCGACCGCTCAGCATGACGAACAGGACCGGATTGCCATTTGAGTCAGCGAGCCGGGCGAGGCGACATCGACTTGCCATCGCGTTTGCGCCCGTCCTGGCCATTTGGTGCCAGATGGCGCTTTGCGGAGCCGCGCACGCAGCTGGTCCCAAAGACAGCGGCCCTGCAGATGCCGTTGCCGTTCCCACGGCTTTCCAACTTCAGCTTGTTTATGCTGACCGCACGTGGATATGGGATAACGGAGCGGCCTATTTCGGACAGAAGGATCGACCGGTCCGGGCCTGGACCTCCGAGCAAGACACGGCTTCTGTCGGCGAAGGCAGATGGCATCTGAGCAACGATGGCAAGATGTGCATGGATCTCGTCTGGCGGTCCAAGACCTACGCCGCAGCGCCGATCCGCACGTGTTTCAGCCACCGCTTCCGGAGTGGGACCCTCGAACAGCGCAAGGATCCGGACGGTGTCTGGTACAGTTTCCGGCACTCTCCGGGAGACCCTTCCGACGAGCAACGAAAGTTCGAGGAAGGCGATACAAAGGGCGCGCAGTTCGACAAGATCCGTACCTCGATCGATTCCAAAAGTTGAGGCTCGCCGAGAAGCTCACCCACCTCAATGAGCCCACGTCCCCGACAACGACAAACAGGGATGACTACAAGCTTTGCGAGCTGGTGATGTCCTCCGATGCATTTGGTATTCCTGGCGAAGTTGACCGGCGGCGCCTCGCCGTCGGGATCGGAATTGTGAACTCGGTGGCCTCCAGCCCGAAGAACGGGGCGGCTGTCCTGACGATGGTATCGATGTCGGAAAGTTCCGGCACGAAGCCCAGGTGTTCGCGCGCTTTGATCGGGTCCGCATAGAGCTCCGCCGGGTCTCCCGGGCGCCCGGGCCGGAAGACAACCGGAACCGATTTGGACGTCATCCGGGTGACCGCCTGGAGAATCTCCTTGATCGAAACCCCGCGCCCGGTGCCGAGATTGACCGACAGGTTTTCGCCACCCGCCTCCAGATGCATGAGAGCCCTCAGATGCGCGCGGGCCAGATCGCTGACATGGATGTAATCGCGCACGCAGGTGCCATCCGACGTGTCGTAGTCTGTGCCGAAAACCTCGATCTCGTCGATTGTGCCTGATGCGGCCATGAGCACGCGCGGGATCAGGTGCGTTTCAGGCGAGTGCCACTCACCGAGGTCGCCGTCGGGATCGGCGCCGCAGGCGTTGAAATAACGCAGGATCGCATATTTCATTCCGTAGGCGCTGGCATAGTCGCTGATGATCTGCTCGCCCATCAGCTTGGTTCGCCCATAGGGGCTGATTGGATTTTGCGCCGAGGTCTCTCGAATGGGCAGTGTTTCGGGAACGCCGTATGTCGCGCAGCTGCTTGAAAAGATAATGTTTTCGATAGAACTCGAGCGTGCCGCATCAAGCACCGCGATGGTACCCGACACATTGGTCGAATAATACTCTGCGGGCTCGTAAACAGACTCGCCCACATAGGCCAGCGCAGCAAAGTGGATGATCGCTTGCGGCTGGTAGGTGCTGATCGCCTGCTGTAGCGCCTCCCGGTCCCGGATATCGCCGACAACAAGCGGCCCCCAGGCAACGGATCTCTCGTTGCCACGGCTCAGATTGTCAAAAACGACGGGCAGGTAGTCGGCAGCTGACAACAGCTTGCAGGTGTGGCTGCCGATGTAACCGGCCCCACCCGTCACCAGGATTGCCGGGCGGCTCATTACATCGCAGCTTCTTTGACGCGCCGGTTCGGGTAGAGAAGGGCGTCAAAATACGCCGTGGTATGCGCGAGCCCCTGGCTCAGGCTGATCTTTGGCTCCCAGCCAAGATTTTCCCGGGCAAATGAGATGTCCGGCCGACGCTGCTTGGGATCGTCGACCGGCAGCGGCCGATGCACGATCTTCGAACGTGAGTTGGTGTATTCGAGCACCTGTGTCGCCAGTTCCAGAATGGTGAATTCGGCAGGGTTGCCGAGATTGACCGGGTGCTGCGGTGCGCTCGGTGCGTTCATCAACTGGATAAAACCTTCGATGAGGTCGTCCGCGTAGCAGAATGAACGGGTCTGCCGGCCGCTGCCGTAGACGGTCAGGTCGTCACCGCGCAAAGCCTGGACGATGAAGTTCGACACGACGCGGCCATCGTCTGGTTGCATGCGGCGGCCATAGGTGTTGAAGATCCGTGCGACGCGGACATCGAGGCTATACGTTCTCGAATAATCGAAAAACAGCGTCTCGGCCGAACGCTTGCCCTCATCATAGCAGGATCGCGGGCCGTGCGGGTTGACGTTGCCGAAGTAGCCTTCCGGCTGCGGATGTACCAGGGGGTCGCCGTAGACTTCGGACGTCGAAGCCTGAAATATTTTCGCATTGTTCCGCCGCGCGAGTTCGAGCAGGTTCAGCGAACCAAGCACGCTTGTCTTGAACGTATGGATCGGATTTGCCTGGTAATGCGGCGGGGACGCCGGACAGGCGAGATTGTAGATTTCATCGACCTGGAGATCCACGGGCAGAGGGTCGACAATGTCGTGCTCGATGCACGTAAATCGCGGATCGCGCACGAGGGCCTTGAGATTGTATCTTTTGCCGGTGTGGAAATTGTCCAGCGCGAGAACGTCGTACCCATCCCGCAAAAGACGCTCGCACAGATGCGAACCCAGAAATCCTGCCCCACCGGCAACCAGCGCGCGACCCCGGTTGGAATTCGCGCCCCTTCGGGTGTTCCCGGCCCCGAGTTTCAGAACATTGACAGTTCTACCCATACTCCACCCCTTCGCCCTTACGCACTGCGCACACTACCGCCGGCCATAGCGTTGCCGGGGTGACGTTCCTGAGAACGTCACAAACCTTCCGCTCCCGCGGAATCGTCCACTCCTGATGTCTGTCGATTGCGTTTTGAGTTGCTGGGCGGTGCTACGCGGCTATTAGCTGCCGTTCAGCATCCGATACGCCCCGAAACCGCGGTCACGCGCTTGATGCCCACCATCGCCCATTGCTCGCCCAAATTGCACATCCCAACGTATCGAAAATATACCTGTGCAAAACATAGTCAACTAAATTAGCGAATCGTTAACCGTGTTCATTCGGGAGTGGTTAATCGCGGGGCGGCAGCGCAGCCGCACAAAGCTGAGGATCGGGCTATAATTTTGAATGTACCACAGTAATATAAAAGACCATTTTTCTGATCTTTCGACAGCCGATCGCTGGAAAATTGACCATCAAGACACTCTCACCTCCGTAAAAAATACGCAGGTCTAAGACTAATACTAAAATTGGCAAAACTTATACTAAGAGAGGTATAGCATTTGAAAATATCGAAAATATTCGTATATGGGACCTTGTCAATAAAATCTTACAAGCCAATGCGGTTGGTTCCCAAAGCGTGCCGAACCCCCGCCAGGTCAGCCCTCAACTGCCCGACGAGATCTTGCGCGACGAGGCGGGCGTAATCGCGACCGATCGCCCGGGACGCCTATCTCTTTCACCGGCGACCCGGGCTTGACGCACACAACCGCTCTCCGCAGCCGCAGCGCCTTCATTGGCAGATGCAGCATACTCCAATAATCCGGTCCATTCTGAAGCGATCCGCGTATGGTTTGCGGATGTCGGAAGCAGAGATCCAGTCGAAGCCTCGCGAAAACGGTCGTCGTCCCTTCTGTCGAACGGCTGTCTCAGCATGACTGTGGCCGGCAGCGAGCGAGGAGATGCCCAGGATATGTGCTCTGCCGAGCTTACCGCGGCTGATCCCTGTTGATCGCGACAGCTTGCGGCACCAAAAGCTGTCTGGCGGGAATGCGCCAATCTCGGTTGTCCAAATTAGCTGCGCCAGTGCCTAAACGTGGACGTTAGCGACGACGCACTGGAGGTCGCGTTCGGAGGCGCTGGGCCTATTGAGCTAGCGTGTTAAGGTGACGTACGTCATCGGCGGCCTCGGCCAACAGCCAGTCGCGGAATGTCATGATTTTGGGGAGCATCGACGTGGCCTTGGGGCAGACTATCCAATAGCCCTTAGATAATCGCAGAGCTGTGGCAAATGGTCTTACGAGGCGCCCGTTGATCAGGTCCCAAGCCGCGAGCGTGGTGCGGGCAAGTGCGACACCCTGGCCGTCGACAGCGGCGTCTATGACCATGCTTGCGCGGTTCAACACCGGTCCGTAAGAGAGTTCGGCATCGACCACGCCAGCGGCCTCGAGCCATTTTGACCAATCCTTTCGGTCATCGAGATGCAGCAACGGAAATTTCAGCACATCGGACGGCTCGCGGATCCGTTGGTGAAGTTTTGGACAGCAGACTGCGAACAGTTGCTCGGAGCACAGGCGAACAACATCATGCCCCGCCCAATTGCCATCTCCATGCCGCACGGCAAGATCGACGTCCTCTCTGGCAAAATCGACATGATGCATGGTTGCGGAAATCCTGAGGTCGATATCGGGGTGCGTTTCGGAAAACCTGCCAAGCCGGTTTACCAACCACTTGGCGGCAAAGTCGGGCGATGTGCTGACCGTCAGCGCTCCCGCTCGAGATAGATGTTGGATGCGTTCCGTGCCGAGAGCAATGCGGTCAAAGGCATCGCGAACCACCTCCAGATAGGAGAGGCCGGCCCGTGTAATTTTCAGCTTTTGACGCTCGCGATCGAACAGCCTAACGCCCAATTCGAGTTCGAGGGCCTTCACCTGATGGCTCACCGCGCCCTGCGTCACGGAAAGTTCGTCCGCGGCCCTGGTGAAGCTTTCGTGGCGCGCCGCCGCCTCGAAGGCTTTGAGAGCGTTGAGTGATGGCAGTCGGCGGGCCAACTTCGCACCATGTCATGAGAAAAATTGGGTCCAGCACGAGAAACCATGCTTTGCGTCCCTGGACAGATTGGAGCATTTCCGCACCACACGTCAACCATCGGACTGCGGAAGGATGAGAAATGTTGGACCCCTTAGTGATTGAGACGCCGAGGCGTTCACCGCCACAGGCAAATGCCCACCGTGTCATGGACAACTTGTTGCGCTCGATGGGCTCGGTGGCGCGCTGGATCGAAATACACCGCCAACGGGAACAGCTGGCCGAACTCGAAGAACATCAGCTGGCAGACTTGGGTCTGAGACCTGCCCAGGTGCGGAAGGAACGCGCAAAATGGCCGTGGCAGGCCTAAATCTCGACTGGGCTCGACCCTCGCTGACCTCGCGCGATCGGATCGGCAAGCGGAAAACCTAACGAGACGCCGATGGCGCCCAGCACAACCGCCAGACTGGTACAGCCATCCGTGCTGGTAGCCGTCGGCGATCAGCGCAGTGCTGCTTGTCTCGCGGCTGGCACGGATCCGAAAACGGCCACGGTTTCGTTTCCCACGAAGCCGATGATGCCTGCGATGGCAATCAAACAAAAAACGCGACAGATCGCAGATGATCCAGCCTGTCGATCGCCTCGTGGCCGGCGACGATGGCGCTAAAGAGGATTAAGCCGTAGGTGAACGTCTTTCTCGGCTTGCGTCGGGCTTGCGCCATCACCCGAGGCGGTGTGCTCGGGTGCCGATCGGGCGGGCGGGTTGTATGATGCCCGGCGTGTTGGCCGGTTTAGAATGGAAGCTTGATTTCGCCCACCGAGAGAGGCCTACCGGCCGCTATGAGCGCCGCAACCGTCTCTCTGTCCTGTTGCTGGCGCTTCACGAGGCCGTTCAGCACCCTGTCGAGAGATATCGCGCCGGGACCGGCTATGGCCAGGACGAACATGCCGCCCGCTATGGCGAGATCCTTTTCGAAATGCAGCAATTCGTTCTGGTTGGCGAAATTGGTGTGGAACAAAGCTGCCGTTGCCAAACAGAACAGTCCGAGCGCCACCGCGCCCAGACGCGTCAGCAGACCAAGGCCGACCGAAAAGCCAGCTCCCAGCTGCAGCGCTATGGTGGCTATTAAAAGCGGCAGGCTGACGCCGAGCGCCGTCATCGCCTTGGCTGCACCGGCGAAATGCGTCGCCAGCTCCAGGCCTTCATGCACGAAGAGCAATGAGAGCAGCAGGCGACCCGTCAGCAGGGTCAAGTCGGTGAGATGTGGTTTCCAGGCGGTTTGTGTCGTTGTCACGGTGCCTCCAGCGGCCCCAGAGTGCGTTCCAGGTGAGGTCTGCGGTGTGACGTCTCTGTAGGTCAGCGGGCATCGTGCCGACGGCGATCAACATCTGTTGGGAGGAAGGATTCCAAAATCGTCAATCGCCCGACTAGCGTGCTGCCGTCGCTGGCGTGAGCCGGAATGCATAACGATTGCGGATGTGGCTGTTAAAGTAGCGGCCCTTTGCAAAGGCAGATTTGAACGCAGCAAAGGCCTCAGCAGGTACGTCCAAGAACTCGTAGTGCTTCCCGCTGGCTACAAACCACACCGATAGAACTCTGGTGTTCGGGTCATAATCGAACTTGCTGATCGATGTCGACGGCATGGTAGGCACTTCGGCAAACGCCTCGCTCCTAGTTGTCCAATTCAAGCGGCTTGTGATCCGGCTGCTCGTGCCACATCACCTGCCGGAAATCCTGCCGGTTTACTTGCTGCCCGCAGATGGGGCACGCATGGAAATGCTCCTGCCAGTCAGGGTCATGTGATTTGCCGGGGGTGGGCGGTCCAAGGTCGGCTATTCTGGTCATGCTCGACCGAACACGCCGCAGCAGTAAAAGTTCCGCTAGTTGGGCCTTCTCAGTTGGTGGAATACCTCGCACCAAAAGCGATAGTGCTGCGCGCGGCCGTCGGAATGCGCCTCTAAAGCGCCGTGCGCCACGGCGGCCAGTGCTTCCATCCCATAGAGTTCGATCGCAGATTGAGCCGCTGACCTTGGTCGACGAGATCAGCAATCTTCAAAGCCGTAAATCAGCGCCATGCATTATGAGCCGTTAGATATGAGTTCCGAGCCTAAGGCGCTCCTGAGTGGGCTTTTCGCTCCTATTATTTTCTCTGCCGGCGGCCTCGGTGCCTATTGTCGGTGACTAGCCGCTATCACCTTCTGAGCGGGCGAGCGATGGAGTGCCTTCGACTGTGAAGATGATTCCGGCGTCTTCAAACGCTTTGCGGACGGCCGCGACGTTGTGGGGACGCGGGCTCCTGAATCCGTTCTCGAGATCGCTGATCACCATTTCGCTAAGATTGGCCTTTGCGGCAAGTCGCACACGCGACCAGTTCAGTAGGGCTCGTGCTGCTCTGGATTGGTCTGCTGAGAGTACGGTTCGGCTGTTCATAGACAGTCGAACATTCAAAATCGCTAAAATGTTCCTCTTGACCTTCTGCGATTTCTCTTAACGGCGTGAGGCCGGCCTCTCGGGTAATGCGGAGGGGTTTTCTAATAACTTTGCGGAACGCTGATCGTCACGCTGCAATGTCTTCTTTTTCGGCTTCGTCCGCTCAACCAGATCTGGCCTTTTCGCTATCAGGTAGTCAGCCTTGTTCGTCCGATAATCTTGTTTGTGGATGGACATTTCTACAATCTCCATTGTGGAGATCAACTCGGCTGGAAGCCGACACGTTCCCAAAAATCAATTGTTCAAGGCCGAGCCGAACGGTGCACGGATGCCAAAAACGCGAAAAGGGCGCGGTTCATGACGGCGCCCTTTATTTGAAAAGGTTCAACTGTGGTATCTACGAGTCTTGCCGACCATACCAGTCGTCGACGTCTCGCCGCACGCGATCCTTCTCAATGCCGTAGCGTTCCTGGATCGTACCTTCGAGCTGATCGCGGTTGCCGGCTATGCGGTCGAGATCATCATCAGTGAGCTTGCCCCATTGCTCTTTGACCTTACCCTTGAATTGCTTCCAATTTCCTTCGACGCGGTTCCAGTCCATGATGGCGATCTCCTTTCGTTGTCTCCTCGAAGAACGGTCGTAGTGGCCGTCAGGTTCCGCTGCAGGTAAGCGCGCTTGCTGGTGATTTAGTAATGGAACCAGTCGACCGCTTGTGTGCGCCGGCCTTTTCCGTTTTGGGAACACAGCCGGCCTTTTGCCGTTAGGTCCTATGGAACAGCTTCGCAAGGAAATGCACGTGCTCGCCGATCTCGCGTTGGCGGCTGTGTTCATCCCTTATGGGGTCAGTGTCGCACTGCTTCTTTCAACCACGACCCCTTTTTGACAGTCATCGCGGAACAGTTTGGGCATTTAATTTCCAGGTACTCGTCCCTCAACTCATCCGAAATTGCCATTAAGACAGTCTCCCAACAACGCGTTTGACCGGCCGATCCCCTAACTGCGGCAACGACGCGAACAGCACCGAACGTGTCTCTACGGCAGATGTTCCGCGATCCGACCTCTGCACGCGGCATCCGACTTAGTTCCTAATGACGCGCCGGTGGTGCTTCAGCCACCGCCGTCCTGGCCACCTTCTTTTCTTTGGCCGCCCTATGTTCGGTTTCCCACGGCAATGCGTCGAAGTCGGGCTTGTGCCCCGCTTCGCGGTAGGCGGCCTGAGTGAGGTAACTTGCTTTGCCCCGCTCCACGATGCAGACAAACGGCGGATTGCCCCGGCACCGGTAAACGCCTACAGCTTTTTCCATGCAGTAGGAGTCCTACAAGCGCTCGAAAATGTCGTCCTTCATTGCGATGAGAGAACAAGAGGAACATAGCAGCGACTGATGAAAGGGGCAGCGTGGCAGAGACGAGGGGTAATGTGCCTCCTTCCGGCGCAGCGGCTCGTGCTAAGACTCATCGTGATTCTAAAACTTCGCCTTCGCGCTTTTGGGTCATGCGAACGCACGAAGCTTGTTTAGGAAAATTGAAATCTATTTCGCGCGCACATCCAGAAAGGAGGCCGCGATGGGCGATCCTCAGGGTCATGTTTTGGCCGAGCAGTCATTTGAAGGAAGCGCTTATACCGATTACCGATCGAGCCGTCAGACCACAGGCTACGGGACCGACTAACCTCAAAACTTTCCGCTCCGGCTATTATGCCGCGTTGTGGTTGCGCGTCGAATGCCCCCTCATCGAAAGCATTCTGAAGCCTCTTGGCGGGCCGGGCCTTAGCTGCCTCGACTTCGCAAGCGGTACAGGCCGCGTCACAAATGTAGCAGCCACACTGTTTGGCGAGGTCGTCGGCGTCGATGTCTCTCAATCCATGCTCGCTTGCGCGCATGTTGCAGGCAACGTCAAGCTGGTTAAAGCCGATCTGACCGTTGAACCCCTGGCCAGTCGATTCGACGTGGTGACATCGTAGTGGGCGCGTCGTGCGTAGTACGTTGAGCATCCACGCATATCGCCAGTTGCTGGTTGCCAACGGCTTTGCAGTCGAGCGGGTCATCGGCTACGGCTTCTTACTGCGGCCCGGGTGGCTGCTACCAAAGCTTTGCGAAAAGTTGGTTGGACCTGTTGAGAAGCTAAGCAGGAGAGCCGGTGTCCCGGCGCGCTTTGCCCAAAATTTCTTGGTGGTCGCCAGAAAGCAATAGTGGCTGATCCCGCTTGCCTCCACCAGGATCGCGGCCCCGCGGATGCGGTGCCAGACGATCTCGCCAGCGATTGGCCGCGTGAAGCACTTGTCGAGGCCAGTAACGGAAACGGCTGCGCCTGAGTGTCAATGGCGCGATTTAGCCAGGGCCCTGGTGCGCAATTTCACTGGGTGCGAGCTGATCAAAACTGGCTTGGTGGATTGCATCGTCAGCAAGTAACCGCTGCCCGCCAGCGGCCCAGCAGCCGTATGCGGGACTTTGCAGCTGGCGCGCTGGGCCTGACCGGTGGGGCGGTGTGGTATCCGCCGGCTGGCGAACATATGCGCCTCCTGCCAACGCCAGCGAAACATCCA
>NZ_JAMYLX010000028.1:0-41284 GCF_040318265.1 Mesorhizobium sp. M1252 | reverse complement strand
CGATCGAGGGAGGGCTGGAAAGTGAAATCGAAGCCGGCGAGCGTTTTGATGGTTGCCAGCCGACCCATCCGCAACGCCGTCTTTACCGTTGCAGTCATTGTCGGAACTACGACGATGTCGGACATAAGACACAGCGCTATCAAAGTGATCGTATTGTTCTGAAAAGATTTCCTGGTTGGCACGACACATGCAAGTCCTATGCGCAAACGAACTGCCGCGCCGCACCAACTGAGAAGACCTCATCCCATGATCACGCTCGCCGAGCATGCGGTCACCGCCGCAAACACTGAGCTTTCCCGAGCGGAAGGAAGCCTTTGCGCTGTCATTCTTCAGGTTGTACGGACATGACCGCGTTCGATTTCCGTCCAACTCTGAATGCTCCCGACGATGATCCCTATCTTTGGCTTGAAGATATAGAAGGCGAACGGGCACTTGACTGGACCGCCAGCCAGTCGGCCAGGACACTGTGGCACTTCGGTGGAACGCAGTTCGAGCGCGACCGCGCGGCCCTCACAGCGATTTTCGACCGTCCTGACAAGATTCCCTTGATCACCCGCCGCGGCCCGTACCTCTACACTTTCTGGCAAGATGCCGGAAATCCGCGCGGACTGTGGCGCCGGAGCACCCTTGCCGCCTACATGAAAGTTGAGCCCCAGTGGGAGCTACTGCTTGATCTGGACGCCCTCACGGCTAGCGACGGAGAGGACTGGATCTGGGGCGGCGCGTCCCTTGAGCCGGAGAGACGGGAAAGAGCCGTTCTGCGCCTGTCGCGCGGCGGCAGCGAGGCGGTCGTGCATCGCGAATTCGATCTGGAGTCTCTTAGCTTCGTCGCCGACGGTTTCAACCTCGCGGAAGCCAAGGGCGGGGTTAATTGGCTCGACCCTGACACGCTTCTGCTTTCCAGTGCGGTTGGTGATGGCATGGCCGCCCGTTGCGGCTACGCGCGCACCGTTCGGTTGTGGAAGCGTGGCGCGGATCCGCTCACCGCGCCGGTAATCTTCGAGACCGGTTCCGAATCCCTCGGGGTGTCCGGCCATCTGGACCGCACAGCCGAGAGCGAGCGCCTCTGGTTCATCGAGCAGTCGACCTTCTTTGAGAAGATCGGCCGAATCGGTGACAGGAGCGGGCCGAAGACGCGGATCGACCTTCCTCGAGACGCCTCGTGGAGCGGCTTCAGCGACTGGCTGGCGGTAAAGCCGCGCAAGCCATGGACAGTGGGAGGGATGACCCATCCCGGGGACGCGCTGATCGGCATCTCGCTTTCCTCCTTCATCGCCGGCGAGCGCAGTTTTGCCATCCTCTTTGAGACAGGCGACAGGCGCTCCCTGCAGTCATTCTTCTGGAATAACGGGAAGCTCATTATCTCCTACCTCGTCAACCTCGATCCGCGTTTGGAGATGTTCACTCCCGACCGCCAGGAATGGACGCGCCGAGCGCTGGACACCCTGCCCGGCGAAGGCACTGTTCACCTTCGGTCGCTCGATGCGGAACTTCACGAGACCAATGGAGAGGTCCTCATTTCGGCTCAGGCCCCGATAACGCCGCCGAAGCTTCTCCTATTAGACCTCAACGCCGCGCCTTTCGGCGCTCCAGTAATCCTGAAGCGCAACCCGGAGAATTTCGACGCATCCGGGCTGGTGATCACGCGCCACGAGGCAGTCTCGACTGATGGTGAGATGATCCCCTATACGCAGGTCGGTCCGGCGAACGGGAACGGGGATGCCCCGGTTCACCTCACCGCCTACGGCGGGTTCGGCCTATCGCGCCTGCCCCACTACAACTCCTCGCTCGGCAAGCTGTGGCTCGAACCCGGCGGCACGCGCGTGGTGGCAAACATCCGGGGTGGCGGAGAGTTCGGCACCCGTTGGCACGAGGCCGGGCGCAGGGAGGGCAAGCGTCTCGCGCATGACGATTTCGCCGCCGTTGCCGCCGACCTCGTGCAAAGGGGCACTACGCTGCCGAGGCGGATTGCCGCAGAGGGCGGTTCAAATGGCGGCCTCCTGATCGCCAATATGCTTACCCGCTATCCTGAGCGTTTCGGCGCGCTGTTCTGCACAATGCCGTTTGTCGACATGCGCCGCTACACCAAGCTTTTGGCGGACGCGAGCTGGATTGACGAATATGGCGATCCCGACAAGCCGGAGGAATGGATTTTCCTAAAGGAAATCTCCGCCTATCACGCCGCGACGCCGGGACAGCCCTATTCGCCGATTTCGCCACGAAGCGGGACGACCGCGTCCACCCGGGCCACGCGCGTAAGATGGCCGCAAAGCTGCAGGCTCTTGGCTATCCCGCCTACTTCTACAAGTCCGACGCAGGCGGGCACGTCTCCGGCAAGAACAATCGTGAGCGGGCCGCATTCATTGCCCTGGGCACCAATTTCCTTCGCAGTGCGATCGGCTGGCAAGTCGATGGCGTTCGATAGGTGCACGGAGACAAAGGGCAACGTTTCACAAGTGAGTACAGGTCGATGATTGCGAGCAAAGGGAAAATAAAATGTGCGCGCTGTCCCGCGGAAACTGCGCATGAGCGCTTCGTCGATTCCAGCAGGTTTTTTCATAGTGCACCGCATTATTTCTGAAGAGCAAGGAGAGAATATCATGGCGAGAAAGCGAATGGGCGTGGGGCGGGGCGTAACAGCGGCCATCGTCCTGATGCTGATGGGACAGCAAGCCGTTGCGGCCGACCTTGTGCAAGCCCCGAGCGTCCCGCAGGCAGGAGCCTCGGTCCCGGAACGGCCCAGCCCATGGCAGATCCGCCTGCGTGGGTTGGGGGTCGTCACTGAGGATTCGGGCTACGTCAATGCGGTGCCCGGCTCCGGTCTTTCCTATTCGGATACGGTATCGCCGGAATTCGATATCTCCTATTTCTTCACGGACAACATCGCCGCCGAGCTCATACTCGGCACCACCTATGCGAACATCGAGGGCCACGGAACGATCGGCGGGCTGGGCAATATCGGAAAGGTTTGGCTGCTGCCGCCTACGCTCACATTGCAGTATCATTTTACCGATCTCGGCGCTTTCAAGCCCTATGTCGGCGCCGGCGTTAACTACACGATATTCTATAACCAGGATGCCGGCAGCGCCGATGCTCTCAAGGTTAAGAACACGTTCGGCACCGCGCTGCAGGTCGGGTTCGACTACATGGTGGATCAGCACTGGGGCGTCAACTTCGACGTGAAGAAGCTTTTCGTGAAGCCAGACTTCGACGTCACGGTGGACGGCGCGAAGCTGACGGGGAAGGCGGAGCTCGATCCGTGGTTGATAGGCGCAGGTGTCACCTACCGCTTCTGACAACGAAAGGCGAAGGTGCCTTGCTGACAGCCGATGTGAAATGAAGGGGGCGCCTCGCGCGCCCTTCTTGCCGTCGGCCCCGCACAGGCGAATGGACCGATCATTTGAAGAGGCGGCCTTGTTACCCGTTAGCGAGGAGATGTCCGAAATCGAAGGAATGTTCTGATCAACTTTATAGATGACCACTCGACGCATGGCAGGCATTGTGGGGCGAAACTTGGAGAAGCGTTGTCGAGGGGGCGGCTTTCCCCGCTTCCACCGGACCACGAAGAGTCCCCTGGTCAACGGGGCCTCGACTAAGGCCTAAGCGCTTAGACTCATCTTGGAGCAGGATGCTTTGCCGTTGCTGATGGAGTGCTCTGGACAGCACTCCTTGCCGACATCATTTCCCCGGACGTCATGTCTGAGCTTGTGCGCCTTCGCCTCAAGGCGATGTACCTGACGCTCGATCCGGTTCGGCTGCTGCGCGACATACGCCTGGCACAAGAGAGGTTGGTCGACATCGCCGACAAGCCGGACGGTTCGGCTGCCGCCGACGGCGAGGCATTGCCGCTCGAAGACTTTCTGTCCGGGTTGCGGATTGCGTGGCGTGGTGGGGAAGTGAACCCGACCGCCCGCCCCAATCCGGCGGTCAAGCGAGAGCGGCGCAGACCCGATCCTCTCCTTGCCGTCACTGCCGAGCTTGAGGAATGGTTCGAGGCAGAGCCTTGGCGAACGTCACGAGAGTTGCTTGAACGCTTGCAGGTCAAATATCCCGGCGTGTATCCTGACGGCCTCATTCGGACCGTGCAGCGTCGAATGAAAATCTGGCGCAGTACGCAAGCCAATGCGTTGGTGTTCGGGCCATTCGCCGATGCCGCGCGGACGGAAATTGTAGAGGTCGTGCGGTGAGATCATCCCCGAGCGAGACGGGATCGGCAGAGGCTAAATCTCGGGAACAACCAGTGAGGCAATCGAGAACTTCCGAGTGAGGCAACGGCATTGTTCTTTGGGAACACTCTTGGGCGAGGCAATACGGGCTTCTCATCCAGATCGTCGCGCTACATACCCGGTCATGGCGTAGCGCGGCGTGTCAAGCGACACGAGGAATTGACCACCCCTTTGGCGACATCAGGAACTGACCCCCTTCACTGGGTTGCTGTTTCGTTGGTTTCGGGCGACGGTCCGGCCTTCTGCAGAAGGCCGGACCCGCGTTTTTCGCGAAGACGGTAGCTATCGCCGCGGATAGTAATCACCGCGGAATGGTGAAGCAGGCAATCCAGGATCGCGGTTGCGGCAACGGGATCTCCAAAAACGCTCCCCCATTCGCCCACCGAACAATTGGAAGTAATCAGGATCGATCCCTTCTCGTATCGGCGCGACACCAGCTGGAAGAACAGGTGAGCGGCATTGGCCTCGAAGGGAAGATAGCCGAGCTCGTCGATGATCAGCAATTTTGGACGCGATAAGATCGTCAACTGCTTGTCGAGCGAGCCGTCGCCATGGGCTTTTGCCAGCATCGCCACCAGCGTCGCCGCCGTGACGAATTGGACATTGTAATTCTGCCGGATCGCCTCGCGACCAAGGCTCACGGCAAGATGAGTCTTGCCCGTTCCCGGAGGCCCCAGCAACAAGAGCGTGTCGCCAGCGGCAGGCCGCCAGCTCCCTGATCTGTCCTTGGTCCACCGATGGCTGCGCGCCGAAGTCGAAGCCGTCGAGTTCGCGCACGAACGGGAACTGCACGATCTTGCTCGACATAGAGATGCGCCGCTCGTCGCCCGTGCGATCTCGCGGGATACCAGGAAAGCCAAGGCCTCGCGCAACGTCATATTCGAACGGGCCGCTTCGTCCAGCAGCGTGTCGAGTTGGTTCGCGTATCGCCGTCAGCTTCAGCCGATCGAGCGTTGCGATGAGCACGTCGTGATCTACGTTCGTCATCACCAACCCCCTCCAGCAACCGCCTCGTATTCCGCAAGCGGCCGCAGCAACGCGGCCGGCGCGATCTCGACCGGGTCGGCGCGTACCGAGCCTTCGAAGCCGGCAACGCCGACAAAATGCGTTCGGTCCACGATTCGTTGCCGTCGTCCTCGGCACAGCGCATGGTCGGCCACCACCTGGCCGGCATGACGGATGACCACCCGGCCTGCCAGCACCACGACCTGGACGCTCTCGCCGATCAGGCGCCAAGGGACCGAGTAGCTGTTGGTGTCGAGATCGATCGCGCAGTCGGCCTGAACCTTGCGGACCAGGTCCCGCAACTGACCGAACGGGGCACGCCCAGCCAGGGGGCGAAGCGTTCGAGCTTCATCGGCAAAGCGTTCCGCCGGCGCGACACCGGTCCTGCCGTGCTCGCGCTGGTCGGCGACCTCGCGCGTCCACCGGTCCAGATGCGCCTCGAACGCCGCCCAGCTCTCGAGCCGCCGCCCGGCGATCGCGTTCCTCTTGACGTAGCCCATGTCGATACCGGATCAATACTCCCCAGAAGTGCCGTTTGAATCTTCCTCAGTTTAGCGTTGCCGCCGGTCTTCCGGGGCGCGCCCCGGAAGACCGGCAGCGCGTCATCACCGATACTGCTCTCGATGGTCGAGAGGGGAATGGCGGTGATCAAACTCGGGGAGGGTCGGTGTCTGCGATCGCCAGGCAGACCGGCGCCGATCGAAAGACAATTCGCAAATACATCGAGCGTGGCCTTGAGGCGCCTGCCTATGGACCAAGGAAGCCACGGGCGACGGTGGTTGATCCCTTCACCGCTTATTTGCGTGAACGGATTACTGCCTATCCCGGCCTTAGCGGTCGGCGGCTCTTGCGAGAGCTGAAGGATCGTGGGTATGGCCGGACGAACGTCTCTGAGAAAGTCGTGACGGTAGTGTAGCCACCGGCATGGAATTGGGCGAAATCCACCTGGGCCTGTTCGCCGGGAGCTGTTTCGAACCGAACTTCAAAGCCGGGTTCTGAGGCAGAAGGCGGCTCGTCGAGGTTCACACCTTGGCCAATGAAGTTCGAATCTTCGAAGACGGTGCGCTGATTGCTGTGCATCCGGTGTTGGAAGGTCGCCATCGACGCCGCGTCGAACCAGGACACAGAACCCTTCGCTCACCGCCGCAATCGCGATCGCGCGTCAACAATGACGAGATCATTCTTCATGGAACCGGAGACCGGGGTCACACAGCGGCCGCTCGCCTTCTACGACGCCGTCGCCAGAGCTATGGCACAGGAGAACCGCCCATGAGCGCCGCGCTCGATTCCGTGCCGTCGATGATCGACCGCATTCGCCATGACCTTGTCGGCCTGAAGATGCCACGTGCCCTTGAAGCGCTCGACCATATTGTCCGCCGCCTGGAGCATGGCGAGCTGTCGGCACTCGAAGCGATCGATATTCTCCTTTCCGAAGAGCTGACCCTGCGCGAGAACAGTCGCATAGGCGCCTGCTCGATCTAGTGTAAGCGCGGAGCCCATTCATCTGGCGCGGCATCAGATGATGGGCGAGAGATGATGACACTGAACGAACGTGGAGCTTGCGGTGTCAATTTCTATATCTGCGCCTATGTCTCATGATAGAAGTTTCCATGTTCTTGAGGCGGTTCCGAACCGGAGGCAAGCCCGCAGCGTCTGCGGCGCTGGTCGGCGCAAGCGAAGGCACGCTGATCGAGGCGACGCTGAAGCCTGGCGCGAATGTGTCGGCGATCGCGCGAGAGGCTGGAGTGGCGACCTCGCAGTTCGGACCGCCGACGTAGGAATGGGACGCACCGCCCCGGAGCTTCGCCACCGATGCGCATGCTGCGTCATGGTCAAATCCACTGCGATCTACCGCATACAAGTCTGCCGCGCGACCTTCGCGCCTGCCCCGGCGAGATCGCCTCGGAAATCTGTCGTCGGCATTTGGCCCCACCGGAAAGAGCTCCGCCTGACCCGGCAAAGCCGGCGCCCGTGCTCGTGACCGTCAAGGACAAGTCGCTTCGCGATGGCCTGCAGCTACCCTTGACCGTAACTGCGGGCGGCGGCCAGTTCGAAGCCAGGTCGGCACGAGCAGATGGTCGCCAATCAGCCGAACGAGGAGATGAGGAAACGAATCAAGCTTGACAATCATCGCCCCATACAGGTGTAGCTGACGCCGCGCTCTCCCGCATGGGGCCGGGCTGATCAGCGTGCCCACGGCTGGCAGGCTGATGAGCGATCATCGCTCATTTGGCTGATGGTTTCCAGCGTCATGTATCTGGCGCGCTGCACGGCCCATTCGTCGTTCTGTTCGAGCAGGATCGCGCCGACCAGGCGGACGATGGCATCATCCTTGGGAAGACGCCGATGACCTCGGTGCGCCGCTTGATCTCGCCGTTGAGGCGTTCGATCGGGTTGTCGAGTGCAGCTTGGCGCGGTGCTCCTAGGGGAAAATCATGTAGGCAAGCACGTCGGGCTCGCGTCGTCCATGATTGTCGCCAGCTTCGGTACCTTCGGCCGGATCTGGTCGGCGACGGCGCGCCCTTGCGTGCTTGCGGCCTCGGGCGTCCTCGCCTTCGGCGGGCTGATCGCCGCTAAGGCCTTCGACAGCAACACCATCATTGCCGATCTGAACGAACGCGGCGAGCCAAGATCGTCATCTCGCAGCATCCGAGGCGCGCCTTGCCGCTGCCTCTCAATCTGAACTCTACAAATGGCGTCATCTCATCGATAACTCTTCTGCAAACTCAAGGAGTTCAAGCGTATGGCCATGCGAGCTGACAAAACCGACCAGAGCTTCAACGCAATCATCCATCTCGCTGCCGCCGTCATAAACTCACGCGATGAATCTCAACAGGCCCTAGAGTGCCATTCAGCTTTTTTATTTCATTGTAGACACTCCAGCTGAAATGACGCTCTTGACCCTGCCGCTCTGAGCGCAGCACCCGTGGCAGGCGGCGCTTCCATCGTTCACTTCGCGGCAAAGGCCGATGGCGCCTGAAGAAGTGATGAGGGCCGCGCAAACCAAAAAAGTTTGCCTCGCGGCTTCGGTCCTCGGCCCTTGACTAGTTGGCGGCGATGTACAGGGATTTCCCGAGAGCCTGCGTCGACCGTGCAAAGGCCTGCAACTGCTGAGTGAGAGGAGGGACGCTTGGACGAACACGATCCGAAGGAAGAGCTGATCGAGACGATTTTTCGCAACGGCACAATCACCGTCGTCGGCATTCTGCTTGCTTTTTCGCTCGGCTTCGTCACGCATTGGGCGGCGAACCCCATGCCATGGCGGCTCTACGACCTGTTCGCCGTTGTGCCAATCCTGGTCGGTATCACGTTGCAGTTGCGGGCGCTGTCCCTGCTACTCGACATGAGTTCGTTGCGCCGACCCATCTACGAACGCGCCAACCGCATCTTCATGGCCGGCCTTATCCTGACCGCGTGCGGCGTCGGGCTGGCCATCCTGCTCGATGTCTTCGCAATGTCGATGAAGGGCACGCTGCCCGGCGCTTGACGGCCTGTCCCTGCGCTTTGGAGCTGCCGCGATCGGCCGACGCGACGCGTCAGATCCGAGGGTTCCTAGTGCTTTCCCCCAAGCAGCGACAGCCTTCTTCCCGAAGAACGCTTTCTCTAGATTGCATTAGCGGATGTCTAGAGCGTGGGCTTGCCGGAAATTACGTCTCGGTGGCATAACCCGCATAGCATTAGGGTGTTGCCAGGAAGACCGATTCGCTGGCGTGGATGGATAAATGCATTGCGTCAGGAAGAGGCTCGACATGTTGCGTGCGCGCATTGCCGAACTGGAGCGCGATCTCGTGGCGATTACACCTCAGGGGCACCATCGGCGTTTTGAAGCCGGACATGAACTTCGCATGCGAAGTGCTGCCTGAAGCGTCTCGAGGAATGCATCGCTGAAATACCGGAGAAATGTGGCCGTTAGCGGAAGCTTCGCCGCTCTCAATCTTTGCCACGCGGTCGGCGGGTCGGCGGGAACAGATGCCGATAATGCGGGTACTCTGTCCGGCAGAGACGCAAAGTTCTGCACTGTCTGTTCATGAAGACTTCGTGCTGGTCTCCACAAAGGAAGTATTCTGGTGCAGAAGGTGCCTGATTAACTATCGGAAAAAGGGGCGACATCGACGTGCGAATCGGGCGCCGCCGTGAGGCGTCCCCCCTCAATGTCGGATTTCCGACAGGATCGTAAATCCGCCAACCCATTGTTTAATAAAATTTCCTTCTCTGGCACGGCCCATGCATGGGACTCTGCGAACGTATCAGCGAGACGTCGTCTGTGATCATGCGCACCGAAAATGCCGTCGCCTCAGTGAAAACCGCGCTCTCGCCTGCCATCAAGCCGCCGAAAGGCCGGCGCGTCATGGTCGAGGCGGGCGATTGCGCCGGCTTCGAACACCTTAGTGGGCCTGGAAAGCTCCTCGCGTGACGGCGAGGGGGGCATCCAGACGGGCGGAAAGGACAAACGTCGTTGCCCCACGTCGCCGGCATGACCCGTCGATTGTCACCGCGCTGGAATGCTCGGGTCTACATGCGAAGACCCGAACGCGCAGGACAAATTCTCGCAAGCCCCGTCGGGACTGGGGCTCGAAGTCCGTGAGGGGAGGATAATGGCTATGGCCGATATTCGCCGCGAACAAGCCGCCTAGTGGGAAGTGCTATAGGAGGAAGCAGGTGGAGTTATCTTGCGTTGGGATCGGTGCTGGCCCGTCCAATTTGAGCCTTGCGTGTCAGATGCACGAGCAAGTTGGGAAAGGGGCAGTGTTCCTGGATCGGCAGGTCGACTTCCGCTGGCATCCAGGCATCGCATTCGATTCCTCGGAGCTCCAGGTCAGCCACTTCAAGGACCTGGTCACTCTGGTGAATCCGCGATCAGCCTACACTTTCGTAAACTTCCTGCACGAGAACGGGCGTCTGTATCACTTCCTGAACGCACAGTTCGAAGCCGTGCTCAGAATGGAGTTCGAACAATACCTGAACTGGGTCTTCCACAGGAACCCACTTGTGCGTGGTGGCGAGACAGTGCGCGAAATCCGCTTTGACGGCGAGTTTCAGGTGCGGACGGATAAGGCGGTTCTCGGCGCTAGAAACGTTGTGGTCGGCATTGGCAAGCAGGCGCAAATTCCGCCTCAATTTCAGGGCTGGATTGGACGCAACCTGTTCCACTCATCGGTTTTACTGCACATCCACCCTGAGGTGCGGAGAAAGCATGTCTGCGTGGTCGGCGGAGGCCAGTCGGGAGCCGAGGTGATGTTGCACCTTGTCGGCCTGCCGAACGAACGGCGGCCTGCCTCGATCACTTGGGTCTCGCAGCGCGAGAACTATCTGCCTCTGGACAACAGCCCGTTCACAAACGAGTTGTTCATGCCCTGCTTTTCGGATCGCTTTGCGGCGATGAGCGAGTCGCAGCGTAAGCTGCTCCTGCGGCGTTTCGTGCTAGCTTCGGACGGCATTTCAGAAAGCACGTTGCGCGCGATCTATCAGGCGCTGTACCGCCATGCATTTTTCGAGCCAAACCGATGCGACATCACACTGCGGCCGGGCTGCACCGTCTCGCACTGCATCAACGCCGGACCGGGTCACAGGCTAACCCTGCAGCATGGCATGGACGAGCTCGAAGAAGTCACGGCTGACATCGTCATCCTGGCCACCGGTTACGAGAACGCGGTCCCAAGCTTGTTGGAACCGATCATGGGCCGCTTGGAGCAGATCGACAATGAATTAGCTATTCGCGAGGATTTTTCGGTGAGCTGGGACGGACCGTGTGACAGACGCATCTTCGTACAAAATGCGAGCCTCGGGCAGCGCGGCCTGGCCGATCCGAACCTAAGCTTGCTGGCCTGGCGCGCGCGTCGCATCCTCGATAGCCTACTTGGGCGCGCGCCATGCGCGAACCCCGAGCATCCTGGCTTCATCACTCATACCTCGATCGAGAGCTGGCCCGACCACGCAGCCGAAGAAATGGGCAGTGGAATATGACTCGTATGCTTTTGATCATCGGCGGTGGCATCCTAGGAATGATGCCCGCCTGCGCTGCGGCGAACCCCGGAGGCTTCTCCGATATGATCGTGACCGACCAAGCCCTTCGACCAAGCGGCGCATCGCATCACTCTGGGGGCGTGCATTTCCCCTACGGTTGCCAAGGCCGTACCAAGTCGCTCACTCGAAAGACCGCCGTGGTCTTGGCGGCCATGGCTGGGTCGGCAGGTAGCGGATGGTGCCGGCCTTTGGCGATGCGTGTCGTGGTTGAACCGGGTGAAGCGATTGATCCGGCCCAGTTTACGGAACCCCTAGACCCGGCTGAGCCTGACATAGGCAGTCTCGCCCGAGCTTCTGCGGACAATATCCGCCGGAGCGGAACGCACTTAGCATCGCCTCCCTCGTCACGTGAGTCCGTCTCCGTGGACCCGCAACTTGATCAGCGCCCGACCGCCCTAATCGGCATGTCCAACCAAAACCAGTGTTTCCAACAGGAGGCTTTTCGCATGTTGACTGATGCACAAAGAGAAAAGTGGCAGAAGGACGGATACGTCAGGCTCGAAAGGTTCTTCGATCCAGCGGCTCAGGAAGATATCTCTACCTTTGTCGAAGATATGTCACGCTGGGTCGTCAGCGATGATAAATGGCTCATGTGGTTCGAGAAAACGACGGACAATCGAAAGATCACTTCCAAGATGGAGAATTTTCTCGACTTCCATGATCCATTGCGTCGTTTGCTCTTAGAAGATCAGCGCATAAAGTCAGCGGTCGAGGAGTTGCATGGCGAAGATTCGCGCAGGCTCAAGGAGTTGCTGATTTTCCACTACCCCGACAGCGGCGGCTATCTCCCGCATCAGGACATTTATCACGTTCCACACAAACTCCCCGACCGCATGGTCCATGCGGTGGTTGCCATAGGCATCGACGACTCCGACGAGGAAAATGGCCGGCTTTTCTTCAGCCCCGGCAACCACAAGAAGGGGGTGTTTCCCATGGATGCCGGTGGGGTGATCGACCCTCAAGTTGCCGAAAAGTTCTCCTGGGAACCCGTAGTATGGAAGTCTGGCGACATCTTCATCTTCGACGATTTCGCACCGCACCACTCACGACCGAACAAAAGCAATCGTTCTCGGCGGACACTCTACTTGGTGTTCCAGCGGGCTTCAACCGGCGGGCCGACCCGCGCTGAATATAACGTGCTTAAGCGCGCCCTTAACCCGCCCGAGGGGAAAGTGGCCGATCTCGACAATCTCAAGCCGCCAAATGGCATCTTCTATCGCGATTGAGCTCACGCAGGCCAGGCGGAGGCATGCACACGACTGATCGACCGCTCAAAAATGCGCGGACGGTATGGCCGTCTGATTTGCGGGCTCGCGGAGCATCGACCGCAGCCCGTTACGACGCTTTGGCACGTGGATTGCGGAGGTGGTCGCAGGCGGTCTTCTGTGCGCCTACAGCCCGACCAGTGCCCCCCTTGGTCGCCCGCTTGCCGGCCCAGAGCTGCACTATCTCTGCCCGGGCCGCCAATGGTCAGACTGCCGTTTCTCTCCACGAATTGCACGGGAGGCTGTTGCGTTGGCAGCCGAAATCCCACTGCTTCAACAGGTTAGGTTGGTTGTCATGCGCAAGTACACGTTTTCTCGAACGGAGCTGTCGCGGGCGTTCGGTATCGACACGGCCACGCTTGGAACGGGCAGCGCTCGCACGGGGTTTTCATTCGGAAAGGTTGGACCCGGCGTCACATCCGAGCCCCATCGGCACGACGAAATCGAGGCCTTCGTGGTCCTGTCTGGTGCGGGCAAGGTCACCACCGACCGGGGGGAAATCTCGGTCGAGGCGGGCGATGTCGTTCTGTTTCACCCTTTTGAAGCGCATGTGCTGCGCAACGATGGGGACGAAGACCTAAATTTCGTCGATGTCTACTGGCGAGACGACGACGCCGCTCATCATGTCGCTGCAAAGCTCACGGCTCCCCGCGCGCCGACTTTCGTCTTCTCCACGCCGCCGACGCCAAATGGCGATCTGCATCTGGGGCATCTTTCCGGCCCCTATTTCGGCGCTGATGTCTATACTCGTTTCCTGCGCATGAAAGGAGTCGAGGCCTATCACCTGACCGGAAGCGATGATTTCCAAAGCTACGTCGCCGCGCGCGCTGATGCCGATCAATCGACGCCGGCAAACGTGGCGCGCTACTATGCCGACGAGATTCGCGCCACGCTTGCACTTCTCGATTGTGAGGTCCACAGCTTCCAAGCCACGATGGGCGATGACGGTTATGGCGAGTTTCAAACCGCCTGTTTCCGCAGTCTTCTGAGCAGCACGGCGATAGATCTACGCCAGAGCCCTGCGCTTTTCGATGCCGTGACAGGCCGTTATCTTTACGAATCGGATGTTAGCGGCCTCTGCCCCGATTGCGGCGGCTCCGCGGGTGGCAACATCTGCGAGGAATGCGGCGCCCCAAACCTTTGCTACGACCTGCGTGCAGCCCAATCACGGCAGTCTGCCGAGGCGCCGCTGGTCGGCTCCGTCCGCCGCGCTGAACTTGCGCTGGACCAATGCTTCGACAATGTCGACCGGCATCTAAGGGCGTCTGGGGTCCCGCTACGGATCTTGGATCTCTTCGCACGCGTACGCCGACGCGGGAAATTTTCAGTGCCCATTACCCACCCCTCGGACTGGGGCCTGCCGGCGGAAGGGTTCCCGGGGCAAGTGATCTGGGTCTGGCCGGAGATGGCCTTCGGTTTTCTTTACAACATCCAGGCGCTCGGCCGCTCGATGGGTCGCAACTGGAAGGCGGAGATGCCCGGCAACGACTGGCAGATTGTCCATTTCTTCGGCTTCGACAATTCGTTCTACCACGCGCTACTATACCCCGCTCTTTACGCCGAGGTCTTCTCCCACTGGAAGCCACGCATCCGCTATCACGTCAACGAGTTCTACCTGCTCGACGGCAAGAAGTTCTCAACCAGCTGCCGCCATGCGGTCTGGGGCAAGGAGGTTCTGAGCCCAAAGACAGTCGACGTCGTGCGCCTTCATTTGGGCCTGACACGCCCGGAAGGTGAGCGGACGGATTTCACGCTGGACGCGCTGCGCCGCACCGAGAACGAGGTGTTCCAAAGCATCTGGCTGAACTGGCTTGAGGCGTTGAACCAGGAAATCAAGCAGGATTTTGCCGGCCGTGTACCCGATGCAGGCGACTGGAGCCCGGTCGACCGCGCCTTCTTTGCTCGCATAGAGATCTATCGCGCTGCGATGGAGCGCGCCTATTCGGACGAAGGCTTCTCGGTTCGGCGCGCGGCCACTCAGGTCTGCGAATTCGTGCGCGATTGCGTGATCTACCGCGGGGCGCGAGACTTTGCGGCGGCGCGACGTTTCTATCCTGCCCGCAATCGGACTTCGCTAGCCCTTCAGACGACGGCCGCTGCGATCCTGGCACCGACACTCGCTCCGCTGATGCCCCGCTTCGCCAGAACGCTGGCGCGAGGCATCGATGGCGCCTCAACCGAAACATGGCCCCGGTCCGTCCAGCGCCTTGCGCCCGGGACGCGCTTTGATCTCGGACCCGTGTTGGTGTTCTACGCCAAATCCGGCAATCCTCACCTCGATGACGAGGAAACACTATGAGCCCAAAGGTGCACCAGTGAGCTGTCCCCATCTCGACCAGATCTGCGCGGCAATCAAAGCCGACCATGCCAAATATCTTGACTCGCTGTCACTGGCGAGGGAAGCCGCTCTGAATGGCAGAGACTAGATTAGCTGACCTGAACCAACGCGTCGTCAAACAACCTGGCCCGCCCCTTCAAGGACCGCTCGGCCGATCGCTTCCCAGCCCTTGCTGTTCGTGCCGAACCAACCTCTTCGGCATCGGGATTTCCGTCCTCCAGCCGGTCAAGGCTGTCATTCGGTTCGACCTGCTTGGTCAACCTGGCGCGCCCTGGACCGTGCGCCGATCACCAATGTGGATGCGAATGTGATGGTTCCTTCGATTCTGTCCGAGCGTGTACCGGCGCGGCAGTCAGCCGAAGAACAGCTGAGCTACTGATATCGGAATGTAGCAGGTCCAAATTCTGCCCCTGAAGCCGGATATTGCTCAATCAGCGTTGACGATGGCTTGGGCGCACAAGCTTCCAACCAGACCGCGCAACGACAGCCCGTCGCCTGAGGATAGTCGGCGAGGGCCGCCAAATCGCAAGCGTATCCTCCGTCGCATGCGCGCCGTCTTCGCCGAAAATGCAGACGCTTGTCTCGTCGAGAGATACATCCAGCTATTTTAGGGGGCTCATCAGGGTTGCGTGTTTGCTCGGGTGCGGACCGCCCCTCAGTTCCAATCGAGGAGCGATTCTACAATTCACATGTTTGGAGATCGCTCGCTAGGTAACCCGTCTGTGAACCCTGCAAGCCGATGCTTCAGATGCCGCCCATGCAGAGGTATTTCATTTCGAGGTAGTCCTCGAGGCCATGGCGGGATCCCTCACGACCGATGCCGGACTGTTTTATCCCACCGAACGGCGCCGCTTCCGAAGACATCCGGCCGGTATTTACCCCGACCATTCCATATTCCAAGGCCTCGGCGACACGCCAGACACGCTTCAGGTTCGAGGCATAAAAATAGGCCGCGAGGCCGTAGATCGTTTCATTGGCATCACGCACGACCTGATCCGCATCTTTGAAGCGAATAATCGGTGCGAGCGGCCCGAATGTCTCTTCTCGCGCGACGGTCATCTCGCTGGTGACACCGGTCAGGACCGTTGGTTGGAAAAACGTGCCATTCGTGCCGAGGCGTTTGCCCCCGCATCGAATTGCGCCGCCTTTAGTTACGGCATCGGCAATATGGGATTCAATCTTGGCCAAAGCCTGCTTGTCGATGAGGGGTCCGATGTCCACTCCGGGCGCGAAACCGTCACCAACTTGAAGTTGGCGAGCCCGTTCCACGAATTTCTCGACGAACTCGTCGTGAACGCCCGACTGGACGTAAAGGCGGTTCGCTGAAACGCAGGTCTGGCCGGCATTGCGGTACTTCGCTTGGATCGCACCGTCAACTGCGGCATCGACATCCGCATCATCGAACACGATGAAAGGTGCATTGCCGCCGAGCTCTAGGCTGACTTTTTTGATCTGGTCCGAGCACTGGCGCATGAGTAGGCGCCCGATCTCCGTAGACCCGGTGAAGCTGATCTTGCGGACCTTGGGATTTGTGCAAAGTTCGCGGCCGACCGCGTCACCTTCGGACGCATAGATCAGGTTGACGACGCCTTCGGGGAAGCCTGCCTGATGGGCGAGGGCGAACATTGCTCCAGCCACGAGCGGCGTCTGTTCAGCGGGCTTGAGGACGATCGTGCAGCCCGCTGCCAAGGCTGGCGAGATTTTGCGCGCCACCATCGAGGCTGGGAAATTCCATGGCGTTATCGTGCCGACGACCCCGATGGGCTGCTTGATCACCAACATTCGGCGGTCCGTCAATGGTGCGGAGATCGTCTCGCCATAGACGCGATTTGCCTCCTCGGCGTACCATTGCAGATACGCCGCAGCATGCGATAGCTCCGATTTGGCCTCTGCAAGCGGCTTGCCCATCTCCGCGGTGAGAATTGCAGCGAGATCGTCGGCGTGGTCGATGATCAACTGATACCATCGCCATAGAACGTCGCTGCGCTCACGGGCGGTAAACCCTGCCCATCCAGGCTGCGCGACATAGGCCTTGTCGATCGCAGCGCATGTCTCTTCGACACCCATGTCGGGTAGTTCTGCCAGCACTTCGCCGGTCGACGGGTTGAGAACCTCGAATGTCCGCTCGCTAATCCGCGTGCCAAGTGTCGGCAGGCGATCAATGGATCGAAACAGGTCAGGGGATCTCAGGTGACGGGTCATCGGCAGGCACAGGGGCAATACCGGATTCCTCCTCAAACGCAGCAGGGGTATATGGCAAGTGCGGTGTCTATTCCGGGTGCCAAGTTCCTTATAGGGCCTCGGCCAGACAGCTAGCAGACCACGGTACCCAAGTGGAAAGGAGAATACCCTGAAATCGCTAGAAGATGCCTCGCGGTTCTACTAGTCGGGCTCGGCCGGTCAGGTGCGCGGGGGCAGGACCGGCCCGCGCGCAACCTTGCCATAGGTCTTCGCGGCCAGCGCCTTCACCGTCTCAGGCTCTGCGTCGCCGGCCACCACCAGCACGGCGTTGTTCGGGTCGGCAGCATTTGTTGTAGATCGTGAATGCGTCGGTTCCGTTCAGCTTGTCCATCTCATGCATCCAGCCGTTGACCGGAATGCGGTAGGGCTGATCGGCCGCAACGTCGCGTTGACCTCCTCGTCCAGCAGACCTGCGGGTTCGTCTCTCTGCGCCAACGGCGCTCCTCCAGAATCACGTTTCGCTCGGTCTTGATATCGTCGTTGAGGATGAGGTTGAACATGCGATCGGCCTCGAAGCCAATCATGTCGCCCAAAGCTAGTCATAGCGTTGGGGGCGTTATTGTAGCCGCCGCTGACTGAGACGGCTCGGTCGAACTCGCTGCCGGCGCGGTTGGTGGTCGCCTTGAAGATCAGACGCTCAAGGAAATGGGCAAGTCCGGATTTGCCGGGTGGCTCGTCGGCGCTGCTGACCTTGTACCATGTGAGTGACGACTGGCGCGCGGTGATCGCGGATGTCGATCCTTCCATGCCATAGTCGAGCAGGAAATCCGCGATCTTGCCGCCGTCGGTGGCGGCCAGAGCCGGAGCGGTCGTCACCAGGGCCAGGGCGGTGGCAGTGAACGCCGTGCGCAGCCAGGGGGAGCGATCGATGGCTCCGGTTGGAAAGGCAAGGTTCGAGGCAAAGTGATTTGTTCCTCATTTTGATGAACGCGTTGCGTCTTCGCCTCCCCGTGGGGAGGATCGGCGGGCAGCGCCGAGCCAGACCAACATGCGGCCAGGCCTCACTGGAGCCTCATCTTCGGATGGACCCAGGAGACCTGCGGCGGTGTTCTTGGCGAGGTGGTCATTGGACGGATTTTCCTTGGTCCGCGACGTCTGCGGACGACCAAGCATGCACCGTGCCAGATCAGAAAACCATTCGAGGCATGAAGACAAGTCGGGTCTGACATGTTGCGCATCCGACATTATGGGCCATCGAACAGGGCTGAAGGCGACGCGAGCATGGCTGAGAGTATCGTCTTCCTTCGGAAGACGATGAGGCGCGCTGCCGGGGAGGGGTACACGATGCGCTTCGAAGGCCGCTGCACTGACGGACAGAATTGAGATGTTGTCGCTCCAGCGCTCGCCGTGGGGGCATGCAGGCAACATTTGTCGCTGCAGGACAGCAGCACCGAAGCTGTGCGCGCTTGCCGTTGTCCCTGGGCACCAAACAGGAGAATTAGCAGTCGCGATTGTTTTCATGTGCGTAAAATACCGCCTGGTGCGCTCGGCTGCAAATGCATGCCTGGCGGAGTGGTCGCTTAGGTCAAGAGCATCGCGTGAGTAACAGCCTGACCTTGCTCAATCTGATGCGCGCTAACCGCCTCGCCGGATTGTGGAACTGCTCGCGGGTGGCTTCTACCACAAACAGCAAGGTCATGAAATCAAGCAGGAAGTCGTCAATCGCTTGGGCGATTGTTTCTGACTTGCCCTTGAACTGGTCCAGCAAAACGCGCGCGCTATCGATCGCTTCCACGCTGGTCGCATCGATCAACCCCTCGACCCTCTTGAAACAATCCAAATCGAAACTCCTTCATGCGCTTGCCAAGCCGTTATGCTCGAAGGCAGTTCCGTGAACTACCCGGCCTTTGACCTACGGCACGAGCAGCGGTCGGCCTTACGTCCCGTGCCTCCAAACACGAGCCATCGACGTGGCGCTGAGGAGCGTTGGAAGAAATTGGGCGCTTCCGGCCACGCTCGAGCGGTAGTGTAGGACAGTGCTTGCTGGCGGCTAAGCCCACAATGGAGTGCGCCAGCTGATCGGGGCTTAACAATTTTTCGCTTTTTGCTGCGCCCAACTCTCGGCTATGACTCGGACAGGCCTAATGGCCTGCCCACGTTGCATTGTAAAAGAAGGAACAAGTATATGCCGACTGGAACGGTAAAGTGGTTCAACAGCACCAAGGGGTTTGGATTTATCCAGCCCGACAATGGCGGTCCGGATGTTTTCGTCCACATTTCCGCTGTCGAACGCGCGGGCCTCTCGACCCTCGCTGACGGCCAGAAGATCAACTATGAGATCGAGCAGGATCGCCGCACTGGCAAGTCCTCCGCTGGCAGCCTCAGCAAAGCTGGTTGAAATTTTCTCCTGCGTCCCGGCAAGAGTAGGCACGTAGGTCCTCACGGCCGCTCGATGGGACCGAGCAAAAACTGAGGGCAGCAGATTGCTGCAGGCGTCGCGAATTCCTCATGAAACAAAGTTGTTTGAAAGGAAGGCGGGGTTGGCCCCGCCTTTTTATATGACCGCGCAGATTAAGCCGATGGCTGAAACGCTCCAGAACGAATCTCGATTGCCGAAATCAAGCCGCGACCTTCTTGCGGGTTCGCTTCGTCGGCGCAGGCTCCGGCGCTTCCGGCGCCTTCGGTTTGCGGCCGAGCCCCATCGTCTTGGCCAATGTCGAGCGCGCCGCGGCGTAGTTCGGCGCGACCATGGGATAATCCGCTGGCAGGCCCCATTTGGCCCGATATCCATCCGGCGTCAGCCCATAGTGGGTCGACAGATGGCGCTTTAGCGATTTGAATTTCTTCCCGTCCTCAAGGGAGATGATGTAGTCCGGTGTCACCGATTTCCTGATCGGGACTGCAGGCGTAAGGGCAACCGGCTCTTGCGCAGAGACACCTCCGGCCGTCGCTCTCAGAGCCGCATGCACTTGGCCGATGAGGGCAGGGAGATCCCCCACCGGGATCGGATTGTTGGAGACATAGGCCGACACGACATCGGCGGCAAGCTCAATGAGGGTGTCGACGTTTTTTCCGGCTTCTTCTGTCATGAAACTCTCCAGGCGGTGAAACATAGTCAGCGAAGCGTCGCTTCATAGGGCCGGTTGCCGCTGAAAGCAACAATGCTCGACAGCGTTATTGCCAATGCTCGTCCAGAAGCGACATCGATGCGCCATATTTCCCGTCGTGACGCTGAGCCACTCGTTGTTGGCGGCCCTGCCGAGGTGGCGTGGCGCGTCCCGGCTGTAACTTTGCGTCGAACTTGCTAGTAGTCTTGAGCCTAAGCGCGGTTTTTTTGTCTCGGTATTACTTCTTTGACTGTGAAATCAGGGATCGTGATCGCTTGCTGGTGGCGTCAGGGACGATGGACGTTCATTGACCATGGCCAAATGTAAGTTCATCGCCCGGTGAGCCACTCTTCCAAGGGGCTGGGAACCGCCGCTGGTAACAAAGGACATCAATGTATTTCGGGGCGTTTCTTAGCCGGTCCTCGAGAGACGGCAATCGCTGCGGACGACACCTGTTCCACGATATCGAACAGCGCGGCGACACAGGCAGCTTCTCGAATCTGGAGCGGCTTCTCGCAAGTTGGCGCCGCACCGAGAGGCCGGGCAAGGACAGTGCGTCGCCTGCTTCAATCATGCGCATCAACCAGCCAGCGACGCTGTCCCGATACGGAATCCCGCGACTGGCCGTGTGATCGCGCCGGTAGTCGCCCCGGCCCTCTGCACGAAGGCTCGGGATGTGCTGATGATCAACCAGGCCACAAAGGTCGACGTCCTGAAGCAGGGATCACATGAGTTTGCCACTATGCGCAGGCTTGCCATGCGCTTCCGCGGCATTTTGCGGGGCCTGTGAATTGGGCAAGCTCGACACTTCGATCGACGTGGCGTCAACTCCGGGTCCGTCGCCATCACGCGTTTCGGTCGGGTCCTACGCCAGCTGACGCCGTTCGCGATGCCATTGAACTACCGTGGAGCAACGGCCAGGCGGAAGGGCTGATCAACCGCCTGAAGACGATTAAACGTACCATTGGGCAGAGCGGGCTGCGAACTCATTAGGGCACGCATGCTGCCACTCAGCCGGCCTGATCACCACACAAAGCGAGGAAGAACCTAGTCAAGTGCAAAGCGACAATTGCCTCGACAGCGGGTCCCGGAAGGTTTATGCTGCCCAATGTTACCGCAATCCGGAATGGCGATTGAGTACCTTCACGAGTGAAGGGAGTGAAACTTCTTTGTCGGCCAAATTGTTGACGGAACGCCCGGCGCCCATTGTTGCTACATGTCTAGATTCTTGGGGCGTTTTGGATGATGCAATCCACCATCTCACTCCAAAGGGCAGTGGAATCTGGAACAATGTCGCTTTTGTTCGCACGACATCCTTCGTGCCCGATTGGCATATCGTCTTTAACTCTGCTTCTCTTTTCGGGCTCCCTGTTGATATCGAGGCGAGCCCAAACAGGACAATTTTTGCAATCGGCGAACCGCCGACGAAAGCTCATCGCGCGTTTCATGAAGGGCAGGGGAAAAATACTATCGTCCTGACGTGTGACGCAGAGCTGGCTGCTCGGCAGAATGCAGCGCGCCGATTCGTTTTGTCTCCACCTATCACTCGGTCTTGGTCTGTAAACAAGACATATGACCAACTTCTGGTCAGCGAAGTCGTGGATAAGCCGCTTCGGCTCTCATGGATCACCAGTGACATCGCCCTGCTTAAAGGACATCGATATCGGCTGGCGTTTCTGGAACGGCTGAGAAAGGAGCTCGATTTTGACCTGTTCGGCCGAGGTTTTCGGCTGATTGGAGATAAATGGAACGCACTCGCACCTTACCGTTACAGTATAGCGTTCGAGAATACTCGTGCCGATTACTATTTTACAGAGAAGCTTATGGACTGCTTCGTTGCTGAAACAATGCCGATCTATTACGGCAGCCCGGCAATCACGAGGTTCTTCCCTTCGGACTCTATGGTTCTGATTGACCCAGAGGACAAGAACGTAATCCCAAAAATTCAAGAAATCATCGACTCGGACCTCTGGAAGGAACGTCGCGGCGCAATAAGAGAGGCGAAGCGGTTGGTCCTCGAGAAATACAATACGTTTGCTTATCTCGCGCGCTTCATCGAAAGCGTTCAGGATAAACCCTTACCGCCGGAAATTATACACATCGATTCGCCTGAGGTCGATTTTGGAACAGACGAATGAAGTACTCCAACGCTCGCTTCGCGTGCCCGGCGGTCGGTGGTCTGGCGAGATCGGTCCGGAACGCTCGGCGGAGAATGCCTGCTGCGCAGACGGGCCGGCACGGGCGCACGAGGTCATGCGCCCCCGGCTGCCGCTGATCAGACGAACTGGGGAAGGCCAGGAACGGAATTGAGGACCTCGTCCACGAGTTCGTCGCCGGCATGTTCCTTGGCGCAGGCGATCGTCTCGTTGGCGAGGCCGGCGATCTTTGCCATGCTGAGACCCTCACTCATTAATTGCTGGCCGAGCCCCATAAGGCCGCCACCCTCTGGGTCGTCGCCATGATACTTCGCTACTAATTCCGAAGCTCCCGGAATGGCCTCGATCATGCGCGCAACGGGACCGTCGGCCGCGTGGCTTTGCAGGAAACCCAGCATTAACCCAACGCCCTTCTCTGCGAGAGCCGGGCCGATGCCGACACCAGTGGCGATGCGCGGTAAGAATTCTTCCATGCAGGGTCTCTCTCTCTCTCTTTGATGAGGTTTACACGGGGTCGGTCCGGCGCCCAGCGCCCTTGGCCGAACCACAATTGAACTCCACAAAAACAGGCCGGCGGAAGTGCTATTGCGCGTAAAGCCGCCTCTGTCAACGCAAGCTCCGTCGGACGTGCGTGTTTCGCAAACCGAAGATCATTCCAATTCACATCATTAATGGCAACCGCACAGTTTGCGGTGGCTCGCTTATGGGCTAATGCCCCGCGTCCGTCAAATGATGACGACAACGTGGTCATCGCCTAGGATCTGTGGATCAAGGTGTGAGGCAGTTACAGCCGGTGGACCTGCTCAAGCGCCGCGCCGGCACCAGGGCTAGATTGGCGATACTGCGCGTATTGGCCATGTCTTTCCTCGCGTGATGGGATGTTCGTAGAAGCGGAGCTATATGTCGGTGTGACGATCGACAAGGCGGACCGGCTATTCCGATAGGACATCCATACTGTCGCATAGACCGTCGCTGCTTAGGTATTGAAACCGCCATCGCTGGTGACATCACAATGTGGAGTCGGCGGGTGTCCACGCAATCAGCAGGTCAGGAGGAACGAATGAACCCTGACGTTTCAGAAGCTCACTTTTCGCTACCAGTCTTGCGCATGCTGTGACTTTCTCAACCTTGGCTGGAAGATCGCAGTGACCGAATCTACGAAGCCGCCCTCAGGGCGTGCTTTGATGCATAAAACCGGTTGCCAACCAGGGATACTCCTCCTCCCTGAAGTCCAATCGAGAAGAGCGATCGCTTCCAAGAGGGTCCCAGCTCAGCTGCGAAAACAGGTGTGAGACCCCGTCCTCTCCCTCAAGCTGATCTAGCTCAGGGCGTTCATGAGCCGCAGATCGCATAATGGCTGCGTGGACGACGCAGGAAGACCAATTATGAAAATCCTATTCAGTACGATGGCTGTCACCTTGCTGGCACCCACCGCCTTTGCTGCGGATTCGATCCCCACCGACCTCAGAGATACGGCATTGGCCACCTTCACGGCTTTGCCATCCACCACGCCGACAGTCGCCAACAACCCGATCACCCCGGAAAAGATCGCTCTCGGCAAGGCACTGTTCTTCGATCCACGCGTCTCGGCGTCAGGCGTCTTGTCGTGCAATTCATGCCACAACCTGGCCACCGGCGGCGACGACAATCACGAAACCTCGATTGGCCATGGTTGGCAGAAGGGACAGCGCAACGCGCCGACTGTACTGAACGCTGTCTTCAACATCGCCCAGTTCTGGGATGGTCGTGCCGAAGACCTGAAGGCTCAGGCGAAGGGACCGGTCCAAGCCGGGATCGAAATGGCCAATACACCGGGCCAACTCATCGCCACTCTCAAGTCCATGCCGCAATATGTCGAGTGGTTCGATGCAGCTTTTCCGGCTGAAGCCGATCGGGTCACCTTCGACAACTTCGCCAAGGCGATCGAAGCCTTCGAGGCGACACTGGTCACACCTGCCCCGTTCGACAGCTTCCTGAATGGTGATGAGGTTGCCATGACTTCCGAACAGAAACAGGGCCTGGTGCTTTTCATGGACAAAGGCTGCTCGTCCTGCCATGCCGGCATCAACGTTGGTGGGCAAGCCTATTACCCATTCGGCCTCGTGGAACGGCCCAGCGCCGAAGTCCTGCCGGACAAAGACAAGGGCCGATTTGAGGTCACCAATGCAGCCGACGATTCCTATGTCTTCCGCGTGGCGCCGCTGCGCAACGTTGCACTCACCGCGCCATACTTTCATTCGGGCAAGGTTTGGGATCTGAAACAGGCCGTCGCCATTATGGGGACCACCCAGCTCGGCGTAGTACTGGCGGACGAAGAAGTTGACCTGCTTGTTGCCTTCCTCAACTCGCTGACCGGAGAGGCACCTGACGTCGCCTATCCCATCTTACCCTCAGAAACGGCGACAACGCCCCGGCCTGTAACGCAGATCTCAGGAAAATAAGGGCCAACTGGCTGCGGACTTGCAATCGAAAATGATTGGCGATTTTTACTTGGCGACACGAATTGCGACGTCCATCTCCGAATTGGCGGGACGCTAGCGATACCCGAACCCTGCCACCTCGCCCGTAGTCTGCGCGATCAACTGGGGGCGGACAGACGCAGCACCATATATTGTCGCTGCCTGAGCGAACGCGCCAAGCAGTCTACTTTGAGAAACGACGCCAGTCCGATTTGTTCGAGGCGCGGGGCCTGTATGTCCCCAAGGAACCGATGTTATAGCGTAGTGCCACATTTATATTTCTGCGGGATTAAGACACGTGCCGTAGGGAAATTGCACATTTGCGCCGAGTGGCTCATTTCCAAGAGTGTGATCGGTTTGGCATATTCCCGGCCGACATCCGCCAGCCGGCAACTCCCCACACGGTGAGGAAGAGAGGCCTCACGCCTGCACTTTCTGCCGGAGCGCGCGTGCTGCAGCGACCATGTTAATGAGGGCAGGGCGGACCTCCTCCCATTTGCGTGTTTTGAGGCCACAGTCCGGGTTTATCCACAGTTGGCCGTCGGACAGTCGCTCGCGGGCAAGCATGACTAAGTCCGAAATCTCGCCGACTTCCGGGACGCGTGGTGAGTGAATATCATAGACGCCAGGACCGATTTCGTTCGGATATTTGGAGCTCGTGAAGGCGTCCAACAGTTCCATCTTCGAGCGCGACGTCTCAATCGAAATGACATCCGCATCCATTCCAGCGATCGCGTGAATGATCTCGTTGAACTCCGAATAGCACATGTGGGTATGAATTTGAGTCGCGTCCTTTACACCCGTTGAAGCGATCCGGAAACATTCGACAGCCCAGTCGAGATAGACTTTCCAGTCAGATTGGCGCAGTGGCAATCCTTCGCGAAACGCGGCCTCATCGATCTGGACCATCCTTGCGCCGGATCTTTCGAGATCCGTCACTTCGTCGCGGATGGCGAGCGCGATCTGGCGGCAGGCTTCGGAGCGGGGTACGTCGTCGCGAACAAAAGACCAGTTGAGAATGGTGACTGGGCCTGTGAGCATTCCCTTCACGGGCTTTTCCGTAAGCGACTGGGCGAATTGCCACCAGCGCACTGTCATCGGATTGCGCCTCGATACGTCGCCGAAAATGATGGGGGGACGCACGTAGCGCGACCCATAGCTTTGTACCCAGGCATGCTGGGTGAGCGCGAAGCCGGACAACTGCTCGCCGAAATGCTGTACCATGTCGTTTCGCTCGAACTCACCATGCACCAGCACGTCCAGCCCGATCTCTTCCTGCCAGCGAATTGCAGCCTCGATCTCCTTCTTCAGGAACGTCTCATAGTCGACATAGCTCAGCTGGCCCTTCGCATGAGCGGCCCGCGCCTTGCGTACCTGCGGCGTCTGCGGGAAGGACCCGATGGTCGTCGTCGGGAACGGCGGCAGCCCGAGTGAGCCGGCCTGGACTCTGGAGCGCTCGCCAAAAGCGCTCTCTCGTCGCTTCGCGCTGTCCTGAATGCTAGCGATCCGCCCCTGAACAAGCGGGTCATGGATCCTCGTGGATGTCACGCGCGTGGCGGCAGCCTCGGCAGACGCTTTCAACGCGCCTGCCACCGCATCCCTGCCTTGGGACAGGGCCCGGGCCAGCAAGACCAGCTCGTCGGTCTTCTGGGCCGCGAAGGCGAGCCACGACCTGATGTCCGCGTCGAGTTCCGTCTCCATGCGCAGATCAATCGGCACATGCAGCATCGAGCAAGAAGGCGCGATCTCGACGCGGTCCAAGGGCCAGCCGGCGACGATCGGTTTGATGCGGTCGAGAATGGCGGGCAGGTTCGCACGCCAGACGTTGCGGCCATCGATCAAGCCAAGCGAGAGCACCAGATCCTTCGGAGCGAGCCGAGCCACCGTTTCCAGCTGCTCGGGAGCGCGCACGAGATCAATATGCAGGCCGGCCAGGGGCAGAGAAATCGCGGTTTCGAGATTGTCTCCCAGCGACCCGAAATACGTAGCCAGCATGATCTTCAGCTCGGGCGCGGCTTTCGACAGCTGGCCATAGGCGAATTCGAACGCAGCTCGTTCGTTCGGGTTCAGATCGAGGACAAGCGCTGGCTCATCGATCTGCACCCAGTCGGCTCCCGACAGCTTCAGCCTCTCCAGAAGCTGCTCGTAAACCGGCAGCAGCCGCGGTAGGAGAGCGATGGGACCGAACCCCTCGGCAGGCGATTTCGCCAGCTTGAGGAAGGTGATGGGTCCAAGGATGACTGGGCGTGTGTGAATGCCGAGAGCTTTAGCCTCGAGGAAGTAATCGACCGGCTTCGATGACGAGAGGGCGAACGTCTGATCATCATCGAGTTCCGGCACAATGTAGTGGTAGTTGGTGTCAAACCACTTGGTCATTTCCATCGCGGTTACACCAGGTCCATGAGCCTCCTCCTGGTAACCAGCGTGTCCACAATCCTCCGTCTGACCCTGGTTGCCGCGCGCCATTGCGAAGTAGATGTCAAGTGGGACCTCGCCGCTATTCCAGCCGTAACGGGATGGAACGGCCCCGACCATGGCTGCGGTGTCGAGCACATGGTCGTAAAGCGAGAAGTCGTTCGACGGGATTTTCGACACGCCGCGATCGCGCTGCTCTTCCCAGCTAGCGGCACGGAGCGCCTTCGACGTCGTGAGAAGGTCGCCAGCGGACGATGTTCCGGACCAGTAGCTTTCAAGCGCGAATTTCAGTTCTCGCCGACGACCGAAGCGCGGCACGCCGAGCGTTGCTACAGGAATTTGCTGAGAGACAGTCATGTCATACCCCGATGATTGGGGCGTCGGTGACAAGGAAGGCGCTAGCAGGCCGGCATCAACGCCGGGTTGCAGCGGCCACCGAGACACCCCGCCCGTGGACGTAATTCGCGTGGCAGGCCTCCTGGCTCGCGGGGTTGGCTCGCCGCTAACAGTTGCGGGGGCAGCGCCGGCATCGCACCGGCTTCCCTCTTAGCTCCGCTGCGGCAGCGCCGCACGCGAGAACCACGACACGCAGACAATCACAGCAGTTCGCTCTTTTGTCAATGACGCATAACGAAATGTTTATGTAGTTATGTGATCGCGCTTTTACGCCTTTGTCTAGCATTGTGAAATATTCAGTCTGCTGCCCGCATTCGGCATCGTGGGACGTGATCGCAAGTCAAGTCCGACGGACGCCGCGAGTTCTCCGTTACCTCAGGAACCTTACTGGCCTTCCCCAAGCTGAGCTTCTGGAAAATGCTGGTGACGATCTGGATGACGGTGAATGCCGTCATGGCAAGCACGCCTTGCACCGCTCCTCCAGCGAGCTTCACGGCAGCAGCATGGGTCAGTTCTCCGAAGCGAATGGCTGTCGCTATCAGCGAGCTTTGACACAGTTCCGCCACTGCGGTCATCGCGTCAGTAGGGCGGCTGGTTAGTTGCCGGCGCATCTACAGCAACCCAGCCCCTTCCGCCTCGCGGCGCAAATTCTGCCTTGGCCTTGGGCCGATCTGCTGGATCACCAGGCCGGCCGCCAGCGAGCCAAGGTCGCCGCAGGTCTTGAGGTTGCGGCCCTGCGTGTAGCCATGCAGGAAACCGGCGGCGTAGAGGTCGCCGGCGCCGGTGGTGTCGACCAACTCCTTGATGGCGGTCGCCTCGATGACCACGGTCTCGTCGCCGCGCACGATCACCGAGCCTTTTTCGGAACGGGTGACGGCGGCAATCTTGCAGTCCTTGCGGATCTGAGCCAGCGCCTCGTCGAAGGATTTTGTCTGGTAGAGCGACTTGATCTCGTGGCTGTTGGCAAAGACGATGTCGACAGTGCCCGAGCGCATCAGCTCGAGGAACTCGTCCCGGTAGCGGTCGACGCAGAACGAATCCGACAACGTCATCGACACTTCGCGTCCGGCCTCGTGTGCGAGCTTCGCCGTCTGCCGGATCGCCTCCTTGGCGCGCGGCGGATCCCACAAATAGCCCTCGAAATAGGTAACCTTGGCGCCGGATGCCTTGTCGGCCTCGACATCCTCAGGGCCAAGCTCGACGCAGGCGCCGAGATAGGTGTTCATCGAGCGCTCGCCGTCGGGCGTGACGAAGATCATAGAGCGCGCCGTCGGCGGCTCGCCCTTGAGCGGCCTGGTGTCGAAGGCGACACCCTGTGCATGGATATCGTGCGCATAGATTTCGCCCAGCGCATCGTTGGAGACCTTGCCGAAGAAGGCGGCGCGGCCGCCGAAGCTGGCTACGCCGGCCGCCGTGTTGCCGGCACTGCCGCCGGAGGCCTCGATCGCCGGGCCCATGCGGCTGTAGAGCAGTTCGGCGCGGCGCGTGTCGATCAGGTTCATCGCGCCCTTGATGATGCCGTTGATCTCGAGGAATGCCTCGTCGCACTGGGCGATGATGTCGACAATGGCATTGCCGATGCAAAGCACGTCATAATCCGGCATCAATGTCTCCGCCAAAAAATCCGAGCCGGCTTCTCGCCACGCCTGCCAGGCGCGGGTCTGCCCGGTGGAAATGGGCTTTCCGCTTGCCAATCCGTTCGCCGGCGGCTCTCACGGGGCGGCGAGTCCTGCCTCGCGACGCAATTCGTCCGCCCTGTCTGTCTTCTCCCAGGTGAAATCAGGCTCTTCACGGCCGAAATGGCCATAGGTCGCTGTATTGCGGTATATAGGGCGTAAGAGATCAAGCATCTTGATAATGCCTTTCGGTCTGAGATCGAACAACTCAAGAATGAGGCGCTCGATCCTGCTTTCCTCAACCCTGGCTGTCCCGAACGTGTTGACCATGACGGAAACCGGACTGGCCACGCCGATTGCGTAAGCAAGCTGCACCTCGCACACGTCTGCAAGTCCGCTAGCGACGATGTTCTTTGCGACATAGCGGGCAGCATAGGCAGCTGAGCGGTCAACCTTGGACGGGTCCTTGCCCGAGAAGGCGCCGCCGCCATGACGACCCATCCCGCCATAGGAATCGACGATGATCTTGCGTCCAGTGAGACCGCAGTCGCCGCGCGGCCCGCCCACTACGAATCGCCCCGTCGGATTGACCAGAATTCTGATATCCTTGGTGTCCAGGTGGGTCGGCAGGACAGGCTTTATGATTTCCTCAATGACGCCCTCGCGGACAGTCTCTTGCGAGACCTGCTCGTCATGTTGCGTAGACACGACGATGGTATCCAGAGCGACAGGGCGCAACCCCTCATAGCGCACTGAGACTTGGGATTTCATGTCAGGACGCAACCAGCCAAGCTGTTGTGCCTTCCGGACATACGCCTGCCGTTTCGTCAAGCGATGAGCGAGCTGGATCGGCAAAGGCATCAGGGTATCGGTTTCGCGGCATGCGTAGCCGAACATGAGGCCCTGATCTCCCGCTCCCTGCTGGAGGTCTTGCCCTCTTCCCTCGTCAACGCCTTGGCTGATGTCGGGCGACTGCTCGGTGAGGGCATGAACGACGGAGCAACGCCGGCCGTCAAAGCCGACGGCCTCGTCGTCGTACCCAATGTCGAGAATCGTATCACGCGCAACTTGGCTATAATCGACCTGGGCATCGCTGGTAATCTCGCCAGCCAGAACGACTATCCCTGATTTTACCAACGCTTCACAGGCGACGCGCGCCTTGGGATCTGTGCGGAGGATGGCATCGAGGATGGCATCCGAGATGTTGTCAGCCAACTTATCCGGGTGCCCCGCGCCAACCGATTCGGAAGAGAACACGAACTGCCTAGCCATGAATACCTCGCTTCGGATGTTGTATGTGGTATGGGCATTTTGCTTGGCCCACCTTACTTGTCGGAGATGCCCGGGACCTCGAACGCAGTGCACAAGTCGGCAACGTCTCTTCGCACACCGGCATGGAGATCTTCGTCGTCTGGCCGCTGGAGGACGGAGTCAATGAAGCCAGCAATTTGCTCCATTTCCACATCGCGCATGCCCATTGACGTCACTGCTGGCGCCCCCAGGCGAATTCCGCTTGTGACCGCCGGATCCCGCGGGTCGCCCGGCACCATATTAAAGTTGGTGATGATTCCTGCCTTTGCTAGTCGCTCGGCATAGGCCTTGCCCGATAGTGGCCGATTGCGAAGATCAAGGATCAGCATGTGATTGTCCGTCCCCCCGGTAACCAGGTCATAACCTCGCTCAAGCAGTGCAACTGCCAGAGCCTTGGCATTCTTGACCGTCTGTTGGCCGTAGCTTCGGAAGGACGGGTTCGCGGCTTCGTGCAAGGCAACCGCTAGCGCAGCGATGGCATTCATGTGAGGCCCGCCTTGCAGGTGAGGGAAGACCGCCCGGTCTATTCGTCTGGCGAGATTGTATTTGCTCTTTGTATGATACAGGGCCTAATAGCGATCTTCGTTCCTTGACAAAATGAAGCCACCGCGGGGACCGCGGATCGACTTATGGGACGTGCTGCTGACCACGTCGCAATGGCCCACGGGATTCGGGTGCGCTCCCGCGGCAATCAGGCCGCTGATGTGCGCAATGTCGGCTACGAGATAGGAGTTCGCTTCCAGGGCAATTTCTGCCATTGCCGCGTAGTCAAAGACACGCGGGTAAGCAGTTCCGCCGACCCAGATGAGCCGCGGCCGTTCCCGCTTGGCTGTCTCGCGCAAGCGGTCATAGTCAATCTGCTGTGTCGTTTCATCCAACCCATAGGGGACGCGTTGATAGTCAGTACCGGAAAAGTTGATGGCCCAACCATGAGTCAGATGGCCCCCTTCCGGAAGGGGCAAGCCCATGACTTTGTCACCGGGACTCGAAAGCGCACGATAGACAGCCTGGTTGGCCGGCGAGCCGGAATAAGGCTGGACGTTGGCATGCTCGCTGCCAAATAGTGTTTTCAAGCGCTCAATGGCTAGCTTCTCAAGCTCATCAACGATCTCGTTTCCAGCGTAGTAGCGCGCACCGGGGTACCCCTCGGCGTACTTGTTCGTGAAAATCGAGCCGTTCGCTTCCAGCACGGCCGAGGACGCAAAGTTCTCTGAGGCGATGAGCTTGAGGGTCGTCCGCTCCTGCCGCTCCTGTCTCAGAAGCAGTTCGTGAACGCGGCAATCAACCGCGGCCAAGGAAGACCGCCCGTGAGTGTCGGGCTGTGCGATCGCGCCGTCGGCGGAGTTGTCCATGGTAGCTTCGCGCTCCAATTGGATTGACCTATTTCACGATCAAGCACGCGGTCCCCTTCGGCCGCGTGTCTCGTACCGCTTCGAGCCGCTGCAGGTCCTGTTTATGAAAGCCGTCGCGATGGGGCAGGAGATCGATCAATAATTGAACCAGCCCGCCGTCGCTGGATCCTGCTTTGAGATGGTACGAGCGCCACGGAGGCTGTTCGTTACAGCAAAGAAAGTCGGCTCTGGCGAGCAGCCGGACGTGCCGCGCAACCCGCTCTCGGCATAGACCCAGAATCTCGGCTAGCTCGCAGACAGTTAGGTCCGCATGTGCACAAAGGCCCAGGATTCGAAGGCGCTCAGAATGCGCTGCCATGCGTAGGCGACTGACCAGTGTCATCATGGGTCAGGACCAAGTCCTATCGAATTTCTCATTCGCGTTCTCCACAGAAGTCGCAGCTTTTGAAGGTTGTCCAACGACCGGACAAATCTCGGTGGCTGTGGCGACTGCCGATATCGCCCTGTCGCACAACAAAGCGCGCTCTTTTGCCTTTAGCCGAAATTGCAAGTAGTTCGGCGAGTCGAAAATAAGCGGGGCCACCTTTTGGAACCACTGACCTCAGACGTTGCGATAAGCCTACCATTCATACCGAGCCGGATTTGCTAAGAGTCTATGAATTTCCTTGAAGGATCTGTTGCAACGTTTGCCCAGCCTGGCCTGCTCCCGGTTTGCAGCGGTCATGATCCATCGCCTCTGCGAGCACGATCAGGAATTTGCCCTGCATCGCATCGCTGATCAGCTCCTGAAGGCCGGGACGCAACAGCGACGCGCCCAGATCGCGCGGTGGGTATTGCGGTCGACGACTGTCCAGCCTTGCTTTTCAGCACGCAAGCAGCAGAGCGGCAACTGATCCTCGATCGAGGCGTCTCGGGATATCAGTTGAGTAGCGAGCGCCAAGCGCGACCTTCATGAGGCGGCCCCTTACTCCGGGACGCGATCTCGCGTTTGGCTATCCGTTTCGGCTTGAACGAAATCCCGTGCGGCCTGTCGCGCCAGCAGCCGGACCAGATTGACGAAGCGTCGGCCGGGCTTCGGCGACCAGGCACAGCCGATTCGCGGGCCGCGCACGGCGACCACACGAAGCTTTTTGGCCGTTGCACTTTCCATCGCGCTATGACCGCGTTCCTGTCCTGACGTCAAATACTCCGTTTCGCGACAATGATGCCTGTAACAGTGCTTCGACAAGATGGAAATTCTCTGTGATCAATAACGCGCGTCGCGCAGGAGCCAGTGCTCGACCGATGACGGGGCACCTTGTGCTCCGAAGAAGCCATGGCTATATATCCGGATAGAGAACGGAGGCACGCGATGGGCAACACTGCACAGAAGAGAGCCATCGAGAATTATCGGTCTCGCCTGGCTGAGCGCGGCATCGCGCGGTTCGAGATCCTGGCCTTCGACGCAGACCGCGATCTACTGCGAACTCTTGCCCGAAAATTAACGGAGAGCGGGCCGGATGCCCGACAGCTTCGTCGGACCATACAGCAAGCCGTGGCGGGTGAGCCACCGAAAGCGGGCAGCATTCTCGCCGCGTTGCGTCGCTCGCCTCTGGTTGGCTCCAATCTCGACCTCAGCCGGCCGCGCGAAGAGGGGCGCAAGATCGACCTGTGACGCGCTACCTTCTTGATACCAATATCATCAGCAATGTCATAAAGCCGGAGCCTTCGGGCTCGTTGCTGGCCTGGATGGGCGCGCAGAAGGACGAAGACCTCTTCATTGCTTCGCTTACTGTCGCCGAAATTCGCCGAGGCATCCTAGAGAAGCCGAAGGGGAAAAAGCGCAGCAGCCTTGAAACTTGGTTCGAGGGCTCCGAAGGCCCGCAAGCGCTGTTCGCTGGCCGCGTGCTGTCGTTCGACGAGAAAGCTGGCCTCGTGTGGGCGCGGCTGATGGCCAACGGCAAAGCCAGAGGCCGTTCGCGGAGCGCCCTAGACACAATCATTGCGCTGTAGCCGAAGTCAACGAGTGTGTCGTAGTGACCGACAATGAAAAGGACTTCGAGGACGTTCAGGTAATCAACCCGCTCCGTAGCTCTGGAAGCCAAGCGGGTGATGATAGCTCTAACGGTCCGGCCGATTCAATTTGAGGATTTCAGCGGCACAGAGTCCGAACGTCTCGTTCGCCTACCTTTAGCGATGGCTGGATTGATCTTGCTTAGTTCGGCCAGGGACGTCTTTTACAGTTCCGCTGAATAGCATCCCGGTTCATCTAGTCAGCTCAACCTACTAACAGTTCGCACGCACGAGCGCCGCGGACAAGGCGCGATCGCAGGGACTGCGATTCGCGTGTCGAGCTCGTCCATCTTACACTCGATCTCGCCTTCGAAGGCCTCTCGCCAAACGCCGCTGTAGTCGATCCCGCGTGCGGCTCGGGGGGCCTTCTCATCGAGGCTTTCTCGCGGCTGGTCTGGCGCGCTACCAATGGCAAGTTCGCCCGCCGGGAACTTGTCGGTCTGTACTACTCCCAGCTCTGGGCGTCCACATCAACTGCGGAGCTCTTGCCATAGCCGTGTTCTGCCGTTAGCTGGCAGCTCTCGAGCTCGACGAGCAGCCGATCAGCGACACCCGCGACCTCAAGTTCGACCCGGTTGACTCGATAACACCCTATTGGCAGTTTCAGTCCGGGAGGATCTGCCCACTCCAATCACAAGCCGATCTTTCGACCCCGTGGTTGGGAATTCTCCATGAACCTTCGTGAAGAAGGAATGCAGCGTCGAAAGCCGCAGCGCTTCCGATACATCGACCCCTCTTCCGAGACGGAGCCCTGATTAGGCATTCCTGCCACTCTATTTAGCCGACCCCCGTGGCCCCGCGTTGCCGATCGGGGCGCACTGGTCGCCTACATCGCCCCGGCACGTGAAGATCGTCTCTGCTGACGCTCGTTGAGCAATTCAGGCCGCCTCCGGCTGGCGTTTGATCAGCGTCAGCGTCAACCAGCGCGCGGTCAGCGCCGGCTTTTTCGAGCCCTCGATCTCAATCGTCACGCCCAGCGCCGTCTGCACCCAGCCCGACGGCCTGACCTTGACGTCGGCCAGTACGAAACGGGTGCGGATGCGAGATCCGGTTTTCACCGGCGCCAGGAAGCGCAGCGATTCGAAGCCATAGTTGACACCCATCTTGCAGTTTTCGAGCGGCCGCATGGTCTCGAAAGTCATCGCCGACAAAAGCGAAAGCGACAGGAAGCCATGTGCGATGGTGCCGCCGAACGGCGTCTCGCGCTTGGCGCGCTCCGGATCGCAGTGGATGAACTGGTGGTCATCGGTGGCCTCGGCGAACTGGTCGATCATCCGCTGCGAGACCACCCGCCACGGCGACACGCCGACTTCCTTGCCGACGCTGGCCAGAAGCTCGTCGAGACTGATCGGTTCCAAGCTAATGTCCTCCATTTCAACCGTCCGAAGCGCGAGCGGCTTCATTCCGAACAGTGTCAGCCCATGCTGCACCGACTGCCGGCCATCCATCGGCAGGATGGCGCCGGTGAGATGACTGCCGTCACGGCTGCACAAATAGAACGTTCCGCCGGCAATCTCATTCGGCGCACGATGCAGCCGATCCGAACATGGCCGCAGACGGGCTGGCTTGTACCTCGGTCGCGGTGCGCGTCCTACAGGCCACCGAAAGCAGCTCGTCTTGCTACCGGTGAACATTCCGCCGGCGCCGCTATGCGGTATTGTCGCAGATTGATAAAATCAATTGTCTGGATAGGAACCATCCGTGTTTCGAATTTGGAGGAGTCCAGCAGACGGGATGGCTTGTGGTCCTTGTTGAACCGCGCCGGCCTCATTCACCAGTAGCACTGAGCCGGCAAGAAGCCCAGGTCAATGACATTGGGTGTCGACTCGGCAAAGCGGCATCAGATGCTACTTCATGATGCGGGATGGCGCTTGCTTCAAGAACCGCTCGGCCTGACGTGGAAGCCAGCACCGGATCTGGATTGTCGGTATGCGCGGATATCGCGCAGCACAGCGGCAACCGCAGCGACGATCGGATCTCAGCCGTTGCGAGCATGCCGATCTTGGTGGCGGCCACTCTGTTAGGCTGAAGCGTAGCGCGCATCTGATCCGCCACCGGACGGGGTTGCGTAACTTGGATTTCCAGGCGTGTTCATGGGTTTGCACCGTCAGCGCGCTGACAGCAAGGCAGGTGCGCACGCCACTGGAAGCGATCGTCTCGATCTCGCGGGCAATTCCAGCCCCACCGCTGGAGTCTGACCCGACAGCAACGAGCACATGCGGTTCTCGCCTCAGCGCCACTGCTCTGTCTTTCGATCCATTCTCGCGTGCGCGCTTCTGGGGCGTCGTTCAGCGCAAAGTCGGTGACCACGGCTGCGCTTTCCGCGCCAGCCTCGAAAACGCCTTCGAGACGGTCAGGTTGATGCCGCCGATGGAGACCAATGGGATCGGCGCGACCTGGTGCTTCCACTCGCTGATGCGCTCGAGTCCTTGCGACGCCCATTCATCTTCTTGAGGCTAGTTGGATAGCCTGGGCCGAGCGCCACTTACTCCGGCTCGGCCACTGGCGCCGTTTCCAGTTCGGTGCGATCGTGGATCGACAGGCCGAGCTTCAATCCGACGTATTTCATCGTCAGCATCGGCGGCAGCCAAATCCCTTTGACCAAGATGGACGAAGTCGCTGCCTTCCTCGATTGCCGTGCGCCAATGTCGTTAACGCTCACTTGGCAACCATGGACCGCGCAGGCGTCGTTCGCGCGGCGGATTTCCGTCTGCAGTCCTTTCTCGTCCATATCCTTTATCCGGAGCTGCACCAGACTGACGCCGAGCGGCACCAGCCGGTCAATCCAGCCCGCACGTCCACGACTTCATGAGAAGACGGCCCTGCCGATCGTCGGTGGGTAGCGCGGTTCGAGCATTCCCGAGCTGAAAGCCTCACGGCCGGCATCGACCGCTTTGCCGAACGCACGCGCCACGCCGACCGGATCGGCCGCCCTCGGGACCGCCGTGTTCAGGAGCACGGCGTCAAACCCGAGCTCCATGACGGTCGCCGCGTACGACGGCCGTCCGAGCCGTGCATCCACAATCAACGGAATGTATGGGGAATGTCCGTGCATCAACTGGACCTCGGAGCTCAACGCTTCATCGCATTAGAATGAGCGTTCGAAACGCAGGATACCGCCGACACTGCTCTTCTTGTTGGCATTGGGCCAGTTCACTTCGGAAGCTTTCACCTTTCCGACGGCGGAGCCTCCGTAGCGGTCATAGTCGAGTTCAGCCGTAACTGTGAAATCTGGAAGGAACGCATAGGCGACGTTCGCAGCGACACCATAGTTCTTGAGCTGATCACCCGAGAGCTGAAGGTTGAACGAAGCTGACTCGGTGAGCTCGTAAGCGGCGCCAGCCCAGAAAGCCCAGTTCCCGCCCCAAGGTTTATAGAAACCGCGACCATGAGCGTCTACCGAATTCGTCGAGCCGTAGTTGAGCTGGCCATGGGAACCGTAGCCGAACATTCCAGATAGCAACAGTTCGTTGGTGACATTGATGTCGACACGGACCTTGGCGGCCACCGATTCGTAGTTGCTATCATAAGCTGCAACGCCGGTGATCGCTCCCCAGCCATGTGCGTATTTCAAGCCGCCTACCATGTGGGGAGCGTAGCTGTCGATTGTGCCGACCACGTCCGAGCCTTGTTCCAGCGAAACCACGGCCGAAAAGCCGTTCCCTGCGTCCAAGTAGTACTGAACCACATTGGCATCGAAAGCGCCGTACGGAGCCGGCGTCTGGTTCAGTACATCACCCGCGCAGCCAATAAACATGTCGAAAGCCGACCGGTCCTTACCAACTCGCAGGCCACCAAGCTGAATCCAGGCGACAGTCAGGCTGCTGCCTCCGTTCAAGGCATAGGACCGAGAACTGTCCGAAACCGATGTCTGGTGGCTGCCGAAGTTCACGCGGGTTTCGGTGTAGGTCTTCAACGTCCCGCGTTCGGTCTCCTGGCCGGTCCAGGTTTTCAATGTGAAGCGTGTGTTGTTTTGCCACGCGCTCAGATGCTCACCAGTCCTCACATCCGAGGTTCTTGAGTGGTCAAACAATCCGACGTTGTAACGGACAGAGCCGCCGATTCGCAGGCAGGTCTCGGTGCCTGAAATGTAGACGTAGCCCGAGCCGTAGACGTTGCAGATCTTGACGTACTCAGTCGGGTCAGGCTCGGCGGCGGTGGTGACGGCGCGAGCGTTGGAAACGGCAATCAGTGCCGCAGTTGAGCCGAGGAGGAGGCTCCTAATGGTCATTGTCGATCTCCGCTTTATAATAAAGTGATGGACGAGAGTGGTTCTGTGAACAACTTTGAAACGCGCGCAGTTTTGCTGCGCCGTCAGCTAAGCCCTGAAGGAAGGCCAAGAATGTAATCTGGTCATTGTTGTCGAATATTTGTTTTAGCTGCCGATAACATAATTGCGGCCGTAATGGAGGTATGCCAAATTTTGTACAATCATCACAGTCAACTCAGCTGGTAGAGGTAGGCGTCACAAAGGGTCCTGCATCCGACCGCAAATGACGTGCCAGCCTGACGACCAGCTGCGGCTTGAAGCTCAATTGTGCGGGCGGACCTTGGTTCGCACTTCCTTGTTTTTGCCTTGCGGATCCACCCAAGCACGAACGGCAAACGTTTCGGCTACAGTTCGACTGTTCGCTTCGCGACAGTTTCGTTCATGGGACAGCATTGTTTGTGGTGAGCCCGACGATGAGGCATCATGCGGCGGCACCGCTCGGCACCACGCCCTCATTTTGGCGAGCTGATGGTCAACAACTACGCGCTGCAGCCTTGCACCAAAGCCAGTAGGGCGCTGCCTTGCCATTGCGGCGGACAGGACTGTCGCGCCGAGCAGGTTCTCGTCCTGAAAGCGGCGCGCCACAGCTAATGCATCTTGCCAGCAATTCAAACGACGAGCTCATCGACATGGCAGAGTTCACTAAGGGGGCCGGCACTATCTGGCGAGCAAAATCTGGTCCCAAGCCCGTATGTCTCGCCCATTGCGGCAGCTGCGCTCAGCAGAATCTCCGAGGCGCAGGTGAAGGGAAGGGATGGGATAGTCGAACAAAAGGGGCGTGTGAGGGTCTGACGGATCACCATCATCAGTTGGTGACCAGGTGCTCAGACCATCGCTGTCCAGCCTAAGACTGAACGGCGCCCATTGCTAAAAAGATCTAGATTCGAGCCCAAACGGAACGGACTGACATAGCGCAAGGACCCAGGCGGGCGCGGTGGGTAGGGTTGGTTGTTATCAGTATGGGATTGTGCCTTTGCAGACCACGAAATATCGAGAGGCCCGGCTGCCTTGGTACACTATCTATCCCACTGTGTCGGAGTTCTCTGCGGCGGTCGGGGCCGAGGCTTATCAGGAATGGCTCGGGAACTTGCCGGCTGATGATCCGGTGTCACTCTATCTGCACGTTCCGTTCTGCCGATCAGCGTGCTGGTATTGCGGCTTCCCCACAACCATCACCCGCCATGATGCGCCCATCCTCAACTATCTGGCGGCGCTGCGTGACGAGATCCGTCTGGTTTCGGAGCGAGTGCCGCAGAGGCTGCCCGTGAGCGACATACATTTCGGCGGCGGAACGCCGTCTCTCATCGGACCCGCCGAGTTCCTCGCTTTGATGGAGTTCCTGCGACGCCGCTTCGCCATCTCGAAAACAGCTACGGTCGCCATCGAGATCGATCCACGCACGCTCACGCCCGAGATGGCGGAAGCCTTGGGAGCGGCCGGCGTGAACCGCGCGAGCCTGGGCGTACAGAGCTTCGATCCCATTGTTCAAAAAGCGGTCAACCGAATCCAGAGCGAGGCCCAGACATCGGCTGCCGTGGAAATGCTGCGCCGGCATGGAGTAAACCGGATCAACTTTGACCTCATCTACGGCCTGCCGCGTCAAACGGTGGAGTCGTGCGTCGAGACGGCGAGAGCGGCGGTCGCCATGCGCCCCGACCGGCTTGCCTTGTTCGGCTACTCGCACATCCCATCACAAATAAAGAATCAGCGCCTCATCGATGCGGAATTTCTTCCCGACAGCGCTGCCCGCGCTGAACAGTATGCGGCTGTCGCCGTGACGCTGATTGCCGCCGGCTACCGAGAGATTGGGCTCGACCATTTCGCCTTGCCGCAGGACGAGCTCGCGCTGGCACAGGAAACAGGTCGCCTGCGACGTAACTCGTTGGGCTACTCGGCCGACACCTGCAGAACTCTGATGGGGTTCGGCGCGTCCGCGATCGGCCGCATGGGCGAAGGGTACGTCCAAAACGAAGTTACACGGGATTTCTACATCCAGCACATCGCAGCTGGCCGACTGGCGACATCGAAGGGCCATCGCCTCACAGACGACGACCGCGTGCGAGCCGCAATCATCGAGCGATTAATGTGCCATTTCGAGGCTGACGTGCCGGCAATCTGTGCCGCCCACGGATCTGATCCGATCCGTCTTCTCGATTCAGCTGAGCGCTTGGCGATGCTGGCCGAGGACGGAATTGTGGACTGCGAAAACGGTTCTGTCCGCGTACGGCGGGAGCATCGCTTTGGGATTCGCGCTGTCGCTGCCGCATTCGATGCTTTCTCGATAAACAGGGCCTGATGTATACCCCCCCAAGTGAGGGCAAGCACACAACGCGGGAGCTAACACAGGGAGTATCTTTTGCCCGAGAGAACGAGCCGCCCATCCTGTGGTGCTGGGTTGCGTCACAATCGGCACTCGGCCGCAGGATTTGCGGCGGCGTGGGCGCCAAAATCTTGACTCGACTATCGCGAGGGCAAGATCGGAGACTGGCCTGGCGCTGCTATGGCTGACGCTGCATGACCGCTATTGGCCTGAAAGGGCCGCGTGGTCGAGCATGGTATCGGCAGGGATCGCCTCGTTTCTCGTCCTCCTCAGATGACGCCTCAGAGACATCCATACCGCTGAAGGCCAGCAAATTTGTAGGTCGAGGCCACCTCTTGTCCTGGTTCCTACCCAACTGTTCCGCTGCTGAGCGAAATCCTTCAACTCCAAATCGGCCGAGCGTTTTTCCTCCTATTGCGTTGGTGCGTAAGGTTCGAACGAGATCCTCTGGGACTGCACCTCCCAGGTGTCGATCATGTTCGGCACACAAGGACAGGGCGGCATTGCTGCCGACCTGTCCGCTGTAAGTTGATAGGGCCTGGATTAAAAATCCATACCGCCCATCCCGCCCATGCCGCCCATGCCACCGCCGGGCATACCACCAGGCATGCCGCCGCCGGCCGACTCCTTCTTGGGAGCCTCCGCGATCATGGCTTCGGTGGTGACGAGCAGGCCGGCGACCGAAGCCGCGTCCTGGAGAGCGGTGCGAACGACCTTGACCGGGTCGACGATGCCCATGGCGATCATGTCGCCATACTCGCCGGTCTGGGCGTTGTAGCCGTAGGTCGCGC
>NZ_JAMYLX010000027.1:0-42696 GCF_040318265.1 Mesorhizobium sp. M1252 | reverse complement strand
CCCGTCCCGGAGACCCGCCTCCCCTCCGCCCGACTCCCTAATCCCTAATGGCTACTCCAGTCTCCCTACTCCCTACTCCCTACTCCCTACTCCCTACTCCCTACTCCCTACTCCCTACTCCCAGTCTTTCCAAAGCATTGCCCGACCCGATCGAAGCCCCGCCCTGTACGACAGGAGTAAAAACCGGCTGGGCTCAGCAAGATCTGCCCCACGCTCCTGATGCCATGCTCCCGATCGAACCGGGCGGTGAAGTGCTCCCCCTGTGATGGCCATACCCATGGTTGCGGCAGCAAAAATTTCACCGCAACGTGACTTCCCGTTGACTGTCGCTTCTGCCACAAATCTGGGCAACCAGAACAAGGCCGGCGTCACCGGCGGGAATCGGAACGATCATGGCACCTCGACACCCTCTGCGGCTTGCGGCTTTTGCGCTGGCCTTCTCGGCGCTTGCCGGGACCGGGTTCGCCGAGGAATCGGGAACGACCCAGACCGACAAACCGCAGATTGACAGGCCCTTGGGCGTGGTCGAGCTGTTCACCAGCCAGGGCTGCAATTCCTGCCCGCCGGCGGACGCTTTCTTTGCCGAGCTGGCGGCCAAGGACAACGTCGTCGCGCTCGCCTACCACGTCAATTACTGGGACTATCTCGGCTGGCAGGACACGCTGAGCAGCAAGGACAATACCGACCGGCAATATGACTATATGCGCGCCTTCGGCACCCGCTCCGTCTACACGCCGCAAGCCGTCATCAATGGTCGCAGCCATGTCAACGGCGCCAGCCGCAAGGAGGTCGACGGCGCGCTTGCCCGCATGGAGAAATCCGGTGAAGGCATGCGGGTCAGCGTCAAGGTCAGCCGCACCAGCGATCGCGTCATGATCGATGCCGGCGACGCCGGTAGCGGCCCCAGCGACGCCCATGTCGTCATCGTCTATTTCGAACCACCGCAGACGGTGACCATCGCCAAGGGCGAGAACACCGGCCGCAGCATGACCTACTGGAACGCCGTCACCGGCATCCAGACCGCCGGCATGTGGCACGGCAAGGCGCAGCGCTACGAATTGCCGATGACCGAGATCGCCAAGAAAGGCGGCTGCGCCGTGCTGCTGCAATCGGTCGGCAAGGACGGCCTGCCGGGGCCTATTCTGGGCGCGGCGTTTATTCACAAGCCTTAAGAGGCCCCCTCATCCGGCCGCTCTCGGCCACCTTCTCCCCGAGGGGAGAAGAGGCTGAATCAGCGCTGGCGCGAACTCCTCTCCGCTCGGGGGAGGTCGGATTGGCCCGAATTGCTGTTGCAATTCGGCTGGCAATCCGGGTGAGGGGATGCGCCCGCAAACTGGGCACCGCAGCCTCCAGCAAATTCTTCAAGCAGCCAAAAACAAAAAAACCGACGTCAGCTTGCTTCTGACGTCGGTCATTTAGGTTTTGGGATCGTCGCACCCGGTCTCTCCCTGAGGAAAGTCCGAGGTTGGTTCGATCCGACGCAGACCCGTGGGCGGGGGGCTTGGGGTTTACGAGCCGGTGCCGGACCGAACCGTCTCAGGCAACGCCGGTAAATTCGTCGGACATTGGGGCATGAGCGCGGATAAAAAATGGCGGAAATGTGGCGAGGCATCACCAATTCAAACACCGCGTTTTATAAAAGTGACTGGACGTTGCGAAAACAGCGCGGTCCCGGGATGGTTAGCCGGGCCTTGCAATTCCACGGCGAACACGCCAACTTCTGCAAGCGAGATTCATTTTCAAAGGGATCGCGGGATGACCGATCGCAGCGGTGGGACGGAGGATGGGGACGCATCCGCAATATTGATCCCGCTGCACGAGGCGCGACGCGAACGCCTCGACCAGCCGGTCCGTTTCGACCGGCGTGAACTCGACGAGATCCTGAGGCTGTACGGACGCATGGTCGCCGCCAACGAATGGCGCGACTATGCCATCGATCATCTGTCTGATCGGGCTGTGTTTTCAGTCTTCCGCCGGGCCAGCGAAGTGCCGCTGTTCCAGATCGTCAAGGATCCGAAACTGGCACGCCGGCAAGGCGCCTTCGCCGTCATCGCCGCCGGCGGCCGAATCCTCAAGCGCGGCCAGGAACTCGGTCGCGTGCTCAACGTCTTCGATGCTAAGCTGAAGATTGTCCAGGCCTAATTGAAAATTGGGGAATTGAAGAGCTGAAGAATTGAAAAAAGAGGATGTAACGGTCGAAATACCGCCGGGTTTGTTCTCAGCTATTCAGATCCTCAATTCTTCAGTTCTCCTCAATTCCCCTCCTCAGGCTCTCACGAAACTTCCGCTCCGGCAGCGAATGCGGATCGGGCGGAACCGTTACGCCGCCATTCAGCGACAGCTGCATGAACACCGTGTCAAGCCAGCGCCCATGCTTGTAGCCGGAGCCTTCCAGGCGACCGGAATGGCGAAAGCCGAGCTTTTCATGCAGCCGCACCGAGGCGCTGTCTGCATGGCCGTCGCCGATCACCGCGACGATCTGGCGAAAGCCCGCCATACGGCAGGCTTCAATCAGCGCCTGCATCAGCAGCAGCCCGACGCCCTGGCCCTTCGCATCAGGCGCGACATAGACGGAATCCTCTACGATGAAGCGGTAGGCCGGGCGCGGCCGGAACGCGCCGGCATAGGCGTAGCCGAGCAGCGCGCCATCTCGTTCCGCCACCAGATAGGGAAAGCCCCCCGCCGTCAGGCTGTCGAAGCGCCCACCCATCTCAGTGCGGCTGGGCGGCTCCAGCTCATAGCTCGCGGTGCCATGCGTCACGGCATCGCCGTAGATCTCGGTGATTCGGCCGAGGTCGCCTTCCAAGGCCGCGCGGATGGAAATAGTGCTCATGATTTATGCAGACGATTCATCTGCCTCCATGACAGCAAAGGCCGGCACAAAAGAAAAGGGCGGCCGTTGGCCGCCCTCTTGATATCAGCTGGTCCAGTTGCCTGATGGGAAGACCGCCTACCGGCGATCGCCCATGAACTGCAGCAGGAACATGAACAGGTTGATGAAGTCGAGATATAGCCTCAACGCGCCCATGATCGCCTTGCGGCCGGCAACGTCGGCCTGATCGCCTTCGTAGTACATTTCCTTGATGGTCTGCGTGTCGTAGGCGGTGAGGCCGGCGAAGATCAACACGCCGATCGCCGAGATAGCGAAGCCGAGCGCCGACGACTGCAGGAAGATGTTGATCAGCATGGCGATCACAAGGCCGACGACGCCCATAACCAGGAACGAGCCGAAGGCCGAAAGGTCACGCTTTGTCGTGTAGCCGTAGAGCGACAGCGCGCCGAAGGCGGCCGCCGTGGCAAAGAAGGTCTGAGTGATCGAGGCGCCGGTGTAGACCAGGAAGATGGTCGACAGCGACAGGCCGACCAGGCCCGAATAGACCCAGAAGGTGGTTTGCGCCGCGGCCACGCTCATCGACTGGATCCTGAACGACAGGAAGAAGACGGCGGCGAGCGGAGCCAGGATGACCACCCAGCGGAAGGCGCTGGCATAGATCAGCGTGCCGAAAGCGGTCAGCTGTCCGTCGCCGGTGACGGCGAGCTGGAAAGCGCCCCAGGCGGCGACGCCGGTGATGAGGAGGCCAAGCCCCATCAAATTGTAGACCTTGAGCATGTAAGTGCGCAGGCCTTGGTCGATGTCGGCGCGCGCGCCCGGCACGGCCGAAGTCTGGTAGTTGCGAATGGGCTCAGCCATTGGAATCCTCTGTTGCTTCTGCCCCGTACGGTGTCAGGCCCTTTCGGACCTGGGCGCCGCTGGCGGGGCTCCAGCATGCCTGTGGCGAAATATGATGGTTCTTGACGTCAAGAACAAGACCGTAACGGGCTGCAGCGCTTGGTGAATCTCCGGAAGCCGGTTTTCTTGGGCTTCCATGACTGCACATTACCAAGATTTAATCGGAAACGGCAGATTCGGCCAACCTTGCCGTTTGGGGCCTAGAGGTCGCGCAGCACCGGCGCCGCCTTGTGACCGAGCACCCGCCAGGTGCCGGCAAGGCCGATGCCGACCGTGATCACCAGCGCAAACACCAAGGTCGCCACTGCCACCTCCGGCATGAAATGCGACGGCAACGTCATGATGCGGGCAACGATGTACCAGGCGGCGATGCCGCCGGCAGCCAACGCAAACACCGCGGTGGCCAGGCCGATCAGCATGTATTCCAGCGAAAACGCCGCGATCAGCGTGCGCCTCGTGGCGCCCAGCGTCTTCAGCACCACGGCATCGTGGATGCGGGCGCGATTTCCCGCGGCGAGCGCGCCGGCCAGCACCAGCACCGAAGCGATAAGCGCCACGCCGGCCGCGGCCCGGATCGCCGTGCCGAGCTGGCCGACCAGCCGGTTGATGACATCGAGCGCGTCCTTGACCCGAACTGTCGTCACCGCCGGGAAGGCGCGGGTGACGGCGTTGAGCAGGCGGGCATCCTCTGCTGCCGTGGCATCCTTTTCGGTCAGCGTCGCCAGCCAGCCATGGGGCGCGCCTGCAAAAGTGTTGGGCGAGAACACCATGACGAAGTTGATGCCCATCGTCTCCCATTGCACCTCTCGGAAATTGGCGATCCTGGCCGTCACATTGCGTCCGAGCACATTGACGGTGACGGTATCGCCGAGCTTCAGGCCGAGCGCCTTGCCTTCATCGTTGGAGAACGAGACCAGCGGTTCGCCGCTGTAGTTCTCCGGCCACCAGCTGCCCTCGGTCAATGTCGCATTGGCCGGTTGTTTGGCGTCGTAGGTCAGGCCGCGATCGCCGCGCAGCACCCATGCGCCTTCCGATGGCACATTGGCCTTGTCGACACTAACGCCGTTCAGCGCCATCACCCGGCCGCGCAGCATCGGCACCTTGACCAGCGTTCCCTTCGGCGCCTCTTTGCCGATCAGTGTCGAGAAGGCATCGACCTCGCTATTCTGGATGTCGACGAAGAAGAAATTCGGCGCCCGTTCCGGCAGACTGCCGGAGATCTGCTGCCTGAGATTGCCGTCGATCAGCGCCAGCGTCACCAAAAGCGTTAGCCCGAGGCCCAGCGACAGCACGACGGACGGCGTCAGCGCGCCGGGACGGTGGATGTTGCCGATGGCGAGCCTGAGCGCGACCGAGCGCGCACGCGGGCTTTTGCGCGCCACCCACTGCACCAGCGCACCGACCAGGCGCAACACCAGAAAGGCAAAGACCGTCGCGCCGACGAAGATCAAGGCGATGCGCCGGTCGCCGGAAAACAGGATGGCGAGCGCCGCCAAAGCGAGCGCGATGCCGACCGCCGTGGCAAGATAGGGCAGGCGTGGAAAGCCGCGGCCCTCAAAACCCATTTCGCGAAACAGCGCGGTCGCCGGCACATCGCGGGCGCGGCCGAGCGGCAACAGCGCGAAGGCAAGCGTCACCAGCAGCCCGAACAGCGCGGCAAGAGCCAGCGCACCGGGATAGAAGCCGCCTTTAGCCGGCACCGGAATGACCGACTGGAGCGCAGCGCTGGCAGCAAACGGCATGGCGGCGCCGAGGATGAGGCCAAGCGCGATGCCGAGGCCGGCGATCATCAGGATCTGCACGAGATAGACGGTGAAGACGAAGCCGCCCGAGGCGCCAAGGCTCTTGAAGGTGGCGATGACGCCGCGCTTGCCGTCGAGATAGGCGCGCACCGCATTGGCAACGCCGACGCCACCGACGACCAGCGCCGTCAGCCCGACCAGCGTCAGGAATTGCGAGAAGCGCTCGATGTTGGAGGACAGCGCCGGCGCGGCGTTCGAGCGGGTGCGGATCGACCAGCCGGCTTCGGGGAAATCGCTCGCCGCCCGATCCTGGATGGCCTTGAGATCGGCCTCGCTGGCGCCGGCCGGCAGCCGAACCTTGTAGGCATTCTCGACCAGGCTGCCTGGCTGGATCAGACCAGAGGCGGCGAGCCCTTGCATCGAAATCATCAGCCGCGGCGCGAAGCCGAAACCGTCCGACACCGCATCCGGTTCGCTCACCAGCCTGGCCCGCAATTCGAATGTCGCGCTGCCGACCTTCAGCCGGTCACCGATCTCCACATTCAGCCGGTCGAACAACAGGTCGGGCGCGGCGGCGCCAAAGACGCCTGATTTCTCGCCGAACAAATCCTCTCTGCCAAGCTGCGGCGCGGTCTCGAGCGCGCCATAGAGCGGATAGGCGTCGTCGACGGCCTTGGCCTCAACCAACGCCTGGTCGGAGCCGTCATCCAGCCGCGCCATCGAGCGCATATTGGCGCTGTGCGACACAGTGCCGAGGCGGTCGAGGAAGGTGCTTTCGGCTGGCGTCGCATCGCGCTGGTTGAGCTGGAAGCGCAAGTCGCCGCCAAGCAGCGTCTGGCCCTGGTCGGCAACGCCTGCGGTGATCGCCTGCGCCACCGAATTGACCCCGCCGATTGCAGCGACGCCGAGCGCGATGCAGGCAAGGAAGATCATGAAGCCGGACAGTCCGCCGCGCATCTCGCGCAGCGAAAAGCGGAACGCGAGCTTCAGCGTCTGCGACAGTGGCATCAGGCCGGCACCTTGACCTGCGCTACCGGCGCATCCTCGATGCGGCCGGAGCGCATCGACACCTGGCGCGAGCAGCGCGCCGCAAGGGCCGGATCGTGCGTGACCAGCACCAAGGTCATGCCGCGCTCGGCCGCTTTGGCGAACAGAAGGTCGGCGACCTGCCGCCCCGTCGCCTGGTCGAGATTGCCGGTCGGCTCGTCGGCAATCAGAATGCGCGGCGACGGCGCCAGAGCGCGGGCGATTGCCACGCGCTGCTGTTCGCCGCCGGACAGCTCGCCCGGATAGTGGGTGACGCGATCGCTCAAGCCGACGGCCGCCAACTCCCGCGCGGCGACGCCGAACGGATCGGCATGGCCGGCCAGTTCCAGCGGCACCGCGACATTTTCGAGCGCCGTCATGTTGGGAATGAGATGGAAGGACTGAAAGACGATGCCTATGTTTCGGCCCCGAAACGAGGCGATCTGATCCTCGCTTTGGCCGTTCAGCAATTCGCCGGCAATGCGCACCGTGCCCGAATCGACCCGCTCCAGCCCGGCCAGCACCATCAGCAAGGTCGACTTGCCGGAACCCGAAGGGCCGACAATGCCGGTCGCCTCGCCGCGCGTCACGTCAAGGCTGACGCCTTTCAGCACATGCACAGACGAAGCCCCTTGGCCCAGGGTCAGGGATATGTCTTTCAGCGCGATGACGGCTTCTGTCACAATTAAAGCGTCCTATATCAGATGAAGGCTCTGCTTGCCGGAAGCCGTCGCCGGAAGAATTCCTCGGGTATATGGGGCCTGCCACATGTCTTTCAAACGCAAGATATCTTTCAAACGCTTGAATGCCGCAGGGCTCGTCTTTTTCGTCACCCTTTGCGGCGCCATTTCGTCGGTACGCGCCGAGACGTTCACCATCGTCGGGTTCGGCGACAGCCTGATGGCCGGTTTCGGCCTCGGGCCTGGCGATGGCTTTACCGACAAATTGCAAGCTGCGCTGCGCGCCAAAGGCCATGACGTCACCGTAGCCAACGCCGGCGTTTCAGGCGACACCTCGAGCGGCGGCTTGGCGCGGCTTGACTGGTCGGTGCCGGATGGGACAAGGCTGGTTATACTCGAACTCGGCGCCAACGACATGCTGCGCGGCGTCTCGCCCAGCATTACGAAAGAGAACCTGGACGACATGCTGGCGAAGCTGAAAGCGCGCAAGATCGCGGTGCTTTTGGCCGGCATGCGCGCCGCTCCCAATCTCGGCGCCGACTACCAGAACGCCTTCGATGCGATCTATCCAAAGCTGGCCGCGAAATACGATGTGCCGCTCTATCCGTTCTTTCTCGATGGCGTCGCCGGACAGTCCGGCCTGCAGTTGGAGGACGGCCTGCATCCCAATCCGAAGGGCGTCGCAGTGATGGTCGAGCGCATCCTGCCCGCCGTGGAGAAGGCTGTTGCGGCAGTTCAGGGTGGCGGTTGAACGCCGGCCTGACGAGAATAACGCGGCGTTCGCCTCGCGCGAACTTTGAAACAAAAGACCGGGCTGCCGATGACCCGAGTCATTCATGCTGCGCTCGAAGAGCATATGCAGCATCTGGGTAATGCAAGCGCCGAAGCGGCACGGCAATAGTGCTTATTCATCGCTTGGAGGCGCCTGTTCGTAAAAATGCCTGCAACCAACAAACCACTTGCCCCGTTTGACTATCGATGATTCGCTAGGGGCACAGTTCGATTCGAGGAAGGGAGGCTCACCATGCCGCGTCTTTTCACCGCCCTCGAAATACCGCGTGACGCCGCTCTTTCGCTGTCCCTGCTCAGGGGCGGCCTGCCCGGAGCCCGCTGGATCGATGTCGAAAACTACCATCTGACGCTGCGCTTCATCGGCGACGTCGAAGGCCATATCGCCGACGAAATCGCCAACGCGCTCGACCGGGTGCACCGCCCATCCTTCTCGCTCACCCTGTCCGGAGTTGGCGCTTTCGGCCAGAAGAAGCCGCACGCCGTCTGGGCCGGCGTCTTCGCCTCGCCCGACCTTTCGGCGCTGCAGAGCGAAATCGACCGCATCTGCCAGCGGCTCGGCTTGCCTGCCGACCCGCGCAAGTTCACCCCGCATGTTACGCTGGCACGCTTGCGCAATTCGAGCCCGCTCGACGTCGCGCAGTACCTGTCGGCGCGCGGCAATTTTGCGACGCTGCCGTTTCGCGTCGGCCGCTTCGTGCTGATGTCGTCGCGCGATTCGGTCGGCGGCGGTCCCTACATTGTCGAGGAGGCATGGCCGCTCTCCGGCGTCGACGCGCGCGCCACCAATCTCGTCGCCAGCGCCTCCGACGCTTCGCGGATCATGCGGTAGACCGAAGCGAACGCTTCGGCCCCGTCATAATAGGGATCCGGCACGTCGCGGGTTTTGCCCTGCGCAAACTCTGCCAAGAGATGAATACGTTCGCGCGCACCGGCCGGCGCCAACGCCTTGAGGTCGCGGACATTCTGCCGATCCATGCCGAGGATCAGGTCGAAGCGCGAAAAATCCCCCGGCCTGACCTTGCGTGCCCGCTGCCCTGATATGTCGATGCCGTGGCGGGCCGCAATCGCGATCGAGCGCGGGTCGGGCGCTTCGCCGAGGTTCCAGCCGCCGGTCGCCGCAGAGTCCAGCACGATATCGTCCAGCACCATGTCGCGGCCGCGTTCCGCCAGCACGGCGCGAAACACGCCTTCGGCCAGGGGTGAGCGGCAGATGTTGCCGAGGCAGACGAAGAGTATGGAATTTACGCTCATTCGATATGCGCCGTTCGTGCATTTGGAAGCCCAAAACGCAAAGGATTTTGGGCGACTTGCATTATGGTGAGGGTCAATAACTGGGATAGCACGGGAAATCATCATGACGAGAGAGAAACTCAGCAAGGACGCCATCGCCGCCGCACTGGCCGAACTGCCTGGCTGGTCGCAGGCAGCCGATGGCGCCTCCATCAAGCGCAGCTTTGTCTTCAAGAATTTTTCCGAAGCCTTCGCCTTCATGACCCGCGTCGCGCTGGCCGCCGAGAAGATGGACCATCATCCCGACTGGTCGAACGTCTACAAGACTGTCGACGTGACGCTCAACACCCATGATGCCGGCGGTGTCACCGCGCTCGACATCGCGCTGGCCAAGAAGATGAATGGGTATGCTGGCGGCTGAACGCTGGGGCGGCAACGCCAAATCGGCGCCATCCTCTTGCAGTGGACCGGGACTTTCACCACGTTTTCTGTGGCGGCCGCGCGCAACGCGTAGCGCGACGGCCGGCAAGGAGAGGATTGATGGCGCAGCAGCCCGGTTTTGATTTCTTCGGCTTCGGCAGCAAGCTCGGCGACGAGAGTGAAGTGCGCTCCAAATTCTGGCGCACGGCCAAGAAGGCCGCCCGGCAGATTCCGTTTATGGAAGAGGTCGTCGCCGGCTATTATTGCGCGCTCGACAGGAAGACGCCTTTGCGTGCCAAGGGCATATTGCTGGCGGCGCTTGGCTATTTCGTGCTGCCGGTCGACGTCATACCCGATTTCGTCTTCGGCCTCGGCTTCACCGACGACATCGCCGTGCTGACCGCCGCGATCTCCGCGGTAAGCGCCCATATCACCCCTGCGCACCGCAAGGCCGCCAAGGAGGCGATCGCCGACAAGAGCTGAATCGGCGGTCGCGTTGGCAACTGGGTTCAGAAGAAATCCTCCGCTCAAACAGGAGGATAGCGGCTTGGCTTCGGGTCCGCTGCGGCCGTGCAAAAAGTCAAACTCTTGCCGCTTTCGTGGCCTCCAAGTCGCCGCAGGGACATTGCGAAAGCCGTTTTTTCAAGAAGCGGCGCGGAAATGGCGGTGGTTTCCATGGGTGAATGTCCTTTTCCGAGGGAAATTCACCGTTTGGTAACCCAGATTAAATCAAAATGAAGCGACGGGCAGGACGCCAAGCCGGCCTGCCCCGCACCATTTGGAATACGGGAAAAGCGATGCGCGGATTGATTGCACTAGTCTCGAGCCTGGTCCTGGTGGCCTTTGCCGCGCCGGCGCTGGCGCAGCAGGCGACCAAGATCGGCCAGCACAATGCCTGGGGCACCTACAGCTACCAGGCGCAGGGCGGCAAGGTCTGCTATGTGCTCACCGTGCCGACCGACAAGCAGCCGCCGACGCTCGATCACGGCGACATGTTCTTCTTCGTCAGCCAGCGGCCGGGCCAGCAAGTGTCCTACGAGCCGCAATTCATCGCCGGCTACACATTCCAGGAAGGCTCCAAGGCCACCGTCACCATCGACAAGAAGACGTTCTCGATGTTCACCCGGGGCAAGTCGGCCTGGGTCGAGAACGCCGCCGAAGAGCCGGTGCTGATCGCCGCCATGAAGACCGGCACCGACATGAAGGTCTCGGCGAAGTCTGGCCGCGGCAATCCGACGACCTATGTGTTTTCGCTGAAAGGCATCTCGGCCGCGCTGACGTCGATCGCCAAGTGCAAGTAGGCTAGCGCGGTTCCCGCCGCATGACTCTCGCCGCAACCTGTGCTATGCGCCGCGCTTCTTTTCGGCACGATGGATGAAATCGGCCGCAATTCGCTTATATTGGCGCTGATATGACCCTTTCCTTCGATCTCACCACTGAGGGCGCACGCGACGCGTTGCGCGCTCGCGCCACGCCCGAGAAGCCGTCGCTGATCGGCCTGACCCGGGCCGAGCTCGGTGAAGCCCTTGTCAGTGCCGGCATCGTGCCCGAGCGCCAGGCGAAAATGCGCGCCCAGCAGCTCTGGCACTGGATATATGTGCGCGGCGTCTCCGATTTTGCCGGCATGTTCAACATCTCCAAGGATCTGCGCGCCGAACTGGACAAGCATTTTACCGTCGCCCGGCCCGAAATCGTCGAGGAGCAGATTTCCTCCGACGGCACGCGCAAGTGGCTGTTCCGCTTTCCGCCTCGCGGTGCCGGCCGTCCCGTCGAAATCGAGACCGTCTATATCCCCGAAGAAGGCCGCGGCACGCTATGCATCTCATCGCAGGTCGGCTGCACGCTGACCTGCTCGTTCTGCCACACCGGCACGCAGAAGCTGGTGCGCAATTTGACGGCGGAAGAGATCCTGGCGCAATTGCTCACCGCCCGCGACCGGCTCGGCGATTTCCCCGACCGCGACACACCCGACGGCGCCATCGTCCCTGCCGAGGGCAGAAAAGTCTCCAACGTCGTCATGATGGGCATGGGCGAGCCGCTCTACAATTTCGAGGCGGTGAAGAAGGCGCTGCTGATTGCCTCCGACGGCGACGGACTGTCGCTGTCGAAGCGCCGCATTACGCTCTCGACCTCCGGCGTGGTGCCCGAGATCTTCCGCACCGGCGAGGAGATAGGGGTCATGCTGGCGATCTCGCTGCACGCCACCAATGACGATCTGCGCGACCTGCTTGTGCCGATCAACAAGAAGTATCCGCTGAAGGAACTGATCGAGGCCTGCCGCGCCTATCCCGGCCTGTCCAACGCCAGGCGCATCACCTTCGAATATGTGATGCTGAAGAACGTCAACGATTCCATCGAGGACGCCAAGGGGCTGATCAAGCTGCTCAAGGGCATTCCAGCCAAGATCAATCTGATCCCGTTCAACCCGTGGCCGGGCACCAACTATCAGTGCTCGGACTGGGAGACGATCGAGAAGTTTGCCGACTACATCAACAATGCCGGCTATGCCTCGCCGATCCGCACGCCGCGCGGCCGCGACATCCTGGCCGCCTGCGGGCAGCTCAAATCGGACTCCGAACGCATGCGCAAGGTCGACCGCCTGGCGCTGGAAGCCATGATGATTGCGGGGCATGGCGAGGCGTGAGCCGCCTCTTCGCCTATATCCTCCGTTTCGCTGTCATCCTGTTCGGCTATGTCGTCGCCTCATTGGCGGCGAGCGCCTTTCTCAACGTGCTGTTCCTGGCTTCCGTCGGTTATATGCCGGACGATGCGCACCCAGCGGCGGCCGCGGCGCTGTATTTTTCGATCCCGTTCGTGGCGCTGTTTGTCGCCTATTTCGCTTTCATACCGGCGGTGGTCGCAATCCTGATCTCCGAGGTCCTCAGCCGCCGCGACTGGCTGTTCTATGCACTCGCGGGCGGCTTGGTGGCCGCGGCCTTCCTCGGCTTCGTCCACCAGAACGTGGATTTCGACGTCACCGAACCGCGCGCTATCGCCGCGGTGATCGGCTGCGGCATGGTCGGCGGCATCTTCTACTGGCTAAGCGCCGGCCGCTGGGCCGGAAGCTGGTGGCAGGCCGCTACTTCGCCTGAGCGGTCAGGATCTTGAGCGCGAAGGCCGAAAACACACCGGCAAAGAGATAGTCGACGACCCGCGTTACGCGCGGGCTGGCCTTCATCGCCGCCGAAAACCTTTCCGCGGCAAACACCATCGGCGCCGTCACAGGGATCGACAGCACGATGAACATGAGGCCGAGGAAGAACAGTTTTCCCGGCGCGTTCGGATCGTGAGCCGAGACGAACTGCGGCAGAAACGTCATGAAGAACAGGATGATCTTCGGGTTGAGCAGGTTGACGCCGAGTCCGGCGGCCCAGCTGCGGAACAGCGAAATCTGTGGGCCATTCTTCTTCTGCGGTGAAAACGCCGAGCCCTTGGTGATCGCCTGCCAGGCCAGGAACACCAGATAGGCGGCGCCGAAGATTTTCAGCACCAGGAAGGCCATCGGCGAGGCGACGATCAGCGCCGAGATGCCGACCGCCACCAAAGTTGTATGGATCAGCGTGCCGAACAGAGCACCCGCCAGCGAGGCAAAGCCGGCGGCGCGGCCCTGGCTCAGTGTGCGCGAGACGAACAGCGTCATATCCGGTCCTGGCGTGATCGCCAGGATCATGGTGGCGATGGCGAACTGGATCAGCGTTGTGGTGTCGGGAATGAAGGACATCGGTGGCCCCTGGCGAATGATCGTCGGTCTATAACGCAGCCTCCCCGCTCACGCCAGCAACTGGCTGGCGTGGCATCTGGTCCAGTGGCTGCGGCAGCCGGAGCCCGTTCATCCCTTGCGCTGGCCGGAAATGCCGTGATACCTCGCCCGCGAAACTCATCGCGCGGAACCGCCAAAATGTCCCCAGCAATGCCCAAGACAAAAGACGTCAAGAAGGTCGTGCTCGCCTATTCCGGCGGTCTCGACACCTCCATCATCCTGAAATGGCTGCAGACCGAGCTCGGCGCCGAAGTCGTCACCTTCACCGCCGATCTCGGCCAGGGCGGCGAGCTGGAGCCCGCGCGCAAGAAGGCCGAGATGATGGGCATCAAGGATATCCGCGTCGTCGATGTCCGCGAGGAATTCGTCGCCGACTTCGTCTTCCCGATGTTTCGCGCCAACGCCGTCTATGAAGGCACCTACCTGCTCGGCACCTCGATCGCCCGCCCGTTGATTTCCAAGCACCTGGTCGAGATCGCCCAGGAGGTCGGCGCCGATGCCATTGCGCACGGCGCCACCGGCAAGGGCAACGACCAGGTGCGTTTCGAGCTGTCGGCCTATGCGCTGAATCCCGACATCAAGGTCATCGCGCCGTGGCGCGACTGGTCGTTCAAGTCGCGCACCGACCTGATCAACTTCGCCGAGCAGCACCAGATCCCGGTGGCCAAGGACAAGCGGGGGGAGGCGCCGTTCTCGGTCGACGCCAACCTTCTGCACTCCTCTTCCGAGGGCAAGGTGCTGGAAGACCCGTGGAGCGAGCCGCCGGAATTCGTCCATCAGCGCACCGTCTCGCCGATGGAGGCGCCGGACAAGGTCACCGAGATCGAGATCGAATTTTTGAAGGGCGATCCGATTGCACTGAACGGCAAGAAGCTGTCGCCGGCCGCCATGCTGACGGCGCTTAACGATCTTGGCCGCGACAATGGCATCGGCCGGCTCGATCTGGTCGAGAACCGCTTCGTCGGCATGAAATCGCGCGGCGTCTACGAGACCCCCGGCGGCACCATCCTGATCGTAGCCCACCGCGCCATCGAATCGATCACGCTCGACCGCGGCGCCGGCCACCTCAAGGACGAGTTCATGCCGCGCTACGCCGAGCTGATCTACAACGGCTTCTGGTTCTCGCCCGAGCGGCTGATGCTCCAGGCGATGATCGACAAGAGCCAGGAAGACGTCGAAGGCACGGTGCGCCTGAAACTCTACAAGGGCAATGTCATGGTCACCGGCCGCAAATCCAAGAAGACGCTCTATTCCGACGCGCTGGTCACCTTCGAGGATGACCGCGGCGCCTACGACCAGAAGGACGCTGCCGGCTTCATCCGCCTCAACGCGCTGCGGCTGAGGACGCTGGCGGCAAGGAGCCGCAAGGGTGAACCAAACTAGTGTTCCAGGAAACCCGGCGGTCACGCAGGGTTTTTATTTGATACCTCTAATATAAGAGGCCAAGCTGGCTGACATGGTTTCCATTTGACCTTTTAAAAGCCTCATCTAAATTCCTTGCGAGACGAGGGATTCTGATCGTGAAAAACGCCATTTTTCTCATGCTTGCGGCGGCCATCGTCTTTACCGGATGCCAGTCCTCGCAGGCGGCCGCGAAACGCGAGCAGGACGGGTGCATCTCCGCAGTCCATTTGTGGAGCATCACGTTCAAGCACGAAATCGCCTCTTTCATGGGCGTCTCGCAGGAGCGCATGCCGGCCCTGTTCTGCCAGCGTATCACCGAAGGCGTACGCAGCGGGCGGATCAGCTACTCCGATTTGAACAGAGTGCAGCTAGACCTGCCGACCGAGATATGGCTGGTCATCAAGGGCAAGTCAAAGGCGGCTGCCAGGGCCGCGCCGGTGCTGCGCAACTCCAAATTCCGGAGCTGCAAAGGTACTGAAGGCGCCTTCGAGGTTCCTATTTCCCAGAAGTGCCCGTTGAGCGGCTACGCACATTATTGAGAGCCCAGTCGCTCAGCCGGCATTTGGGCCAACGATCGAGCAATTCGAGAAAGAGCATGCCCGACTTCGTCCGTAACTGCGTAAAAACAAAGAAATAGAGCGGCGGCAAAGAACTCAGTGCTTTTCCTGCTTGATCTTTTCGGGCCCTTATCTAGCCTCCTCACAATCGATGGGGGCAGCTGACAATGAAGCCGTGGTTTGTGGCCCTGCCTGCAATGGTCGTCATGCTGGCCGGTTGCCAGACTGGGCAGGAGCAAGTGAAACAGGATCCCGAGGCGGCATTCGATCGCTGCATCACCAAGGTGGCCATATCGAATATATCGGCCAAACACGAGATCGCCGCTTTTATGGGCGTTTCCCTGGAGCGCATGCCGCCACTGCTGTGCCGCCGCCTTGTCGATGCCATGAAGACCGGCCGGCTGACCTTCTCCGACATAAACCGCCTCCAGTTCGACCAGTCCACGGACATCTGGAAGGTCATAAAAGGCGGGTAGCCGCTTGGCTGCTGAACGGTTTGACCGCCAAAAGCTCCAGTCCTTGCAGAAAAGCCCGGCCATGGCCGGGCTTTCCGTTCTTCGATCTGGATATTTCTGTCAGCCGCCGTCGATCGCGTCGGCGATCTGGGCGATGGCCTGCTGGTAGACGCTGGCGGAATTCCAGCCGGCGATGGCCCCCATATTCGCACTCGCGCTCGCACCCGCCCGCCAGCCATGAGCCTTGAGGAAGTTGGCCGTCGAAGCCAAGGCCGTCGCCTTGTCGCGCAGATTTCCGTTGCCGACGCCATACTTCAGGACATTGCCGGGCAGGAACTGCGTATGGCCGATCTCGCCATGCGCAGCGCCGACCGACGAGGCGCTCAGCGCGCCGCGATCGACCAGCTTCAGCGCCGCAATGGCGTGCGGGTAAAAGAACCCCGGGCGACGGCAATCATAGGCAAGCGTCAGAATGGCGGAGACCGTGTTCTGGTTGCCCAGGGAGGCTCCGAAGCCGGTTTCCATGCCCCAGATGGCCAGCAACACGCCCGGCGACACCCCGTAATTGCTCTCGATCCTGTCGAACATCGCCGCATTCGACTTCTTCAGCGCACGGCCCCTGGAAATGATCGCAGCTCCGCCACGGCGCTTCATGAAGGCGTCCACCGAACCGCTGAACGCCTTGTGGATGGCGCGGTCGACGGAGATTGTCTTTGTCGCGTAGCTGGCACCGGCCAGAGCAGCCAGACCCTTCCCACCAACACCTTCGGACCTGGCCTGCGCGGCAAAATCCTGCTTCCACGCTTCGAAGCCCGCGCCGGTCTTGCCGCAGCTGGCCGCCGCCTGCGCGCCCGTCGCCAGCGCGAGTACCGCGACCACCGCGGCAGCAATAATCTTTCCCTTGGCAAGCAATGCCATGCTTTCTCTCCTGATTGCCTGAATCACGTCCCGGTTGCGAACTTGCCAGCGAAACGCGCCATTGTCACCGTACCCCCGGCGCTACCCTGGCCAATGCAGCGGAATTTGCTTACGATCAAGTGCTTATTGTGGCCGAAACGCCCGGCGCCGGGCAGGCGAATTCGCTGCTCGGGTAAAAAGAGGTGACGGGGGCATGGAACGGCGGCCCGTGGCGGGCGTTTGGGCGAGGCGCCGCTCCGCACCATATTCCTCCTCTGACGCCATACGCCAACGCCTGACGCATCGAGAACGACATGAAACTGTTCGACTGCCCGCATTGCGGCCACCGCCTCTACTTCGAGAATGCGCAGTGCCTGAATTGCGGGAGTCTCGTGCTTTACGATCCCGAGCATGCGCGCTTTGCCTTGTCTGACGTCGACGGCATCTTCCACTGCACCAATGCGGATGAATGCGCCTGCAACTGGATGGCCGAACCGGGCCATACCTACTGCCGCGCCTGCGTGCTGAACCAGCTGATCCCCGACCTCTCCGTCGACGGCAACCGCCGCCGCTGGATTCGCGTCGAGGCGGCCAAGAAGCGCGCCGTCTATTCGCTGCTCGCCTTCGGCCTGCCGGTAGCGCCCAAGCACAAGCACGGCGACGAAATCGGCCTCGCCTTCGACTTCATTGCCGATCCGATCGGCGGCGGTCCCGGCGGCGAACGCATCCTTACCGGCCACGACAACGGCCTGATCACGCTCAACGTCGCCGAGGCGGACTCGGCCGAGCGCGAGCGGCGGCGCGTCGAGATGGGCGAAAATTACCGCACGCTGCTTGGTCATTTCCGTCATGAGCTTGGCCATTACTACTGGGACCGGCTGATCCGCGACGTGCCGCAACGGCTCGAAGCCTTCCGGGCGCTGTTCGGCGACGAACGCCCGGACTACGAGCAGGCGCTGAAGGCCTATTACGCCAATGGCGCTGCGCCCGACTGGCAGCAGAACCACATCTCCGCCTATGCGACGTCGCATCCATGGGAAGACTGGGCCGAGACCTGGGCGCACCATCTCCACATCACCGACACGCTGGAGATGGTGCACGCGCTGAATTTTCCACTCGGCCAGCTTGAGACGATGGAGACCAATGTGCTGCCGCAAGGCGACACCGGCGGCCGGTTGCAGGCGGCGCCCGCGGAACCCAACGCCGTGCCCGAGCCGTTCGGAAAGATTCTCGCCCGCTGGCTGGTACTCTCGGAAGCCTCAAACTCGATTAACCGCTGCATGGGCCTGCCCGACCTCTATCCCTTCGTCATTTCGGACGTGACGGCGCAGAAACTCAGCTTCGTGCATGAGCTTTTGACCGGCTTGCCGAAAGAAACCGGAACAAATCGTGAGCTGGCGTCGGTATTTTAGCCGGAACGCATGCGTTCTGGTTTCGTTTGGTGTCGCGAGGGACCATGAAAGGGAGAGAAACCATGAGACGCATATTGTTTCCGGCCGTCGCCGGGGCGCTTGTCGCGATGTCGGGTGCGGCACTCGCCGATACCGCCGTCTCGGCCGTCACCGATCTTAATGTGCGCGCCGGCCCCGGCCCGCAATATCCTGTGATCGGCGTGCTCGCCGCCGGCCAGTCGGCGACGCTCAATGGCTGCATCGAAAACAGCAAATGGTGCACCATTGCCGAAGCCGGAGGCCAGGGCTGGGTCTATTCCGACTATGTCACGGCCGATTTCGGCGGCAACCGGGTCGTTCTGACACGCCGCCCCGCCGACGCCGCCATCACCGTGGTTACACCGCCGCAGGATGATTATCCCGATACCTATACCGGTGCGATTTTGTCCGACGACGGGCCCGTCGACGCCATCGACAGGCCACCGGCGGAAGTCGGCACCTATGTCAGCACGCACCGGCTCGATCCTGTCTATCTCGAGGGCGAGGTGGTGACCGGTGCCACCTTGCCCGACACGGTCGAACTGCGCGAAATCCCCGACTACCGCTACCGCTACGTCTATGTGAATGGCCAGCAGGCGCTGGTCGACCCGCAGACACGGCGCATCATGTACGTCGTGCGCTGATTTTGCCTGGAAAGAATGACAAGTGAACTCGTGCCGCCCTCCTGCGGAGGCTGAGGGCGGCAAAAGGGTCGCTGAACAGCAGCAATTGCGCGAGAGCCGACGATCCCCTAGATCATGCGACCCGATGCGTTCGGCAGAGGAACTCGCGTGATATCAGATCCAGCCGCCTTCGAGCGCTATAGCAACACGGCCACCGAAAAGACGAACCTGCCGCGGCTGATAATTGGAACGGCGGTCGTCGTCCTGTTCTGGGTGGCGATCACCCTGGTTGTGGTGCTTGGCGGCACCTATGTCGCGATCGTCTGGCATGTATTGCCGGACGATCCGCGCGGGCCGCTTCAGGGCTTTCTGGCCTCGCCCATCGGCATACTCACCGCACTCACCTCGTTTACCGGCATCTGGCTCGGCCTCTGGCTTGCCATGCGTTTCGTCCATGGCGAGCCGCTCTCGGCGCTTTTCGGCGCCAGTCGCCGCGTGTCCTTGTCGGGCTTCCTCAAGGGCTTGGTCGCGGTGCTGATCACATCGGCGCTTTCCGAAATCCTGCTCTACTGGCTACAGCCCGAAATCGCCCGCGGCACGATCAACCTGTCGACCTGGCTGCTGTTCCTGCTCCCGATCGTGGCGCTGACCCTGCTGCAGACCTCGTCCGAGGAGATGCTGTTTCGCGGCTATCTGCTGCGCGGCCTGGCCAGGCGCTTCGAGAGCCCTTACGTGTGGGCGCTATTGCCCGCTTTGCTGTTCACCTCCTTGCATTGGAGCCCGGGCTCGAGCCCCGCCATCAACGCCTGCGTGCTGGCCTCGATCGCCGCCTTCGCCTTGCTGTTGACGCTGGTGGTTTATGTCACCGGCAATCTCGGCGCCGCCTTCGGCGCCCATCTCGGCAACAATCTCACCGGCTTCCTGCTGATCTCGCATCAGGAGAACTACAATTCCTTCGCCCTGTTCAACGCCAAGCCGCTGGAAGGTCCGGACTGGACGACGACGGATGCCGTCATCATCGCCGCCATCGGTATCGTCTGCACCTTGCTGACGATCCTGCTGCTTCTGCACCCGCGCTCGCCGCTGAAGGTTACGGCCGACCCTCGGGATGCAGGGTGAACTAAACAGGGACCGATCCAGAGACCGGCAAGCCGCCCTTGTCTTGACTCTTCGGCCGATTTCCTGTCTACAGCCCCGAAATCCGCGACGAGTATCCCTCCGAGCAAGCCGACCAGGACGCCAAAACCTTTTGAGGTGGGTGCTGTAAACAGATCCTGGAGGCCAACACCCGGCAGCGCTGAGCGCCCCCGGGTGCTTTTTGGTTTTGAGCTTTGCTTGGATGAGCGGCGCGAACGCACTACCTCTCGGGCACCATCGGGGTGCCTGAGAAAAAGGAAACGGAATGTTTGAATCGCTGCAGGAGCGCACAAGAGGCGTGGAGGGCCATCGGCCCGACAGGGATCACCATGAATCCAAGGCGCTCTCGCGCGGCGGGTTGACCAATGTTTGAATCACTTCAGGAGCGCCTTGGCTCCATCCTGAACGGCCTGACAGGCCGCGGCGCGCTGTCGGAGGCTGATGTCTCGGCCGCACTGCGCGAGGTGCGCCGTGCGCTGCTCGAGGCGGACGTTGCGCTGGAAGTGGTGCGTTCCTTCACCGACAAGGTGCGCGAGAAGGCCGTCGGCGCGGCTGTCGTCAAGTCGATCAAGCCCGGGCAGATGGTCGTCAAGATCGTCCATGACGAGCTGGTCGACATGCTCGGCGCCGAGGGCGTCGCCATCGACCTCAATGCGCCGGCGCCGGTCGTCATCATGATGGTCGGCCTGCAGGGCTCCGGCAAGACGACGAGCTCGGCCAAGATCGCCAAGCGGTTGACCGAGCGCCAGAACAAGAAGGTTCTGATGGCCTCGCTCGACACGCGGCGGCCCGCGGCACAAGAGCAGCTGCGCCAGCTCGGCGAGCAGGTCAAAGTCGCGACGCTGCCTGTCATTGCGGGCCAGAACCCGGTCGACATCGCCAGGCGCGCCGTCCAGGCAGCCAAGCTCGGCGGTCATGACGTCGTCATCCTCGACACCGCCGGCCGCACCCATATTGACGAGCCGCTGATGGTGGAGATGGCCGACATCAAGAAGGTGTCGAGCCCGCACGAAATCCTGCTGGTCGCGGATTCGCTGACCGGCCAGGACGCCGTCAACCTTGCCAAAAGCTTCGATGAGCGCGTCGGCATCACCGGCCTGGTGCTGACTCGCATGGACGGCGACGGCCGTGGCGGTGCCGCGCTTTCGATGCGCGCCGTCACCGGCAAGCCGATCAAGCTGATCGGCACCGGCGAAAAGATGGACGGGCTGGAGGAATTCCACCCCAAGCGTATTGCAGACCGCATCCTCGGCATGGGCGACATCGTCTCGCTGGTCGAAAAGGCCGCCGAAAACATCGACGCCGAGCAGGCGGCGGCGATGGCCAAAAAGATGCAGTCGGGCAAGTTCGACCTGAACGACCTTGCCGGCCAGCTTCAGCAGATGTCGAAAATGGGCGGCATGGGCGGCATCATGGGCATGATGCCCGGCATGGGCAAAATGAAGGACCAGATGGCGGCCGCCGGCCTCGACGACAAGATGTTCGGCCGCCAACTCGCCATCATCTCGTCGATGACCAAGGCCGAGCGCGCCAATCCGGACATGCTGAAACATTCGCGCAAGAAGCGCATCGCCGCCGGCTCCGGCACCGATGCGGCCGAGATCAACAAGCTCTTGAAAATGCATCGCGGCATGGCCGACATGATGAAGGCGATGGGCGGCAAGGGCAAAGGCGGCGGCCTGATGCGCGGCATGATGGGCGGCCTTGCCTCCAAGATGGGCCTCGGCGGCATGATGCCGGGCGGCCCCGGCGGCATGATGGGTGGCGGCATGCCCGACCTCTCCAAGATGGATCCCAAGCAGCTCGAAGCCTTGCAGAAGCAGATGCCCGGCCTTGGCGGCATGAAGGGCCCGCCCACCCCGAGCGGCGGTGGCCTGCCCGGTCTGCCCGGCGGCATGAAGCTTCCCGGCCTTGGCGGCGGTGGTCTGCCCGGCCTCGGAAAGAAGAAGTGAGGACGCTATGAACGAAGAAAAAGACATGGCCGACGCACGCACCATCCTGGCCGGCTATCGCGCCTCGATCGACAACATCGACGCCGCCCTCATTCATATGCTGGCCGAGCGCTTCCGCTGCACCAAGGCGGTCGGCGTACTGAAGGCCGAGCATGGCCTGCCGCCCGCCGACCCGGCGCGTGAGCAGGAGCAGATCACCCGCCTTCGCCAGCTGGCGAAGGACGCTCATCTCGACCCCGATTTCGCGGAAAAATTCCTCAACTTCGTCGTCCGCGAAGTGATCCGCCATCACGAGCAGATCGCCGCGTCCAACGGCGCAAGCAAAACCGGCTAACAAAGTGCATGTCGCCCAAAAGTGCGCAGCGGTTTTGGGACAACGACCTGCACCAGACAAAGCCATTAACCAACACTGAAATCAGAAATTTTAGGAGAAATGAAATGCCCTTGAAGATCCGACTGGCCCGTGCGGGCTCGAAGAAGCGCCCTTACTACCACGTCGTCATTGCCGACGCCCGTTCGCCGCGCGACGGCCGGTTCATCGAGTCGATCGGCTCGTGGAACCCGCTGCTGCCCAAGGACGGCGAGCGCGTCAAGGTCGACGCCGACCGCGTCAAGCATTGGCTGTCGCACGGCGCTCAGCCGACCGACCGCGTGCTGCGCTTCCTCGATGAGGCCGGCCTCCTCAAGCGCGAAGCCCGCTCCAACCCGAAGAAGGCGGAGCCCGGCAAGAAGGCGCAGGAACGCGCCTCTCTGCTGAAGAAGGCCCAGGAAGACGCCGCCGCCGCCGTTGCCGCCGCTGCTGCAGCCCCGGCCGAAGCGGAAGCCGCCACCGCCGAATAAGCAACCGCGTCATCGCATCGACAAAACGGCGGGCCTGTGCCCGCCGTTTTGCTATTGTGCGGCGATGCCATATGCGTTCGAACGAAAGATGACTGAGCGGACCGTCACGGAAGAGGCCCTTTTCGGCGGCGTAGCCGGGACGCTGTTGCGATGCGCCGGCGCCACGACAGGCGTCGTCGTGCTCAGCGGATCGAGCGGCCGCATCGACGTCACCCGCGCCCGGCTCTTTGCCAAGGAAGGAGCATCCGCTCTCGCGCTGCAATGGTTTGGCGGCGAAGGTCAGGTGCCCGGCATTTGCGAGATCCCGCTCGAAACGTTTTTCGCCGCGACCGGCTATCTTGTCCAGATGGGATGCCGGCGCATCGTCTATGTCGGGACCTCGAAAGGCGCCGAGGCCTCCCTGCTTGCGGCGGCTCACGGTCCACGCATCGGCGTCGTGGTTGCGATCATCCCGCTTGGAACGCCGAGTATGTCGATGGTCTGGTGTCCTACCGGCGGCTCTTCCTGCATGCCTTGCAAACCCTCGAGGACGCAGCGGCCAAGGCTGCCATTCCCGTCGAAGCTATTTCAGCGGACATTGTTCTGGTTGCGGGCGGCGACGACGCGCTATGGCCATCGCTGGATTTTGCCCAGTCGATCGTTCGGCGTCGCCAGGACACCGCAATGACCACCTGCCTCGTCTCAGTGCCCGACGCCGGCCACCGCATTCTGCTGCCGGGCGAAATCACGCCGCGCTCGAGGCTGCATGCCCATGGCGGCAATGACGACGCCGACACGCGCCTGGGCCGCCTGGCTTGGGAGCATATCCGAGCAGCCATGGTCCAGCTGCCTTAGGCAACAGCGAAACCGGCGATCTATAGCCGCCGGTTTCCGATGTTGGACCTGGCTGTGTTCAATAACCGTCGGGGCAGCTGGCGATGTAGGTGCGCCCGTTGCGGCCGCGGTAGCGACATTGACCGCTTTCGCTGGCACGGCCGATCAGCGCGCCGGCCACGGCGCCGACGGCGCCGCCGACGACGGCGCCCTGAACCGGATCATTTGCCACAGCTGCGCCAACCGCCGCGCCGCCGAGGCCGCCGACCGCGGCACCCTTTTCGGTTTGCGAGCACGCACCCAGTGCGGTCGCCAGTACCAGAATGATCATCGCTCTTTTCATTATCGTTCCTCTCTCACGCGGATCGCCGTCCTCGCCGCCACGGCTCTAACTCCCAGACGGCTGATTTGATCCCGATGACGTGAGAGATCGCGGTGTCCGCGCCGGTCACATTCGTGCCGACCGCCGCCGAGCTTGTTGAAAATCCAGGCTTTTCTACCTTTCGGCTGCCTTTTTCAGATTGGCGAGGCCAGCCTCGAAATCCTTGCCGATCAGCGTATCGAAACTCATGAACAGGCCCATCAGCTTGGCAATGAAGGGCCGGCTGCCGCGCATTGCCCAGGTGACTGCGGTGGTGTCGCCCGAGGGCTTCAGGGTGAAGTCGACGCTGTTGCTGGCCCGGAACGGCTTCTCGAAGTCGAGCTTCAGCGACACCAGCGAGGATGGCACGGAATTGACGATCTCCATGCGTCCCTTGCCGGCCTTGGCATTGCCTTCCCAGGCGTAGGCGGCGCCCTTGCCGGCATCAGCGCCCGACAGCGTGCGCTTCATCAGCGGGTCGAGCTTTTCGTAGGGTGACCATTCCGGCCACTGCTTGAAATTGTTGATCAGCGGAAAGATCGCTTCCGGCGCGGCCTTGATCCTGGCGGTGCGGGCGGTGACGAAATCATTCGACCTCGTCGCCGCATAGATGAGCACGGCGGCGATGATGACGACCAGGAGGATGAGAATGGTGCTGAGCATGTTTTTCTCCTCGCTTAACGGCTGAACGGGATCAGGGCGCGCACGCTTGGGTCGCGCAGATAGAGACCGCCCCACAGGATGATGCCGAGATAGACGCTAAACAGCGTGTGCGAAAACAACGGGCTGCCGACGCGCATATTTGTGGCGATGGCGCCGCCGAGATAGCCGGTGAGCAGGATGGCGCCGAGCACCGAGGTGCGGGGCAGCGCATAGAGCGCGGTCGAGATCAGCCCGATAATGCCGAGCGTGCGCGCGACATTGACATCGGCCGGCCAGCCGAGCGGCACCATGGTCTGGGTGACGACATCGAGCGGCGGCAGCTTGATGACGCCGTCGAAGATCATGAACAGGATGATGAGGCCGCTGAGCACGCGGCCGGTCCACAGGGCGCCCGATGAGACGGGCATGGTTTGAGAAATACTCACGGGTGTTCCCTCCTAAGCGGTTCGAACCGTTTGCTGGCTTCGGACCAAGGACGAGCGATGGGGCGGCGATCCTACAGGGTGCGGATTCTTTTTGGGTAGCAGCAAGCAAAAGCCGCTGCGTGGCGATCCTTCACACCCCCCTCTGGCCCGCCGGCCATCTCCCCCGCAAGGGGGGAGATTACACGCTCGACCGCTTCGGCAATGTTCCATGAATGAGCGGAGCATCGAAACCGCCGATCTCCCTCCTTGCGGGGGAGATGCCCGGCAGGGCAGAGGGGGGTGCTGTCCCTCGACCTTGACGGACTATCGACATCCACCAGTCACGGCTATTGGTAGGGCTGGGCGAGAGACGAGCGAATGGCCGGCGAGATTGATCTGAAAAAGCTGCTGGCGGCGATGACGCCGGAACTGCTTCCCGGCGTCCATGTCTTCGCCACCCTGGTCCCCGGTGCACCGGTTCCCGAGACGCTCAATCCGGTGATGCTGTTTCGCGAGAAGGAGGGCACCACGCTGATCTTGCCCGAAGACCAGGCCCCCGGGCTGCAGGCCGCCTTCCGCTGCCGCATGATCACCCTGAACGTCCACTCCTCGCTGGAAGCCGTCGGCTTCCTCGCCGCCATCACCGCCCGGCTGGCCGCCGCCGGCATGGGCGTCAATCCGGTCTCTGCTTTCTATCATGACCATCTGTTCGTGCCCGCTGAGCGGGCCGAGGAAGCGATGGAGTTATTGCGCCAACTGGCCAAGGACAGCGACGGCTGAGTATCAAGCTCGACGCACGTAGAGGATATCCGGCAGGCCTTCTTCGTTGGTGGTGCCCTCGCCGAACACCTCGGGGCGAAAGCCATGGCGCTCGTAGAAGCGACGCGCGCCGGTGTTGGCCTGGAAGCAATGCAGTTTGACGATCCGTAGCGCGGCGGTCGCTTGCACCAGCAGCCGGCTGCCGATGCCTTGCCCCGTCCAGGCGGGGTCGAGATAGAGCTGTTCCACCCAATCGCCGCTCAGGGCAATGAAGCCGACAATGCCGGTGCCGGCCTCGGCGACCGTCACCTGCTGCCGGGACAGCACGATCTCGCGGGATGACCGGCATCCAGGAGAACGAGCCAAGTGCGGCCCGCATGACAATGGCGATGGTCGCGGCATCCAAAGCCGTGGCGGGGCGCAGCACGATTTTGGTGGGATCGTTCAAAGGCTTTTCTCAACAGAGGTCAGCGCTGCCCTCATCCCCTGCCGGGACCTTCTCCCGTGAACGGGGAGAAGGAAGGCTTCGGCCGAAGGCCGAGCCCGCGACTGCGGGCCGCCGGCTTTCCGGCGCCCCCGCGGAGGGCCCGCCGCGGCAGCGGCGATACGGCCCGTGAGCGAATAAACTATGCCGCCTTCTTCTTCGGCTGGATCAGGCCGCGCTCGACCAGCAGCTCGGCGATCTGCACCGCGTTCAGCGCCGCGCCCTTGCGCAGATTGTCGGAGACGATCCACATCGACAGGCCGTTGTCGATGGTCGAATCCTCGCGGATGCGCGAGATGAATGTGGCGTCCTCGCCGGCCGATTCCAGCGGCGTGATGTAGCCGCCATCCTCGCGCTTGTCCAAGACCTGGCAGCCTGGCGCTTCGCGCAGGATATCGCGCGCCTCGTCGGCGGTGATCGGCTTTTCGAACTCGATGTTGACGGCTTCGGAATGGCCGATGAACACCGGCACGCGCACACAGGTCGCCGTCAGCTTGATCTTGGGGTCGAGCATCTTCTTGGTCTCGGCGACCATCTTCCACTCTTCCTTGGTCGAGCCGTCGTCGAGGAAGACGTCGATGTGCGGAATGACGTTGAAGGCGATGCGCTTGGTGAACTTCTTGACCTCGACGCCATCGGCGACGAACACCGCGCGGGTTTGTGTAAAGAGTTCGTCCATGCCTTCCTTGCCGGCGCCGGATACCGATTGATAGGTGGCGACGACGACGCGCTTGATGGTGGCGACATCGTGCAGCGGCTTCAGCGCCACGACCAGCTGCGCCGTCGAGCAGTTCGGATTGGCGATGATGTTCTTGCGGGTGAACAGCGAGATCGCATCCGGGTTCACTTCCGGCACGATCAGCGGCACGTCCTGGTCGTAGCGGAAGGCCGACGAGTTATCGATGACGACGCAGCCCTGCTTGCCGATCTTCGGCGACCACTCCTTCGAGACGTTGCCGCCGGCCGACATGATGCAGATGTCGGTGTCGGAAAAATCATACTGGTCGAGCGTCTTGACCTTCAGCGAACGGTCGCCGAACGACACTTCGGTGCCCTGGCTGCGCCGCGAGGCCAGCGCCACGACTTCGCTTACCGGAAAGCCGCGCTCTTCCAGTATGTTGAGCATTTCGCGACCCACATTGCCCGTGGCGCCGACTACCGCAACCTTGAAACTCATCAGAAATCTCCTGTCCCTCTCCGCTTGGTTTTTGGAGAAAACCCGCCGGCCAATGCGGGTTTCGTCCCCCGGGCCGGACCCGGGAGAGGGTGGTTAGGCCAAGGGAATCACACCGTTTTGGTGGTGGTTTTGGCCATAGTTTTGCTGGAACGGTAAGACGCGCCAACGCGCCCGGCCCCATGATTGTGGCCGGGGAAGTCGAATGCAAGAAGAGCCATCAGAAGGCCGCGCATCGAAAATGATCCCGTTCGATGCCGGCTTTTACGCGGTTTGCGTCAGGAGTCAATTGCGGCCAGGCACACGCCTGCCCTGTACAATGGCGGCCGCAAGAAGTACGAACGCCCAAATAGTGTTTGGCTGGCGTGCGTCAGCCCCGGCATGTGCTCCATGATGAGCCCAGACCCTGAATTCCGAAAGAGTGAGATGTCCAATTTCGAAGCTATTGTTCCTGCGCTGGCAGAAGCGCTGGAAAAACGCGGCTATACCGAGCTGACGCCAGTGCAGAAGGCCGTGCTGGAGCTCGGCGAGTCCGACGCGTTGGTGTCGGCGCAGACCGGCTCAGGCAAGACCGTCGCCTTCGGCCTCGCTTTGGCGCCGACCCTTCTTGGAAGCGCCGAACGTTTTGACCAGGCTGGCGCACCGCTGGCGCTGGCCGTGGCGCCGACGCGCGAGCTCGCTTTGCAGGTGATGCGCGAATTGCAATGGCTCTACGCGCCGACCGGCGCCACCGTCGCGTCCTGCGTCGGCGGCATGGACATGCGCTCCGAACGGCGCGTGCTGGAGCGCGGCGCCCACATCGTCGTCGGCACGCCGGGCCGTCTGCGCGACCACATCACCCGCAACTCCCTCGACGTGTCGGCGCTGAGGGCCGTGGTGCTGGACGAAGCCGACGAAATGCTCGATCTCGGTTTTCGCGAGGATCTCGAATTCATCCTCGATGCCGCACCCACCCAGCGCCGTACATTGATGTTTTCGGCCACCGTGCCGCGCTCGATCGCCACGCTGGCGCAGGGCTACCAGCGCGATGCCGTACGCATCTCGGCCGGCGGCGAGGAAAAGCAGCATCTCGATATCGAGTACCGGGCGCTGAATGTCGCCTATCCCGACCGCGAGAACGCCATCATCAACGTGCTGCGGTTTTACGAAGCGAAGAACGCGCTGGTGTTCTGCAACACCCGCGCCGCCGTCAATCATCTGACGGCGCGCTTCAACAACCGCAATTTTTCCGTCGTGGCGCTGTCGGGCGAGCTCAGCCAGAACGAACGCACCCACGCGCTGCAGGCGATGCGGGACGGCCGCGCCAAGGTCTGCATTGCCACGGATGTCGCGGCGCGCGGCATCGACCTGCCCAATCTCGAACTGGTCATCCACGCCGATCTGCCGACCAATCCCGAAACGCTGCTGCACCGCAGCGGCCGAACCGGCCGAGCCGGACGCAAGGGCGTCAGCGCGCTGATCGTGCCCAACGGCGCCCGCAAGCGCACCGAACGGCTGCTGCAGAATGCCGGGCTGAAGGCGACATGGGCGAGCCCGCCCTCCGCCGACGACGTCATCAAGCGCGACGACGAGCGCATCCTTGCCGATCCAGCCTTCGAAGAGCCGATTGCCGAGGACGAGCGCGGCTTCATCGACGCGCTTCTGGCCAGGCATGGCGCCGAACAGGTGGCCGCCGCCTTCGTGCGCCAATGCCGCGCCAGCCGCTCGGCGCCCGAGGAACTGACGGAGGTCGCACCGTTCACGCCTTCGCGTGACAAACCGGCGGGCGAAAAATTCGAGCGCCGCGATGAAGCGCCAGGCCGGCGCGACGATTTCGGCGACAGTGTCTGGTTCTCGCTGTCGATCGGGCGCAAGCAGAATGCCGAGCCGCGCTGGCTGATCCCGATGCTGTGCCGCACCGGCAACATCTCCAAGCGCGAGATCGGCTCCATCAAGATGCAGCAGGATGAGACCTACGTGCAGATCGCGGCCGACTGGGCCGATCGCTTCCTCGCCGCCATCGGCCCCGACAAGAAGCTGCAGGGCAACATCGTGGTGAAGCGCCTGGACGGCACGCCCGACCTGTCGCGGGCCGGCTACCAGGCGCCGAAGCCGGACAAGAAACCGCATCGCGGCAAGCGCCCGTTCGAGGCGCCGCAAAGCGCACACAAGCCGAAATTCGAGAAGCGGGAACGGCCCGCCGGCGATGCAAAGCCTTGGGCCGGGAAACCGAAATTCGACAAGGCGGGACGGCCGAAGAACAAGAAGCCGAAGAAGCGGCCGGTTTGAGGCTCTTATCGGCCAATTACAAATGCAGGCGCTGCCCCTCATTGCCCTGCCGGGCATTTCTCCCCGTATAGTGACGGGAGAAAGGGCGGACCGCAGCCTTGGCGCTCTTCTTGCAGCGTTGGTGATTGGCGGAATCGTCGATAACAGCGACCCCTCTCCCCGTCACTATACGGGAGAGGATGCCGGCAGGCAGGTGAGGGGCAGCGCCAACGCACCGGAAAATAAGCAACTCATGCCTGAACCGTTTGCCCTCCATTTCGTCCACCCCCTTGCAGTCCGCCGCAACTTTGAACAGTCTGTGCCTGCACGGGGGCGAGGCTAAATGCGCGGCGAAGTTCTTCACTATGACGAGGCCCAGGGTTTCGGCTTCATCACCGGGGCGGACGGCAACCGCTACACCTTCGCGCGCGAGGATCTGCGCCGTGATACCGTGATCGCGAACGGCGCAGTGGTCGAGTTTCTGCCGGCAAGCGGTCAGGCGCGCGACGTTTTTTCAATCCGCGCCCAGCCCGCCAGTCCCGCCACCGCTGCGCCAGCGGCAAGCGCCGCGCCGCCCAAGGCGGCTGCCGCTTCAGCCGCGCCACAGCATTTCGGCCGCCTGGCGGAAGACGGCGCGGTTCGCGATAGCGGACTGCCGGGTTATTTCTGGCGAGGCGTGACGCGCAACTACATCAACTTCGCCGAACGCGCCCGCCGCAAGGAATTCTGGGGCTACTGCCTGTTCTGGACCGTCAGCTTCATCCTGGTCGGAATTGCCGGCGCCCTCGCCGACCAGGCCGTCGGCAATTTCGATGCCGGCAACTGGCCGATTGTGATGATCGGCGTCTGGGGGCTGTTTTGGCTAGCGACGTTCCTGCCCTGGGTCGGGCTCGTCGTGCGCCGCTTGCACGACATCGGCCTGACCGGCTGGCTGGCAATACCTTACTTCGCAATCACCTTCATGTTCGCTCCGGCTACGCTGATCCTCGCGCTGATCCTCGGATTGATCCCGACCCAGGCCCACGTAAACCAGTGGGGGCCGGTGCCTGGAGGAGGCGGAGCCTAGACCGCACCAGAAATGAACTGCCGGCTGTTTGCGGACAGCCGTGCTTTAACAATGGCTTAGGTCGCAGCCAGGAAGGCAGCTGCTGTTTTGACCGGACGAACAAAATATTTCTCTTGCCATTTAGTCTGCACACAGATAATCTGTGCACTCATCAAATCGACGATCGAAAACGGATGATGGAGCCAAGACAAATGTGGACCAACGAGTACACCGCAATTTCCCCCCTTTCGGCGCAGGCCATCTGGAACGCGCTCAAGGCGCTGCACGAAGGCCGCCTCACCTACGAAGGGTCCGATACCTTCGTGCTGCACGGCCCGTTCGCCAAGGGCACCCGCGTCTCTGTAACGCCCGTCGGGCAGGACACCTTCGAATCGACGATCGTCGACCTCGTCGACGCTGTAACCTATGCCGACGAGACCTCGTTCGGCGACACGAAACTGCTGTTCAGGCATACGCTGACGCCGGTCGAGGGTGGCACTCAAGTGACTCATCGCCTCGAGATTTCCGGCCCATCGGCCGCCGAGGTCGGACCAGAGCTCGGGCCGCAGATCAGCGGCGATTTCGACACTTCGATGGCCAAACTGTTCGAGCAGGCAAGGGAGTTGGCGAACGGTGGCTGATCGGGGGGATCTGCAAACGCGCTTCAGCGGACCATCCGAGAGCCCCGGCTTGTTGCTCTGGCGAACCACCATGCGCTGGCAGCGCGTCATGACGGCGGCGCTGGCCCCGCTTGACCTTACCCATGTCCAGTTCGTGCTGCTGGCTTCGGCGATGTGGCTCGGCCGCTATGGCGAGCCGCCCAACCAGGTCCAACTCGCCGCGCAGGCCGGCACCGAGGTGAAGATGACGTCGGACGTCGTCGCCCGGCTTGAGGCAAAGGGACTGATTGTGCGGGACACCGACCCGCGGGATTCCCGCGCCAAGGTGATCCGCGTCTCCACGACGGGGACGGCCGCAGTCCAGCGCGCTATCGTCGCCGTCGAAGCCGCCGACGCTGCTTTTTTCTCAACCGTGGATGAGGCGCAACTCGTCGGCCTGCTGAAACGGCTGGCCGGCGAGATCCGCTGAGTCGGCCGCTAAGCCAGGAACTTGGCGATGATGGCATCGCCCATTGCGACAGTGCCGACTTCGGTCATGCCCTCGGACAAAATATCCTTCGTCCGGAGCCCGTCGTCGAGCACGGCGGCTATTGCGCCTTCGAGCTTGTCGGCCTCATCGACCATGCCGAAGGAATATCGCATGCACATGGCAAACGACGCGATCATGGCGATCGGGTTGGCGATGCCCTGTCCGGCAATGTCGGGCGCCGAGCCATGCACCGGCTCGTACAGCGCCTTGCGCTTCCTGGTCTTCACATCGGGCGCGCCGAGCGAGGCCGACGGCAGCATGCCGATCGATCCGGTCAGCATGGCGGCGATGTCGGACAGCATGTCGCCGAACAGATTGTCGGTGACGATGACGTCGAACTGCTTTGGCCAGCGCACCAGCTGCATGCCGCCGGCATCGGCGAGCATGTGGTCGAGTTTGACGTCGGCATATCTGGCTGTGTGGGTCTGGGTGACGACCTCGTTCCACAGCACGCCGGATTTCATGACGTTGCGCTTCTCCATGGATGTCACATGGTTCTTGCGGGTGCGCGCCAGCTCGAAGGCGACGCCCGAAATGCGCTCGATCTCGAACGTATCGTAGACCTGCGTGTCGATGCCGCGCTTCTGGCCGTTGCCGAGATCGATGATCTGCTTGGGCTCGCCGAAATAGACGCCGCCGGTAAGCTCGCGCACGATCAATATGTCGAGGCCTTCGACCACCTCCTGCTTCAGCGAAGAGGACGCGGCCAGCGCCGGATAGCAGATGGCGGGCCGGAGATTGGCGAACAGCTCCATATCCTTGCGCAGCCGTAGCAACCCGGCCTCGGGACGCACCTCGTAAGGCACCTTGTCCCATTTCGGCCCGCCAACGGCGCCGAACAGAACCGCATCCGCAGCCATCGCCTTTGCCATGTCGGCGTCGGAAATCGCCGCGCCATGCGCGTCGTAAGCACAGCCGCCGACCAAGCCTTCATCAGTGGCAAAACCGCTGCCGAGCTTTGCGTTCATGGCCGCGATCAGCTTCTTCACCTCGGCCATCGCCTCGGGGCCGATGCCGTCGCCGGCGAGCAGGAGAAGATTTTTCGAAGCCATGGAGAACCGTCCGATGCTGTTTGGAGAAACCGCGGCCTTGCTAAACGCCAAGAGCTTGCGGCGCAAGGGGATGAAGAACGCTACGACGGCGCCCGCCTCTCAAGACCTGGGTTCCTCGCCGTGGCCAGAGGCGGGGGAGAGGAACAAATCACTTGTGCGACAAAATATTCACCAACCGGCCGAACGGATCGCGCACATAAAACCGCCGTACGCCCCACGGCTCGTCGGCCGGACCGTATTCGACGGCAAAGCCGGCGGCCCTCATGCCTTGCAGCGCCGCATCGACATCGTCGACCTCGATGGAGAGGTCCGGCACCGGCGTGCCGGAGCCGCCCTGGGCCATGAAGCTGATCTGCACCTGCATCCGTTCGTCGGACCCGTAGGTGACGATCCAGCCCTGATCCATCAGCACATCGAGGCCAAGCACGTCCTGATAGAAGCGTTTCGCCGCCGCCGCGTCCTGCGTCCCGATATTGGCTACGATGCGCCGGACCGTCATGGCTTTGGCCTCCTCAAGCCGTGCGCCGCAGCGCCGTGACTTCGATCTCGATCTTCATTTCCGGCTTGTTGAGCTGGCACACGATCATCGTCGCCGCCGGCCTGATCTCGCCGAAAGCCTCGCCGAGGATGGGGAAGACGACGTCCACGATGGCCCGGTCTGTGATGTAGTAATGCGCCCGCACCACATCGGCCATGTCGAAGCCGCCATCCCTCAGCGCCTCCGCGATGGTCGCCAGGCAATTGCGCGTCTGCGCCTCCACCGTTTCCGGCATGGTCATCGTCGCATAGTCGTAGCCGGTCGTTCCCGACACGAAGCACCAGTCGCCCTGCACCACCGCGCGCGAATAGCCGGCGGTTTTTTCGAAGGGCGAACCGGTGGAGATGAGTGTGCGCATGGAGCCTCGCTGTGGTTTCGGACACTTTGCAGGGAAAGGGCCGGCTAGGCCATGGGCCAAGTCAGGTGCAAATCTTGGTCGTCGGCGGGACAGCACCCCCCTCTGGCCTGCCGGCCATCTCCCCCTCAAGGCGGGAGATTAGCAGTTCGGACGCCTTTCTCGCTTTCCACATTTGCGATTGGCGAAAGCCAGAGTGACGTCTGATCTCCCCCCTTGAGGGGGAGATGCCCGGCAGGGCAGAGGGGCGTGTGACGGATCGCGACGAAACAAGCATGAACACCGAGTGTTCGCCGCGCTGCCGCGAACTCTAGTTCCCCGACTCCTGCGCCTTGTCCATTGCTTCCTTCACATCCGCAGGCCAGGTCTTCACGTCAGGCCACGCCTGCGGCTCGCCATTGTCGCCGCGCCGGGCGAAGTAGAGCGTGTGCTTGGCCGGGTCGACCGCCATGAAACCGTCATTGCTGCCGCATGCGTGCGGCACGCAGCCGGTGGCGTAGAAGGCGCCCGACGCCGTCTTTTCGGTGCCGCCGCCGACCAGCAGGCTGGTCGCCATGTCGGGCATGGTGTCGCCGAGCAGCGTCTGCGCCGCCTTGTAGACGGCCTCATTGTGGAAGGCGTCGATGATGTTCTGGTATTTGGCCGGATCGACGTCCTTCCAGTCCGTACCCGGCTCCGGCGCGTAGGTCAGGTCGCCCGAGATCGTCAGCCCATCGCTGGGCGACCATTGCAGCGCTTGCTTCGTATCGCCCGGCAACAGATACGGCACGAAATAGATGGCGTTGTCGGCCACCGCCGCCGGCGGCGCGCCGCATTCGTCCTGTTCGACCTTGAGGCTTTGTATCTCGCCGCCTTCCGGTTTCCAGACGATGACCTTGGCCGGGCCGCACTGGTTGCCGCCGTCGCCAACATCGACCAGCGCCACGTTGACGCCGCCGACCTTGACTGTTCTGTCGAAGAACACGTCGTAATTGCTGGCCAGCTGCTTGCCGTCATAGGCCAGCACCTTTTCGCCATCCTGCTCTGGCTCGGTAATGGTCAGCTGCCCGCCCTCGAACGGGACCGGCCCCTGGCTGTCATCGTCCGCCAGGGCCGCATTGCTCGACGCGCCCGGATCGGCGGCGGACGGATCTTCTGCCGGCACGAGGACCGTGTCGGTCTGTGCTTGCGCGCCGGCCACCGGCATCAGCATCCACGCCAGCGCGCAGGCGCCGGCAAGAAGAAAACGTGTCATGACTGTCCCCTCCGTTCAGCCGCCACGAACCCGGCTTTGTGGCGGCCGGGCCATCTCGTACCACTCAGGCCCAAGGACGCTCGGCAGCGTTCTTCTTCTCGAACGAGGCGATGGCGCCGGCCTTCTCCATGGTCAGGCCGATATCGTCGAGACCGTTCAGCAGGCAGTGGCGCTTGAAGTCGTCGAGGTCGAAGGTGACCACGCCGCCGTCGGGGCCGCGGATTTCCTTGGCCTCGAGGTCGACCGACACCGTCGCATTGGAGCCGCGCGAGGCGTCGTCCATCAGCTTCTCCAGGTCTTCGGGGCTGACGGTGATCGGCAGGATGCCGTTCTTGAAGCAGTTGTTGTAGAAAATGTCGGCGAAGGACGTCGAGATGACGCAGCGAATGCCGAAATCGAGCAGCGCCCACGGCGCGTGTTCGCGGCTCGAACCGCAGCCGAAATTGTCGCCGGCGACCAGGATCTGCGCCTTGCGGTAGGCTGGCTTGTTGAGCACGAAGTCGGGGTTTTCCGAGCCATCGTCCTTGTAGCGCATTTCGGCGAACAGGCCGCTGCCGAGCCCGGTGCGCTTGATCGTCTTGAGATAATCCTTGGGGATGATCATGTCGGTGTCGACATTGACGATCGGCATCGGTGCGGCGACGCCGGTGAGCTTGGTGAATTTTTCCATGGCTTTTGCCCGTTCTTGATCGATAATTCGTTGCGTCAGGGTTTGCTGGCGCCCGGTTTACACAAAGCCGCCGGCAAATAAAAGGCAACTGTTGGTGCGCGGCCCCGATCGAAAGATCGGCGCGGCACTGTCTTTAAAACCAGCTGCCGTTGGTGCACCTTGCGCCCATGACCGCACAATCGAAGATTATCTATGCCCGGGAGCCTGAGCTCGACGTCGCCGAATTCCGCCGCGTGCTGGTCGAATCCACGCTCGGCGAAACACGCCCCGTCGATGACGACGCCCGGCTGCAGGCGATGCTTTCGGCCGCGAACCTGGTGCTGACGGCGCGGCTCGACATCGAAGGCAGGCCGCTGATCGGCGTTATCAGGGCCATCACCGATTTTTCCTGGGTGTGCTACGTCTCAGAGCTCGCCGTGTCGCAATCGGCGCAAGGCGTCGGCATCGGCAAGGGCCTGATGGACGAGGCCCGCCGGCAGCTTGGGCCTTCGGTCGCCATCAGCCTGATCTCGATGCCTGACGCCGTCGGCTTCTATGAGCGTATCGGCATGAAGCGCATGCCCGACGCGTTCTGGTTCTCACGCAAGGGCTGACGTCGCGTCAGAAGCAATCGCCGATAGGGACCGGGCGGCGGGCAAGGTTCTCGGGCAATGCGGAACGGTGTTCAGGACCCCGCGGAGCAACGCCTCCTTGTCGCCCTTGACCCGCGCTTCATCCGGTCCAAATCCGCAGGATGGGAAATCGCCGATCTCTGATAGGCACCGCCGGCTGGGGAATTCCGTCTCGATACAAGGCTGACTTTCCGCAATCCGGTTCGCATCTCGAACGTTACGGAAAACGCTTTCCGGCCGTCGAGATCGACACCACGTTCTACAAGCCGCACCGCCGCGAGACCTATGAGCGCTGGGCGCACGCCGTGCCGGAGCACTTCCGCTTCGCGGTCAAGGCACCGAAGAACATGACCCATGATCATCGCCTCGCCGATTGCGAGGGGCTGACAGAGGACTTTCTCGGGCAGGTCGAAGGTCTCGGCGAAAAGCTGAGCGTGCTTCTGGTGCAGCTGCCGCCGAGCTTGCCCTTCGAGCCGGAGGTCGCCGGCGGCTTCTTCGACATGTTGGGCAGGCGTATCCGGGCAAGGCTGGCATGCGAGCCGCGCCATCCCAGCTGGTTCGGTGCCGAGGCGGACGCACTGCTCGCCGGTCACCAGGTCGCACGGGTCGCCGCCGACCCGGCTTCGGTTCCGGAGGCAGCAGGGCCGGGTGGCTCGCCCGGCCTTGCCTATTTCCGCTGGCACGGCGCGCCGCGCATCTACTATTCGGGTTACGATGCCGAAACGCTAGACCGGTTTGCGCGGCAAGTGGAAGCAGCGGCCGCTTCCGGTGCCGAGGTCTGGGGCATTTTCGACAACACGGCCGCCGGGCATGCACTGGGCAACGCGATGGCTGTCAGTGCGATGGTTGCTTAGACTCTCGCGGGACAGCACCCCCCTCTGGCCTGCCGACCATCTCCCCCGCAAGGGGGGAGATCAGATGCCGCGACCGCTTTCGCCAATCGCCGACGTTGCAAGAATGGCGCCTTCGCCGAAGCTGCCAATCTCCCCCCTTGCGGGGGAGATGCCCGGCAGGGCAGAGGGGGGTGGGCGGGAACTCGACAGTGAGCTTTTGCCGCCTCAAATCACATTCAATTCCCGGAACGCCCTTCCCTCAGCCACTCTGGCGTACCCAAACGCCGAGCAATCCACCGTCCGATACCCGCCATGCACCAACAACTCCGCCAGCGCCTTGCCGACGGCCGGCGCCTGCTGCAGGCCGTGGCCTGAAAATCCGTTGGCGAAGATGAAATTGCCGACCTCGGGATGCGGGCCGATCACCGCATTCTGGTCGAGCGTGTTGTAGTCGTAGTGGCCGGCCCAGGCGCGTGTCGGCTTGATCGCCTCGAAGGCAGGGATACGGGTTGCCAGCACGGGCCAGATCACCTCTTCGAACAGCGGCCAGTCGACGTCGAAATCCCTGGGGTCGGCGGGGCCATCGCCCTCCTCCGGTTCGGCGCCGCCGGTGAGATAGACCGAGCCTTCAGGCCGGACATAGATGCCGGATGGGTCGACCAGCAGCGGCATGTCGACGTATTTTTCCCGCGCCTCGAAGACGAAAACGTTGCGCTTGCGCGGCTCGACGGGCAGCACGAGCCCCGCCATGCCGGCCACCTTGCCGGCATTCGGCCCGGCGGCGTTGACGACGATGCCGGCTTGCAGTCTTTCGCCATTGTCGAGGTCCACTCCGGTGGCGCGGTTGCCCTGCCTCTCAATGCCGGTGACGTCGGCGGCGATGAAATCTATTTGTCTGTCACGCAATGCCTTGCGAAACAGCGTCAACATGGCATGAGCGTCGAACCAGCCCTCGCCGGTACGGCCGAAGGCGCCGGCGCTGATGCCTTCGGTCGACAGCCATGAAAAGCGCTTTGCCAGCTGGTCGGCGTCCTCGAGCAGAATGTCGGCGCCCTCGGCGACCTGCGCCTCGTGGTTGGCTTTCAGGATCGGCAACCCGGCGTCGCCGGCCAGGATGAGATAGCCGCCTTCGCGAAAACCGATATCGGCGTCGGTGCCGAAGGTCTCCTTCAGCCGCCGGAACAGGTTGAGCGTGAACTGCGACAGCCGGATATTTTCCGGAATCGAGAATTGCTGACGGATCGAGGCCATGGACAGCGTCGTTGCCGCATGGGCGAATTGCGGGTCGCGTTCGATCAGCGCGATGGAGCCGGAAAAGCCTTCCTCGCGAAGGTAGTAGGCGACCGAGGAGCCGACGATGGCTCCGCCGATGATGACGATGTCGTAGCGCACTTTGTTCTCCGATCCACCAGCCCTCACGCGGCTGGCAAGGAAATCTCGAAGCGCGTGCCGCGCCCGGAGTCAACCAGCGCGATCGTGCCATCATGCGCTTTCAGGAGGGCCAGCACGATGCCGAGGCCCAGGCCGGTGCCGCCGGACTCGCGCCGCGTGGTGAAAAACGGCTCGAAAATGCGCGCCCTGTTGCTCGGCGAAATGCCGGCGCCATCATCGCTGATCGCAATCGTCACTTTGCCGTCGGCGCTGGCAGCCGCCAGCAAAACCTGGGTCGCGCCGTGCCTGGCGGAATTGTCGATCAGGTTGGCAAGCACGATCGCCGCATTCTCGGCCGAGATGCGCAGACCGGTTTCGCCGCCCGTCTCGATGGTCACAGCCAGCCTGCCGTCCACCGGCAGCAATGCCAGCGCCGCATCGAGCGATGTGCTTTCGCCGCTCGGCGCCAGGTTTTCCGCGCGCGCCAGATCGAGCAGGCGCCGTACCAGCAGATTGAGCCTTCCGGCATCGTTGACGATGTTGCCGGAAAACCGCTTGCGCTCTGCCGCGTCCATCGCCTCGACGGAATCGCGCACGCCCTGGATCGCCGTCAGCGGCGATTTGAGCTCGTGCGAGACATGGGTGGCAAAGGTCTGGATCGAGTCGGAGCGCGCCTGCAGCTTTTCGGCCATGTCGAGGAAGGCGGCGGACAGCTCGGCCATTTCGCGCGTGCCGTGATGGTCGAGCGGCCGGATCGCGTCGCGGTCGCCGGCGGCGATGCGCCTCGTGCGCTCCATCAGCGCGTAGAGCGGCCGGCTGACGGTGCGCAGGAAGACCAGCGCGATCAGCAGCGTGCCGAACAGCATGGCGATGGCCGCCAGCGTCACCTTGCCGCGTTCGCCATAGAGATGCTTGACGATGTTGTTCGGCGTTCGAGACAGGTAGATCACGCCGGCGACATGGCCGTCGACCGCGATCGGCATGGCGACGAAGACGCGGACCTTGGTGCCCCGGCTGACCGAATAGAGCGGCGGCGGCGGCTGGTCGGGAATTCGTTGCCTGAGCGCGCTGGCATAGTGGCCGGTAAGGGCGGTGCGCACCTCCTCTACAAGGGCCAGCGACAGGCCGACCTCGTCGCGCCCGGCAATGACGACGCCATGCGGGTCAAGCAGCCGGAAGCCGGCCAGGGTGGTTTTCTGCGTGGTGTCGAGAATGCCCGACAGCCGCGCGCCGATCGCTGCAAAGGCCGGATCGGTGGCGGCAGCGACGCCGGCGGGCCGGGTCGGCAGCAAATAGTCGGAGGCGAGATCGAGGGTAGGCTCGATCGGCTGGTAAGGCGTGTCGTCGCCGCGGCTGGCTTCGCCGCTGTCAGCCTGCATCGGCACCCCAAGCTTCTCCGGGGCAATGGCGGCGTCACTGATATTCTGCGCATAGATGGCGGCGATGACGGCGCCTTGCGCGATCAACTCGCCCTCGGTCTGGCGGATCAGCTGGTTTTCATAAAGCCGGAAGAAGAACAAGCCGACCAGCGGCAGCGCCAGCACCATGATGAGGATGGCGAGGACCACCGTGGCCAGCCTTGGCCGCCATTTGGTGCCGATCCATTTGGCGTCGCTCAGGCGCCGCATCGGCCAAGCCGGAAACCGACGCCATGCACGGTTTCGATGGCGTCGAGACAGCCTGCCGCCGCCAGCTTGGCGCGGATGTTGCGGATGTGGCTATCGACGGTACGGTCGGCGACATGGATGTTGGCGGCATAGGCGCTAGCGACCACCAGGTCGCGCCCCAGCACATGCGCCGGCCGCGCCAGAAATCCTTTCAGGATCGAGAATTCGATCGCCGTCAGCGCCAGCGCCTTGCCGTCGAAACTGGCGCCGTGGCTGGCCGGCACCAGGCTGAGCTTGCCATGCGCGAAGTTCTTGTCGTCGACCGGGTCGGGCGCCACCGGGCGGGCGCGGCGCAGGATGACGTTCACGCGCGCCACCAGTTCGCGCGGGCTGAACGGTTTCGTCACGTAGTCGTCGCCGCCCATTTCGAGCCCGAGGATGCGGTCGATGTCTTCGTCACGCGCCGACAGGAACAACACCGGCACATCGGAGCGTTGTCTGAGCCGCCGGCAGACCTCCAGCCCGTCCATCTCCGGCATGCCGATGTCGAGCACGACGAGATCGGGCACGCGGCGCTCGATCGCCTGCAGGGCGGCTGCGCCGTCAGCGACGGCCTGCGTCTTCATCCCGGCCCTCTCCAGCGCAAAGCAGATGATCTCGCGAATGTGCGGATCGTCGTCGGCGACCAGGATCTGATGCGGCATGGATCTAACGGTCCGGCACTGAAGGTTGCGAGGGCTGGGTAGGTGGAGGAAGCACGAGCGGACCTCTCTTGTCGAGAACCTGCACGAGCCTCCAGCCGCGAAAGCTCCAGGCGCGCCACTGCTTCTGCTCGGCGATAGTGTCGTCGATCATCATTTGATCGGCCAGACAGGTGGTTTGGTTTCCGAATTGATGCATGTAGAGGCGGTCCAGCGCCGGCATGGCGGCAGCGCCGAGCGAGCGCAGATATTCGGTATCGATAGGCGTGCCGTCGCCGGTCATTTCAAGGGAATGGTCGACATTGAAGTTGGCGATCGCTGCGGCGAAGTTGATGAAGCAGCAGGCATAAAGCGTCGCCGATAACGTCGCAAGATTGGCGGAGAGCAGCCATTCGTTGGATTTTCCAAGCGCGATGCGGGCAATGATCAGTACAAGCCCTGACGCCACCAACCCCATCCAGACGAAAGCCGCGATGCGCCAGTAGGTCAGTGCATAGGCGCCGATATAGAGATCGAGCCTGAGAATCGACGAGATGACCAGCACGATGTTCTGCGCCACCCAGGCATAGACCAGCCGGCGGATCAGCGGATCGCCTGAGGTTTCGCTGCCCGGCCGCAGCGCCGCCAGCACGAAGCCGGCGGCCAGCAGCGCCGTGGCGATCAGCGGATAGGCGCCGCGATGGGCATAGGCGGCATAGCTCAACCCGTCCGGCAGGGCGACCCCACCCCAGAGATAGGCTGCGTCGAGCCCGGTCTGCAGCGCAAACAAGGCGTTGAAGACGATCAGCGCGCGCAGGATCGCGGCCTTGCCGAAGACGACGGCCTCGATCGTCGTGGCGGATTTTGTCGCGGCCGGTGCGGCCACGGCTGCAGACGGCGTCAAAGGTGGAAGGCGGCGTGGAAGGCGGCGCAGGAAACGCGGCAGGCGAGGCCGCAGGAAAGCCCAGACGCCGGCGAGCACGAGCAGCCAGAAGACGATCCGCGCCAGTTGGATGAGATCGAGCAGCTTCATCAGGTCGATCAGCGACAGCCAGTATTCGATGACCGGATTGGCGGCGCCGAACAAGAACAGGAACACCGCGCCCAGCGTCACCGGCATGACCCAGACGATGATGGACGCCAGGTGGGTGCGGCGGCCGCCAAGCCGGCGCACCGTGCGGCGCCATTGGAAAAAGTCACGGATAAGGCGCAGCGGCGCCGCCAGCAGGAACAGCGCGACCTGGCCGGCAATGCGGGCGATGCCGTGCCGCAGCCGCCCGGACAGGGACAGCGCAAACACCACCAGCGCCACGACAGCTATCGCCACCGACAGCGGGCTGACGTTCTCGGCCAGCGGCAGCAGCGCGACGGACAAAGCGGCCGGCTTGAGCCAGGGTCGGGTGGAATTCAGTGCGGCAGGATGCACAGCGACCACCGCGCCGGCGATCAGGATGGCAAACAGCAGCACCGTGATCCCGGCGGGCTGGCCGTAAAAGAAAAAATCCGCCAGCGCCACGAGCAGGACGGCGATGCCGAAGCGGCTGGAAAAGCTTGCAAACGATGTCATGCGCGGATTTTCCTGATGGGCTGGGTCCGCTCGGCCGGTGGGCGGATAAAAGGGAGCAGGCTCGCTTCCAGGTAAGGGCGGGCCGCCGCCCGGGGCGGATCGACCAACCACCAGCTTTCGCTGCGCAGGCGATAGGGCGAGGACCAAAGGTGAGCGTCTCGTTGTTGCATGCCGCTGTTGTCGCGGGCTCGCATGGAAACGGCGGGGCGGAGCGGAGGAGGTTTTCCGCAGGGATGTGCAGTTTTCGTGCAGGACCTGCGCTTACGGCCGGGGCGCTCCCCCCCATCTTTCCGGACGTTGGCGCTGTCCCAGCCAGGCTTGTCCAGCCGATAGATGGGTAACACTTTGAACCGGATACATAGGTGACACTTCTCTCCCCCTATGCGTCCGCCGCATCGCCAAGC
>NZ_JAMYLX010000026.1:0-55695 GCF_040318265.1 Mesorhizobium sp. M1252 | reverse complement strand
CATGCTTGAACGGCTCAACGAGGAAATCCGCCGGCGCACCTATGTCGTGCGCATCTTCCCGAACGCCGAAAGCTGCCTGCGCCTGCGCCTGGTCAGCTGGCCGTCGAAACCAATGAAAACTGGATGGAGGCCAACCGCTATATCAACATGGATGATCTGCGCGAGCACAAGAAGCTCGCTCTACGCCAAGCCGCATGACCAGTTTCATGATCGCCCATTTTGCAGAACTTGACGCACACAACCGTAGGGAAGGGCGGATTTAACCCCCAAAACACCCGCGACAGAGATGCTCAAGTCACGCTCTTCAAAGCCATTCTGATTAGACGTGACGCTGCGTTCGCAAAGGGTATCGAGCGGGTTAGTTATGTATGAAAACTGTGACGCCCCGATCGAGCACGGATTCGCACGCATATTTCTCTAACCCACGCCTCTCGGGCGAATGAACCGCCTCTCTGCTTACTCTGGCCGTGCCGTCTTCTTCTCCCGCGGCAGTTCGCGTCTTTGTTTGCAGACGACCACGATCGATTTGTCCCAGCGATCCACTCGCCGCTGGGATAGATGATTGCTTTGCTGATCTTGAGGAACGATGGCCTGATCCGCATGCAACGCGCCCGTTCGAAGAGTCCCGTCGCTTACCTGGCCGTGACAGCGAGCGATGACTTATTCAGGGGTGAGCAAGTTGAGGGTCAGGCATTGGCGGGACAGATAGCAGAGTTGTGCAACAGATTGTTGCACCCGCGACCACGTCGGTAGAGACCCGAGGAGAAATGTCGGCGGCATCACCGCGGACGCTCGTGGTGACCCGAAGCTCTCAATAGAGCTCAATGACCGCTTTGCGTCTAATATGACAAGTCGAGCGCGCTACCCTCTTGCCTGAAAACCGGAACGGCGGTTGCCGAATGGCTAGTTATCCAGAACCAATCTGACTTTCTGGGCGAGAGCTTGGAGGGTAGCGGGTTTCTGCAGGAGTTGAACGTTTGGATCGATGATCCCATTGCGAACTATGGCATCACGTGCGTAACCGGACGTAAAGAGCACCCTCAAGTCAGGCCGCAATTCAACGGCAGCATCCGCAAATTCCCGACCGTTCATTCCGGGCATGACAACATCCGTCAGCAGCAAGGAAACGTCTCCTCGATCCTCAAGAATGCGCAGGCCTTCAACCCCATTCTCAGCAGAAATCACCGAATAGTCGAGATCCTCGAGCATTTGCATTGTCAGTTGTCTTACACTCGCCTCGTCCTCGACGACGAGGATCAATTCCTCTGGCTTGCCATTGGCAACGTCTTGGCTGTTCGCCCGCCGTGCTCCATCGGCGGGACCATTGTGCCTTGGCAACCAGATGCTGATGGTAGTCCCCACCCCCAGTTTTGAATCGATTTTGACATAGCCACCGGACTGCTTGACGAAGCCAAACACCTGACTCAGCCCAAGGCCGGTTCCCTTGCCGACACCTTTGGTGGTAAAAAACGGCTCGAAGGCTCTTTCCAGAACCTCCGCGCTCATACCCGAGCCCGTGTCCCTCACCGCAATAAGGACGTAGGGGCCGGGGGAAATGCCATGATCTGCAGCAACCGACTGGTCGACCAGGAGTGCAGAGGTTTCGATTGTCAGGGTTCCGCCCTCCGGCATGGCATCGCGAGCGTTGACCGCCAGATTTACGAGGACATTTTCGAGTTGGCTGGGATCAGCGAGCACTGCACCGTCATCGGATTGCACGACCGTATTGAGTGTTACGTGCTCGCCCAGCGTCCGGCGCAAAAGCTCCGACATATCCTGCACCATCCGGCCGACGTCGAGGGATTCAGGGGAAAGCGGCTGCTGCCGGGAAAAAGCCAGTAGCCTTTGCGTCAGCATGGCAGCTTTGTGGGCACCCTCGGTCGCGGCTGCGATCAGTTGGTGCACGCCGGGCTCGCCGCGGTCGACGCGCCGCTGGATCAAGTTGAGTCCTGAGATGACAACTCCCAGCATGTTGTTGAAGTCGTGCGCGATACCGCCCGTGAGTTGCCCCACCGCCTCCATTTTCTGGCTTTGGCGCAGCTGATCCTCCAAATTCCTGCGGACGTTGATGTCGCGCCCGGCGGCGTAATATTGGTTGTTTCGCGGCATAAATTGCCAACTGTACCAGATGAACCTGCCATCATTGGCACGCATGCGTAAGTCGAGGTCGCGAACCGCAACCCGGCTATCCGATAGTGAGAGCCGTGTCACAGCCGCAACATCTTCAGGATGAACGAAATCCTCGAAAGTCTTACCCTCGACCTCGCTTTCGTCCAAGCCGAGATGCTCGGTCCAGGCCGGATTCACACTTTGGCACTTGAGGCCGAAATCCGTTACGACGAAAAGATCCTGGCTGACGCGCCAGATCATATCGCGCTCACCGGTTGCGTCAGCTACCCGTTGCTCCAACGTCTCATTCAGGGTCTTCAGCTTCAGTTGTGAGGACAGGCGATCTGTTACATCGCGCAAAAAGGCGGTGGTGAATTGCTTGGCGCCACCTGACCAACGGCTAATCGAAGCTTCGAGATGGCGCGTCGACCCGTTGCGCCGCTTCACGGAAACCTCTCGATGAACTATTTGCTGCCCTGAGCGACTGGCGTCGTGCAATTGCGACCACCGGTCGCCTTCCACGAACAGACCGGCGCTCGGCTGACCGGCAAGCGATGCCTTGTCGATTTCAAAGAGCACCTCGGCCGCCGAATTGGCTCCCTGGATTGCCCCAGTGTCATCCAGGGTAAGAATGGCTTCCGCGGCGCTTTCCATGACCGCATCATAACGGGCATTCTGCCGTTGGCGCAGCACGGCTTCCCGCCGCATCGCCCCCGTCACATCCGAAATCTGAATAAGGCATTCATACGCACCTATCGCCCCGATTGGTCGGATGGAAATGCTATGGATCAGCGGCTGGCCCGCTCGCGTCCGCAACGCAAGCAGGGCTGGGTGGAGTGTAGGGGTCAGCAGGCTGGAGGCCCCGGCTTCCAAAGCCTCGTTTAACGCAACGAGGATTGGGCCGAGCGGCCGGCCGGGAAAAAGCTCCTCCATTGATTTTCCGATCGCCTCGGTCGTCCGTATATTGCTGGCTGCGGCGATCCAGGCATTCCAGGCGGTCACTTGCCTTTGAGAACCGAGCACGATTATACCGCAATCGAGTGCATCTAATATCGGCGTCGAATTATCGTGAGAAGTGTTCAACATGGCACTATTTATCGTTCCCACCGATCCGCTCGATAAACTCGCACAAGAGGCCCTTTAAAACCGCTAGGGAAGGCATGTCCATCAGCATGGCAATGTAGCCCGTGATGTCATTGTCCTTGACGGTGAAGTTTATGTAGAGAAACAGTACGACCTCGCCGGGTAGGGGCGGCGGCGCCAGATTGAAGAAGTCGGTTCCAGTGCCTCGAATGACCTCAGGCAAGGAGACGCGAAGACTACGGCGCAACAGGTTGGCGATGGTGGCCAGGCAACTATTGAGAATGATGTTGCCCGTCTCTGCGAGTGCTTCCTGTTCAAGGTCGATGATGTCTTCCAATGAATGGTCCGGACCGGCTACAGCACGCACAAGTTCGAGACTTCGCTCCTCTGGGAAAATAAGCAACGCGCGACCAGTGATATCACCTTCGAAAACCTGGTGAACGGCAACCAGACGGTCCATCTCGCGTTCGTCCAAGATATCGATGGCTTGCTGCCTGCCGACGAGGTTGATTCTTGGGACGGACAGGAACACCTGTCGTCCAACCATCTCGCGGAGATTCTTGGCGGCTCGGCTGACGGCGATGTTCACCAGTTCAGTGAGGGCATCCTTCTCGAGTTCTTCCAAGACAAGGTCGGCCGGAGTCATCATTGATCGTCCTGACCAATGGGAGTGTCGGGTTTGCCGAGAAACGCAACCAGGTCCGGGCCATTCACTGGCTTGGTCAGGAAGGAAGCGCCCAGCGCCTTTGCACCTTCGACTATCTCGTGCTGCTGATTAGCGGAAATCAGTGCCAATCGCATTGACGGATCCTGGGCACGAAAGTCCGCCGCCAAGGCAAGCCCATCGCGGCCGGGCATATTGTAATCCATCAACACGATATCAGCCGCGAACTCACTCGCCAGTTGAAGCGCCTCATCAGCGTTGCCGGCCTCTTTACGCACCCATGTCGGATAGTTCTTGGCGAGAATCTTGACCAAGGCCATTCTCGCAAGCTTGCTGTCGTCGACGATCAAAACGTTCATTACGACCTTCATTTCAGCTGGGGTTAGGGATATCGCATAAAATGCAATAATTGTGAACTAGCCGCCATGCACTGCCCGGAAGCCGCGATGAAAATAGCTTTCGAGAAATGGCGAGCCCGACGGCCCAATGACCCTCACGCGGGCCGCCATCAGGACTTGCAGAACGGCAGCATGGATCTTGGTGCACTTCCGCCAGTCAACTAAGATGTTGCCTGACTCAACCAGCATTGCCAGCAGGGTTTCGCTGTCTTCTAAAGTGCAGTCGCCCTCAAGCTGGATCGGTCCACCGCTTGGGTCGGAAATGACGGTCATTTCACCAAAGCCTCCACATCGAGAACAAGCATGACGCGGCCATCACCCAAAATTGTGACGCCTGCAACGCCTTCTACACCCGCGAGCACCCCCTCGATGGGTCTCATCAGTATATCCATTGTCTCCCCGACATCATCGACCTCTATCCCGCACATGTCGTTCCCGACCAGGACGACTACGACTTGGAAATCGTCGGCGATCGTTTCCGACGGCGTTTCGCCAAGCGTCGCCGCAAGACTAACGAGCGGGATGGTATGGCCGCGATGCCCGAACACGCGCGCGGCGCCAACCATCGAGACATCACCGCGCGAAAGTCGACGGGTTTCGATAACTTTCTCAAGCGGAACGCCAAAAACTTGTTTGACTACTTCCACGGTGACCAGGTGCGTCATCAGGATGGAGTAGGGCAGGGTGAATTTTGCGATCGTCCCGCTTCCGGGCTTCGTCTCAATGCCAACCGATCCGCCGAGCGCCTCGATCGCCGATCGCACCGCGTCCATCCCAACCCCACGACCGGAGACCGTGTTGACAGTTGCGGCTGTCGAGAACCCCGGATTGAACAGCAATTCCAATGCATCGTCATCGGAAAGCGAGGCGAACCCGGTCGTCAGGCCGCGTTCTGCCGCAACCCGTCGAACTCTCGCGAAATCCACACCTCGACCATCGTCTTCCACCTCAACGACAATGCTGTCGCCGACTTTCGCTGCACGCAGGCAGATCGTGGCATGCGGTGGCTTCCCTGTCCTGATGCGCTCGTCCGCCGGTTCGACACCATGGTCGATTGCATTGCGAAGAACATGCATAATCGGCTCTCCAAGAGCCTCGACGATGGTCTTGTCTGCTTCGGTGTTCTCCCCTTCTGTCACGAGAACCACTGACTTACCCGTTTCGGTCGCAAGGTCTCGCACCAAGCGCTGAAACCTTTGGAACACCTGTCGCATGGGCAAGACACGGATGCTCAAGACAGAACGCTGCAACTCATCGACCAACCTCTCCAGTCGGGATTGTTGTTCCTCCAACACGGCCGCCAAATCCGCCGATGGAGTTCCACTCCGGGCTAGCGTTGCGGCATGCGTTAGGGCATTCTTGGCAACCGACAGTTCGCCGGCCAAATTCACTAAGGCATCAATGCGTTCGACGCTCACCCGCAGTGATCGGGCAGCATTTGAGTTCGGGATGGCGAGGCGGGAATCCCGGTTCACGGAGAATTCGAGGACTTGGGCCTCGTCTCCCAAAACCCGGTCGATCAGGAGGATGAGTGCTTGTCGTCCCTCTGGATCGTCCGCGTCCGGCACACTACCATCGTAGCGTTCCAGCGTATCCTTGTGCCGGACGCTCCGAGCCAGGATATTCATCACCACGCGCCGCGCGGCGCCTACTCGGCCGGCCAGACCTGTGGTCGCGACCTGGGAAAGGAGTTGGGACTGCGCTTCGAGCACCAGCCGCGCCATCCGGCTAAGTCCTGCGCGCTGATCGGGGACGGCAGAAGAAAGCTCGCGGATCTCGAGGACGCTCGAAGAGTCCGAGCTTATCGCTTGGGTATAGCGCAACAAAGCGTCCTGCGGAGCAGAGGACAACGCTGTGAAGAGCAGGTTGCACTCGAATGGATCACCTTCCCTCAACGAAGGCCAGACATGAACCTGTTCCACATGAAGAGCTAACAGGCCAGGCAGGCCGGCGACCAACGCAAGGGGATCTTCGCCGCGAAAGAAGCACTGTGGGTCGGGCTGGAACAACAACCCGGTTGAGGCTCGGGCTGCGACATCATGGTTGGCCTTCAAAAGAGATGTCAACCACCCCGCCGCCAACAAGGCGGGCGGGCTCTTTCCCGGAGGTTCTTCCCATAGCGCCGCTTGCAAGCGGCGGACCATCTCATCCGCGGTCGACCCTGCATCCTCCGGGACAGTTCCCTTTACCTCAATGCTATCGAGCCAGCCGGTGACTTGATCCAATGCCCAGAGACAGTTGCCGATATCCGCAGTGCTTAACGTCCTCGTACCGGACCGGCCGGAATCGAGCAGTTCCTCAGCCGCGTGCAGACCCCTCGCCATATCTGGAAAATCGACGATACCGGCCCCGCCCTTGAGGGTGTGAAACGACCGAAAAGCACTGTCCAGCCTAGTGTGATCGCCTGAATCACCTTCGAGCGCCAGAAGATCCAGTGTTGCCTGCTGCACAGACTCGCGGCACTCCACCAGGAACTGCTCAAGAAGTTCAATCATGGGTTGATCCAGCAAGCAAGGCAACGAGCTCCAACAGGTCCTGCCCAGCGACGGGCTTGGCGGCGTAGAAGTTCGCTCCGGCAATTTGGGCAGCCCGCAGGTCATGGAGCCCGGCTTCCGTACTGGTGATGAGCACGGGGGTGGACGCAAACGGTTCGCCTCGTTGCCGAAGCATCCTTAAGAAGCTGAGGCCATCCATGACCGGCATGTTGATGTCCACGATCAGAAGGTCGACGATCTCGAACCCAAGCAGTTGCTCCAAGGCTTCCACCCCGTTCAAAGCCTCGAACACCTCATAGCCCGCTGGCTCCAGCACGCTTCGATAGTACAGGCGCACGAGAGCTGCGTCATCGACCACCAGGACGCGATGGAGCGTAGGTTTGCTCACCGCCCGACCTCTGGTTTCTGATAGACAATACCATCTTCGAACCGACGGATTTCGAACAGCGGAGAGATACGGCTCATCGACTCTGTGTGGCCAAGGCAAATGTAGCCGCCGGGTAAAAGGCTTTCATAGAGGTTGTCTGCAGCAATGCGACGCGAAGCGTCGTCGAAGTAGATGAGGACGTTTCGGCAAAAAATGACATCGAATTGGCCGTGGTGCCTGGTCTCGTTAGATTCTATTAGATTGACACTGGAAAATTGCACCGACTCCCTCAACTCTTCGACAAGCCGCCACCGATCGTCGGCTTCTTGGTGAAAGTAGCGGTCGATGACCTGGCCCGGCAAGCGCATCAGTGCGCGCTTGTCATAAAAGCCGCGCTTGGCCGCGGCAAGCGCTTCGGTATCGATATCTGAGCCGCAAATCTCGATGCTGTAGGCGTCGACCAGCGGCCACTTGTCCAAGAGCCACATCGCAATCGAATAGGGTTCTTCCCCAGTCGCGCAAGGTACCGACCACAAACGCAACTGGTCTTTCCCATAGCCGGCTGCGATTCTTTCACGCAGCAAATCCTTCGTGAGACACCGAAATTGATGATCTTCCCGGTTGAAATAAGTCTCATTGACGGTAAAGGCGTTGATGAACTTCTCGATCTCACCCTCGGCATCAATACGAAGTTTTGCGAAATACCTTTCGAAAGAAGGAGAGGCGGTTGCGTTTGCACGATCAGCGATCCGGCGCTCTATGTAATAGCGCTTGGATACCGAATAGACCATGCCGGTGCGTCGATAGAGGAAGTCTCCCAGTCGACGGATCTCTTCGTCCGTGATCTCGATCACTGAGGGGCGTTCCGCGCCCCGATCCGGAGGGCCGCGGTTTTGGCGGCGAAATCCAAAAAGGGATCCGAGGGAAAACGCGCGGCGCACTGGAGTAACAAGGCAACGTGGTCAGGCGCCGCCACCTCCGCCATGACGTCGATCGCGGCACCGCAAACGTTGCCATTGCAATCATTAGCCAGGAGGGGAACCAGCAAATCAATCACCGTTGAAGGCTGCTGCGCGCGAACGAGTTCGCAGGCGAGGATGCGAACGTCGGGCTCCGGGTCACTGAGCAGTCCAGTCAACCGCGGCAGGAGCTGATCTTGCAATGCGCGCAAGGCGTCTAGTGCCCCGGTGCGCAAGCGGGCATCGTCGGATCGTAGGTATTGCAGAGCAACGTCGACGCTTGCCGCATTGGCTGATCGCATAAGGGCTGTAAACAAAGCCTGCAGCACGCCATCAACCGCTTCACTCTGAATTGCGCTGGAGATCACACCGGCGTTGTCAGAGGTGACAATAAACTCGCGAGCCGCCGCTCGCCTTTCCTCACTGTTCCGACTCGTCAACGAAGAAAATGCATCCGTGGGCGATGCGTCGCGGATCCCGGCTTGGTTGGGAAGCTCTTTGCGGATCAGAGGCAAGGCACAACCTTCATCAATTGCCGGGCTATCTCGGGTAGCGGCAGAATCCAATCTGCACCACCGCCCTTGACCAATTCCCCGGGCATCCCCCAAACCACTGCGGTTTCTTCCGCTTCAGCGATCGTCGTTCCGCCTCGCTCGTGCAGGAGTTTCATAGCACTGGCGCCGTCATTGCCCATTCCGGTCATGAGAATACCGATAAGGTCGCTGGGAGGTATTTGTTCCATGGCACTTCGAACAAGCCGGTCGGCGCTTGGATGCCAGGGATAGTCGACCTGGGACGGGACATTCATGGCAAATACGACGCCTCCTCGGCGCGATAAAATCATGTCCGCCCCACCCCGCGCAATGTAAGCGACACCAGGCACGACTTCCGTAGGGCGGGTAACCTCCACGATCTCGATGGCGCTCAGGCTGTTCAAACGTTTGGCCAGTGCGCCCGTGAAGGATTCTGGCATGTGCTGAGCAATCAAAATTGGCCAGGAGAACGATGCTGGCAGCGCTCCGACAACAGCCTCCAGTGCTGGCGGCCCTCCTGTCGAAACGCCGATGAGCACCAGCCCATTTACCCCAGTTTTTACGATGGGTTTTTTTGACGCTATTGGGGCGGGATAAGGACTTGTCGGCAGCGTCTGCCCTATACGGTGGCGTATACGTTCCTGCAATCGCAGCGTGGGTTTGATGCCGGTGACGGCGGCGGTTCGAATCTTGTCGAGCAGATCGTCTTTCATCTGATCAACGCGTAAGGACAATGTTCCCGAAGGCTTCGCAACGAAATCGAATGCGCCGAGGCGAAGCGCTTGCAGGGTCTCATCGGCGCTCTGTGATGTCACTGACGATACCATGACGACCGGGGTCGGCCTTTCCAGCATGATACGATCAAGGCACATAAAGCCGTTCATCTGCGGCATGTGGACATCGAGCGTGACCACATTGGGGCGGAAGGCGTGCAGGCGCTCCAGTCCTTCGGCGCCATTTCGAGCGGTTTCAACTTGGAATTCGGATGCGTCCGACAGCATTCCGGCAAGCAGCTTTCGAACGAGGGCAGAGTCGTCGATGATCAGAACCTTGATCAAGTCTGCAGCTTGGTTTGAAAAGAGTCCAGAAAGGTGCGCTCGGCACGCGTGAGCAGTTCGGTTGGATCAAGCAGCATGAGGATGCGAACGCCTTCATCCAGGCTGACGATCGACTGGATCAGGCGCGTAGTTTCTCCCGCCAGATCCGGCGCCCGAGCGAGCGCTGATGCATCGACGCCCAGGACTTCCGAGACGCTGTCGACGATGATCCCGGCGCGGTGGGAACCGGATTTGACCACAATCAGACGCGTCCGGCCACGATTCTCAAACGGCGGCATGTCGAAGCGCTTCCGCTGATCGATGACAGGCAGCACCTCGCCGCGCAGATTGATGACCCCTTCAAGAAATTTGGGCGTCTTTGGAACCCGCGTCACACGCTCCGGCACCAGTGCAACTTCCTCGACGACCTCAATGGGCAAGGCGAATTCGCCGGCGCCAAGTTGGAAGGCGAGCAGCTTGATCTCGTCGCGCTTTGAACCTTCTGTCGGTGCGGAGCCGTCTCGGGCCGGAGCTTGCACATGACCCAGACCACGCATGGTTTCCTCGCTGAGCAACAAATCCGGGTGCAAGACCGACAGCAGCCGGCTATCCGCCTCGCTCCGATAGATTGCCTTGACCTTAGCCTCGCCGCCAATTCTGGCGGCCATAATTGGCGGCACGGGTTCCAGCCTCAGAGGATCGATGGCGATGCTCTGCTTGACAGCGTCGACAACGACGCCGACCGCGGTGCCGCGGACATACGCGACGATGACCTTCTCATTTCCCTGAAGCTCGTTAGCGAGGCCAAACAGTGCTCTTAGGGACAAAATTGGCAGCAGTCCGTCGCGGAACGATATCAAACCAGGGACCTGCGCATCCGCGCCCGGCAGAGAAGTCAGGCCTCGGGGGATATTGAAGACCTCCTGCACCTCGGCAAATGGAAATGCGTAATCCTGCCCATCGACTACGAACGTTGCGAGCATTTCTCGACCTACAGCGCCTATCGCGCTCATATCAGGAACCAACGTGCGGCTGCGGCCGGTCACACGATCCCGGGCTTGGGGGGTAAACGCCCCTTCGAGCAGGGTATCAACGTTGAGAATCCTCACCGCCTCGCCATCATTTGAGAAGACACTGTCATCGCCGCTGCTCACCGCGGCGCCCTTGAGTGAATGACGCTGCTCGATGCTGCTTGCCTGTACGTTGACGATCCCTTCGACAGTGTTGACAAGCAGCGCATACGGCGCGGGTGCGTCGATGACCACGGCTCGCGCCGAATCCGACAGAGCTTCAGAAGCAAGTCGCAGCAAGCGGCTCAAGTCCGCAATTGGCACAATTGACCCACGCAAGTTCGCTAATCCGCACAAAGCCGCTGGGGCTTGCGGCACCTTTGCCATTACGGGTACCCTGACGATCTCGGCCACCCGATCGACCGGAACCGCGTAAGTATGCTCGGAGCAGCGAACCGCCAAGAACCGTTTGGATAGCGCCGCTGGCGCGCCTTGCTCAGACATTTTGTGACTTGAGCTCTTCAGCGAGGGAGGCAATCTCCTCAATCGCCGCAGCCAGGTCCTCAGCTCCTCGCGCTTGCTCTTGGGAAGCGGTCGATGCCTCTCTAGACGCTGCACCGGCTTCCTCTGCGGCTGTTGCAATCTGCTTCGCGCCAGCTGAAGCCTGGCTCGCCGCAACGAGTATGTCGGTAGCGCCAGAATTGATCGCTTTGCTCGCCTCGACGAGCTGCGCCAGCTCTTCTTTGGTCTTCTCAAATACCGCTAAAGTGGCGCGACTATTCTGAATCTCGACTTCCGACAGGCCGCAGATCCGCTCGAGATCGCCACGCAGCGAAGATATCTGCTCGATCATTCCGCGAACCGTATCCTTCACTTTATCCAAGGATTGCGATGCTTCGCGCGCCAGCCCGCGAATGTCTTTGGACACCAAGGAGAAGCCGCTGCCATAGTCGCCCGCCCTGGCTGCTTCGACCGCTCCACTGACGGCAAGCATGCTGGTCTGAACCGCGACTAATGTGATCGCATCGACGATCTTCTCGATCTTGCGGCCAGTTACCTCCAAACTAAGCAACGCAGATACGCTCGCTGTCGTGTCCTGGAGGGAACCCGTCAATCCGTTAATAAGGCTTTCGACCGCCGCGTAAGTTTCCCTCAGCGACTGTTCCATCGCTGCAACACGCTCCTCGGCTGCAACTGCATTTTCTTTTGCAAGGGCAGCACTTTGCTCGATCTGGCTCAGTGAGGCCGAACTTTCGTGGGTGGCCGCCGCCTGCTGCTGGGCGCCACGGTTGATCTGCTCGACCGCAGCCAGAATCTGACCGGCGGCCCCCGAGAGCTCCTGAATATTCGCCGACAGCTGTTCGGCTGCCGAGGACGCCTGCTCGGCGGCTTTTCCTGCGTCTCCGCCGCGCAATAGATTAGCCAAGCGTGCCAGCGCGTGCGCTGCCGTTTGGCCTTCAACAAGCGCCTGCGTCTGCTGTTGGATCGCTGCCTGCGATTCCGCAGCTGCAGCCGACTGCTGCTCCGCGGCACTGGCAACTTGCTCGGCACCTTTTTGCGCCTCGGTGGCGGCTTTTTCGGCTTCAACCGAAGCCAGCGAGATGGCGCGGCTGCCGAGCGCGATCTCGCCCGCGGTTTCCCGCATGGCGCGAAGGTTTCGCAGCACGACGTTTGAGGCCTTTGCTTCGGATGCCGCAGCGTGAGCGGCAGCAGCGACTCCGGCTGCAACCGCGCTGACATCTTTTTGGATGCTGGTGGATAGCGCCTGAACTTCACGTGCGCTGGTGTCGGATATCTGCGCCAGCGACCTTACTTCTTCAGCGACTACGGCAAATCCGCGGCCATGATCGCCGGCGCGAGCGGCTTCGATGGCGGCGTTTAGGGCAAACAGATTCGTCTGGTCCGAGATGCGGCTGACCGTGCGGCCTATAGCTCCGACTTCTTCAGCGCGTTCTTCGATAACGGCAATCAATTGTGCCGAGCTTTCCTGGCGAGCGGCATTTCGTTCAATCGCACTGACCGCATTCATCACCTGATTCGTCACATCGGCAAGCAAGCCCTGCACCGATTCCGATCGCCTTTGCGAATCCTCGGCTAAGCGTCGTCCCACGGCCAGCGTTTGCGTGGAGTCGCTGATTGTGCGCAGTTGTTCTTCAGCCGCGCCTGATGCTTCCTCCGCACCCGCGGCGATCTGTTCCATCGATCGCCGTAATTCTTCACCGGCGGCCGATGCCTCGGTGATGCCGCTGGCCAGCTCCTCAGTGGCGGCGGCAAACCGTTCGGCTATTTGTCCGTGAGGTAGGTCTGATTTGATGCTTTGGCGTGATCTGGCCGGCAAATCTGCTTTTTCGGGATGCAAACCCTTGTCTGGTCCAGTGCGTTTCGCGATCCTTGACGTCTTAACGAGCGACATATTGGATGAAATCCTATTTCGCGGTAGCGGCGTTTGCCTGATTTCTATCTTATCGCCGGTAAGCGCGCCACCGCAGATAGCCTGGCCACGTGCAATCCTGCTGGATTGCGGTCGGCCACTATCGCAAGGCAGGTGCCACTGGCCGCATATAAGCGGTCCGCTGTTCGATGAACGATGCCATTGCGGTAGGTTCGCTTTCTTCCAAAATGAGAGATCATCGAGGGCCCACCGCGCAACTGAGATAAAAACCGCGACCAGTTTGTTTTGGCCGCAGATGCGGCAACTCGGGAATTTAATCGAAACGGAACCCATACCCATACCCGGACGCCACCCATTTTGGAACCGAAGGCGCCCGGCCTTGCAACCCTGGAAGCCGCTGAATATGAGGTTCAAGGGCGCCGCTTCTAGGCGAAATGTGGGTGGGTGGCCGTCACGGTCTCGCCGGCCATTTCCTCGACATGGGGCATTTCGCGCGCTCCTAGATGTTTGATCCCAGGCTTTGATGGCGCATACTTTTCGTCCGAATCAAAGGATGCGCTATGGGCCAGGTTCTTCATGGGAGCGCCACGACGACAGAGGCGATCCGTCGAGCGATACAGCATAGTCAAGAGAGCCTGAGGGCGCTGGCGAAGCGCTACGGCATCAATCAGAAGACGGTTAGGAAGTGGAGGAACCGGACGTCGGCCGCCGATCTTCCGACTGGTCCCAGAGATCCGAAGTCGACAGTGCTATCGACTGAGGAAGAGGCGGTCATCGTCGCCTTTCGGCGTTATACGCTGCTGCCACTGGACGATTGCCTCTATGCTCTCCAACCGACGATCCCGCATCTGTCGCGGTCATCCTTGCATCGCTGCCTGCAGCGTCACGGGATAGGCAGGTTGCCGGATGTCGAGGGCGACAAGCCGGCAAGGAAGAAGTTCAAGGCCTATCCAATCGGCTACTTCCATATCGACGTCGCCGAGGTCCGAACCGAGCAGGGCAAGCTGCATATGTTCGTGGCCATAGATCGGACCTCGAAGTTCGCTTTCGTCGAGCTGCACGAGAAGGCAACGACAGCGGTCTCCGCCGATTTCCTGCGCCATCTTCTTGATGCTGTCCCTTACAAGATCCACACAGTGCTTACCGACAACGGCATTCAGTTCACGACCCCAGGTGCCGGCGGCTCGGCCGTTCCGCTGATCAAGGAAGCCATGGCGGCGGGAGAAATCATATGGGCGCACGCCTTCGAACATACTTGCGCCAAGGCCGATATCGACCACCGAACGACAAAGCCAAGGCACCCATGGGCCAACGGCCAGGTCGAACGCATGAACCGCACGATCAAGGATGCGACCGTCAAACGCTTCTACTACGAGAGCCATGACCAACTGCGCCAGCATCTCGCCGATTTCGTCTTAGCCTATAATTTCGGCCGTCGACTGAAGACCCTCAAGGGCCTCACGCCCTTTGAATACATCTGCAGAATCTGGACAAAAGAGCCCGAACGATTCAGGCTCGATCCAACCCATCAAACCTTGGGACTAAACACCTAGAGCGTTTCAGATTTTGACAGAAGCGTATCCAGCGTTTGCGAAGTAGTTTCTGCATTCATTGGGTTGGATGGTTGATACGAGGTGGCCGATGTGTCGCCAGGTGTCGTCGATGGTTCGCTTCTGGGCGGCTCGCATCCAGTGTTTGATCTTGGCGAAGGCTTGCTCGATTGGGTTGAGGTCGGGCGAGTATGGCGGCAGATACCAAAGCCTGGCGCCTGCGGCGCGGATCATCTGCCGGATGGCGGCCGACTTGTGGGAGCCAAGATTATCCATGACGACGATGTCGCCGGGCTGGAGCACTGGCACGAGCTGCTGCTCGACATAGGCCCGGAAGCTCTCGCCGTTGATCGGTCCATCGAAGACGCAAGGGGCAGCAAGACGGTCGAGCCGCAGGGCGCCGAGGAAGGTCAGCGTGCGCCAGTGGCCGTGCGGAGCAAAGCCGCGCAGGCGTTTGCCGCATGGTCCCCAGCCGCGCAGCGGTGCCATGTTGGTCTTGATCCAGGTTTCGTCGATGAACACCAGCCGTTCCGGATCGAGACCCGCCTGCCAGGAACGCCAGCGTTGTCGTCGGCGGGCAACATCGGCGCGAGCTTGCTCAAGGGCGAATAGCGTTTTTTTTGAACCGCAATCCTTCGCGCCGCAGGAAATGCCATACCGTGTCGTGCGAGACCTTCACACCGCGCGCCGCAAGTTCGTCCTTCAGCCATGCAGCGACAGATGCGACGTCTGGTTGATCCGTTCCACGATGAACGCCCGGTGCGGCTCCAGAACACGCTTGCGGTGGCCGCCCATCTTACCCGGTGCCACAGACCCATTCGCCCGATAGCGCTGCGACCACTTCACCGCCGACGAAACCGCCACGCCAAAACGAGCCGCCACCGAGCGGCAGCTCTCGCCAGCCTCGATCGCGCCAACAACACGCTCACGTAGATCGTTCGAAAGGGGAGCCGTCATCTGATGCTGGCCTCCGATCCAGCCAGCATCTTGAATCACAAAACCACTCTCACGGGAATCCCGCAGATTCAGTCAAAATCTGAACTGCTCTAAGCGTCCATTCAAGCGGCTCGTGATCTGGTTGCTCGTGCCACATCACTTGACGGAAGTCGCGGCGGTCAACCTGCTGGCCGCATATCGGGCCAAAGGTCGAAACGGTCTTGTCCGTCTGCCGGCGAATGTGGTTTGCCGGGGATGCGTGGGCCAAGGGCTGCTATTCTGGTCATGCTCGAACGAACACGATTCCGCGGCAAAAGTTCCGTCAGTTTGGTCTTCTCAGTTGGTGAAAGACATCGCACCAAAAGCGGAAGTCATTTGGTCGGCCGTCGAAATGTGCCTCCAAAGCGCAGTGCGCCACGGCGGTCGGCGCTTCAAGCCCATAGAGTTCGATCGCAGATTGAGCGGCCTGACCTTGGTCGACGAGATCGGCAATCTTCAAAGCCGTAAATCAGCGCTCCGCATTGCGAGCCTTCCGGTATGAGTTCCGAGCCTAAGACGCTCCTGAGTAGGCTTTTCGCCCTTATTATTTTCTCTGCCGCCGGCGCCACTGTCTATTGTCGGTGGCGAGGCCGCTGCCACCTTCTGAGCGGGCGAGCGATGGAGTGCCTTCGACGGTGAAGACGATTCCGGCGTCTTCAAACGCTTTGCGGATCGCCGCGATGTTGTGGGGACGCGGGCTCCTGAATCCGTTCTCAAGATCGCTGATGGCCATTTCGCTAAGATCTGCCTTTGCGGCAAGTCGCACACGCGACCAGTTCAGTAGGGCTCGTGCTGCTCTGGATTGATCTGCTGAGAGTACGGTTCGGCTGTCCATAAACAGTCGAACATTCAATATCGCTTAAATGTTCCTCTTGACCTTCTGCGATTTCTAACGGCGTGATGCCGGCCTCTCGGGTAACGCGGCGGGGTTTTCCAATAACTTTGCGGAACGCTGATCGTCACGCCGCAACGTCTTCTTTTTCGGCTTGGTCTTCTCAACCAGATCTGGCCTTTTCGCTATCAGGTAGTCAGCCTTGTTCGTTCGATAGTCTTCTTTGTGGATGGACATTTCTACAATCTCCATTGTGGAGATCAACGCGGCTGGAAGCCGACAAGGTCGATCCGAACGGCGCACCGTCCTAATACGAGTCTTGTCGACCATACCAGTCGTCGACGTCTCGCCGCACGCGATCCTTCTCAATGCCGTAGCGTTCCTGGATCGTACCTTCGAGCTGATCGCGGTTGCCGGCTATGCGGTCGAGATCATCATCAGTGAGCTTGCCCCACTGCTCCTTGACCTTACCTTTGAATTGCTTCCAATTTCCTTCGACGCGATTCCAGTCCATGATGGCGATCTCCTTTCGTTGTCCTTTCGAATAACGGTCGTATGGCTGTCAGGTTCCGCTGCAGGTAAGCGCGCTTGCTTGTGATCTAGCAATGGAACCTAATGCCCGTCGACCGCATGTGTGCGCCGGCCTTTTCCGGTTTGGGAACACAGCCGGCCTTTTGCCGTTGGTCTGGAACAGCTTCGCAAGGAAATGCACGTGCTCGCCGATCCGGGCATCTGGGTCGCGTTGGCGGCTGTGTTCATCCCTTATGGAGTCGGTGTCGCACTGCTTCTGAGGGTAGCCGGTTGATGGACCTGCCAGCGCTGCTCTGGCGTCAGATGAGCGGATTTCCATAGAAGCCGCCTCAACTTGGCGGCGGGGGGTCTTCGCGTTCGGCCATCTGTTCCAAGAGCTTCCTTGACGCAGCCAGGACGCGGCGTACGTGGGGAGTTGAGTTCGCCGACCATATCGATGGCGAAGGCGCCGGACAGGGCGCCACACGTCTTGGCGGGGCGCTCTGAGGGCGTTGGCGATGTCATCGAAGATCGCTTCCATCGGTCGAGTCTCGAACGCCGAACCTGTGAATCCCCTGTTTGTTCCGTCAAAGTCTAACGATCAGGGAAGCGCCATTGAAAGCACGTGCAGTAACGGTTGATTCAACCATTGCTGGTAAATTGTGAAATGTGGGTGGCGGCTCCGACAGTTCGGGGTGGAACTCAATGCCGAAGCCGCCTGCGCAGCCAAGGTTGGGGTTTGACCGCGCCGTCCTATAATGGGACGGCGCGGTCAACGATTCGTTAAAACGTTCTGGAACTAATTAAGCACGCGCTAATTGACTCGCGGTCTCGGGAGTCAGTGCATGCGTGAAGTTCATTCCTCCGATGGTGCCGATTTTGGCGGGACAGGCCTCCCGAGGGCATTGCACAGCGTCACGTACCGGCCGCCGCCTTCGTCTTCCCTCTTCTTAGAGATCCGCCATTCGTTGGGCGAGTGGGTTGTTCGCATCATAGGGAGGAACGGTGAAACGTATTCCCGAGCATTCGAATATGAAGCAGATGCCGTCGCTTTCGCTGGCGATCAGTCTTCTCGTCTAGGATTGGAAGCTCCCCCGAAGCGAGCAACTTGACGAAATCAGCGAGAGACGCGCTGAAGCAGAGCGACTATCTGTTTCGCGGTCTCGTCGGTCCCGATCACTGGCGACTGTCGTGCGTCATCTTTCTGTATGATCGATGACGCCTGTTCGGGGGTGGTATCATCCTCCAGGTCGAACTCACGGACTCCGATGGGGTTCTTGCCTTACATCTCACACATGGATTTTTGGTGCGAAGCCAATTCATAGTGATTGGGCCGACGTGCGGCCTGATTGAAGGTCAAAAGCTACTTCGGCGGCTGCGAACAGCCTAGTCTATGACCTCGCCACCGAACAGCCGGAACCTAAGCGCTTAATGGAGCTTAAGGCTCCATGAGTACACGCGGTATCAATTTCCTCGATCGCTGGGATCGGCAACAATCTCCCCGAAAAGGCGAAGGCCGACACGGTTTCGATAAGTGAGTACACACACAAATTGTACGCCGACGCTAAGGCGCTCGGGATCAGGCGCGAAGAGATCGACGAAGAAGTTGACAGCCTATATCGGACGCTGGTCGATGCGCCTTCGGAACTTACCCCCCCTATAAATTAGCAGGGGAGGCACGGCATTCTTCAAGCCGTCGCTCTTATCCTTTCCCGATAGCTTCACCGGACATCGCGCTGGCCGACACCTTCTTGCGCAATGCCGCAGTGTGCCTCGATGGCGCTGACCGGGCGGCGGATCTGGGCAGGCGCAATGCGGCCCTTCACGCCATCGCCATCGCCATTGAATTGCTCCTGAAGTCGCATCTTCTCAGAACAGCGACCGACGATCGCTGGAATCGCCGCCATATCGGGCACGATCTCGGCAAGGCCGCTCGTTACGCCGAGAGAGCTGGATTGGGCCTGCCACCGCAACTGCACAGCGTCATCGCCCAGCTTCATCCTCATTTTCAGCGTGGCGGCTTCCAACGGGACCCAGCGCGTTCATGGCCGTCCGGTTTATCGCTCGACGCCCGCCACATCGCGCGGCGGCTTGCTCAGACTCTCATGGAACATAAGCGTCGCGCTAACGACGCCGCTGCTCCTGACTTGAAGATGACCCCACCCCCGCGATCCATTGCGCTGATCCTTGGTCCAGCCGACGGCCTGACGCCATCAACCCGCAAGGGGTCGGACTACGCGAAGCGTGCCGCCGCTCCGGCTTCGCCTTCGCGGTGATTGCGGCCATCCGCCGAACACATCGGGCGCCTGTCAGCGGGGGAGGGTCCTCCGCTTCAAACAGGAGCCGGATCGATGTCCCTCGCCGACGCGCATGCCTTCGCCTTCAGCCTCGCCGCCACCCTCATGGTCGCCATCGTCATCTTTCGTGCCGGCGACGGCACTCTCTCGGTCGTGCCGGCGAACGAGTATGACGGCGACGACACCGCCATCGTCGGCGAAATCGACCGTTCGCCCCAGGACGGGGCTAACATTGCCGCTGGCGAAACAGAGCTTTGGCATCTCGCCGGTGCTTTTCGTTGCTATGCTCTGCGCGGCGTTGCGGTGGTGGTGGAAGGCGCAATCGCCAGAGCTATTCTCGGAGACACCACCATGATCATCCTCGGCATGTTCGTTTGTATCGCGGCCATCGGCATCCTGTGCTGGTTGCTCTTCACGCTTGCTATCTTCGCCCTTCCGTTGTTCGCAGGGGTCAGCGCAGGTACGTGGGCATTCAACACCGGCGCCGGCTGGCTTGGCGCGATCCTCGTCGGCATCCTGGCAGCCGGGTTGACGCTCGGCGTCGGCCAAATCCTCCTCGGCGTTATCAGCTCCATGTGGGCGAAGCTGGCGATCACGCTTGTCTTCGTCGCGCCTGCGATGGTTGCCGGCTACCATGCCACCCATGGCATCGCGAAGCACATGATGCCTTCGGAAACCTGGCAGGTCGTCTTCTCCGTCATTGGCGCGACCGCCGTCGGCGTCACGGCATATCTGCGGGTCGCGGGCATGACGTCAGCCGACCAATCCGGCAGGGACGTGGTTCGAGCCTAGACCCCCGCGGGCGGCGCAGGTGGACCAGACCGACGAAGGCCTAGCCTCCTCATTATCGGTGGTTGGAGCAATCGGGTTCCATGCCAGGATCGAGCAACGGCCACGTGCCGGCGCGGCCCCGTCTGGGACTTGGACTTTCTTTGGTCGATGCCCATCGCAGACCGACCAGTCGGTGGCAGGACGGCAGCGCAGGCGGTGGCGGCGGCGTTGCAGGTGCGCGGAATCTGTGCCTGGAATGCGTGGGCGATGCCGGTGAAGCCTGTAGCGATCTGCCGGAGGCGCGTTGCACGCCAACGTCTCCGTTCCCAATCTGTCCCAAGAGCGCTCCAAACGGCCTCTTCAATGGGCTGATCTGGCCGAACGACGGCTGAAGCCTCGACCGCCCAGGCCGCAACGGCGCATCTCGACTTTCTTCCCCTGCCGGCTCCCACCCCATGCCGCAAGCGCATGGGGACCCCGAGCGCCGCCATTCCTCGCGAGACAAGAAAGTCGTTCCTGCGCCGTCCTCCGCGTTGCTCCGGTCGCAAGCGATGCGTCGTCGGTCGCCTCGGGCCAAGTGATCGCCATCGAGGCCGCATGGTGCGGGCTCGGGAACAGAAAACGGAGACTTACAATGGCTACCATCGGCACCTTCAAGAAGTCCGCCTCGAACGAATTCACCGGTGAAATCGTCACCCTCAGCGTCCAGGCCAAGAACGTGCGCATCGTGCCAGACACTCGCGCCACTGGCGAGAACGCTCCTAGCCACCGGGTGCTGGTCGGCCGCGCCGAGATCGGCGCCGCATGGTCGAAGACCTCCAACGAGGGCCGCGACTACCTGGGCCTCAAGCTCGACGATCCAAGCTTCAACGCCCCGATCTACGCCAACCTCTTCGACGACGAGGAAGGTGAGGGTTTCTCGCTCATCTGGTCCCGCCCGAACGCGCGGCGGAGCGACTGAGGACCCGCGCAGGCCCCGGCCGGAAGGCCGGGGCCTCTTCCGCGGACGGTCCGGTTCGGTTCACTCAAGCCGAGAGCGATGCCGAACCCGCATCGCCTGATGCTGATCAACCGGCCTCCGTTGGCAGAATTGTTCTGTAAAATGCAGGCTTTCACTCTGGGAAGACGAGGCAAGCGATGATCGAGCCGTTTGACGAAACCGCGCCGACCAGTGACGAACTCACCGAATACGATCGGGAACACGTCAAGCTCTATATGCGCCTGCTTGACGCCGCCGATGACGGCGCGGACTGGCGCGAGGTGGTCGAAATTCTCTTCGGCATTGATCTGACGAAGGAGCCGCAACGCGCCCGGCGCATCCATGACAGCCATCTGGCGCGAGCGCGCTGGATGGCGCGTGCAGGCTACCGTCATCTCTTGCGTCGGCCCGGCAACTAGCACCACAGCGCCTGCGGTTCCCGGGTGATGCCGGCACGGCATCACCCGCTGCCCGGCGGGGGGCTTACCCCCATCGCTACAACCCCGAATAGTTTGCAGGCGGGGGCTATGCGGTGTTTGCGAGGAGCTCTTTGGATGAGGCCGGATACGTCGCATTGGCGAGACAATGACAGCTATGATTATTTCGATACGTTGCCCATCGAGGGGCTCGCCTGGGAGTGTCTGCGGCGTCACGAACCCTATCAACGGCACTACCAAGCGCTCCTGACTACAAGAGCCGAAAAAGCACCCTTCCAGCCTGAGACACAGCGGCTGTGGGGGTTACGATTTCCCGGCCAGGCCGGATTTGTCCGCCTTGGCGCAAGACATTCTGTGGTCGCCTGACGTCGATCCAGCTGTGGTTTCTCTCGTGCCGGCGCCGGAATTCCTGTCTTCCTTGCGATCGGCGCCGTTGACCGCCCTGGGCGTGCTCCATGACAGCCCGGAAGGACGTCACACTGTCCACAGTGCAGGTGTCGCGACCCAACTTCTCCTTCTGCCCGGCAGTGACCCGCACGGCCACCTGGCGGCGCTGATCCCCTTGGACGCAGAAACATTGGGACGGATCGAAGCACTCACCCGTTTCTGGCGTTCGTTGCAGGGGCGCCCCAAACCTTCGGACACGCGGATGACCCCGCAGCAGCGCCGCCGCTTTCGTCTGATGATGCAGGCCGCTGACGGCCATTCGAATGGCGCGAGCTACCGCGACATTGCCGTCGCCCTTTACGGGTCTAAGCGCGTCGCTGCCGATCCCTGGAAAACTTCCGCACTGCGCGACGCGGTGATCGGCCTGGTCGAAGGTGCCACCGCCATGATCGGCGGTGGCTATTTGCAAATCCTGCGTCATCGCCGCCGATCCTAGCGGGTCTGGCCGCGCAAAAGGGGTGGAGTTTTAGCCCCCCTCAACTTCCCCATCCCTGACGAAGCTTACTCTCCGCCACCGTGGTCTCCGCCCACCGCTGAACGCCAGCGGCTGCCCAAGACCCCACGGAGGTTCGACCCATGCGACCCGATATCGCCGTTTTGCCGCCGCGCTTCCTGCGCACTAAGGAGGCCGCGGATTTCCTCAGCCTGTCCGCCCGCACGCTCGAAAAGCACCGGACCTATGGCACTGGTCCTTCCTACCGCAAGCTCGGCGGCCGTGTCGTCTATGCCGTCGACGATCTTCAGGCGTGGGCCGAACGCGGCGCTGTCACGTCTACATCCGATCCGCGGGGGTCGGTCCTGCCGGCCAAGCGTCACACGCCGACGCCGCCGACGCACGGCGGACGATACGCACGCTGACCGCGCGCGGATTTCCAATGGTGGCTCGAAACCAATCCCTTTCGGAGCGCGGGCAGCTCGACCTGTTCCGGGCGCTGCCTGGCGACTTCGCCCCACGAGACGCGCAGGATCTCATGGCCTATCCGTTCTTCTCCCTTTCCAAGACGCATCGCATCACCCCGATCGATTTTGCGGCCGGCAACGTCACGATCCGGGTCGAAGCCGTGCCCGATCATGGCATGGCGACCATCTGGGACGCCGACATCCTGATCTGGGCCGCAAGCCAGATCGTCGAGGCGCGCGACGCGGGCCTTCGCACCTCGCGCCTGATGGCCGCCACACCCTATGAGATTCTCACCTTCGTCGGCCGCGGCAAGAGCCTGCGCGACTATCAGCGCCTGAAGGCGGGGCTTGACCGGCTGCAGTCGACCACCGTCTCGACGACGATTCGTCAGCCCGCCGAAGGCCGGCGTCACCGCTTCTCATGGATCAATGAGTGGCAGGAGCGCATCGATCGCCATGGCAAACCCGCGGGGATCGAGTTGATCGTCCCCGACTGGTTCTACCAGGCAGTCCTCGATGACGCGCTCGTGCTGACGATCGACCGCGCTTATTTCGACCTGACTGGCGGGCTGGAGCGCTGGCTCTATCGGCTGGTGCGCAAGCATGGCGGACGCCAGCCCGACGGCTGGCGCTTCGACTTCCGTCACCTTCACCAGAAATCCGGCAGCCTGTCGCCCCACAAGCGCTTTGCCTTCGAGCTGCGCGACATCATCCGCCGCCAGCCGCTGCCCGGCTACACCCTTGCGCTGGAAGTGGAGATTGGCGGCCGGGTTCTGCTTGCCTTCGAGCGGATCGGCTCCTGTGGAAGGCCTGTGGACGGCCTCGTGCTATCGGGAACCGGACCTATCGTGCCATCGGGAACCGCAGGCTCGTGCTATCAGGAACCGAAACGGCGCCTAACCCTGGGAAAGCAAAGCCGAAATCGCGCCCTTAACTTAGACTCTAACCCAGATTCTAACTTTGAAGCGCGCGCGCAAGATGGGCAGAGGCTCGTACGGCGAGCCAGCCACGCACTCAGCGTAACCACCAACAACACCCCCAACACGTCGACGGTTTCTGGCGGTCGCATCACGGCAACCAGCGCTTCCGAAGGGCCGACTCCGCCGCTTGATCCGCGCTCGGGAGCCGCCCGATGAGCGCCGCACCCCTAAATCGAAAGAGCCGTGTCGGGAAGGCAACTTTGACGCTGCATCTCGCCGGTGAATTGGCCTGCAAGGGAAATCAGTTCGCGACCTTCGTCGTGCGCCCCACCACCGACATGACGACTCAGGAGCGCGCACGCATCGCCGCTTTCGAGAACGACGTCATCGTCGCCGAAACGCTGCGCGCGAGGCTCGCGCGCGAAATTCCCACCACATCAGGAGAACCGAAATGACTGGCATTGCGGCTCCCCGCACGCGCGGCGCATTCCCGGCCACGCACCACGCTGCCGATAATCTCGTCCATGTCGAACTGACCTGGGTCGAGAAGAGGATCGAGAACTGGATACGGTTCGGCACGCCCGCCCAGGAACAGATCGTCGATCGTCGCCGGCGGATCCTGTCCTATCGTCCCGGCGTGGTCTTCGCCTTCGTGCGATGGGCGGCGAACGACTTCGGAACGATCATCTCACGCATCGACATCGTGCGTGCGGTCGCGTCTGGCGAAGCCTATCAGACACTGCCCTTCGTGCGACCCGGCGGCGACATCCTGCTGAAGGTCGAGAGCTGGCCCAAGGTCGAACGCGTGCTGCAGGCGATTGACGCCATCCAGCGCCTCGGCATCGAGCCTGAGTTGGTGTCGCCTGATCATTGGCGGCACATCCACAACCGGATAACCGCCGGCAATGCGCCGCGCAGCTACACACTCGACCAACATCGTGCCTTCCTGCTGCGCAAGAGGACTGAGCCGTGACGCGCGCCGGGATCATCTTAGCCAGCGTTATCGCAACCATGGGCGTCGGTTATCCCGGCCTCACTTCGATGCCCGCGAAGCTCATCTGGAATGCGTCAGCCAGCGCACCGATCGGCTTCTACACGATCGACTTCGACGGACCCTTCGAGGTCGCCGATCTTGTGGCCGTCGACGCGCCCGAGCCGCTCGCGGCGTTCCTCGCCGATCGCGGCTATCTGCCGAGGGGCGTGCCACTCCTGAAGCGCATCCTTGGCGTTGCCGGGCAATGGGTCTGTCGCTTGAACCTCACCATCACTGTCGATGGTATCGAGGCGGGGATGGCGTTGACGCGTGACCGGGCCGGCCGTGACCTGCCGGTCTGGCAGGGTTGCCGCCGCATCGCGAGCGGCGAAGTCTTCCTGATGAACCGGCATGTCCGCGACAGCTTCGACGGCCGCTACTTCGGCCTCCTCTCCACCAGACGGATCATCGGCCGCGCCGTCCCGCTGTGGACCGACGAGGACGGCAACGGCCGCTTCGAATGGCGCGCGCCCACGCGGTGAGCGCGCGACCGGCGGCGCGCGTCGTGCCGCCAGTCTTCATCACCGCACCACTCGAAAACAGGAGTCTGACATGCAACAGATCGGGGAATTCACACGCCAGAAGACTGGCTATAGCGGACGCATCCACACGCTCAGTCTCAACCTAGATATCGCCATTGTGGCGGCAGAGGCGAGCGAAACGGAGAATGCGCCTGACTACCGCGTTCACGCCTCAAGCGAGGACGGCCCCGAGATCGGCGCCGGCTGGAAACGCTCCAGCGAAAAGGCCGGAGACTATGTCTCGATCCAGCTCGACGACCCGACCTTCGCGCAGCCGATACGCGCGAACCTCTTTCGCAATGGAGACGACCAGACGTCCTGGTCGCTGCACTGGGCGCGGCCGCGCGACCGCAGCGAGAAGGATTGAACGATGCGCGCTCGCCGTCCGTCGACGAGCCATCGCGGTGCGCCCGGGCCGCTTCGCGCTGCCTGGCGCATGGCTCTGCTCCTCCTTTGCGGCCTGTCCGTCGCGACCGTCATGCCGGCGGCAGAGGCGCAGGACCTGGCCGTTGCCCGGTCTTCCCAACGCGATCCGTTCGGCGCGCATATCGCAGAAGCCTCGCACCGCTTCGGCGTCCCGCGCGCGCTGATCCGCGCCATCATGCGCAAGGAGAGTGCGGGTGATGTGCGCGCCGTCTCCAGCGCAGGCGCCCGCGGCTTGATGCAGATCATGCCCGGAACATGGAACTATCTGCGCGCCCGCTGGTCGCTTGGCCGCGATCCATTCGATCCCCGGGACAACATCCTGGCTGGAACGGCGTACCTGCGCGAACTGCACGATCGCTTCGGCTCTCCGGGATTTCTGGCCGCCTACAATGCGGGACCTGCACGCTACCAAGCCTACCTCACTGGGCGTCCGTTACCGGCCGAGACCCGCGCCTATGTCGCCGCATTTGCGCCCCTGATCGGTGAAAGCGAGGGTATGCGCCCTTTCGCCGTTACGTCTGTCGAGGCCATTCCCTGGAAGCGCGGCTCGCTGTTCGTCGGTCAGCCGGATCGCAAACAAGCTGTCGCTCGGGTGCCAACCGAGCGACCACCAAATGACGCGAGCTCTGCGCCCACCGTGCGCGATGTGTCCGCCATCGTGCCGCTGTCCGAAGGCCTCTTCGTGGCGCGAGCGGGCGAAGGGATACAGCCATGAGCGCACATGGGCGTCTTCGCGCAACCGCAAGCTCCAGCGCACCATGGCGTGGGTGGAGGCGGAAGGTGGGCAGAACAACCGGAAGATGGCGAGATAAAAGGCCGCGAGGTGCGGCGTCGATCGGTTTTGCTGTTTCAATAGGTTATGCAGGATTTCCGCGAGGTGCGAAGGTTTCGCGCGCCTCGCCGGAACACCGTTTCACCTGTGATTTCGGTGCCTTGAGACGATGTGCGGATCTTCACGATGACTGACGAGGATGGTTTCCGCATCCGGCCCGGCCGCATCCGCTCGCCCAGTGCCCAGCGCGCCAGACCCTTCATCGCGCAGGCGCTTGCCGCCGCCCAGAAGGCCGGCGCCCGCATCTCTCGCTCCGGCCGGATCAGCCCGGGCAATCGCTCGACCTTCGGGCGTGGCCGCTCGGCGAGCGTGCGCGCCAATCGTCTCCTCACCGGCCGCTCGCGCGCCGTGATCATCAAGACACGGCTGGTGCGCCATCACGCGCGCGCCGCGCCGCTTGCCGCCCATCTCACCTATCTGCGCCGCGAGGGCGTCACCCGTGACGGGGAGAAGGCCAGGCTGTTCGGGCCGCAGACCGGGGAGGTGGATGGCGGTGCTTTTGCCGAGCGGTGCGGCGATGATCGGCACCACTTCCGCTTCATCGTCTCGCCGGAAGGTGCCGTCGACATGGCGGACCTCAAATCCTTTGCCCGCGATCTGATGGGGCAGATCGAAAAGGACCTCGGCACGAAACTGGAATGGGCTGGCGTCGATCACTGGAACACCGACAACCCGCACCTTCACATCATCCTGCGCGGCCAGACTGATGACGGGAAGGATCTCGTGATCTCGCGCGATTACATCAAGGAGGGGATGCGCGCCCGCGCGGCCGATCTTGTTACCCAGGAGCTCGGCCCGCGCACCGATCTCGACATCCATCGCAATCTGCAGCGCCAGGTCGAAGCCGAACGCTGGACCCAGCTTGACCGGCAGCTTGTTCGCGACGGCCGCGACACAGGCGTTGTCGATCTTGGGTCCCCGGCGAGCGCCCAGCCCGATGAGTATCACGTGCTGAAGGTCGGGCGGGTGCGCAAGCTCGAAACCCTTGGCCTTGCCGAACAGGTCGGCCCGGGCCAATGGATGATCGACGACAAGGCCGAGGCGACGCTGCGCGAGCTTGGCGAGCGCGGTGACATCATCAAACGGATGCACCGCGCCCTGACAGAACAGGGCATCGAGCGCGGGTCGGCGAGTTATGTGCTCGCGGCGGAGCGCCTGGACACGTCGATCGTCGGGCGGCTGGTCGACCGCGGTCTCGATGACGAGTTGAAGGGCAGCGCTTACGCCGTGGTCGATGGCATCGACGGCCGCACCCATCACATCAAGCTGTCCGATCTCGATGCCGCCGGCGACAGCGCTCCGGGTTCGATCGTCGAACTGCGCAAGTTCCATGACGCGCAGGGACATGGGCGCGCAGCACTCGCTGTCCGTTCCGATCTCGATATTGAGCGGCAGGTTACCGCCGCCGGCGCCACCTGGCTTGACCGTCAGAATACTGCCCGCGAACCGATTGCGCTGTCGGAATCCGGTTTCGGCGCCGGGGTACGGCAGGCAATGGAGCGCCGTACCGACCACCTCGTCCAACAGGGCCTCGGTGAGCGGCACGGCCAACGCACAACCTTCACCCGCGGCCTGGTCGACACGCTGCGTCGCCGCGAACTGGAAGCGCTCGGCCAAAAGCTCTCGGCCGAAACCGGCCAGCCTTTCAACCGCGCCCGCGGCGGCGAATATGTCACCGGTTCCTACCGGCAGCGCTTCATGCTCGCGTCGGGCCGCTTCGCCATGATCGATGACGGGCTCGGGTTCCAACTGGTGCCCTGGACGCCGTCTCTCGAAAAACATCTTGGCCGCCACGTCTCTGGCGTCGCTCGCAATGACGACGGCATCGACTGGAGTTTTGGCCGCAAGCGAGGCCTCGGCATCTAGTCTCAATTTGAAGAAAGGACTGCAGCATGTCCGCCACCAAAATTCTCTGGGGCCAGATCCTCGCCGTCTTGATGATCGTACTGTTCACGACCTGGGGCGCGACGGAGTGGGTGGCCTGGCGTCTGGCATTCCAGCCCGAGCTGGGCAGGCCATGGTTCCGTGTCCTGGGCTTTCCGTTCTACCTTCCGCCGTCATTCTTCTGGTGGTGGTATGGCTTCGATGCCTACGCGCCGTCGATCTTCGTAGAGGGAGCCTTTATCGCGGCTTTCGGCGGTTTCGCCTGCGTCGCCGTCGCCATCGGCATGTCGGTCTGGCGGGCTCGAGAGGCCAAGAAGGTCGAGACCTACGGCTCCGCCCGCTGGGCCGACAAGCAGGAGGTCAAGGCAACGGGCCTTCTCGGCTCCGATGGGGTGGTGCTTGGGCGCTTTGACGGCGCCTATCTGCGCCACGATGGACCGGAGCATGTGCTGTGCTTTGCGCCCACACGTTCGGGCAAGGGTGTCGGCCTGGTCGTCCCGTCGCTGCTGACCTGGCCGAGCTCCGCCGTCGTTCACGATATCAAGGGCGAAAACTGGCAACTCACCGCGGGCTTCCGCGCCATGCATGGGCGGGTCCTGCTGTTCGATCCCACCAATCCCAAATCCTCATCCTACAACCCGCTGCTCGAGGTGCGTCGCGGCGAATGGGAAGTCCGCGACGTTCAAAACATCGCCGACATCCTGGTCGATCCCGAAGGCTCGCTCGAGAGGCGAAACCATTGGGAGAAGACCAGCCACGCCCTGCTGGTCGGCGCGATCTTGCATGTCCTCTACGCCGAGCCGGACAAGACACTCGCCGGCGTCGCCGGTTTCCTTTCCGATCCGAAGCGTCCGATCGAATCGACGCTGTCAGCGATGATGAAAACCGCGCATCTGGGGCAGGCTGGTCCGCACCCGGTCATCGCCAGCGCCGCGCGAGAGCTCTTGAACAAATCAGACAACGAACGCTCCGGCGTGCTGTCCACCGCCATGTCATTTCTTGGCCTCTATCGCGATCCTGTCGTGGCAGAGGTCACGCGCCGCTGCGACTGGCGCATCAGCGACCTTATCGACGACGAGCATCCGACGACACTCTACCTCGTCGTGCCGCCGTCCGACATCAATCGGACCAAGCCGCTCATTCGCCTGATCCTCAATCAGATCGGCCGCCGCTTGACTGAAGATCTGCAGGTCAGGGCGAAAGGGCACCGGCTGCTCCTGATGCTCGACGAGTTCCCGGCGCTTGGCCGCCTCGATTTTTTCGAATCGGCGCTCGCCTTCATGGCCGGCTACGGGCTGAAAAGCTTCCTGATCGCTCAATCCCTCAACCAGATCGAGAGGGCGTACGGCGCCAACAACTCGATCCTCGACAACTGTCATGTCCGGGTAAGCTTTGCCACCAATGACGAGCGCACCGCCAAGCGCGTGTCCGACGCGCTGGGAACAGCGACCGAGATGAGGGCCATGAGGAACTATGCCGGCCACCGGCTGTCTCCGTGGCTCGGTCATCTCATGGTCTCCCGCTCGGAGACGGCTCGCCCGCTGCTCACGCCGGGTGAAGTCATGCAGCTGCCGGCGACCGACGAGATCGTCATGGTCGCGGGTGCTCCGCCGATCCGCGCCAAAAAGGCGCGCTATCATGAGGATGCTCGCTTCCGGGAACGTATCCTGCCGCCGCCGCTGCTGAGGGCGGCGGCGGAGGAGGGGAGGCCGGACGACTGGACGAACCTGCCTCTGCCTTCTCGTCCGCAGATTGCTGAAGCCATGTCGGCGCCGTTGGCCACGGATGACGACACAACTGATTCCGAGCGTCGTCGGCAACCCGAGCTCAGTCGCGTCGAGCAGGTCGTGAAGCCTTCGACCGAGAACGAATTCGAGATCGATCACCTGGATGACGTGGAGGACGAGGTTGCCCGCAACCGTCGACTGACGCGCCTGATGCAGGGCGTTGCGCGGCAGGCGTCGCTCGACCCCGGCGACGGCGTGGATATGTGAGGCTCCCATGGTAAAGCCACCTCGCAAGCAACGCCTGTCCGTCTATCTCGATCCGAAGGTCATGAGCAGGCTGGCCGAACATGCGGCGCGCCGTGATTTTTCACGGTCGCTCGTCGCGGAGGCGGCAATCGAGTCGTTCCTCTCACCCGATGCCGCCGAGCGGCAGGAGGCGGCGATCACCAAGCGGCTTGACCAGCTGGACCGCCGTATGACGCGCCAGGAGCGCGATGTCGCGATTGCCGTGGAGACGCTCGCTGTTTTCGTCCGCTTCTGGCTGGCGACAACGCCGGCTTTGCCCGAGCCCGCGGCACAGGCAGCCCACTCCAAGGCTGGCGAGCGCTATGATGCCTTCGTCACCGCGCTCGGCCGGCGCCTGGCGAGAGGTCCAAAGCTTCGGCAGGAGATCTCCGAGGACATCGATGGCGGTCTGGACACACACCAGCCCGGCACGCCCGCGCGCTGAACGGACTGGCGGACCGAGATTTTGCAAGCATCGATATGTCAAGCATATCAAAGTATTGTAACGATATGTTGTCATGGAACTCGCGTTGCCAACCTGTCGGGGGGTTTGGCAGACAAGAGCTAGACAGCCGCAGGGCAGGGTCGCTGATACGGGAACCATGTTGGGCGCGAAATCCGCAATTCAAGATCCGTGATTGCATGAGGGACCACGCCTTTATGAGCTTCTAGAAAAAGCAGCCGTCTGAGCCGAACCAGTTATCTCAGTGGCTAGGCGGTGTCAGGATCTTTTCGTTGAAAATTATAGTCTGTATGCTATAAGGCAAAGGGCGAATGAAAAACCAAAAGCTCACGGTATGGATGGGATCGTCGAAGGATGACCTGCGCGAGTTTCCGGTCGATGTTCGCCGGTTGATGGGTGTCGCAATCAACGACGCCCAGAATGGTGAGGAGCACCCGGCTGTCAAAGCCCTGAAAGGGTTTGGGGGCCGCAGCATCCTCGAGGTGGTCGACGACTTCGACGGAGATACCTACCGCGCCGTCTACACCGTCCGCTTCGCTGGCGTGATCTACGTCCTTCATTGCTTCCAGAAGAAGTCGAAGAGGGGCAGGGAGACACCCAAGCATGAAATCGATCTCGTCACAGTACGATTGAAGGCGGCCGAGGCGCACTATCGTGAAAACTATGGGAAAGGAACAAAGTCATGACGGAAGACATCACCGCCGAAGTGAGCAGCGGCAACGTGTTTGCGGACCTCGGCTTTGACAATCCCGAAGAGGAATTGCTCAAGGCCAAGCTGGCCCGCGAGATCCGCGCCATTATCAAGCGCCGGCGCCTGACCCAGGCGAAGTCGGCTGAACTGCTCGGAATGAAACAGCCCGACGTCTCCGCGATCGCCACAGGGCGAACGGGTAAGTTTTCAATAGACAGGCTGGTTCGCTGTCTGGACCGGCTCGACTACAAGGTCGACGTGGTGGTTCGCCACAAGCCTCGACGGTCAACTCGTGCTGAAGCCGCGTGATCTGACGGCTTTACCGACGAGCGCACAATTGACGGCGAGCGCCGCCCTTGCCTGAAGATCGCCGGCCTTGATCACAGGTCGGCACCGCCAATCTCCTGTATTTGCACGCTACGCCACTACGCCTCGATATAGGTGTTGAAACCACTCGAGATGCGGCTCTCTTAATCATCCCCGTCCAGGGGCCGTCCATGTTCCCCCGGATCGAAACGGGGACAGGATGGCAGCTTCGCCTCACAATTCAGAAGGTCTGGCGCGCGGCGCACGCATGCTGCGCACAGCGCTCGGACCTGCGATCGCGCGCTATCTCGACGACGCCGGCATCGTCGAAGTGATGCTTAATCCCGATGGACGTTTGTGGATCGACCGCCTGTCCGAGGGGTTGTCCGACACAGGAGAGCGTTTGTCAGCAGCGGACGGCGAGCGCATCGTTCGCCTCGTCGCTCATCATGTCGGTGCCGAAGTCCATGCCGGCGCCCCACGTGTCTCGGCCGAGCTGCCCGAGACGGGGGAGCGGTTCGAAGGGCTTCTTCCTCCCGTCGTCGCGGCGCCCGCCTTCGCGATCCGCAAGCCCGCCGTCGCCATCTTCACCCTCGAAGATTATGTCGCGACCGGAATCATGTCGGCGCAGCAGGTGGACGCGCTGCGCCAGGGCGTTGCCAACCGCGCGAACATCCTCATTGCAGGCGGCACCTCCACGGGCAAGACCACGCTGATCAACGCGCTGTTGGCCGAGGTGGCCAAGACCGTCGATCGCGTCGTGATCATCGAGGATACGCGGGAACTGCAATGCGCAGCGCCGAATCTCGTGGCGATGCGAACGAAAGACGGTGTCGCGTCGCTCTCCGATCTTGTTCGCTCATCGCTGCGCCTGCGCCCCGACCGCATTCCAGTCGGAGAGGTGCGCGGGGCCGAGGCGCTCGAACTGCTCAAGGCCTGGGGCACCGGCCACCCCGGCGGCCTTGGCACGATCCACGCCGGCAGCGCCATAGGTGCGCTCCGAAGGATGGAGCAGCTGATCCAGGAAGCCGTGGTCACGGTTCCACGCGCGCTGATCGCCGAGACGATCGACCTGGTTGCCGTCCTTTCCGGCCGCGGCTCAGCCCGCCGACTGTCCGAACTCGCCCGTGTCGATGGCCTGAGCCCGGACGGCGATTACCGGGTCGCGCCAGCCGTCCTCGAGGGCGACGACAGCCCGACCTTGCTCATCCAAAGCCCTGAAGGAGAAATTCCATGATCCAACGCCTGCGCCTCGCGCGCCATCGTCTCGCCATGACCGTCTCCGGTGCCACGCTCATCCTGGTGATGGCCGCGCCCGCTTATGCCTCCGGCTCGTCAATGCCGTGGGAACAGCCGCTGCAACAGATCCTCCAATCGATCGAAGGTCCGGTCGCCAAGATCATGGCGGTGATCATTATCATCGTAACCGGCCTGACGCTCGCCTTCGGCGACACGTCTGGCGGCTTCCGCCGGCTCATCCAGATCGTGTTCGGCCTGTCCATCGCTTTCGCGGCGTCGAGCTTCTTCCTGTCGTTCTTCTCGTTCGGCGGCGGAGCGCTGGTCTGATGGCGGGCGCTGTCGAACAGGGCGGCCCAATGCCGGATTATACAGTGCCCGGCTATACGGTCCTTGTACACCGCGCGCTGACGGAGCCGATCCTGCTCGGTGGCGCCCCGCGCGCCATTGCGATCATGAACGGGACGCTCGCGGGCGCCGTGGGGCTGGGGCTGCGTCTGTGGCTCGTCGGCATCGCCATCTGGGCGATCGGCCATGTTGCCGCAGTCTGGGCGGCCAAGCGCGATCCGCTTTTCGCCGACGTCGTTCGCCGGCACCTGCGCATACCCGCGCATCTCACGGTCTAAGCGAGGTCGCACCTATGATGAACCTTGCCGAATATCGCAACCGCAGCAGCCGGCTCGCCGACTTCCTGCCCTGGGCGGCATTGGTCGGCGCTGGAATCGTCCTCAACAAGGACGGCAGCTTCCAGCGCACCGCGCGTTTTCGCGGTCCCGATCTCGACAGCGCCGTTCCGGCCGAACTGGTTGCCGTCGCCGGCCGCCTCAACAATGCCTTCCGCCGTCTCGGCTCCGGTTGGGCGATCTTCGTCGAGGCGCAGCGCCATGCCTCGACCCGTTATCCCGACAGCAGCTTTCCGGATGCGGCCTCGACGCTGGTCGACGCGGAGCGCAAGGCGGGCTTCGAGGAGGCTGGCGCGCATTTCGAGTCCAGCTACTTTCTGACGCTCACCTATCTCGCGCCCGCCGAAGATACTGCGCGAGCGGAAAGCTTGCTCTACGAAGGCCGCGAGAAGAGGGGCCTCGACCCCAATGCGGTGCTGACCGGGTTCGCCGATCGCAGCGACCGCGTCCTGCGCCTTGTCGAAGCCTTCATGCCGGAGTGCCGCTGGCTCGATGACGCCGAGACGCTGACCTATCTGCATGGCTGCGTCTCGACCAATCGCCACCGTGTCCGCGTGCCCGAAACGCCGATGTATCTCGATGCCATGCTGGCCGATCAGCCGCTGACCGGCGGGCTCGAGCCCCGGCTTGGCGCGTCGCATCTGCGCATTCTCACGGTCACGGGGTTCCCGACCGCGACCACGCCGGGTCTGCTCGACGAACTGAACCGGCTGGCCTTTCCGTATCGCTGGTCGACACGCGCGATCCTGCTCGACAAGACCGATGCCACCAGGCTGCTGACAAAGATCCGGCGTCAATGGTTCGCCAAGCGCAAGTCGGTCGCGGCGATCCTCAAGGAGGTGATGACCAACGAGGCGTCCGTCCTCGTGGACACCGACGCCGCAAACAAGGCCGCCGACGCCGACATGGCGCTGCAGGAACTCGGCGCCGACTATGCTGGCATGGCCTATGTCACCGCGACAGTGACGGTGTGGGACGATGATCCCGGCATCGCCGACGAAAAACTGCGCCTGGTCGAAAAGGTCATCCAGGGCCGCGATTTCGCGGCGATCATCGAAACCATCAACGCCGTCGACGCCTGGCTCGGCAGCCTGCCGGGTCACGTCTACGCCAACGTCCGTCAACCTCCCATCTCCACCCTCAATCTCGCCCACATCATCCCGCTTTCCGCGGTGTGGGCGGGGCCGGAACGGGACGAGCATTTTGCAGCGCCCCCTCTGCTCTTCGGCAAGACCGAAGGCTCGACCCCGTTCCGGCTTTCGCTTCACGTCGGCGACGTCGGCCACACGCTGATCGTCGGCCCGACCGGCGCGGGCAAGTCCGTGCTGCTGGCACTGATGGCGCTGCAGTTCCGCCGCTATGCAGGGTCACAGGTATTCGCCTTCGATTTCGGCGGCTCGATCCGCGCGGCCGCACTCGCCATGGGCGGCGACTGGCATGATCTCGGCGGCGATCTCAGTGATGGGGCGATCGACAGCGTCAGCCTTCAGCCGTTCGCCCGCATTCATCATGTCCCCGAGCGCGCCTGGGCCGCCGACTGGATCGTGTCGATCCTGACGCGGGAGAACGTGGCGATCACGCCTGAGGTCAAGGAGCATATCTGGACGGCGTTGAGCTCCCTGGCGTCCGCGCCTGTCGAGGAGCGCACCGTCACCGGCCTGGTCGTGCTTCTGCAATCAAACGATCTCAAGCAGGCATTGCGCCCCTATTGCGTCGGGGGTTCCTACGGCCGGTTGCTCGATGCCGAGCGCGAGCATCTCGGATCGGCGTCGGTTCAGGCATTCGAAACCGAAGGGCTGATCGGAACGGGTGCTGCGCCCGCGGTCCTGTCCTATCTCTTCCATCGCATCGAGGACCGGCTCGATGGCTCGCCAACGCTTCTCATCATCGACGAAGGCTGGCTTGCCCTGGACGATGACGGTTTTGCCGGCCAGCTCCGCGAGTGGCTGAAGACGCTGCGCAAGAAGAACGCCAGCGTCATCTTCGCCACGCAGTCGCTCAGCGACATCGATGGTTCGGCAATCGCGCCCGCTATCATCGAGAGCTGCCAGACCCGGCTTCTGCTGCCGAACGAGCGCGCCATCGAGCCGCAGATCACCGCGATCTATCGCCGCTTCGGCCTCAACGATCGGCAGATCGAGATCATCGCGCGGGCAATGCCGAAGCGCGACTACTACTGCCAGTCCCGTCGCGGCAACCGGCTGTTCGAGCTGGGTCTGTCGGATGTGGCACTCGCGCTTTGCGCCGTACCCGCGAAGACCGACCAAGCCGCGATCGCCCGCATCGCCGCCGAGCATGGCCGCAACGGGTTCCTCGCTGCCTGGCTCAACCACCGTGGCGTCGGCTGGGCCGCTGAACTCGTTCCCGCCCTAACCAGCCCCGCCCTCACCAACAAGGAGAAGTCCCCATGAAACTGCGCCGTTCACTTGCCCTGCGGTTCGCTGCCGCCCTGCTTTCCGCACCCGCCGCCTTCTCGCCCATCCTGGCGACGCCGGCACACGCCTTGATCGTTTTCGATCCCTCGAACTATTCGCAAAACGTCCTGACGGCGGCGCGCTCGCTCGAGCAGATCACCAACCAGATCACCTCGCTTCAAAACCAGGCGCAGATGCTCATCAACCAGGCCCGCAATCTCGCCAGCCTGCCGTTCTCCTCGCTGCAACAGCTCCAGCAGTCCGTGCAGCGTACGCAGCAACTGCTCGGTCAGGCGCAGAACGTTGCCTATGACGTCCAGCAGATCGATCAGGCCTTCCAGCAGAAATACGGCAACGTCTCGCTGTCGGCTTCGGATCAGCAACTCGTCGCCGACGCGCGCTCGCGGTGGGGAAACACCGTTGGTGGCCTTCAGGATGCCATGCGTGTGCAGGCGGGCGTCGTCGGCAACATCGACACCAATCGCAGTGAGATGTCGGCGCTGGTGGGCCAGAGCCAGGGTGCGACCGGAGCGCTTCAGGCAACACAGGCCGGCAACCAACTCCTCGCGCTTCAGGCGCAGCAGCTCGCCGATCTCACCGCGGTCGTCGCCGCGAACGGTCGGGCGCAGGCGTTGCAATCGGCCGAACAGGCCACCGCCGCCGACCAGGGCCGGGAGCAGCGCCGCCGCTTCCTGACGCAGGGCTCGGGCTACCAGCCCGGCAGTGCGCAGATGTTCTATGGCACGAACTGAGGCCGGCGCGATGGATGGCAAGATCCTCGCTCGCATCGGCGCAGTCGTCTTCATCGCGGTCGCTTTGACAGTGGCCGCGATCGAAATGAGCGGCAAGGACGATGAGCCTGACGCCCTTGCGACGCGGGACCGTTCCATCGCGTCACAAGACCCGCTCGCGGCCGAATTGCGCCGCTGTACCGGGATCGGCGAGGCCGGCCCTCGCGATCCCGGCTGCCTGAAAGCCTGGGCAGACAGCCGGCGCCGGTTTCTCCGTCAACGTGACCTAGCAGCCGCGCCTGTTGCGGTAGCGCCGACGACGCTGTTTCCGAATGTGCCGGCGTCAGCCGACCGGAAAGAAGGGGAGGGGACGGATGTGACCGGTCCCGCGATGCAGGTCGAGCCGCCCCGGCCGGAGGCTCGCTGACATGGGTGGCATGGGGGTCATCGACCATTTCCTCGAAGTCTTCACGCGCTACATCGACAGCGGCTTCGGCCTGCTCGGCGGGGAGGTCGGCTTCATTGCCACAACCCTGATCGTCATCGATGTGACGTTGGCTGCGCTCTTCTGGTCCTGGGGGGCGGACGACGACATCATGGCGCGCCTCGTCAAGAAGACGCTGTTCGTCGGCGTCTTTGCCTATCTCATCTCCAACTGGAACAATCTCGCCCGCATCGTCTTTGAAAGCTTCGCCGGGCTTGGCCTGAAGGCCTCGGGTACGGGCTTTACCGTCAACGATCTCATGCGCCCGGGCAAGGTGGCGCAGACCGGGCTCGACGCCGGCCGGCCGTTGCTGGACTCGATCTCGAACCTGATGGGCTATTGGTCCTTCTTCGAGAACTTCATCCAGATCGCCTGCATGTTCTTCGCCTGGGCGCTGGTGCTGCTGGCCTTCTTCATCCTGGCGATCCAGCTCTTCGTCACCCTGATCGAGTTCAAGCTGACGACGCTCGCCGGTTTCGTGCTCATTCCCTTCGGTCTGTTCGGCAAATCCGCCTTCATGGCCGAGCGGGTGCTTGGCAACGTCATCTCGTCCGGCATCAAGGTGCTGGTGCTCGCCGTCATCATCGGCATCGGCTCAACGCTCTTTTCCGAGTTCACCGCGGGGTTCAGCGGCAACACGCCGTCGATCGACGATGCCATGGCGATCGTGCTGGCCGCGTTGTCGCTGCTCGGCCTTGGCATATTTGGACCTGGCATTGCCAACGGCCTCGTCTCCGGCGGCCCGCAACTCGGCGCGGGTGCTGCGGTCGGCGCTGGGCTCGCCGTCGGAGGCATGGCAGCAGTCGGCACTGCGGCCGGCGGCGCAGTCGTGTCTGGAGGCGCGGCTGTCAGTGGCGGTGCTGCAGCGGCGGCCCGTGGCGGTGCCGCCATGGCGGGCAGGGCGTCCACAGCCTACGGCCTCAGCGCGGCCGGAGAGTCTGGCTTTTCTGGCGTCGCATCCGGGCTCGGCGGTGTCATCAGAGCCGGCGCCCAAGGTGCCATCTCACCGCTCAAGCGTGCGGCCAATAATGCGGCAGGCAGCATGAAGCACAGCTACCAGTCGGGCGCTCGCGCTGCCTTCGAGACGACGGGCGGGTCATCCACGGCTGGCACAATCGGCGCGAACGCGCCCGAAGCCGGCTCCGCACCCGTCGCGTCCTCCGCAACCGAAAGTCAGCCAGCCTGGGCGAAGCGCATGAAGCGCTCGCAACAGATGACCCATGGCGTCCAGGCCGCCGCCCACGCCGTTCGCAGTGGCGACAGCCATGGCGGCGGCTCCTCGATCAACCTCTCTGAAAGTGACTGAGCATGTTCAAACGACCGTCCACGCACTACGGCAAGTCCCCACAACCCGAGACCCCCTACCAACGCGCTGCTCAGCTCTGGGACGAGCGCATCGGTTCGGCTCGCGTGCAGGCGCGCAACTGGCGCACCATGGCCTTCGGTTGCCTGGCGCTCGCCGCGGGGTTCTCGGCCGCGCTCATCTGGCAATCCGCCAAAGGCTCGATCATGCCTTGGGTGGTGCAGGTCGATCGTCTCGGCCAGGCGCAGGCTGTGGGACCTGCGGTCGGCGACTATCAGCCGAACGATCCGCAGATTGCCTTCTACCTGGCGCACTTCATCGAACAGGTGAGGTCGATCCCCGCCGATCCGGTCATCGTGCGGCAGAACTGGCTGCGCGCCTACGACTTCGCGACGCAGGGCGGGGCGCTGGCTCTCAACGACTATGCGCGCGCCAATGACCCGTTCACCAAGGTCGGCAAGCAGCAGGTCGCCGTCGATGTGTCGTCGGTCATCCGCGCATCGCCGGTGAGCTTCCGAATCGCCTGGGTCGAACGCCGCTATCAGGACGGCTCACTGGCTTCCACGGAGCGCTGGTCCGCCATCCTCACCATTGTCGTCCAGCCCCCGCGCGACGCTGATGCGCTGAGGAAGAACCCGCTTGGAATCTACATCAACGCCATCAACTGGTCGAAGGAGCTTGGACAATGATGCCCGTACTCTGCAAAGCCGCCCCCTGGGGGCGTCCGGTTTTCCTCATCCACGCAATGCCGGCCTTCCGCAAAATGGCCCTTCCAGCGCTTTTGCTTTGCACTTCGGCGCTTGCGGGCTGCGCCACCAGGCAGAAGCCGCCGGAGATTTCCTATGACGATCCGGTCCCGGCCGTGCATGCCGTCGATCCGCCACCGCCCGTCAAGGTGGTGGAGCTGTCGAAGCCGCTGCCGCTTCCAGGCCAGTTGAAGCCGGTCGGCAAGGCCGCAAAGCCCGACCCGGAACCGACCGATCCGACCGCGCGCGTGAACTTGGCCAATGCGGCCGCGCGCGTCCAGCCTGTCCGCAACGGCTTCATCAACTCGATGCAGGTCTATCCATTCGTCGATGGCGCGCTCTATCAGGTCTATGCCTCGCCGGGGCAGATCACCGACATCGCGCTCCAGCCCGGCGAGCAGCTCGTCGGTTCCGGTCCCGTCGCCGCCGGCGACACCGTGCGCTGGATCATCGGCGATACCGAGAGCGGTACGGGCGCGGCCAAGCAGGTCCACATACTCGTCAAGCCGACGCGCGCCGACCTTCTCACCAATCTCGTCATCAATACCGATCGGCGTACCTATCACATGGAACTGCGCTCGACGCCGTCGACCTATATGGCGTCGGTTTCCTGGCAATACCCGCAGGACCAACTCATCGCCTTGCGCAGGCAGAACCAGCAAGCTGAGGCTGCACAGCCGGTCTCGACAGGCATCGATCTTTCTCGCGTCAATTTCCGCTACGAGGTGACGGGCGATCGCGCACCGTGGCGGCCGCTGCGCGCCTTCGACGATGGCAAGCAGGTGTTCATCGAGTTCCCGCGGGGCATCGGCCAGGGTGAGATGCCGCCACTCTTCGTGGTAGGGCCGGAAGGCGACACGTCCGAGCTGGTCAACTATCGCGTGCGCGGCAACTACATGATCGTCGACCGGATGTTTGCCGCCGCCGAGTTGCGCCTCGGCGCCGGCAAGAACCAGAGGCGCGTCCGCGTCTCCCGCACCGATGGGGTAAGGAGCAGTCGATTTTCATGGATGCATGGCCCTGGTGAGACCCCGCCAGCGACGAACCTCCGAACAGGCAGGGGAGGGTCGTCATCATGAGCGACAAAATGGATCCCGGGAAGAAAGAAGGCCGGGGGCCGGCGAATGACGCCCGGCCGGAGGCACCGGTCGAGGATGACGCCCGGCCGTTGACAGGTGAGCCGGCCGCGGCCATGCGGCTGCGCGCCGAGCCGTCGCGCGTGACGCGTCTGTCCCGCAAGGCGTTGGCCGGATTGGGGCTCGCCGCTAGCCTCGCTGTCGGCGGTGCGCTGATTTACGCGCTTCAGAACCGTCAGCAAGGCCAGGGTCAGGAGCTCTATTCAACCGATAATCGTTCGACGCCCGATGGGCTCGCCGGTCTGCCAAAGGACTATACGGGCGTTCCAAAGCTTGGCCCACCGCTTCCCGGCGATCTCGGCCGCCCGATCCTCAACGCGCAGAATGGCGGCCCGGCGAACGGAGCGCCGTCGTCGGGCTCGGTCGGACCGGATCCAGAGGAACAGCGCCGGGAGCAGGAACTGGAGGCGGCGAGGACCGCGCGTCTGTTCGCGTCCACGCAAACGCGGCCCGCTAGTGACGCGACTGTCGCTCGAGCCACGACAGACACCATGCCACAAACCGATCTCGCCAACCTTGGCCTCGCGCCGCAGTCAGCGACGCCCTCGGCGCAAGACCGCCAACTTGCGTTCCTCGACCAGCCGCCTGACAAGCGCACCGTCTCGTCGGATCGTGTTGCGGCGCCGGCGTCGAAAAACGTCCTGCAGGCGGGCGCCGTCATCGCAGCTGCCCTCATCACTGGCATTCGCTCAGACCTGCCCGGTCAGATTACCGCGCAGGTGACGGAGAATGTCTATGACAGCCCCACCGGACATATCCGTCTCATTCCGCAGGGGACGCGCCTCATCGGCCAGTATGACAATGGGGTCGGCTTCGGCCAGCGTCGCGTGTTGCTGGTATGGACCAGGCTGATTTTTCCTGACGGCCGCTCCATCGTTCTGGAACGTGAGCCTGGCGCGGACGCTGAGGGCTATGCCGGTCTCGAGGACGGCGTCGACTATCACTGGGGCGAGTTGTTCAAGGCTGCAGCGCTTTCCACGGTTCTGAGCATCGGCGCGCAAGCAGGCTCATCGGGCCAGGAGAGCGACATCATGCGCGCTCTTCGCCAGGGTGCTTCCGACAGCATCAGCCAGACAGGCCAGCAGATCGTCCAGCGGCAGCTCAACATAGCGCCGACGCTCACCATCCGACCGGGATTCCCGGTGCGGGTGATCGTCACACGCGATCTCGTGCTCGAACCTTATGGGGGGCTGAAATGGCCAAGCTGAAACTGGGGCCAATCGCTGACGACAAGCCTGTCAAGGTCATGGTGGAACTCCCTGCGGCACTGCACCGTGATCTGACGGCTTATGCCGAGATCCTCGGCCGCGAAGCGGGGCAACGGCCCGCCGATGCGCCGCGCCTCATCGTTGCGATGCTGGAGCGGTTCATTGCGACGGATCGAGGCTTTGCCAGGGCAAAGCGTTCGGAGGGTGGTTAGAGGCTGGACGACTGAAGTCAAACCGGGTCAGTCGCACCTCCCAGTCATGGCGTGACTTCAGAAATCGCGCCGCGGCGTCCCGAACTTCCTCCATTGACAGGGGTAGGCCCGGGTCGCGTTGCGGCCACCAGGTTTCTTGCGGTCCCAACCAGGCGCAGAAGCGCACGCTTTGGGTTCGATTCCAGCCACACCGCCTTAATCGAACTGATGCTGTGCTGACCGTCGATGGGTTTCCATACTGTAGCGTCGATGGCGACTGTCCTGGCAAAACCTTCGCCCGCCAGAGTAACGCCTTGACCGAGTTGCACCTTGAGGATGACCGTCGCTTCGCTCGCGCGACATATTTGAATAGCGGGGCCACCACCTGCGGCAATCTTTTCCAACAAAACCGGATCCAGCGGCGATCCGACCGAAACCAGCAGGCAGGTATCTGCAAGATCTGCCCATGTGACCGCAGACCTTTCAGCAAGCGGATGGTAACAGGGCAGGAGAATGAACAAGCGCTCGTGTCCAAATAGCTCGCTGCGGCATAAGGCGCCGTTCTCGAGCCCGTGCGTGAACACGATGTCAAGGCGCCGGCGACGTATTGCCGCCAGACACTGATCATGGGGAACGTCCTCGATGGCGATGCTCACGTCCGGATGCAAGCCGCGAAATCGATCGACAAGCCGCGCCACGAACGCCCGTCCTATCTGACCGCACAACCCTATCTTGACTGTTTTGGCATCCTGGTCGCCAGGACCACCTCCGGCCATGGCATCTTGCAACCCTTCATAATGAGCCCGGACGAGGTTAGTCCAGGCCCGGCCTGCTTCGGTCAGCCGAACGCCATGGACGTCGCGGTCAAACAACTGCATGTCCAGCAATTGTTCGAGAGCAACGATGTTGCGGCTGACACAGGATTCCCTCACCCTGAGAACTCTTGCGGCCTGCCTGAGGCTGCCATGGTCGACAGCCGCGAAGACATGGTCCAAACGACGCAACGTGTTGTTGACCTGTCTCAAGGCACAGGAGCCTATTCCTGCGCGGCGGCGACGCTAACCGGCAGGGTCGGATACAAGCTGGTTTCGTAGACGTACTCGTGCGGAATGGCCGGAGCGGCCATCTGGGAAAGGTATCGGTTCAGGTTTTCCTCGCTATTGCTCGCCGCGAGACTACAGAAATTTCCGCTGTTCCAGGTCAGGGCGCAGTAGCTGAAATGCGCGCGTATGGCGTCAGCCATCTTTGCCAAAGTCACCTCATTGCCGAACATCGTATTCAGAACGAGGGTTTGCTTTTTCTCGATTTCGTCTGGGGGAAAATAGCGCGCCTTGAAGCCGAAATCCTTCTGGTATTCGCGACGCCTGTAGTCCGGCTCCTCGGTTGCCCGGAACTTCTCGACGAAGACGAAGATTCCGTCCGGCTTGAGGTGCTGTGTCACGAACTCGATCTGTCCCACTCTGTTCGGCGAGTACATCTGAAAGGTCGTATCTTCCAGAATGATATCGAAACCGTGGGCGAAATTTGCCAGTCGCGGATCCGAGCCCAGGACGTCCTTTGTCAAATGATGGAAGGGACCAATGAAAAAGTCGGCGTGCGGTGGTTGGCCATAAGCCATGAAGCATTTGTAATTCTCCGCGTTCGGGCTGCACGACAGTGAGCGTACCTGCCCATCGGACAGTTCCGACAGTGTCCTCGCCATCGTGCCTTCCGCTGTTCCAAGGCTATATAGCGAAAGCGGACCACCACGATGCCGTGCGTATTTCAGCACTGCGTAGGCCATCCGGCACTCTTCCTCTAATCTGTAGGGAATGCTGCCGTGATAGTGCTGGTCGAAAAAACCTTGTCGTGCCGCATGCAGGCTGACCAAGCCGTGCAGCAGTTCATCGCTCGGCAGAAGGCGGGCGTCCGCGACGGGCTTGCGGATTGGCATCCCGCTCTTGCCAGCGGCGGTCGCGGCGAAAAAGCCGGCTAGTCGGTTGATCCGTGGGCCAGCGTCGCACTCAGCCAGAAAGTCGTCGAGTCCACGCATCGCAGTATGCCTCCAGCACCGTTCCGTTGGTGAGATGCCGATACGTCGATAGGGGAAATGCCACTAAGATAAGTGGGGTCTAATATTTCGCCTGGCTCAAGTATTGGCTGAGCCAACTCGTAGGCCTGCCGGATACAGACGGCTTTCGCTCGTTTGCCATTTTTTCGCTAAAGTCACATCTTCTACCAATCCAGAGTTATTTGCGCGTTGTTCAGCAACCAATGGTTCGCCACATCATGCGACGACTGGCCACTCGCCAGTAAGGAGGCTGTGGATACGTGAATACTCTTGCCCTCGACCCGACCGAGAATCGCCGCTCACGGCACCAATCCCTTGCCCACAAGTATGAGAGTTGGGGGAGCGTGCGGGCGGACGTAGTCAAAAGAACCGGGCTTGAGCGTCAGGAGACAAGGCTCCTCCAGCCAAACCATGTGTTCTTGATGAACCTGAAGGGCACGGCGTCCCGCGGAGAAGACATTGTGGATGGGCGCCGGATTGCCTTTTTGCCGCGCCGGGCCGGTTCGATAATCTTCATGCCGGCCGGCAGTGATTGGAATGGATGGGACGAGGGGGAAGCGACCGCTTCCTATCTCCTGGTCTCGATTGAAAAAGGGTTCGCCGACGAGGTGTTTGCGGGAATGGCTCGCCATCGCCCGGCAGTGCTGCCGCCTTCGATCGGGTTTCGGGACGGCACTGCAGAGTTGGCGTTGCAGAGGATTGCTTTGGAGCTCAAGCAGCCTGACCCCATCAGCGCAACCATGGTGGAGTGCCAGGCCACGCAATTGCTCGGCCAAATGTTAAGGTTGAACGGCGTCCATCAGGAGCCGGCAAAAGGCGGTTTGTCATCGTTCGATCTCAAGCGGGCAGTGGACATGATCGAGACGTTGTCGGACGGCAGACCTACGCTGGCCGATCTGGCAAAAGAAATTGGGGTTAGCCGGTTCCATTTCTGGAGGGCCTTCAAGCAGTCGACAGGCATGACGCCGCACGCATTCATTGCGCAGCGACGGTTGGAGCAGTCCGCGGACATGCTGCGATCGACCAATCTGTCGGCGACGGAAATCGCGATGGAATGTGGTTTCGGCAGCTCCAGCCATTTCGCGACCGCCTTTAAGCGGGCTTTCGGTGCGGGCCCGACGGAATTTCGTCGTAAGTGGCGAATCTAGGTCGCCGCTTGTTGTTCTCAGCAAGTATCGGAAAACCCCAACATCACAGTAAAGCAGGCTTGGCGGAAGAAGGTATCCATCGGCGGTCAGCTCGGATACGCCGCTCATGTCAAACCTGGTTCGAAATCATCATGCCAAAGGGCGGGCCGGCCGGTCCAATCCGTGCCTCGGATTCCTGGCCAGCACGCTATCGGCGGCCGTTGCCCGAAACGGCTTCTACATCGCCTCCGCCTGGATTGTCGTCGAGCGCGGATACGGAACCGCCGGCGTCGCGACGTTCCTTGCGATCGTCAGCGTTGTCGAATTCATCGCGAGCCCTTTGGCCGGCGTAGCGGCGGATCGATTTGACAGGCGGTGCTTGAACGTTGCGGCAGACCTCAGCCGCTTTCTCGTTATGCTGGCTACCGCTTGCGCGCTCCTCTACATGGACGTGTTTCTGATCATCTGTCTGTCAGCGGCCCTCTTTTCGTTTTGCGACCGTGTCGCCCTTACGAGCTCTCAATCAATGATCCCCGTGATAGCTGACGGCCGCGATCTTGTAGCCTCGAATTCCGCCGTCTTCTTCGTCATGCAGGTCGGCAATCTCGGCGCAGCTCTGCTTGCAGGGGCTTTGCTGCATGAGCGCTCCCCAGCCCTACCATTCACCGTTCTTGCTGCTTTCTTCCTGTTTTCAGCGGGTTGCCTAGCCTTGATGCGGCTGCAACCGGTTTCGCTCGATGTCCGCACCGCCAAAATCTCGGCAGCCCAAATCGATCTGAGCCTGCGTCGTCTCATTGTCGTCTACGCGCTTCTCTATACAAGCGCGGTGCTTGTCAGCGTCGTGGGATCTAGCTTCGTCCAGGAGCAGAAGGGTACTGCCGTGGATTTCGGCTACCTCGAGGCTGCATGGTCGGCGGGCTCACTGATCGGTGCGGTCTCTCTATTCCGGATTGAAAGATCGATGAGCACTCATGCGCTCCATCTCATGCTTTTGGGCTTAACGGCGCTGGTACTCATGGCGCTGGCATTTCTGCCCACGCCCTGGACAGTGATCCTTTTTGCCGCGCTCGGATTTATATACAATCTTGGACGCGTCAGCGTTGAAGTCACATTGCAGACGCGTGTGTCGGATTATCTGTTGGGCCGGGCAAAAGGCATCATGCATAGTGTGGCCGTGGTGCTCGGATTACTCGTGTTCGGCATCGCCGCCGCAGTAGGAAATCGAGCATTTCCTTCGACGATTTTCTTCAGCTTTGGCGTAGCGCTCCTCATCAGTGTTTCGTGTTTGAGCGTCAGTGTCGTTCAGACGCAAGAAAAAGGTGAATCGTGAGGTGGAAGAGCTAACAGCAGGCGTAGATGCGAAACAGGCAGTCCTGGGGTCGCTGACGGCACTCTACCCCTGGATGAGCCCATACCATTCCCGGCCGATCCGCGATTATGCGTTTCGCCTGTTTACGGCGCCGGCTTCGGTTCCCATGCCAGAAATCCGGCTCCGAGCCTTCACCAAACTACTCGACATCATCAGGAAGGCAGCGACACGAAACGGGTTGTCTGCCGATACCGCCTCAGAAATCTGCAGGGATTTCGAAAGGCGCCGCGTGTTGCAGACAGGCCCTCATTTGTTTCTCCTCATGGAGCCAGAAGCCTATTACACGCATATCTTCAGCCTCCTTGGTCTCTCGGCGCACGGGTGTTCGACCTACGTTTCCTACGCCGTTTCGACGGTGAATCTCGTCGAAAAGCCACGCAAGGGGCCAGGCTGGCTCACCGTTGACGGGAAGCCGGTCAACGTCTTTGGCCTGAGCCGAAGCCGGATGATCGGGTACAGCCTGCTAGCCGGGCGGGGACCCTATAAGTTCGAGTTGTTACCGACGGAACCAAACACTGGGGGCGACGCGCTCACGCTGCTTCGTGCCCTTCTGCCGAAGACGCAATTCGAGCGGCCCGCGCATGCCATCAAGGCAGCCAATCTTACGCTTTGGCCAAAAATGTTCGGAGGCCACTTTTCCTTCCTGCAGATCGACGACGAGGACATCGCCGACCTGGTGGCCGACCATCTGTCGGACGAAAATTCCTGGCTACACATGAGACTGCTGGAAGACCCGAAGTTCGCCTCCAATATCCTTGCCGGCCTCGACGCGATCGCGTCCGGCCCCTGGAGTGGCTGGCTCGCGCGCGGTACCGATTTCTTCTGGTTCTATGAAAATGGCAAACGCCTTCCGCTGCGTCTGGTCGCCGGAGAACTCATCGATCCCGCGACCGGTATGAAGGTGGCGTGCTTCACAGCCCCCGATATCCTTGAGCGGCTGGCAAATCGCAGCCTTGTCCCGAATCTCCTGCTGATGTTTCTGGTTTTGTCGATCCTGCCCGGCGTGCGCGCGCTTGGAGGCAGCTATCAGCCGATCTATTACCCCCTGATGCGCTATGTCGTCTCCCGGGCGCTCGAGGCCACAGGCGTGGATGAAGATCTTCAGCAGGCTCTCGCAAGCGACGACGTACCGGGTGCTTGGGGACATCGGGTAATTGAGTGTGATGATGATCCGCTCGAGGTATTCCTGAAGGGCAGGAACGGCGCGATGAGTGATCTCATCGGCCGTTTGGGCGACATTTCCTTCGCCGAGGCTTGTGGAAGCATGAAAGGCTTCGTGACAGACCCGTCGTGGAATGAACTTCACAGCCGACTGCGGCAGGGGTTGGTCACGCCGTCCGATGCGGAATGGGCCTTTTCCTGAAATGTTTTATGCGCTTCCGCAACTGGCATGCGTGTGCCGGTTTGCGAACGGTTGCTTCGCGCCTGATTTCGGTCGTTCGGGACGCGCTGACGGTTTCCTGAAAAGGTGCCTGTCCGTTCAGCCTATTGTCTGGCGAGGAGATCGGCACAATTCGGCATCCGCCATCGTAGCCGTAATTCGTCATCTCTCACCGGGTTGACAATCGCTCCTCAGGCGCCATGCTGCAGTGCAACATGGCTAGCTACGAAACCAGCATCATCAAGTCTTCGCGCATCGAATGCCTGGACGGGCTTCGCGCGCTTGCGGCGATCTGGGTGCTGGTCGGGCACTGCATGCTTTTGACCGGCTGGCAAATTCCGATCGTCGGCGAGCCGGATCTCGGCGTCGACCTGTTCATCATGCTGTCCGGCTTCCTGATGGCGTTCCACTATCAGCTGCGCCAGGAAAAGGAGCCTTGGCAAAGATCGGCAACCTGGCTCAAATTCTGGACGCGCCGCTATTTCAGGATCGCGCCGCTGTTCTATGTCATGCTTTTCCTGGCGCTGGCGCTTGGCCCCTATCTCTACGATTGCAGGATCATCATCGACGATTTCCTCTCCAGATCGCACCAGGCGCCGGAACGCTACCTCGACGGCAGCCTGAAAAACATCGTCGCTCATCTCACGTTCCTGTTTGGGCTGGTGCCGAACCTCGCCTATCGCACGCCGCTGCCTGACTGGAGCCTGGGGCTGGAGATGCAGTTCTATGCCGTGTTCCCGGCCGTCATGCTGCTGGTGCGCAGGCTGGACTGGATCAGGAGCGCCCTTGTGGTCGCGGCGGCCGGCTGCGTCATCGTGTTTGCGATGCGGCTGTTGTCGATCCATTTTCCGATGCCGTCCTTTCTGCCGCTGAAGATACAGATATTCCTGTGCGGGATGCTGCTGGCCGGAGTCGTGCATCAGAGCCGACCGAGGCCGTTCCTCTATCTGGCATTGGCCATGCTTTTGGCGGCGCTGCCCTTTGGCGGCGACCAGGGGCTGGGCAAGCTTCTGGTGCGTGAAGCGCTTGTGGCGGGCTTCTTTGCGCTGGTTCTCTACCGCATGCTGCCTGGAAGGGCGGGAATGTTGGCGCGAGCGATCGCCGTGACGCTCAGCAACCGGTTCTTCCACCTGATGGGCGAGCTTTCCTTCAGCATCTACCTGAGCCATCTGCTGGTGCTGCAGCCCGTCGCGGCGTTCGTCATCAGTGAGTTCGGCCACGAACTGTCGGCGCCGCTGCGCTTCGCCATCGTCGTTGCCGTTGTGCTGCCGACGGTGACGTTGCTGTCCTGGATCACCTACACTCTGATCGAGGTCCCCGGCCAGAAGGCGGGCCGCTTCGTTGTCCAGCGCTTTGGCCGGAAAATTGCGCCGGTGCTCGAGAAGACCCCGGCGGAGTAGGGCGCCAAGCGCGGCGCATAACCACTGACGTTGCCTGCTCCCCCTGAGGGCGTTAGTAGCCCGCAACCGGAACATCACATGTGCTGGTGCATTGCTAGTGAACGCCAATTCGACTGGGGCGAAAAATGCATCGCGGGATCACAAATGCATGGGCAATGGTGCGAGAAGCCGTCGTTGGGTTCGTCAACGACAATGCTCTCAGCCATGGCGCGGCAATCGCTTTTTATGCCACAACATCGTTGGCGCCAATTCTGCTCATCGTGGTTGCAATTGCGGGTCTCGCATTCGGTCACGAGGCAGCCCAAGCGGCATTGTCCGCCCAAATCACAGGGATGATGGGTACAGAAAGCGCAAATATCCTGCAAACCGCACTGAAGAGCGCATCCGAAAAGCCATCCGGCGGCACCTGGGCGGCGGTGATTGGCATCATCACCTTGCTTGTGAGCGCTTCCGGGGTCTTCGGCGAAATACAGCAGTCCTTGAACATGATATGGAAGGTCGAAGCGCAGGGCAGTTCGTTGTCGCGCCTGGTGCGCGCACGTGCGGTAAGTCTGGGACTGGTCACCGCACTTGGCTTCATGTTGCTCGTCTCTCTAGTCGCGAGCGCGGCGATTTCGGCCCTAGGCAACCTCATCAACGCACAGCTGCCGTTCGGGACACTTGTCCTGGCCGTTATCAACGCGGTCGTTTCTTTTGTCCTCCTAGCAGCTATTTTCGCCGCTATCTTCAAGATCTTGCCTGATCGAACCCTGGAATGGCGGGATGTCTGGATTGGCGCGGTTGTAACCGCTGCCCTGTTCACGCTCGGGAAATCGCTTATCGGTTGGTATATAGGCTCCAGCGCGGTCGCGGCCTCATATGGGGCCGCCGGTGGGCTGCTTGTCATCCTGCTGTGGGCTTACTACTCGGCGGAAATTTTTCTTTTTGGTGCGGAAATCACTCGCGCCTATTCCATTCGACACGGCAGCAGGTCCGATCTGGACGCTGTGCTTCACAGTGCTTGACTTGCAACATACGCCACTAACGATGAAATCGACTAGGCGCGCGGCGCGCCGGCTGGCTGCCTTCGCGACGCCACCCGATCATCACCCGTCGGCGCCGACCGCATCACCGAGCAGGGCACGCGAGCTGGATACGGTCGACGCCATATGATGAGTGCACGGGTCGCTGGTGGGTCAAACCATCGCGGTCACAGTTTGAGTTGGTTGGGAAGACGCGGTTCAGCGGCGACGCGGACGGCGCTTGCGTATCGGCTTTGATCTCGCGCGCCTGCCGTCCGGCGCCTTCTTGGCGGCAGCGGAGCGGTATAGGTTCATGAGGTCAATCAGGAGCCGAACAATGGCAATTGCAGTTGCAGCATCGAGCCAGCCCGCAATGCTGTTGAGCATCGGGATTGTTCTCCAAGCTTACGACGTGAAAGCGGTCGAAGGACCTTGGCGGCAGTGCAACTCTTCGCCTAGGCAGGGAGTGCCACCTAATCGTTGTGGCACTCAGTTGCCAGCCACCATGACATGAAAAAGGCCTCCGAAGGAGGCCTTTGGATGGTGTGAGCGAGAATCTACACCAAACAAATTATCCCACATTTTATGCATGCAGCGCAAGCCATTCGGCTTGGCCAAGGCGCGCTTGGCGACCTTGATGTTTGGCACCGTGACCGTCACCCCCGCTCTTCAGCCGCAGCCGATGGTCGCTGTCGGCACTTTCAGCTGCGGCAATGCGATGTCATTGTTGGCGCCATGAAACCAGCGCTTCACGTCGCTTCCGCGAAATGGGATCCTTGCAAGCACCAAGCGCAAGCTCATCAGCCAGAGGGTGTAATGGACTGAGCGGGCGTTCTCATATTGTGAAACGCCGAACGGATCCCGGGTCCCTGGAAGAGCGGCAGCAAACGTCAGAGAGCCGCACTTCCAGGGAGGCTGGATCAATAGTCGTTGTTGTAATAGCGATCATCGCAAGGCGCCGTGTAGATCCGGCCGCGGCGGTCCTGGTAACGGCAAAGCTGTTCGCCGCGGCGCTGCGGCGTGGTCGACTGGCCGATGACGGCGCCGAGCAAGGCGCCGCCGGCGGCACCCACGACCGTGCTTTCGGTGTTGCCGCCCAGTGCCTGGCCGGCGAGGGCGCCGACACCGCCGCCAATGAGTGCGCCTGTGGTTGCCCTCTGCTGCTGTTCGGTCTGGGTCGCGCAGCCTGCAAGTGCTGCAGTCATGAGCACGGCGGCAATGGTTTGTCTGATGATCATCTTGGAACTCCTTTGGAGCCCCAAACGCGGATCGGGGCGAATGGTTGCCAGTTGCTGGCGCATTGCGGCCAAACGGCGGCACGCCCGCTCACGAAATGAGACGTGGTTTCTCGGGCCTTGAAGACAATGGTTGCCAAAGCGGAAACGGCTTTCGCGAACAGGTCGGTAGCGCCTCGGTTTGAATCGCATATCGATCTATCTGGTCGAGGACATCTTCGGGAATGGTGACGTTGACGCGCACCACCTTTGTGGTTCGGCTTTGAGCGCTACCAGGACGGCGACCCGGCTGAGATTGTCATTGTTCGACATGACATCTTCCAGGGATGATGGCTCGGGAATGGCTTCGCCATCCTCGACAAGGCCTTCGAGATGGAAGGCCAGGGCCTCTTCGGCCATGGCGCGGGCGTCGTCGAGGCTGGTGCCGGCGGTGACCACGCCCGGAAAATCGGGAAAGGATACGCCGAAGTCGCTGTCCGCTTGCTTGTGGATCAATCCGATATAGTGACGCACGGGTCGGTTCCCCCAAGGAGCGGCTTCGAGGCTCGATCAGACTATCGAGCCATTCGACACAAACTGTCGAGGTATTCCTAATGGGACCGTAGGAAGCTGCCTAGTAGGTTGGGCATGCCCCAGGCAGACATTGCCTGGGCAACGGTCGAGAGTGTGGGGAAAGTGCCAAAGTTAGATGGCGGGCACCAGACTGTGCCTAGAGTTCGCGCCGCGCAGTACGTGCGCATGTCGACGGAACACCAGACCTACTCGATCGACAACCAAGCGGATGCCATTCGCGACTATGCCGATATCATGGCTTACGACATTGTCGCCACTTACGAGGACCTCGGTCGCAGCGGTTTAAACCTTGGAGGGCGCCCCGGTCTTCAGAAGCTGTTGGCCGATGTCGAAAGTGGGCGAGCCGATTTTGAGACGGTTGTGGTCTATGATGTAAGCCGGTGGGGGCGTTTTCAGAACATTGATGAAAGCGCAGCCTACGAATACCGATGCCAGATGGCCGGCGTGCGTATCGAATTTTGCGCCGAGCAATTCGCAAACGACGGCAGCATCGGGTCAGACGTCCTCAAAGCAATCAAACGGAGCATGGCTGCCGAGCAGAGCAGAATGCTCTCGCAAAAAGTCTTCATCGGCCAGGCAAGGTTGATCCGGCTGGGCTTCCGGCAGGGCGGGAAGGCCGGCTTTGGCCTGCGGCGCCTGCTTGTCGATCAACACGGCCGCTCAAAATGCATCCTTTCATCCCACGAATACAAGAGCCAGCAGACGGATCGAATAGTTCTGGTGCTCGGCCCGCCTGACGAGATTGCGACAGTGAAGTGGATCTTCAGTCACTTTGTCAGAACACGCAAGACAGAGCTGGAGATGGCAAGACTGCTCAACAAACGCGGCGTGCTCAGCGATTTGGGGCGACCATGGACGCGGGAATCCGTGCACTCGGTGCTGACCAACGAAAATTACATTGGCAACAGCGTCTGGAACAAGCATTCGGCCCGGCTGAGAAGCCATCAAGTCCGCAATCCCCCGGAACAGTGGGTGCGGGTGGAAAACGTCCTGGAGCCGATCGTCGACCGCAAACTGTTCGATCGGGCGCAGATCGTGCTCAAGACCATCTATCGCCACATGACCAACAACGAGATGCTGGCCGCTCTTAGGGCACTACTGGCTCGCCGTGGCGCCTTGTCGTTGGCCCTGATCGACGCGGATCCCGGATGCCCGCCGGCCCAACGCTACCAGCGGCGTTTTGGAACCATTGTCAAAGCCTATGAACTGATCGGATACGAGCCATCCAAAAACTACCGCTTCATCGGCGTGAACCGGCACCTGGAATCAATGAGGCTGCAGATTATCCGGGATCTTGTGGGCGCGATTGATAGGCAGGGCGGGGTTGCTGCCCATGACATGGCGATGGACCTCCTGCGGATAAACGAGGAGATCACGATGGCGATTACAATGGCCCGATGCAGGGTTTCCGGCTTCGGCTATCCACGCTGGTTTTCGAAGGCCGATAAACGGCCACTACCCGACATTTTCGTCCTGATCCGTATGAATCCGGGCGACCTGACCATTCGGGACTATTTGATTGCGCCTGCCCACGAGATCGCGGGTAAATCGGAACTGCATGCCATCAATGGGATACCGCTGGACAGCTATATTTTTCCCACGCTCGACCCGATTATCAGGTTAGCAGAGCGAGAGCCTGTCGGAGGCGTGGCTTGGTAGTCAAGCGCTTAGCCAAGGACGCCGCCTACCGTGCGTTGGAAAACGGTGGCGACAGACATGCGAGCAATATTGTTGCTGGCGCATTAGGGTCCAAGAAGAGGCTTCGTTCACACGAATTTTTGGCGACCTACGATACGGAATGCAAACGCATGCGCGATTTCGTCACGCAAGCGGCAAAGTCTGAACAGAGCCTAGACCGGATAGTAGCGGCGCTCCACCTGATGATGCGCGACAAGCAATTCTGCGCCACGCTGGTGTCCGAGGGCTTCAGGACAATGCCAAGCCTACTGGCACATAGGTTGCGTGGCGCGACCCGCGAGCCGCAAATGTTCTGCTCTCCCGGAAAACCCGCTTCCGAGACAGGCGAGAACCGGAAAGCCGTTAACGGAATTTGCCCTGATGTCCTCGACCTGCTTCGGGACGCGCCGGTAAAAACAAAAATCTTCGGGTTGCTCCAGAAGGTGCTGCCAGCCAGGCAATTGGAGATTGCCCGGCTGATGGTGGCGATGGACCGGGTCAGGATCACCTACGCGAGACTACTCGTCGCTCTGACACCGCAAGCCCTGCTGGTCGAGGGTTTTAATCTCTCAACGATCACCACACAAGCGGAAGACCAGCGCGGCGCGATGGTGCTCGATGTCGGCGCGGTAAGCCTTGCGGTCTCAGCGCCGCGGAACGTCATGGCCAGGTGGGCCTGGAGCTTGTCGCAGCCAACCGCTTTTTCGACCGGTTGATGGATAATTCCAGAGTGGTGCGGTATCTCGCCCGGACCTTTCCGGGGCATTTTGAAGAGTTTCACAGCTTCTCGATGCCATGCCTCGAACAGGGGCGCTAGATGGTCGGACGTCAACTCCTATAGAAACCGATCGCCGTCGCCGGGATGCAAACAACAGAACCAATGTGACTTCTGTCCAGGCCTCGAAAAGCCAAACCCGCCGAGCTTGCCGCAGCCAGAATGCTCGCAAAGCGATTTTCGATCGGCTCTCGGCCGCGCGGAATCGCTGTCATCCCTTCGGCAAGCCGGCTCGGTTCGTCGCTCATAACGGGTTGATCGGCCCGACCAGGCCGGGATGGTCGTTGGGCAACTTGTTGACGGCGCTCGTGTTCACCTCACGTCCAACGCGGTTGAACTGCAGCTGACCGTCGATGTCGTGGCTGAGAACGTCCTTGAGGCTGTCCTTGGGCGTCGCCGGGTCCAGCCAGGCGTCATAGTAGGCCGGGTCGAGAATGAGAGGCTGCCGATCATGCAACTGCTTCATCGGTTCTCCGGCAGGCTCGGTGATGATGGTGCAGCTGGTTATGTCGAGATTGGAATTGTAAGCCCAAAGCCCGGCGAACGAGAAAGGCGCGTGGCCTGGCTGGTAGATGTGCCAAGGGTCTTTCTTGCCGTCGGCTGGCGATATCGTCCACTCGTAGAAGCCATCGGCAGGGATCAGGCAGCGCTTGGACTTGTAGGCGTCGCGGAAGGCGGGCGCTGTATCGATGCCCTCAATCCTCGCATTGAACATAGCCGCCTTGGGCATTTCCTTTGCCCAGAAAGGGACCAGCCACCAGCGCCCTTCGCGGAGCTTATGGTTGCCATCCTCACCGGCAGTGACGAATGGGACATCCTGAGTCGGCGCGATGTTGTACCGGGGCTCGTCGTTGCGGCCCGTCTCCGCCGGCGCAGTCAGGCGGTAGAGCCGGTGGATTTCCGACCACGACAGATATTTGGTGTAACGTCCGCACATCGCTCTGCCTCAGTTGCGCAGGAGTTCAGGCACGCTGAGCGGGCCAAGGTCGGAATTCTCCTATACTCGTCGCTGCGGCGCCAGACGCCGCGTATCTTGGCGGCGGTGACCGATGATTGCGGTTGTGTGCGTCAAGTTCTGCAAAATGGGGCAGCCATGATGCTGGTCATGCGGCTTGGCGCAGAGCGAGCTTCTTGTGCTCGCG
>NZ_JAMYLX010000025.1:0-58787 GCF_040318265.1 Mesorhizobium sp. M1252 | reverse complement strand
GCCGATAACATCGTCGGTGTTGGCGAGCAGTCTGTGCACCGCATTGCGGGGGGGCGCCCGGCGCCGGAGGGGGGGGTTTGTTTATATAGCCACCAGGAACCCCGGGGGCCCCCCCCGGGCGGGGGGGGGGGGGGGGGGGGGGCCGGCGAGGCTGCACCGACCCCACCCCGCGTCACCAGTGCCGCCTTGCGGCACTTGCTCCGCGACCCTCCCCCGAGGGGAGGGTAATCACCCCTGCGAAGGCCTGAACCGCGCCACCAGCGTGTGGCTCTCCGCGGCATAAGTGAACCTCACCTGCGTCACCGGGTGCTCCGCGCTCCAGGTCCGGCGTTCGACCACCAGGCACGGTGCGCCGGTTGCGACGTCGAGGGCTTCGGCAATATGCCTGTCGGCCGCCACCGCGCGGATGCGGTGCTCGGCCTCACTCCATGGCACGCGGCCGATCAGCCAAGGGCCGGGGGCGATGTCGAGAAACTCCTCCTCGGCGGCTTCCGCGACGGCGGCGAGATTGATCAGCCGCTGTTCGTGCGCGAATGGCCGCTTGCCGGCGAAATGCCGGCATTCAAGCGCCAGCACCTGTCCGGCTGCGTCCAGTTCCAGCAAGGCGCGATCCTCGGCGCTGCTGCGCCTTTTCTGCCGCGCCAAGCGCTCGTAACGATAAGCCAGGCCAAGCGACTCAACCTCGATCCTGATGTCGTGGATTTCCAGCACCGCGGCCTGCGACTGCGGCTGGCGGACAAAGCTGCCCGAACGGCGACGGCGCTCTATCAGCCCGGCCTTGGCCAGTTGCGACAGCGCCTTGTTCACTGTCATGCGCGAGCAATTGTATTCGGCCGTCAACTCGTGCTCGAACGGGATGCGGTGACCCGGCGCCCAGGCGCCGGACATTATTTTCTCGCTGATGTCGGACAGGATGCGCTGGTGCAGCGAACCGCCGCCTTCCACAGCCGCTGTCTCTGATATGCTCATGCCGAAAGCGCCGTCATCACATGGCGAAAGCGCTCGGCGATCGTCTCACGCGCTGCATGCCGGCCGCCGCTGACCTGTTTTTTTCCGTGCACCCAGACGCAATCGACCTTGCCGCCATTGGCAAAGATCCAGGCGTCGAGGATCGCATCGCCACTTTTTCCGGCCAGCGAAGGATGGTTTTCGTCGAGGGAGACGAAATCAGCCGCGGCGCCGGCGGCGATCCGCGACGGGCCGGCGCCGAGTGCGGTGCTGCCGCCATCGAGGGCGGCGTCGAACAGAGCCCGCCCGGTCGAGCCGCCGGTCACCGCCAGCACATTGCGGGCGCGGTGTGCGAGGCGCTGCGAATATTCGAGCTGGCGCAATTCATCCGGCAGGCCGATCAGCACGTTGGAATCCGAGCCGACGCCGAAGCGGCCGCCATGTTCGATGAACAGAGGTGCTGAAAAGGTGCCGTCGCCGAGATTGGCCTCGGTGATCGGGCAAAGCCCGGCAATGGCGCCGCTTCTGGCCATGCCGGTTGTCTCAGCCTCGGTCATGTGGGTGGCGTGGATCAGGCACCAACGCTTGTCGATCCCGGCATTGGCGAGCAGCCATTCGACCGGTCGCGCACCCGACCACGCCAGGCAATCCTCGACCTCCTTCGCCTGCTCGGCGACGTGGATGTGGATCGGTCCGTCCGGCGCAATGGCGGCAACAGCGCTGAGTTCCTCCGGCGTCGCGGCGCGCAGGCTGTGCGGGGCGACGCCGACGACAGCCTGATTCAACGCACGAACCGATTCGCGGCTTTTCTCAAGCAAGCGTTCGAACCGATTCACATCGTTGATGAATCGCCGCTGGCCTTCGTTGGGCGCAGCGCCGCCGAAGGAGGAATGGGCATAAAACACCGGCAGCAGCGTCAGGCCGATCCCGGTTTCGCCGGCGGCCGCGGCAATACGTTCGGCCATCTCGGCAAGGTTGGCATAGGGTTTTCCGTCGCGATCGTGGTGGAGATAATGAAATTCGCCGACGCGCGAGAAGCCGGCCTCCAGCATTTCGACATAAAGCTGGGCGGCGACCGCCTCGACCTGGTCCGGCGTCATCGACAGCGCGAAGCGGTACATCACCTCGCGCCAGCTCCAGAAGCTGTCGGCGGAGGGACCGCGCAGTTCGGCAAGCCCGGCCATGCCGCGCTGGAAGGCGTGGCTGTGCAGGTTCGGCATGCCCGGCACCAGAATGGCGTGGCGTTCGTCGTCAGCCTGTATCGACGTGCCGGCTTCGACTGCCGTGATGCGACCGTCGTTCAACAAAATCCGCACCTTGTCGTGCCAGCCATTGGGCAGCAGCGCCTGTTCCGCAAAGATCGCCGTCACGTTTTTCTCCGCATTCCCTGAACAATTGCACTTGCAGTGCTTTTCAATATGTATATACATAATCGCCATCCAATCAAACGGAAAAAGATGATGGCGGCACAGAACAAAAGCCGGGCAGGGGGCCTTCACCTTTGGCGCAATGCGCGCCTGGCAACCATGGCCGAAGGCGACGCCGGACTGGGCATTGTCGACAAGGGCGCGATTGCCGCCCGCGACGGTCTCATCGTCTATGCCGGTCCGGAAGCCGACATGCCGTCAGCGTTGGCTCAGGGCGGCGAGACTACCGATTGCGAAGGCCGTTGGATCACGCCCGGTCTCATCGACTGCCACACCCATCTCATCCATGCCGGCAACCGTGCCAACGAGTTCGAGATGCGGCTGGCCGGCGCCACCTATGAAGAAGTCGCCCGTGCCGGCGGCGGCATCGTCTCCTCGGTCGAATCCCTGCGTGCCGCGAGCGAAGACGAACTGGTTGCGCAGACGCTGCCACGCCTCGATGCGCTGATGGCCGAGGGCGTCACCACGGTAGAGGTAAAGTCGGGTTACGGGCTCGATCTCGAAAATGAACAGAAGTCGCTTCGCGCCGCGCGGCAGCTGGACAAGCAACGCCCGGTCACGGTCCGCACCACCTTCCTCGGCGCGCATGCGCTGCCGCCGGAAGCAAAAGGCGACAAGGACGCTTTTGTCGATCTCGTCGCCAACACGATCCTGCCCGCAATCGCCGCCGGGGGCCTGGCTGACGCCGTAGACGGCTTTTGCGAGGGCATTGCCTTTTCGCCGGAACAGATTGCCCGCGTCTTCGACAAGGCCAAGGCGCTTGGCCTGCCGGTCAAACTCCATGCCGACCAGCTGTCCAACCTGCATGGCGCCGAACTCGCCGCCCGCTATGGCGCGCTGTCGGCCGACCATCTCGAATACACCGACGAGGCCGGCGCCGCAGCGATGGCCAAGGCCGGCACCGTGGCGACCATCCTGCCCGGCGCCTACTATTTCATCCGCGAAACCAGGAAGCCGCCGGTCGGCCTGTTCCGCCAGCACGGCGTCAAGATGGCGGTCGCCACCGACAACAATCCCGGGACGTCGCCGCTGACCTCGCTGCTTCTGACCATGAACATGGCCGCGACGCTTTTCGGCCTGACCGTCGAGGAGTGCCTGGCCGGCACCACTCGCGAGGCTGCCCGCGCGCTGGGATTGCTCGGCCAGACCGGCACGCTGGAGGCAGGAAAATCTGCCGACCTGGCGATCTGGGACGTCGGGCGTCCGGCCGAACTCGTCTACCGCATGGGCTTCAACCCGCTCCATGCCCGCATCTGGAGAGGACAATGACCGAACTTAACCTGAAGCCCGGCAATGCGACGCTGGCCGACTGGCGCGCTATCTATCGCGGCGCCGTGCCGAAGCTCGACGCCTCCTGCCGGCCAAAAATCAAGGCCAGCGCCGAGGCAGTCGCCCGCATCGTCGCCAAGGGCGAGCCGGTCTATGGTATCAATACCGGCTTCGGCAAACTGGCCAGCGTCCGCATTCCGGCCGCCGATTTGGAAACCCTGCAACGCAACATCGTTTTGTCGCATGCCGCCGGTGTCGGCGAGCCGATGTCGGTTTCGATTGTCCGGCTGATGATGGCGCTAAAACTCGCCAGCCTGGCGCAGGGTGCGTCGGGCGTGCGGCCGCAAACCATCGAATTGCTGGAAGCGATGGTGGCCAACGACGTCATTCCCGTGGTGCCGGCGCAAGGCTCGGTCGGCGCCTCCGGCGATCTCGCGCCGCTGTCGCACATGACGGCGGTGATGATCGGCGTTGGCGAATGCATTACACCGCATGGCCGCTTCCCGGCCAAGGTCGCTTTCGTCTCGCACGGCCTGGAGCCGGTGACGCTTGGCGCCAAGGAAGGTCTGGCGCTGCTCAACGGGACGCAGTTTTCCACCGCCTACGCGCTGGCCGCTCTGTTCGAAGCCGAAGTGCTGTATCAGTCGGCGCTGGTCGCCGGGGCGCTGTCGACCGACGCTGCCAAGGGCTCCGATGCACCCTTCGATCCGCGCATCCATCTCCTCAGAAAACACCCGGGCCAGATCGAGACGGCGGCAGCGCTGCGCAATCTGATGGCCGGCAGCGCCATCCGTGAATCGCACCGCGTCGGCGATGAGCGCGTGCAGGATCCGTACTGCCTGCGCTGCCAGCCGCAGGTGATGGGCGCCGCGCTCAGTGTGCTGCGTCAGGCCGCCGACACGCTTGGCACCGAGGCCAATGGCGTCACTGACAATCCGCTGATTTTCGCCGAGGACGACACAGCGCTCTCCGGCGGCAATTTCCACGCCGAGCCGGTGGCTTTCGCTGCCGACATGATCGCGCTTGCCGTCTGCGAGATCGGCTCGCTGTCGGAGCGCCGCATCGCCATGCTGGTAGACCCCGCGCTGTCCGGCATGCCGGCCTTCCTGACGCCGAAGCCCGGCCTGAACTCCGGCTTCATGATCCCGCAGGTGACGGCGGCGGCGCTCGTCTCTGAGAACAAGCAGAAGGCCTATCCGGCAAGTGTCGATTCCATCCCGACCTCGGCCAACCAGGAAGACCATGTATCGATGGCCGCACACGGCGCTCGCCGGCTGATCGGCATGATCGAAAACGCCACGGCCGTCATCGGCATCGAACTCCTGGCCGCCGCGCAGGGCTGCGATTTCCATGCGCCGCTGGCGTCGAGTGCAGCTCTGGAAGCTGTTCGCAAGCTGGTCCGCGCCGAGGTGCCGCATCTCGACAATGACCGGCATTTCCACCCTGACATGGAAAAAGCCATCGCCATGGTGCGCAGCGGCGCTGCCATCAAGGCTGCGAGCGCGGTGACATTGCCTTCGATCTCGGGAGTCTGACATGACCGACTGGCTGACAGTGACCGAAGGCACGGCACCCCTGTTGGTGTCGATCCCCCACACGGGTACCGATCTCGCCGGCATCGACAATCGGCTGGTCTCGCCCTGGCTCGGCCGCCGCGATTGCGACTGGTGGATCGACAATCTCTACGATTTTGCCGCCGGCCTTGGCGCGACTGTCGTGCACACGTCGATCTCGCGCACCGTCATCGACGTCAACCGCGATCCTTCCGGCGCCTCGCTCTATCCCGGGCAGACGACAACGACGCTATGCCCGACCGAGACCTTCGACGGCGATCCGCTGTATCTGCCCGGCGCGGAACCAACGCCGTCGGAGATAGACCAGCGCCGCATAGCGTATTTCGTGCCTTACCATGAAATGCTGGCGGCCCAGGCCGTCAGGCTGCGCGGCCTGCATGAGAAGGTCGTCATTTACGATTGCCACTCGATCCGGTCGGTGCTGCCGCGCCTGTTCTACGGCACGCTGCCGGTATTCAATCTCGGCACCAATGACGGCCAGACCGCGGATCCTACGCTGCAGGCGCTGGTTGGTCAGATCATGGCCGAGAGCGGTGAAAGCAATGTCATCAACGGTCGTTTCAAGGGCGGCTGGATCACCCGCTATTTCGGCAATCCGCAAGGCGGCTACCATGCGCTGCAGATGGAACTTGCCGATCGCGGCTATTTGCGCGAGCCCGAGGGCAAGGGCGAACCGGACAATTGGCCGGTGCCTTATGATGCCGAGTTCGCCGCGCCGATGCGCGCCACACTGACGAAAATCCTCCAATCCGCCATTGACTGGGCCGGGCGCTGAGACGCCGCCTTACTCCAAAGGGACAATGATGAACAATCCTCGCCACAACATCCGCGAAGTGCGCGCGCCCCGCGGCGACAAGCTCAACGCCAAATACTGGACGACCGAAGCGCCGCTGCGCATGCTGATGAACAACCTCGATCCCGATGTCGCCGAAAACCCCAATGAGCTCGTCGTCTATGGCGGCATCGGCCGGGCCGCGCGCACCTGGAACGATTTCGACAGCATCGTCGCCTCGTTGAAGACCCTCAATGAAGACGAGACGCTGCTGGTCCAGTCCGGCAAGCCGGTCGGCGTCTTCCGGACGCACACCGATGCGCCGCGCGTGCTGATCGCCAACTCCAACATCGTGCCGCATTGGGCGACCTGGGATAAATTCAACGAGCTCGATAAAAAAGGCCTGATGATGTACGGCCAGATGACGGCCGGCTCCTGGATCTATATCGGCACGCAAGGCATCGTGCAGGGCACCTACGAGACCTTCGTCGAGGCCGGCCGCCAGCACTACAATGGCAACCTTACGGGCAAATGGATCCTGACCGGCGGCCTCGGCGGCATGGGCGGCGCCCAGCCGCTTGCCGCCGTCATGGCCGGCGCCTGCTGCCTCGCCATCGAATGCAATCCGGACTCGATCGATTTCCGGCTGCGCACCCGCTATGTCGACGAGAAGGCCGAGACGCTCGACGAAGCGATGGAAATGATCGAGCGCTGGACCAAGGCCGGCGAGGCGAAGTCGGTCGGCCTGCTCGGCAATGCGGCCGACATCGTGCCGGAAATGTTCAAGCGGGGCATCCGCCCCGACATGGTCACCGACCAGACCTCGGCGCATGACCCGATTAACGGCTATCTGCCCAAGGGCTGGACGATGGCTGAGTGGCGCGAGAAGCGCGTCTCCGACCCCAAGGCTGTCGAGAAGGCCGCCCGCGCCTCAATGCGCGAGCATGTCGAGGCGATGGTCGCGTTCTGGAATGCCGGCGTGCCGACGCTCGACTATGGCAACAACATCCGCCAGGTCGCCAAGGACGAAGGCTTCGAGAACGCCTTTGCTTTCCCGGGTTTCGTGCCGGCCTATATAAGGCCGCTGTTCTGCCGCGGCATCGGCCCGTTCCGCTGGGCTGCTCTTTCGGGCGATCCCGAGGATATCTACAAGACGGACGCCAAGGTGCGCGAACTCACCCCCGGCAACACCCATCTGCACAACTGGCTGGACATGGCACGTGAGCGCATCGCCTTTCAGGGCCTGCCGGCGCGCATCTGCTGGGTCGGCCTCGGCGACCGCCACAGGCTGGGGCTCGCCTTCAACGAGATGGTGGCCAGGGGCGAACTCAAGGCGCCCGTCGTCATCGGCCGCGACCACCTCGATTCCGGCTCGGTGGCTTCGCCCAACCGCGAGACGGAAGCGATGATGGACGGCTCCGACGCCGTCTCCGACTGGCCGCTGCTCAATGCGTTGCTCAACACCGCGTCGGGCGCAACCTGGGTGTCGCTGCATCATGGCGGTGGCGTCGGCATGGGCTTCTCGCAGCATGCCGGCATGGTCATCGTCGCCGACGGCACGCCGGACGCCGCAAGGCGCCTGCAGCGCGTGTTGTGGAACGATCCGGCGACAGGCGTCATGCGCCACGCCGATGCCGGCTACGACATCGCCATCGAGTGCGCGAAGGAGCACCAGCTCAATCTGCCCGGTATTTTAGGCTGATTGGCTTAAATGATGCGCATCCTACGGGCCGCCGACTACCGCGTCATGCCGTGGAAGAATGGCGGCGGCACGACCACCGAGATCGCCGTCTCGCCGGACGGCGCCGGGCTGGACGATTTCGACTGGCGCGTTTCGATGGCGCGGGTCGAGGGCAGCGGCCCGTTCTCGGGCTTTGCCGGCGTCGACCGCACGCTGGCCGTGCTGGAAGGCGAGGGCATCGTCCTCGACATTGCTGGCCGGCGGCCGGCCGAAGTGACGGCGGCTTCCGCCCCGCTGTCCTTCCCGGCCGATGTGCCGACCACGGCCGCGCTGATCTCCGGTCCGATCACCGACCTCAACGTCATGACCCGCCGCGGGCGGGCAACGCACTCGGTCCAGCGTCTGATAGTTTCGGTTCCGACCGATATCCGGCCGACCAGCGCTATGACCCTGATCCTGCCGTTCGACGGTGAGGTCGGCGTGACCGGCGCGACATCGTCGCGCCTTGGACCTCGCGACACGCTGTTGCTCGGACCGCAGGCCGCGAAACTGCGGCTTGAACCGGTGCGGCCGACGATCGTGTTCGTCGTCCGGATAGCCAGCCTGGGCTAGCCGCACCGCCAGCACAACGATTAACGCCTGTTGCCAAACATGATCGCACGCCGGAGAAATCTGGCGTAAGCTGTTGTCTGGATCACGAAAAAGCCAGAATCCTTCCGTCGTTCCAAGGCGGACGGGAGGGCAGGGGTGCTCGTCCTTAAGTTGTCGAAAGCCCCACTTAAAATGTCGAAGGGATAACGCCTCTAGCGTGGTGCGAAGCAAAACTTTCGGCCAGTGTAATCATGCAACCAATTGCATTTGAATCGGTTTTAGGGACATTGCCGTGGCGGTGGCGCCGCATCGCGTCCCCCATGCGGAATTTTCAATGAATATCCAGACAAATCCTGCCCATATCGAAAAGTCCAGCGCCGGCTTCCCGGTCATCACCGAAGAGCCGATACGCTCCAATTTCCTGCCCGAAGAGCGGCTGCGCGCGCTGGGCGAAAGCCTCGCCAAGGGCGACATCAAGGACCTGTTCGGCCTGACGCAGTTCGATTTCCAGGCCCGCATCCGCGACAGCGCCAAGAAAATCCTCGAAGTCTACCGCTCGACCAATGCCGCCCAGGCCAAGGGCGAAACCATCACGCCTGCCGCGCAATGGCTGCTCGACAACAATTATCTCGTCGAGGAGACCATTTTTCAGGTCAAGCGCGACCTGCCGCGCCGTTTCTACCGGCAGTTGCCGACCCTGGAAGTGGCCGATCGCGCCGCGGTGCCGCGCGCGCTGGCCCTGGCCTGGAGCTATGTCGCCCATTCCGACAGTTCGGTTTCGGCGACCATGTTCAAATCCATCGTCGAGGGTTTTCAGTCGGTCGAGCCGCTCAAGATCGGCGAGCTCTGGGCGCTGCCGTCGCTGCTGCGCTTCGTTTTGATCGAGAATCTGCGCCGCATCGCCGTGCGCGTCGACCGCACCAGGCAGATGCGCCATATCGCCAACGAGGTCGCCGACCGCGTGCTGGCGACCGACGACAATGCAGACCGCCGGAAGATCCTGTCGGGCTACGGCGCGCATGCGCAGGACACCACCTTCGCCACCCAGTTGCTCTACCGTCTGCGCGACGGCTCGCAGAATGCCGGCAGGGCGCTGGAATGGCTGGAGGTCGAGCTCGAGAAAACCGGCTCCGACGCCGAGGAAATCATCATTTCCGAGCATCGCACCCTGTCCAGCGGCAATGTCACCACCGGCAACATCATCCGCGGCCTGCGCCTCATCAACGACGTCGACTGGACAGTGTGGTTCGAGGGCGTCAGCCGCATCGACACGCTGTTGCGCGAGCGCACCGATTTCGCCGCGCTCGATTTCTTTTCGCGCGACCAGTACCGCACGTCGATCGAGCAACTGGCGCGCCGCTCCGACCTGTCCGAATTCCGTGTCGCCGAAAAGGCCATCGAGCTGGCCAGCCATGTTCCCGGGGTCACCGATGCCTCCGGCGTGCCGGATGCATCAGCCGATCCGGCCATGCATACCGATGTCGGCTTCTTCCTGGTCGGCCCGCGCCGGCCGGATCTGGAAAAGGCGATCGGCTATCGGCCGCCCTTCCATGTGACCTTCAAGCGCGCCTTCACCGCCACGGGCTGGCTCGGCATCGTTGTGCCGGTCTTCCTGCTGACGGTGCTACTGCTGGTTGTCTCCGGCAATGCGCTTGCCCATCTCGGCCTGTCGGTGGAATCCATCACGCTGATGCTGGCGCTGTTTGCGGTGCCTGCCAGCGAAGGCGCGCTCGCCTTCTTCAACACCGTTGTTTCACTGTTCCTGAAGCCGACGCGGCTCGTCGGCTATGATTACAAGCACGGCATTCCGGCGGCATCACGCACCTTGGTCGTGGTGCCGTCGCTGATCGGCTCGCGCGATGATGTCGAGGAAAACATCCGCAACATCGAGGTGCATCACCTCGCCAACACGGCCGAAGAAATCCATTTCGCGCTGCTGTCCGACTGGCCGGATTCCAAGACCGAGATCGACGCCGCCGACATCGAGATCCTGCAATATGCGCGCGACGAGATCGCCAGGCTCAATGCCCGTTATCCCTCGGAAGGCGCGCCGCGTTTCTATATCCTGCATCGCCGCCGGCTCTACAACCAGGCGCAGGGCGCCTGGATGGGCTGGGAGCGCAAGCGCGGCAAGCTGCATGAGCTGAACCTTCTCTTGCGCGGCGACAGCGACACCACCTTCCTGCCGCTCGACGTGCCGCTGCCGGAAAAGGTCGTCTATGTCATGACGCTCGACGCCGACACGCGCACCACGCGCGACGCCGTGTCGTCACTGGTCGGCAAGCTCGCCCATCCGCTCAACCGCCCGCATTTCGACGCGACAAAGCGCGTCGTTACCGCCGGCTACACCATTCTGCAGCCGCGCATCACAGCCTCGCTCACCAGCGGCGACGACGCTTCTTTCTTCCAGCGCGTCTTCTCGTCCAACAGCGGTCTCGATCCTTACGTCTTTGCCGTCTCGGATCTCTACCAGGACGTCTTCAGCGACGGCTCCTTCACCGGCAAGGGCCTTTATCACGTCGACGCTTTCGAGGCGGCGCTGCAGGGCCGCATCGAGGAAAACACCGTCCTCAGCCACGATCTGCTCGAAGGTGCGCTGGCGCGCGCAGCACTTGTCACCGACGTCGAACTGGTCGAGGACTATCCTACCCGCTACTCGGTCGACGCCTCGCGCCACCACCGCTGGGCGCGCGGCGACTGGCAGCTGCTGCGCTTCATCTTCTCGCCGCGTTCCGGCGTGCCGGCGCTGTCGCGCTGGAAGATGGTCGACAATCTGCGCCGCTCGCTGACCCCGATCTTCTGGGTGATGGCGGCGATCGCCGGCTGGACGCTACTGCCCTTCACGCAGGCCGCGCAGTGGCAGGCGCTGCTGATCCTGTCGCTGTTCATGGCGCCGACCTTCGATGTCGTCAACGCCATCCTGCCCAAGAGCGGCGACCAGACGCCGCGCGGCCATTTCTCCGCACTGGCGCACGACACCGTCTTCGGCACGGCCCTTGTGGCGCTGAAAGTGCTGTTGATGGCGCACAATGCCTGGATGATGGGCGACGCCATCGTGCGCACGCTCTACCGCCTGTTCGTCAGCCGCCAGAACCTGCTGGAATGGCGCACCGCGTCGCAGGCGCACAAGGGCGGCGACAACGATATCGGCTCCTATTACAGCATGATGTATGGCGCCGTGATCATCGGCGTCGTCGGTCTCGCTATCCCCGTGCTGGCCGATTCCACCGGTGCCTTCGTCGCCTTCTTCTTCGCTCTGTTCTGGATCGGTTCGCCGGCGGTTGCCTGCTGGATCAGCCGCTCGGCCGAGACCGAGGACCGCCTGCGCATATCGCAGGCCGACATCCACGCGCTGCGCACCGTGGCGCGCCGCACCTGGCATTATTTCGAAACCTTCGTCACGGCCGAGCACCACAATCTGCCGCCCGACAATTTCCAGGAAAGCCCGGCGCCGGTTGTAGCGCCGCGGACGTCGCCGACCAATATCGGCGTCTACCTGCTGTCGGTGGTGTCGGCACGCGATTTCGGCTGGATTGCGCTCTCCGACGCCATCACCCGGATCGACGCCACCATGACGACCATCGAGAGCATGCCGCGCAACCGTGGCCACCTCTTCAACTGGTACGACACCACGACGCTCAAACCGCTCTATCCGCTCTACATCTCCGCCGTCGACAGCGGCAATCTCGCCGGACATCTGGTCGCGGTGGCGGCTGCCTGCGCCGAATGGGCGGAAGCCCCGTCCGTTCACCTGCAGGGCGATTTCGAAGGCGTCCTCGACACGGTGAGTATCCTCGACGAGAGCCTCGAGGAATTGCCTGACGACCGCCGGCAACTGCGGCCGTTGCGCCAGCGTCTGGCCGATCGCCTCGATGGCATGCGGCGCGCCGTCATGACCATCAAGGCGCAGCCGGAGATGGCCTCGATCCGCACCATTAACCTGGCCGTGCTTGCCGGCGAGATCCGCAAGCTCGCCACCGCCATCCACACCGAGGCCGGATCGCAGCGCAGCGACATTATCGCCGACTGGGCGGCACGGCTGGAAGCGACCTGCGAGGCGCATGTGCATGACTCGCACAGCGACGAAAACGCCGTCGAAGCCTTGCGCGCCAAGCTGCTGGCGCTGCGCGAACGCTGCCGCCGCTATGCCTTCGAGATGGATTTCTCTTTCCTGATGCGTCAGGAGCGCAAACTGCTGTCGATCGGCTACCGGGTCGAGGAGCATCAGCTCGATGAGAGCTGCTACGATCTGCTCGCCTCCGAGGCGCGGCTGACCAGCCTGTTCGCCATCGCCAAGGGTGACCTGCCGACGGAGCATTGGTTCCGGCTTGGAAGGCCGATCGTCGAGATCGGCTTCCAGGGTGCGCTGATGTCCTGGTCGGGCTCGATGTTCGAGTATCTGATGCCGCCACTGGTGATGAAGGAACCGCAGGGCTCGATCCTCAACCAGACCAGCAAGCTGATCATCAAGCGTCAGATCCAGTACGCGCGTTCGAAGAACGTGCCCTGGGGCATTTCGGAAGCGGCCTACAATGCCCGCGACCGCGAACTGACCTACCAGTATACCAATTTCGGCGTGCCCGGACTTGGGCTCAAGCGTGGCCTTGGCCAGAACACGGTGATCGCGCCTTACGCCACGATCCTCGCGGCGCAGTTCACACCGCGCGAATCCGTCCAGAATTTGGCCAGGCTGCGCTCCATCGGCGCTCTCGGCCGGCATGGCTTTTACGACGCCGTCGACTTCACGCCGCAGCGCGTGCCGGAAGGCACCGACCATGCCGTTGTCCTGAACTACATGGCGCATCACTCCGGCATGTCGATCGCCGCCGTTGCCGACGCCATCTTCGAGGGCCGGCTGCGCGACCGCTTTCACAGCGATCCGGTGATCGAGTCTGCCGAACTCCTGCTGCAGGAGAGGGCGCCGCGCGACATCCCGACCGCCACGGTCAGGACCGAAGCCGACGAGCGCTCGAAGGACGAGACCGAGGTCGAGAGCCCGGATTCGCGCATCGTCCTCGACCCGCTGAGGGCGTTGCGCGCCACCAGCGTCATGTCCAATGGCCGCTACTCCGTCATGGTCTCGGCCACCGGTTCCGGTTACAGCCGCTGGGGCGAACTCGCCGTCACCCGTTGGCAGCCCGATCCGACCGAAGACCGGCTCGGCTCCTACATCTTCCTGCGCGACGCCGGCAGCGGCGACTGGTGGTCGGCCACCGCGGAGCCGAAGCAGGCGACCGGCGAGAGAGTGCAGACGCTGTTTTCCGACGACAAGGCGAGCTTCGTCAAAACAGTGGGCTCGCTGCGTTCGGAGGTCGAATGCATCGTCATCTCGGAAGGCAATGGCGAGGGACGGCGCGTCACGCTCTACAATGACGGCGCCACTGACCGGCATATCGAGGTGACCTCCTTTGCCGAGCTGGTGCTGGGCAACGAAGCGTCCGACAATGCCCATCCTGCGTTCTCGAAAATGTTTATCGAGACCGAGATCGCTGCCAACAACGGTGCCATCTTTGCCACCAGGCGCAAGCGCGACAAGAACGAGCCTGACGTCACCATGGTGCATTTCGTCACCGATCCGTCCGGGTCGGCGCGCGATGCCGAGGCCGAAACCGACCGCCGTGCCTTCATCGGCCGTGGCCGTACCATCGCGGAAGCGGCGGCCTTCGATCCCGGCGCCAAGCTTGGCGGTCACCACGGCTTCACCCTCGATCCGGTAGCGGCCCTGCGCCGCCAGGTGCGGGTGCCGGCCAACAAGAAGATATCGCTGACCTTCTGGACCGCCGTCGGCGCCAACCGCGCCGAACTGGACGAGGCCATCGCCAGGCTCGACCATCCCGAAAGTTTTGCTCGCCAGGCGATGCTTGCCTGGACGCGTTCGCAGGTGCAGACCCGCCATCTTGGTCTCAGCCTGACCGACGCCGCCAATGTGCAGAAGCTGGCGCGTTTCCTGATCTATCCCGATCCGTTCCTGCGCCTGCCCGGCGAATCCATCGCTTCGGGGCTGGGCAAGCAGTCCAGCCTGTGGCCGACCAGCATTTCGGGCGATTTCCCGATCTTCCTGGTCCGCATCGGCGACGTGGCCGACCTCGAAATTGTCGCCCAGGCGCTGCGCTTCCAGGAGTATATGCGCGCCCGCGGCATGATGATCGACTTCGTGGTCGTCAACGAGCAGGCATCGTCCTATGTCCAGGACCTGCAGCGCGCGGTCGAGACGCTGTGCGAAAACAGCCGCCTGCGCGGCAAGGAACTCGGGCCGCGCCAGCACATCTTCGCCGTGCGCCGCGACCTGATGGACGAGGCGACCTACAAGACGCTGCTGGCGGTTGCCCGCGTGGTTCTGCACACCCGCAACGGCACCATCTTCGACCAGATCGAACGCGCCGAGGCGGCAGCCTTGCAAGCACGCGATGCCCTGCAGCCGGCGCCCCCCGCGTCGCTGCGCGAGCCGTCTCTGCCGGTGCCGGCGGCGCCTGCATACCATGCCGCGTCCGACAGCAGCGCCGACGGCAGCGGCCTCAGCCAATGGAACGGCTTTGGCGGTTTCGAGGGCGACGGCCGCCACTATGTCACCCGCCTTGCCGGGCGGCGCTCGACGCCGCAGCCCTGGATCAACGTCGTCTCGAACGCCTCGTTCGGATTCCATGTCTCGGCCGAAGGCGCTGCCTTCACCTGGAGCCGCAACAGCCGCGATTACCAGCTGACGCCATGGTCGAATGATCCGGTCACCAACCGGCCGGGCGAGGGCATCTACATCTACGATCAGGCCAGCGGCAAGGCATTCTCGCCGCTGGCTGCCGTGGTCCGCGATCCCTCGATGACCTATGAGACATGGCACGGCCAGGGCTTCTCCACCTTCCGGTCCAAACGCGGCCCGCTGTCGATGGATCTGACGCACGTCGTCGATCCCGTCGATCCAGTGAAGATCACGCGGCTGCGCATCCAGAACTCAGGCTCGGCGCCGGCGCGGCTGCGCGTCTATGCCTATGCCGAATGGGTTCTCGGCAGCCATCGCTCGAGCACGGCTGCGACCATCATCCCGTCCAGGGATCCAGCGACCGGCGCGCTTCTGGCGCAAAACCCCTACGGTCTCGATTTCGGCGACCGGGTGGCCTTCCTGGCCGCCACCGGTCCGGTGCATTCGGTGACAGCCGATCGTGGCGAGTTCATCGGCAGGCAGGGCACCAGCGCCTTCCCGCACGCGGTCGTCAGCGGCGCCGGCCTGTCGGGCCGCGTCGAGGCCGGCGACGATCCGTGCGCAGCTGTCGCCAGCGACATCGACATCCCTGCCGGCGGCGACGTCACGCTGGTCTGGCTGCTTGGCGACGCCGCTACATCAGCCGAAGCGAGCGCGTTGGTGCAGACCCATTCGGGCAAGGATTTCGACCAGCGGCTGGCCGACAATGAACGCGTCTGGCGCGGCTTCCTCGACACCATCCAGGTAGAGACGCCCGACAAGGCGCTCGACGCCATGGTCAATCACTGGCTGCCCTATCAGAGCCTGGCCTGCCGCATCCGCGCCCGCTCGGCCTTTTATCAGGCAAGCGGCGCCTTCGGCTTCCGCGACCAGCTGCAGGACACGCTGGCCCTGCTTGCGCATGATCCGAAACTGGCGCGCGACCAGATCCTCAATGCGGCGCGCCGGCAGTTCCCCGAAGGCGACGTCCAGCATTGGTGGTTGCCGCGCACCGACGCCGGCGTGCGCACCATGATCTCCGACGATGTGGTCTGGCTGGCGCATGCCACCAATCGCTACATCGAGGTGACCGGCGATACAGGGATCCTGAAGGAGCAGCTGCCTTTCATCGACGGGCAGGTGTTGGGCGAGGGCGAGCACGACGCCTTCTTCACGCCGGAAATCTCCAAGACGAACGCTTCGCTTTACGACCATTGCGCGCGCGCGCTCGACCTTGCGGTCAAGCGCAGCAGCCCGGCCGGGCTGCCGCTGATCCTCGGCGGCGACTGGAACGACGGCATGAACCGCGTCGGCGAAGCCGGCAAGGGGGAGAGTGTCTGGCTCGGCTGGTTCCTTTTGAAGACGCTGGGCGACTTTACCACCGTGGCCAAGGGGCAGGGCGACACCAAGCGGGCGCAGGCCTGGACAAAACACGCCGATGTGCTGAAGCGGGCGCTGGAAAGCACCGCCTGGGACGGCCAGTGGTATCGCCGCGGCAGCTACGATGACGGCACGCCGCTTGGCTCGCACAATTCGGACGAGTGCAAGATCGACTCCATCGCGCAGTCGTGGAGCGTGCTCTCCGGCGAGGGCGACCCCGCGCGCTCGACCACGGCGATGCAGCAGGCGACGAACCTGCTGGTCGACGACAAGCTCAAGATCGTCAAACTGTTTACCCCGGCCTTCCAGAACACGAGAAAGGACCCTGGTTACATCAAGAGTTATCCGCCGGGCGTGCGCGAGAACGGCGGCCAGTACACCCATGCGGCGACCTGGTTCGTGATCGCGCTCGCCGAAATGGGCCGCACCGACGATGCCTATCGCTGCTTCTCGATGCTGAACCCGGTCAACCATGCGCTCGACGATGCATCGGCCGAGCATTATCGCGTCGAGCCGTACGTCGTCGCCGCCGACATCTATTCCGGTGAGGACAAGGGCGGTCGCGGCGGCTGGACCTGGTATACGGGCTCAGCGGGATGGCTCTACCGTGCTGCGGTCGAAGGCATTCTGGGCATTGAGCGGCGGGGCAAGCAGATCACGTTCCGGCCGAAACTGCCCAGCCATTGGGACGGCTATTCTGCCACGCTGAAGATGCTGGGGTCGGAGATCAAGGTTCGCGTCATCCGCGACAAAAAGGCCAAATCCATCTCGCTCGAAGTCAATGGAACCAAGACAAAATCTTCCGGTTTTCAGCCGAAAGCCGGCGACAAGACCGAGGTGGTCGTCAAGATACCCTCGTAAAATCAAAGGCTTCAGGTTATTGACGCGCGCCTTTCGAGGCGCGCGTTTTCTACTTGGGCATGCTCCTGGCGCAGTACGGCGTGCCTTCCCGGATACCGGCGGGTCAAGCGTGCAGTGATTAAAAATGTGGCAGCGCTAGATGCTGCCATGATTTTGCCGCAAGACTGACATTTCACCTTTTATCTCAAACCGTTAGGTGATCACGGCAGATTTCGCAACGTCGTCATCTTTTGTTCGCAGAATGGGAACGGAAGAGGTAGACGGGCATTGTTTTGCGACCCGTTAACCGGTACGTGTCAAGAAATGGTGCGGTGCACAATAATGTTTTGGGCGGAGTAGCTGAAGTGTCACTTCTGCAAATCTACTGGAGAGCGCTGGGTTATCTCGCAGCCGACAGGAAGCGCGTTGCGTTTATCTGCGGTGCGAATGTCGCGCTCGCCATTATCGCCATCCTCGAGCCGATCATGTTCGGCCGGGTAATCGACGCCATCTCCGATAAGGGTTCGGTGTTTTCGACGCTGGCGCTGTGGGCCGGTCTCGGCGCCTTTAACATCGTCGCCTTCGTGCTGGTGGCGCGCGGCGCCGACCGTTTTGCCCACAAGCGGCGCAGCGAGGTGCTGTGCCAGTCGTTCGAGCGCGTGATCACCATGCCGCTCGCCTGGCACCACCAGCGCGGCACCTCCAACGCGCTGCACACGCTGCTGCGCGCCGTCGAGACGCTGTTCAGCCTGTGGCTTGAATTCATGCGCCAGCATCTGTCGACGGCTGTTGCGCTGGCTCTGCTGATTCCGACCGCTATAAGCATGGATCTTCGCATGTCGCTGGTGCTGATGGCGCTGGGCGTTCTCTATGTCGGCATCGGCCGGCTTGTGATGAAGCGCACCAAGGCGGGCCAGGCCGCGGTCGAGCGCCACTACCATCAGGTGTTCGCGCATGTGACCGACTCGGTCAGCAATGTCGCCGTGCTGCAGAGCTACAACCGTCTCGGCCACGAGGCCGATACGCTGCGCCGCTATGTCAAGAACCTGCTCGACGCGCAGAACCCGGTGCTCGACTGGTGGGCGATGGCCAATGCGCTGCACCGCCTGTCGTCGACCATTTCGATGATGGTTGTGCTTTTGATCGGCGCCTATCTGGTCACCCATGGCCAGCTCAAGATCGGCGACGTCATCGCCTTCACCGGCTTTGCCACGCTGCTGATTGCCCGCCTCGACCAGATGTCGGCTTTCGCCAACCAGATTTCCGAAGCCCGCGCCAAGCTCGAGGACTTCTATCACCTCGAGGATTCGGCCGCCGACTCCGCCGAGCCGGACGGCTTGCGCGACCTCACCAACGTCACCGGCCATGTCCGCTTCGAGAATGTCGGCTTCGAGTTTGCCAATTCGCGGCAGGGCGTCGACGACGTCTCCTTCGAGGTCCAGGCCGGGCAGACGGTTGCCATCGTCGGCCCGACCGGCGCCGGCAAGACGACGCTGATCAACCTCTTGCAGCGCGTCTTCTCGCCGTCTCATGGCCGTATCCTGATCGACGGCATCGACACCCGCACGGTGACCCGCAAGTCGCTGCGTCATTCGATCGCCACCGTCTTCCAGGATGCCGGCCTGCTCAACCGCTCGATCGAGGACAACATCCGCGTCGGTCGTGCCGAGGCGACTTATGACGAGGTTCACGCCGCCGCCAACGCGGCTGCCGCGCAGGATTTCATCCTTGCCAAGAGCGCCGGTTACGACACCGTCGTTGGCGAGCGCGGCGGCCAGCTTTCGGGCGGCGAGCGTCAGCGCATCGCCATTGCCCGCGCCGTGCTCAAGGACGCACCGATCCTGGTGCTCGACGAGGCGACGAGCGCGCTCGACGTCGAGACCGAGGACCGCGTCAAGGAAGCCATCGACGAACTGAGGCGCAACCGCACCACCTTCATCATCGCCCACCGCCTGACCACCGTTCGCGACGCCGACCTGGTCGTGTTCATGGACAAGGGCAAGGTGGTCGAGATGGGCGGCTTCGCCGAACTGTCGCTGCGCAATGGCCGTTTCGCCAGCCTGTTGCGCGCCGGCGGCCTGCTCAACGACGAGGAAGTCCGCCGTCTCAGCCGCACGGTGAATATCGAAGCGGCGTAGGCTTTTTTACCTCCCCCATGTGGGGAGGTCGGACCCGTAGGGTCCGGGTGGAGGTAGTGCCCCACCACCCCCACCCCGCTGCTTTGCAGCGACCTCCCCACAAGGGAGAGGGTAAGCACTGCGACAACCGCTCGATTGCCCCGAACGCGCCGCCGGTCTATCTAGACCTTATGAGCGACACCTCCTCACGCCTCGCCGGCTGGACCGACCTCGCCAACCCGACGCGCTTTGTCGGGCTGGCCGACAGGCTGGTGCCGTGGCTGGCGTCGATCGCCGCGATCCTGCTAGCCATCGGTCTCTATATGAGCTTTGCCGCGCCTGAGGATTTCCAGCAGGGCATCACGGTGCGCATCATGTACATCCACGTGCCTTTCGCCTGGCTCGCCATGATGTGCTACACGGTGATGGCGGTCGCCGCGCTCGGTACGCTGGTCTGGCGCCATCCGCTGGCCGACGTCGCGCTGAAATCTGCAGCCCCGATCGGCGCCACCTTCACCGCGCTTGCGCTGGTCACCGGCTCCATCTGGGGCAAGCCGATGTGGGGCACCTGGTGGGTGTGGGATGCCCGCCTGACCTCAGTCTTCATCCTCTTCCTGATGTATCTCGGCATCATCGCGCTGACGCGCGCGCTGGATGACGCCAGCCGTGCCGCCTGGGCCGCCGCCATCATCACGCTGGTCGGCTTCATCAACATCCCGATCATCAAATTCTCGGTCGACTGGTGGAACACGCTGCACCAGCCGGCCTCGGTGTTCCGGCTCGGCGGACCGACGATCGATCCCAGCCTGCTATGGCCGCTGCTGGTGATGGCGCTCGGCTTCACCGTGCTGTTCTTCGCGCTGCACCTGACGGTGATGCGCACCGAGATCCGCCGCCGGCGGGTGATCTCCATGCGCAGGGTGGCGGCAAGGCAGGCCGACTAGCGCGATTTCAAACGGAAGGGACAGCCATGCGCCTGCCGCCAGAAACATTAGCATGTGCTGCTATGTTGCGGTGCGGCAACAAGAATTCTCAAAAGATCGTTCCCGACCTCGCTTTGCTCCTTGATCTCGTTTGCGTTCTTGACAGCTCGGCCGCCAAGCAAGAGTGATATTAGTCACTAGTTGTTGCGAGGGGATTCGACGATGAAACTGTGCCTGCTGGCTGGCGTTTCGACATTTGCATTGGCGCTTGGCTGGAGTTCGGCCTACGCCGCAGACGCGCTTGTCGACGTGCCGAGGGCGGAGGATCTCTGGTACGTCACGCTCTTCGGCGGCGCCAGCTTTGCCAACAATGTGAAGACGGACTACGATAGTGGTCGGTATTCCGTGGATCTTGACAGTGGGTTCGTGATCGGCGGCGCTGTCGGTCGGCGGATCAACGACACGTTCCGCGTGGAAGGCGAACTGTCCTACGCGCGCTACAAGGCAAGCGAGTACAGCTTCAGCTTCCCTCCTGCCGACCAAGGTTCCGGCCCAGCTTCCGGCAATCTGTCGGCCACCTATCTTCTCGCCAACGTCTGGGCCGATGTTGCGCATTTTGGTGATGCCAAACTCTATGTCGGCGGCGGTCTCGGCGCGGCCTATGTTACCGCCGATACTCATTTTGATGGCCACGCCTATGGATACGGGCCTGGCGGCTGGGGTTTCGCCGGCCAGGTGGGCGCCGGTGTTACCTACGCGGTAACGCAGAATGTCGACCTCGATTTCGGTTACCGCTTCAAGGCCGTGACAAGCGTGGATCTAGACGACAATGATGGCGGCGGCACATACGAGAACGCCAAATTGTACTCCCACAATCTCCAGCTTGGCGTTACCCTAAAGTTCTGATTGGTTCGTCGCAGGTCGCGACCGGGATCTGACGGATGCCGCTCTTGCCACGCCGGCAACCCCTGGGTCTGCCGGCAATGATCTCAGCCTCGCTGCCGACCGCCGGTGAGCCGGCGGAAAAGACATTGCAGCGCGGCATCGACCTGCAACGGCGCAAGCGTTTTCGCGAGGCCGAGTTCTGCTACCAGACGGTGCTTCGCACGCAGCCCAAAAATGCCATGGCGCTGAACCTGATGGGCACGCTCGCCATCGAGGCCGAGCATCATGACGCCGCCATTGCCTATATGGAAAGGGCGGTCAAGCTCGAACCGGACAACGCCATCTTCCGCAACAATCTCGGCAATGCCTACAATGTCACCGGCAACGTCGACAAGGCGCGCAGACATCTGAGAAAGGCGATCGAGCTCGACGGAGGGCTCATCGAAGCGCTGTGCAATCTCGGCCGCTCCTATCGTAGCCAGCTCGAGGGCGACATTGCCGAAGGGTTCTATCGCCAGGCGCTGGCTATCGACGGCCAGTCGGTGATGGCACTTGCCGGTATGGGCGATTTGCTCACCGACATTGGCCGGCCGGCCGAGGCGGTCGAATGCTTCAGCAAGGCCCTTGCCATCGACCCGGGCCATGTCGAGGCGCTGGCTGGAATGGCGCTTGCGCGCCGGGCGGTCAAGGACGATCCGACGTTGCCTTTGGTGCTGAAACGCCTGGAATTGCCGACAACCACCGATCGCGAGCGGGTAGTGCTGCACCACGCCGCCGGCAAGATGCTCAACGATCAGCGCGAGTATGGCCCGGCCATCCGCCATTTCGCGAGGGCCAAGGCGATTTCCGGCAATGATTTCGACATCGACCGGCACACCCAGCTTTACGACAGCTTCATCGACACTTTCGACGCTGGCTTCTTCAAGACGCGAGCCAGTTTGGGAAATCCATCCAGGCGCCCGGTCTTCATCGTCGGCATGCCCCGGTCGGGAACGACGCTGACCGAGCAGATATGCGCCAGCCATCGCGATATCTATGGCGCCGGCGAGTTGTCGACCATTCGTTCACTTGCCGGCGAACTTGGGTTCGACAAGCTCGACCCAGCCATTTTCACCAAGGGCATGGCGGCGCTCACTGCGGCCAAGGCCAAGGAGCTTGGATCGAAGTATCTCGACGATCTCAGCAGACGCAACAGCAAGGCGCGGCTTGTCGTCGACAAGATGCCGCATAATTTCGAGCTGCTGGCCTTCATCAGCCTGATCTTGCCGAACGCCCGCATCATCCATTGCCGGCGTGACCCGATGGACAATTGCGCGTCCTGTTTCATGCATAATTTTTCCGAGGCGCACGGCTATAATGCCGATCTTACCAAGCTTGGGCAGTATTACCGGCAGTATGACCGCCTGATGCGCCATTGGACCAAGGTCATCCCGCTGAATATCCACGACATGCCCTACGAAGAAACGGTCGCCGATTTCGAAAATCGCGCCCGTGGATTGATCGGATTCCTCGGCATCGAGTGGGACGATGCCTGCCTGCGTTTCAACGAGACCGAGCGCACCGTGCGGACGCCGAGCCGCTGGCAGGTGCGCCAGCCGATCTATTCATCCTCGGTCGAGCGCTGGAAGCTGTATGGCGACGCGCTGGATCCGCTGAAGGCGGCGCTGGGTCCGGTTTATCCGTCCTGATTTCAGTTGGCCCGAACAACCTCGCGCTCGACGCGCGCTGGCGTAGATTAGACCTGAGTTGCATCGTGCTTTGGGGCCAAATGAAAGCCGAATGCTTTCATGACCGCCAGTGTGGTTTCCAGCGTAGGATTACCGTTTTCGCTGAGCGAGGTATAAAGATGCTCGCGAGCCAAGCCGGTCTTTCTGGCAATGTTGCTCATCCCCTTGGCGCGGGCAACGACACCGAGGGCGGACGCGACGAATTTGGCGTCTCCGGTTTCCATTGCCTCTGCCAGAAACGCCTCGATTGCCGTATCGGAATCGAGCATTTCGGCGGGATCGAAATCATAGATTTTTTCAACCATTGTCGTCACTCCATTCTACGGCCAGGCGCTTTGCTGTCCGTATGTCGGTTTCTTGTGAACTTTTATCCCCGCCGCACAGGAGCAGGATGACCGTTTCACCGCGCTTGTGAAATAAACGCGATAGCCGGGCCCATAGTGAATGCGCAATTCACTGATGCCTTCACCCACTGGGGCCACGTCGCCGGGATTTCCTACAATCAAACATTGCAGCCGAACGGCAATTGCCGCCTTGGCTCTTCCGTCTTTCAGCTTTTGGTGCCACCTCCGAAAGGTGGCTGTCTGCTTCAGGATTGCCATGGTGGCTAGTAAGTTATAAATTACAATTCGTCAATGTCGAAATAGGGCGAGCCTCCAAAACGAAAAGCCTCACTCCATCCGCCCACGCGCTTCCACCTTCAGCGTTTCCAGCACCTTGTCACCGTCGATCAGATGCACCTGGTCGAACAGGTTGGTCACGACGCAGCAATGATCAGGCACCACGCGCACGCGCTCGCCAATGCGAAGCTTTGCACCATTTCCAAGCGTGACCGTGCCATGTTCCTCGCTCAAGCTGGTGACGCGGGCGCCGGGCATGCCGAGCAGCTCGCCAAAATCGGGGAGCCCCAGCGTGTCGCTGGACAGCGCCTTGCTGCCGCTGTCGAGGATGGCGCGGGCCGGCGTCGGATGGCTGACCACGGTGGCGAGCACCGTCAGCGCACAATCGTCGAGCGTGCCGACGCCTTTGGCGACCTGGTAGCGGTCGAGATAGATGTAGGTGCCGGGGCGGTATTCGGTAACGACGCTGTCCTCGCCGGAGCGCCACATATCAGGCGTGCCGCCGCTTGAAATGCGATCACAGGCGAGACCCGAGGCCGCGAGCGTTTGCTTGGCGCCGGCCAGCCAGGATTCAGCCTCGGCGGCGCGGCCGGCCGCGGGGTAGGTCATCAGCCCGCCGAAGGTGAGCCCCTTGGCTTGGTCGATCAACTTCGCCAGTGCCAGCGCCTCGGCGGCGCTCTGCACGCCGCAACGGCCCATGCCGGTGTCGCATTCGACCAGGACGGGCAGGGGGTGCCCGGTATCGGTGAAGGTGGCGGCGAGCCCCTCCAGCGTTTCGAGGCTGTCGGCCGTCACTGACAGTGTCACGCGGCCATGCAGCGCCTTGAGGCGCTCCAGCTTGGCGCGGCCAAGGATGTTGTAGGGCAGGAAAATATCGGTCAGCCCGGCATCGGCCATCACTTCGGCCTCGCCGATCTTCTGGCAGGTGATGCCGACCGCGCCGGCCGCCATCTGCTTCTTCGCCCAATAAGGCAGTTTGTGCGTCTTGATGTGCGGCCTGAGTTTCAGCCCGTGGCGGTCGGCATGCGCCTGCGCTCGTGCGATGTTGGCTTCGGCGCGGGCCGCGTCGATGAGGATCGCCGGCGTGTCGAGGTCGTCTATGCCTTGCATGAATGTCACCCTGGGAAATCTGGCTGGACTTATGGCCCCGATCCGCATGGATGTCATGGGGCCAGCATGCAGTTTGCGTCGACACCGCAGCGCTGTTCGGCTATGCGCTTCAGATAACTCCAGGGAACGCGACGCGAAGGGATCACGATCATGAAACGCTCCACCGTCAACGACATCATCCGCGATGCAGACGCCTTCATCCGCTCGTTCGGCTACATCATGCCGCCCTTCGCCTACTGGAGCCCGGAAGAGATGAAGGCGCGCAAGGCCGACTCCGCCGCCATTTTCACCTCGCGGCTCGGTTGGGACATCACCGATTACGGCCAGGAAAAATTCGACGAACTCGGCCTGTTCCTGTTCACCGTTCGCAACGGCGTCTACGCCGACATGAAGAAGGGCATGGGCATGCTCTATGCCGAGAAGATCATGATCTCGCGCAAGGATCAGCTGTCGCCGATGCACCGCCACAACATCAAGGCCGAGGACATCATCAACCGCGGCGGCGGGAAGCTGGTGCTCGAACTGTTCATGCACGATCGCGACGGCGGCATCGATCCGAAGGCCGAAGTGTCGGTGCCGGTCGACGGCACCATCCACAGGCTGCCGGCAGGCGGGCTGCTGAAGCTCGACCCGGGCCAGAGCGTGACGCTGATGCCCGGCGTCTGGCACGCCTTCTGGGCCGAGGGCAAGGATGTGCTGATCGGCGAGGTCTCGACCGTCAATGACGACCTTACCGACAACGTCTTCCGCGAGCCGATCGGCCGCTTCTCCAACATCGACGAGGACGTCGCCCCGTTGCACCTGCTGGTGTCCGACTACGAGAAGTGGGTGGGGTAGGCGAGAGGCACTCCATATCCATCGGCTGGTGCTGCCCCTCATCTGCCTGCCGGCATCTTCTCCCCGTATAGTGACGGGGAGAAGGGGCTGACCGCAAACCTCGGCGTCCATTCTGCCGAGCTGGCAAAATCCTCGGCAACAGCCTCTTTCTCCCCGTCACTACGGGGCGAAATGCCCGGCAGGGCAATGAGGGGCGGCGCCGACGGTTGGACTCACCCATCGCAGCAGTGGGCCCCTCTTTCTACCGCTGGTACTTATCCGCCTTGCGCGTCCCCAGCAAAAGCTTGCGCTCAAGCTGTGCCCGCAGCTCGCCATAATAGGCGGTGAGGAAGGCCCTGGAATCGACCGGCTCGATTGTCATGCCGATCTTGCGCCCGATCGTTTCGGCCACGGCTTTCAGCGCGAAATAGTCGTCGCGGCGCAGCACCTCTTCCAGCTTGTGCAGTTCGGCGATGCCATAGGCATCGAGCTGCGCCTGGGTGAAGCGGAAGGCGCGGGTGGTGGTATCCTGGCGTTGCGACAGGTCTTCGACCAGCGCCAGCTTGGGCGCCTCCACCACCCAGGTTCCGGCCAGCAGGTCGCCGATGCGCATGCGGTCGCGGTTGAACAGCGGGAAGAGCGCAAACAGCAGCGTCCACACCAGCCCGAAGATCGTCGACAGCGTGTCGGCGAGCCCCATCTGGCTGCGGCCTAGGATGATCGACAGCGGCAGGAAGATCTCGATCTCGCGCATCAGGTTGCGGGCGATGACCTGATCCACCGACAGGCCGGCGCCGCTGCGCGAAGCCACCCGGATGCCGAGCATCCGTTTGCCGGGCGTGGCGGCGCGGCGGCCGGCCTCGAAGACGATGAAATAGGCGTTGCGCAGGAAGAAGATCAGGATGATCCAGACGATGAACAGCGGCTGCGCGCCTTCGCCTTTGAGGCCGGCCAGCCCGAACAGTGCAACGATCGAGATCACGATCGCCGTGACGATGATGATGACAAAGTCGAGCAAGAAGGCGGCGGCGCGAGTGCCGGCATCGGCGAGCTTGATCCGGAGATCGACCCCTTCCGGCGTGATCAGCGGCCGTATCGTCGAGACGGCAGCACGCCTAGCGGTCGCCATGCCGCACCACCCTGAACACATAGAAATAACAGAGCCACAGCGTCAGCATGCCGCCGCCAATGGCGTAGCGTGTCACGTCGCTGGTGATCACCTGCCTGCCGATGCCTTCGAGCAGGCCGGCAAACAAAAGCATGATCGTCACCCCGACCATGGTGGTTGCGGCCACGCGCCCGGCATCGGCTGCCGCCGTCATCCGCGTCAGTTCGCCGGGGAAGGCGATGCGCGTGCCGATGCGCATGCCGGCGGCGCCCGCCAAGGCGATCGCGAACATCTCGGTGGTGCCGTGGATGGACAGCCAGCCGCCCAGCTCCAGCCCGAGCCCCTTGGCGATGTAGATCTGGAACATCGCGCCAAGCAGGCAGCCATTCATCAGGATCAGGAGCACGCTCGGCACCGCGAAAGCAAAGCCGAGCGCGAAGGCAAGGATCGCCACCTGGACATTGTGCGTGAACAGATAGGCGGCGAAGCCCGACAGGAAATTGCTGTCGGCGCCGTCATAAAGCACCTGTCGCAGGACTTCGACTGAGGCATCCGGGTTGCGCCCGCCGGCCAGGCTCGGCGGAATGATGGCGTCGAACCAGCCCTTGTCTTTGGCCACCAGCCAGTAGCCGGCGCCGGCGCCGACAAAGGTCAGGACGACCGACAGCAAGGTCTCGCGCCACAAATCGCGAATGGCATGCGGCCAGTCATGCAGAAAGAAATCGCCGATGCGCTGCCGCAAGCCGCGACGCGCGCCATAGAGGTAGAAGTAGCCGCGCAGGCACAGCGCTTCGAGATAGCTGACCAGCGCATTGTCGAGCGACGTCGCCCGCGCCACCGAAAGCGAGGACAGCGCCGAGCGGTAGAGCAGCGGCAGCGACAAAAGCTCGTCTTCCGACAGCGTGCGCGGCGCACGTTTCTCGACCCGGGCAAGCAGCGCCTCGAACGCCTTCCAGTCGGCCTCGCGCTCCGAACGGAAGCTCGCCAGCGACTGGCGCACCGCATCCTTGCCGACCAGCGCGTTCACAACAGATCCTCCCGCTTTAGCTCGAGATAGCGCTCGACCAGCGCCGGTCCGAGCCTCTGATGGTCGGCTTCGATGACATGCGCGCCGAGCAGCCTGAGCCTGCCGATGACGACCTGCCTTTCGCGCAGCAGCCCGCCGGCAACGACCGAGCGCGCCACATCCTCCGGTGCGTCCGGCGGCATGTCGGCCAGTGTCTCCAGTTCGACATCCTTCATCATCATGAACAGCACCAGATGCCGTTCGGTGAGCCGACCGACGGTGCGCAGCATCAGTTCGGCGCTGATCGGATCGACGAAGTCGGTGAAGATGATCACCAGCGAACGCCGGTCGAGCTTTGCTGCAAGGGTCGTCAGCGCCAGGGTGAAATTGGTCTCTTCGGTGGAATAGTCGATCTCCGCCGCCCGCTTCTGGATCATGGCGAAGCTGGCGGAGCCGCGCACGGCGCCGCTGGAGACGCGCGGCCGCGCATCGAAGCCGAACAGTGAGACCATGTCGCCGCCCTTCAGCGCAATGAACGCCGACAGCAAGGCGGCGGTGACCGCGCGGTCGACCTTCGGCACGCCGTCGACGGGCTCGCACATCAGCCGGCCGCTATCGATGGCTAGCACGATGTTGTTGTTCTCCTCGATACGGAATTCGCGCGCCAGAAGCCTGCCGTGGCGGGCGCTGCGCTTCCAGTCGATCATGCGCCGGCCCATGCCGGGCTGGTAGTCCTTGAGCGCCTCGAATTCGCGGCCCTGGCCGGCGCGGCGCTGCGCATGTCCGTCGGGCAGCGCCTGGCGCTGCAGAAGCGTGATCGCCTCGTCGCGGGCGCTGCTGACGTTGGGCAGCACCGCCACCTTGCCGTCCATCGGCAGAACCACCTGGTTCCAGACCAGCCCGAACGGCCCGCGCCAGCGCACCCACAGGCGATCGAACCTGGCAATGCCGCGCCGCAGCGCCTGAAATCTGAGATCGAGCGATGCGCTGCCGGCCTCGGCGGTCGATGCGCCGCCGGTGCCGCCCAGCGGTTGCAGCCGCTCGTCATGGCCAAGACGCGCCTGCACGGCGCGCGGCCGTCCGCCGAGCCTGGCGGTGACATTGACGGTGAGCTGGCCGCCGACGCTGACCTGCGGCGGGGCGTGGATGCTGGCGTTCAGAGAAGCCCGTCCGCGCCCGGCGGCCGCGTCCACGGCCAGGAAAGCAAGCAGCGCGCAGATCCACAAAAGGCCGAGATACCACAGCGACGGCAGCGCGAGCGCGATCAGGAAGGCCGGTATTGCACCGGCCGCACCTGCCCAGACTGCCCGGCCGCTCGGATAAATCAACGTGGCGCTTCCGTCTGGTCTACAAGGTCGGTCACGATCTGTTCGACCAGGCGGCCGTCGATCTGCGCCGCCGGCGACAGGATAACGCGATGGCGCAGCGCCGGCACGGCAAGCGCCTTGACGTCGTCGGGGATGACATAGGCGCGCCCGTCGAGCGCTGCCCGGGCGCGTGCGGCTCTCGCCAGCATGGCGCCCGCACGCGGGCTGGCGCCGACTTCCAGATCGGGGCTGGCGCGCGTGGCCCGCACCAGCCTTGCGATATAGTCCACGACGTCGTCGACAAGCGTGACCCCGCCGACGGTCGCCAACGCCTTTTCCAGCGTCTTGCGGTTGGCCTGGGCGGTGATGCCGTATTGCTTGATATCGTGCGAGGCGGTGCCGCCGCCATGGTGGATGATGATCGCCTTTTCCTCTTGCGCGCCGGGGTAGCTCACCCGGTGCTTGAACAGGAAACGGTCGAGCTGGGCTTCGGGCAGAGGATAGACGCCCTGATGTTCGATAGGGTTCTGCGTCGCCACCACCATGAAGTTCGGGCCGAGCGCATGAGTGGTGCCGTCGAAGGTGACGGCATGCTCCTGCATCGCCTCCAAAAGGGCAGCCTGGGTCTTGGGCGGCGTGCGGTTGATCTCGTCGGCGAGCAAAAGGTCGCAGAAGATCGGGCCGCGCGTCAGCGTGAATTGCCCGGTCTGGAAATTGTAGATGTTGGAACCGACGATATCGCCGGGCATCAGGTCGGGTGTGAACTGGATGCGGCCATAGGCGACGCCCAGCGCCTGGGCAAAGCAGCGCGCCGTCATCGTCTTGGCCGTACCCGGCGGTCCTTCGAGCAATATATGCCCGCCGGCGAACAATGCCGTCAGCATCAGATCGACCGTATCGTGTTGCCCGGTGATGGCCTTGGCCACCTCTTCCCTGATCTGTGTCGCCAGGGCCTTCACATCATCGACGTTCACCGAGCCTCCTTGCCGTCCAGTCGTGCAGCTTTTCGGCTGCATCATGCATTTGTGTCAGGGTCTTTGCCGCGTTCGCAGCTTGCAGGCGGGTCGTGAACCCGCCGGCTTCGTCCTTATCGCGGGAATCGAGCCAGCGGTCGAGCGCTTCGCCCTGCAAACCGTGCGGCGCGCCGAGCAGCGCGCCGGCGCGCACCCGCGCCAGGGTTCCATAGCGGTCGCCCAGTTCCTCCAGCCGGCCGGCGCGGCGCAACAGCATCGCCGTGGTGTCGACCAGCGCGCGTTTGCCGAAGGCGATGGCGCGCTGATCGGCCCGTGGCGGCCCGAACCGGCCAAGGCCATGCAGGAAGGCAAGTGCCGCCGCCGCCAGGATGGTCAGCGTCAGCGCCAGGAAGGGCGGCTCGACCAGAAGCTTGGCGAGATCGTATTTTCGCCCGACGCCATGCAGCGTCAGGTCGAACATGACATGACCGTCGTCGGGCTGCAGAAGCTCGATCAGCTTCAGCACCGCCGCCGCCTTGTCAGGATCCTTGAGCCCGGCATTGTTGATCAGGTCGGGGTCGGTCAGGACGTAGAATCGCTCGTCCTCCACCTCGGTCAGCACCGCCTTGCCATCGCCGGCTGCAATGAGGGGATGTTTGTCGGCCACCCATTGCAGTTCATCGGGAACGCTGACCGTCTGTCCCGCCACGTCGAGTTGCTTGACCGTGGTCCCGCCTTCGCCAAGCTTGGCCTTGGCGATGCGGCCGAGCCAGTCGTTCACCATGACATCGGGCAGCCGCAGGATTTTCATCTCCCAGCCTTCGTGGCCCGCCAGCGGCAAGGTTGCCCATTTGGGCAGCACGAACAGCGTATCGAGGCCCTTGCGAAGGTTGATGATGTTGGCAAGCGCATCCGGGTCGCTGTCGGGCGAAATGGTGACGATCAGCAGCATCTCGGCGCCGAGATCGCTGTCGGAACGCGCCATGGTGGGCGACTGGTTGGTCAGCTTCAGCCATTCAGCCAGACCGGCATAGCCGATGCCGCTCTTCGACAGCGGCGTTGCGCCGCCGACATTCGGCTGGCGGAAATCAGGGGCATAGGTTGACAACAGGAAGAAGCCTGCGGCCGCGAGCAGGCTGGCGAAAATACCCCAGAACAGCGTCCTGCGGCTGAACGGTTCCTGCTGGGCGATGTCGGCTGTCGCGTCACTCACGTCCAGGCATCCCTGAAGACGAATCGCTCATAGGCGCTGCGCGCCTCCTGCCAGCCCTCGGGCCCGACCGGCCGGCGCGCGAACAGAGCGGCCTCGACGATGCGCGCGATCTGGGTAAAGGCGCCACGCGCCCGCGTTGGCAGCGACGCCGCTCCCGCGATATCGCGCGCGGTCAGCGACGGGCGCAGGAAGTCGGGCAGGCGGCCGGCAATGTCGGCAACGCTGCGGCGAAGCAGGAGATGCACCGCCTCGTCGTAATTGCCCCGGGCGGCGAGCGCATCGGCTTCCGACAGCAGGACCTGCGCGGCGCCAACGTCGGGGTGCCATGTCGCTTCCGCCTCGGTCACGCTCTTTTTGCGCCACCAAGGCAGGCGCCAGGCGACGCCTTTCACCTCAAGCAAAATCAGCAGCAGAATCATTGCGGCACCTGTGATCACGGCCCCCCAGAACAGATAGATCATGTAAGGGCCGAGCTGTGCCAGGAATTCGGCCAGCGGCTTTAGCCACTCGGGCGTCTTGGGCTGTACGTAGGCCGGCAGGTCGAACTGGATCGAATCGTCCGACAGCAACTGCTTGTGCAGTTTGGCCAGCCATTCGGCTTGCGCAGCGTCCGGCTGTGCAGCAGTCACCTTTTCGCCCCCATGAACCTGCGGTTCGCGAGCCGACACTGGCAATACGCTAAGGCAATTGCAAGCGGCGGCAACCGCAAGTATCAATATCGGTGATTTATACTTTCTGATTTCGGGTATCCATTAGTCGGGGGGAATGTAACATGACGTCAATCGCGAGCGAGCGGCCGGAACGGTTCAGCGTCGGCAGGGCTTTCAGCAATACGTTTTCGGTAATCGGACGCAGCTTCGTCCCACTTGCCGCCATCGTCGGCCTTTTTTCGACGCTGCCTGCGCTGCTGTACAACATCTGGAGCTTTAGACAGATTGCAAAGATAGCAGTACCTGGGGCGAGCTTCGAGCAATCGGCTATGGCGGGCTATGGTGCCGTTTCGATGATTGCCGGCCTGGTGCTCCTGATCTTGGCCTTTCTGGCGCAGGCGGCGCTGGTACGAGCGACAATCGAAGATTTGAACGGCAAGCGCCCGTCGATTGGCGATTGCATTCAGATAGCCCTGCGCAGCTTCCTCCCCACGCTCGGAATTGGTCTTGTGATCATCGTGGCAATGTTTCTGGTGGCGATGATATTAACGGTCATCACCATGGCCATCCCCATCGTCGGCGGTGTGATTGCACTTCTGTCGCTCATCCCCATAGCCATGTGGCTGATCAGCATATCGGTGGCTGTGCCCGTCGCAGTTCAGGAAAGGCCTGGCGTCTTCGCCTCGATTTCGCGAAGCAGGGCGCTGACGAAGGGAAGCCGCTGGCGGATATTCGCGCTGTTTCTGGTCCTCGGCATTGTTGCGATAGGGCTACAAGTGGTTTTCACCTTGCTGTTTCAGGCTGCTATTGCGAGCGGCGGGATCAGCACGATCGGTCTCATTGCCGCTGCCATCGGAAGCAGCCTGCTGTCGACAATCGTTTCGGCGGTGATTTCGGTGGCGATTGCCGTCACCTATGTCGAGCTGCGCCAGGTCAGGGAAGGCACCAGCGTCGACGAACTGGCGGAGATCTTCTCGTAACGAAGGTTTTGGCACGAGAACAGCCAGTCATGTTGGCGCGATTGGCCGGGATCTAGCTCGGGCCGGAAGGGGTAATCGTGGCATCGACGGCGTCGGCGCGGCTTGAGAAGTTCCAGATCGGCAGGGTTTTCAACAACACCTTCCCCGTGATCGACCGCAATCCCGGTCTGATGATTGCTTTGGCGGCGCTTTTCCTGGTCCTCCCAGCAGTTGCGCTCAATCTGTCGAACCACTGGAATGGCGGCCCCAACGGCTACATCGCCACACCTCCGCTCGGCGCGAAGTGGGTCATTATGAGCAGCTCGTTCTTATCGCTCGTTTTAAGCCTGATCTATTTCGTTTGCGCGCTGTTGTTCCAGTCCTCGCTGGTGCAAGCGACGATAGAGGACCTGAACGGCAAGCGCCCGGCGATCGGCGACCGCATCCAGATAGCCTTGCGCAGCATATTCCCGACGCTGGGGGTGGGGCTGATTGTCTTTTTGGCCATGATCCTTGGCCTCATCGTGATGGGCATCGCCGGAATGTTGGTGCCGATCTTCGGAGCGATCATTGCCTTCGTGGTGTTGCTCGTTGCCGGCATCAGGTGGCTGCTCGGCATATCGGTTTCCGTGCCGGTGCTGATGCAGGAGCGGCTTGGCATGTTTGGCGCGATGTCGCGCAGCCGTGCTCTGACAAAGGGCAGCCGCTGGCCGATGTTCGGTGTCTTTCTGATCCTGTTTTTGGTGGCGCTTGCCTTCCAGATGATGTTTGCCTTGCTGATCGGCCTGATTGTCGCTTTCTTCAGCGGCCTCTCGACGGTCGCCCTGATTTTCGGCGCTATCGGAAGCGTCCTTATCGCGACGGTCGTGTCCACGGTGGCATCGGTGGCCATTGCGGTCGCCTATGTTGAACTGCGCCAGGTTAGGGAAGGCACCAGCGTAGACGAACTGGCGGAAGCCGACTCGGCTGGTCGGGCGGCGGGGATTTCAGTGACAACAGCTTGGCCCCGCCTCCGCGCTCGTCCGACACAGGCACGACGAGGTGATCGCCACATCCCGCGCGAGCTGGACATGGTCGAAGCAGCGTTTGGCCGCACGGTCTGCCTCGTCCTTGCCGTGCTCGTTCCAGGTGAGGTTGTAAAAAGGCCCGGCGGCATAGGCGATGCCCCAATGCACGAAGGCGCAATCAGGATCTGTCTCCAGCGCCTTCTCGAAGCACTTTATGCCTTCCTCATGGTTGAAGCCGTAGCACCAGTTCAGCCCGATATCGAACCAGCGCTGCGTCTCGGCCGAGGCGGTGGAGATTGGACGGCGATAGGTGCCGAGGTCGAAGTGGTCCATGCGTTCTCGTGCAAAATATCGCGGCCAAAGTGTATCAGGCCTTGAACTCAATCTTGGGGTGCTGACCTAGGTAAAGTGCGAAGCAATCTGTTCGACAGGGTCCTTGTCTGGGCGCACCAAAAGCCAGAAGATCAGCCCTGTAGCGCCACCGAGTATCCCTATGAAGGAGCATGCATAGAGAACTCCGCCGATTCCCAATGGAGGACTCCACTTACTGAGGCCGAAGACAAACGCTGGAACAAAAACTGCCAGAAAGCCAACGACGACGTATACCCAAAAAAACTGCCAGCGCCGTCGGGTCAGGACATAGAAGGCCGGAATTCCTACCACCGCCTCCACAACATAGAAAACAAGGGTTACGAAGATAAAGCCCGACAACGGCCCCGTCTCAGGGTGGTTCGCATGCCAATTGTAGCCGGGCAGGATCGCCGGAATAATGGGTGCAAGAATGAAAGCCCAACGGGCGCGCATGTGTATTCTCCGGAATGACGCGAGCCCACAGCGGCGCCTCGTCGACACACCAGACCGATCCACGGTCGCCGCGTCAAGACAGACACCGTCGTAAATGCTCGGAGTGCGCTGCAGGTATCTACCTGAGCGACATACCGCTCAGGTGCCAGCCGGTATGCGGCGTCCCCGAAGGATCACCCCTCCAGCCACACCTTCTCAAAATGCTGCTCGAGCGACTGGTGCTGTTCGCAGCCTTGCACGCCCTTGCGATAGGTGCGGTAGACGGAGCGCCAGTAGGGCTGGATGATGATGCCGGCATCGCGCAAATTCTGCTCGATCCTGCCCATGATCTCCTTGCGCTGGGCGGCGTCCGGCGTTGCCAGAGCCTTGTCGAGAAGTTCGTCGAACTCTTTGTTTGCATAAGCGCTTTCGTTCCAGGCGGCGCCCGATTTGTACGCGAGCGCCAGCACCTGGACGCCGAGCGGGCGGCCCAGCCATTCGGTTGTGGAGAAGGGGTATTTGCTCCAGTCGTTCCAGAAGGTCGCGGCCGGCAAAACTGTGCGCTTGATCTTCAGGCCAGCCTCGCGCATCTGCGCGGCGATCGCATCGCCGGTGCTTTTTTGCCATTCGACGTCGACCGAGATGAGCTCGAATTCGTGGTCGGCCTTGCCGGCCTCGGCGAGCAGTTTCTTCGCCTGATCCATATCTCGCTTGGCCGGACCGATATCGGCGTACTCCGGATGCATCGGACCGACATGGTGGTTGTCGGCGGGCTTGCCGCGGCCGCCGAGGCCGAGCGCCAGCACGGCGGAATTGTCGACGGCAAGCTGGGCGGCGCGGCGCACCTTGACGTCGTCATAGGGTGCGTTGCCGACATTGAAACGGGCAACGATGGTCGATCCGGTGGCGATCTCGGAATTCAGCAAGCCCATCTGCTCGGTCTGCGACACGGCGTCGGAAGCGGTCTCATGGTCGGTGTCGATCTCGCCGGATTCGAACGCCGACAGCATCGCGTTGGGGTCGGAGCCGTAATCGACCCATTTGATGCCGTCGAGGTAGAAGTCGCCCTTCCACCAGGGCTTGTCCTTGCGCTTCACCTCCGCACTGGTCTCGGCATTCCAGCTGTCCAGTTCGCAAGGGCCGGTGGTGATTGCGAGCGCCTTCATCGGATCGTCGCCGCCCTCATAGGAGCGGTGCATGATCAGCGCGGGATAGTCGGCCATCCCTGCGATCAGCGAAATGTCGGGTTTCGGCAGATTGAGCTTTACGGTGAAATCGTCGACCTTCTCGATGCCGCCATCGACCGGCTTCTTGGTGTCGGCATTGACCAGCGCGCCCATGCGCGCGGCGACCGAATTGCCGGCGACGGAAGCGTCGCACCAGCGGCTGAGATTGTGGATGACGTCATCGGCGTTGAAGGCGTCGCCATTCGACCAGGCGATGCCCTTGCGCACATGCAGCGTCAGCGTCCTGGCGTCGTCGCTGGTTTCCCAGCTTTCGAGCAGCCACGGCTCGAAGGTGAAGTCGCGGTTCCAGCGCACCAGATATTCGTTGCAGTGGCGCGCCACATTGGACATCTCGACACCGTCGAAGGTGCGCGGATCCTTGAAACCCTTGACGTTCATGGCGACGCGCAAGGTGCCGCCGCGCTTCGGCTCCTCTGCCCGGGCGGGCGACGCGCTGAGGCCGCCCAATGCCAGTGCTCCGGCCGCGCTGACGCCGAAGCCGGCCATGATGGCGAGATATTCGCGCCGGTTGACGCCGCCTTTTCTGAAATCATCGGCAACGGGCTTCGCCTGCGGGTGCAAATTGCGGTCGGTCAGCATGAATTTCATCGTTGTTCCCTCTTTTGTCGGGCGCCCCGACGGTCCGCCTCCGCTGGGGGGCGGATGCGATCATCGGGCGCCGTTGCCTGAGCAGGTGATGATAAAGCGGGCCGATCCCGGGAAATGTTCTCATTTCCGCAATTCTTGTGCGCCATTCCGCAGAGGTAGACGGCCAATCTCCCCCCTTGTGGGGGAGATGTCCGGCAGGACAGAGGGGGGCGCTGTCCCGCCATCCCGTCTGCCGACTGGAGTATCTTCACAGATAATCGTGCGTTGATTTAGGATACTGAAGGGCCGCGATCCTTCGCGCCCCCCTCTGGCCTGCCGGCTTTCGTCGTTCGGAAAGCCAAGCAATTGGCTTTCCATCCGCTACGCGGACCACTCCTCAACCCCCATGAGGGGGAGATCAGCGCTTCGCCGCCTCAATATGGCCAGTCGTTCTTGCCGAGCACGGCGACGGCGGCGATGGCTGCAAGCGTGCACACGAACGCCTCGCCGGCGCGCGGAACACTTTTGCGGGCGCGCAGAAAACTGTGCACCAGCCGCGGCTCCTCATACCACCAGGCGCGGCCGCCGGCGGCAACGACGCGGTCGCGATAGGTCTCGCCGTCCGACGACAGCGGATCGCACTGGGCAGTGATGATGACAGTCGGCGGCAGGCCGGAGAAGTCGTTGTCTTTCAGCGGAGAAAAAGTCGGGTCGTCGGGCGACTGTGCCGGGGCAGCGCGAATGGTGCGGTAGAACGCGATGTCGCGCAGCGTCAGCAACGGTGCCTCGGCATGTTCGACATAGGAGCCGGCACTCTCGTCGCCGCCGAGGCCGGGATAGATCAGCACCTGGCCGGCCGCCTGGCGCAGGTGGCGGCGAGACGCGTGCGCGACCACGGCGGCAAGGTTGCCGCCGGCGCTTTCGCCGACGAGCACGATCGGCAGGTCCGTTGTCACCGCCGCCCATTCGAACACGGTCAGCGCGTCGTCGAAGGCGGCCGGGTGGGGATGTTCCGGCGCCAACCGGTAGTCGGCCGAAACAACGTCGAAACCGGTGCCGGCGCAGATCTCGGCGCAGATGTCGTCATGGCTGTCGAGCCCGCCAAGCACAAAGCCGCCGCCATGATAGTAGACGATGACGGCGCGCACGGGCTTGCCCGCCATCCGATAGTAGCGGATCGGGATGGCGTGCCCTGCATCGGCGGCGATGATGCCGCCGCTGGCCGAAACCCCTTTGGGATAACCCTGATGGAAGGCGCGGCACATCGCATCATAGACCGACCTTTGCTCGGCGATCGGAAGTTCGGCGATTTCTGGCGGGAACCAGTCATTGACCAGGTCGATATACTCCCACAGCGCCGGATCGAGCAGGGTGGCGTATTTCCCCCGCCTGGCGGTCTTGAGCTTGTGGACCGTGCCCATCTCTCAGAGCTCGCCGTAGAGCCGTTCGGCGTTTTCAAACGTGAAGCGCAGCGGTACCGAGCCTTCGACCTGCCATGCATCGATGGTGTCGCCCGCCATCAGCCGGCACGCGTCTATCGTGTTGGTGACGGCGCCGCCATAGAGCCGGTTGGCAAGGTTGAGGATGGCGGTCTGGTGCATGGCGGCACTGCCGCTGCCGCAGGCATCCTTGACCAGAAGCACGCGAAAGCCGGATGCCACCGCGTCCTTCACGGTGGCGTCGATGCAGGCCTCGGTCCAGACGCCGGCGACGATCAGCCATTCGATGCCGCGCGCCTTGAGTTCGGTTGCGCCAGGTCCGGCGCCGAAGGCGCTGGCCTGCGTCTTGACCAGCATCGTCTCGCCGGCCGCGGGCGCCACCTCCGGGCAGATTTCCGTCAGAGGATCGCTCTTGTCGGAAAAGGCGGACTTGCCGTCGGCGTCGAGCGGATGGAACGGACGCGCCTTGGCGGTATCGACGATATAGGCCCAGTGATACAGCGGCACGAAGTTGCGCCGCGCCGCCGCCTGCAGGCGCTGGACGTTGGCAAGCACCTCGCCAAAACCTTCGACCAGATAGCGCTTGTCCTGCCGATGCTCTTCCTGGAGGTCGATGAACGCCGCGGCGACCGTGCCGCGTTTGATCGAGATCGGGCTTTTCATGCGGATAGGCCTTGGTTCGCGACCAACGCTATTCCGTTCAGCGAAGTGGCGCCAACAGTGGTGATTGGCCGGTGCCTCCCCACCTTCGTCATCCACGGGCGAAGCAGGAGCGAAGCTCCGTCGCGGAGACCCGAGGATCCATGCCGTGACGCTGGCCGGAGAGTGCGGCGGAGCAAAACTTGCACCGTTGCGGCGCGGATGAGTCCCGGCATGCATCCTAGGGTCTGCGCCGCGTCGCTGCGCTCCTTGCTTCGCCCTAGGATGACGACGGGATTGGCGTTCGCGCTGGTTGCCAAGGGATGCGAAACGACCATCAAACCTGTTTCTCCAGAAACTCATCCTCATAGGGAAAGCGCGACAGAAGCTCGGTGCCGGTGTCGGTGATCAGGATCTCGTCCTCCAGCTTGACGCCCTCGCGGCCGCCTTTCTCGCCGATATAGCTTTCCACGCTCACCACCATGCCGGGCACGACAACACCGTCGCGGCCGTAGGTTTCATAGTCCATGGCGTGCGCTATGAACGGCGTCTCGCCATGCATGCCGACGCCGTGCATCACCGAGGTATAGCGCTGGTCGACGAAGCGGTCCGGGATTTTCCACGCTCTTTCGGCGATCTCGCGAAAAGCCATGCCCGGCCTGACGATCGAAATGTTGTGCTGAACCTGGTCGTGTGCCATGCGGTAAAGCGATTTCTGATAGCCGGTCGGCTTGCCCGGCCCGCAGCGGAAGGTGCGCGAAAAATCGGAATAATAGCCATAGCAGCCGATCGTGTCCGTATCGAGCGCCAGAAGCTCGCCCGGCCGGATCTTGCGGCCGCTGGCCTCGTTGAACCAGGGATTGGTGCGCTGTCCCGAGGTGAGCAGCCTCGTCTCGATGAACTCGCCGCCCTGGCGGATCACCTCGCCATACATGATGGCGAACAGATCGTTTTCGGAGACGCCGGGCTTGATCGCCTCGCGCACGGCATAAACAGCGGCTTCCGCGCCGGCCATCGACACCTGCAGGCATTTTACTTCCTCGGGTGTTTTCACCGCCCGCACAGCCAGGATTTCGCCCTGGCAATCCCTGACCTCGCAGCCGCGCTTTTCCAAGGCCAGCGCCTGCAGATGGCTGCAGCGGTCGAGCCCGAGCTTCATCGAGCCGCCGCCGTGCTTCTTCAGGAGCTCGGCGATCTCGTCGGCGAAGGGGCCGGCCGTCTCGTCGTCGCGGCCCGACACCGAAGACCATACCAGCTTGGACGGGCGCGCCTCGTCGATCGTGTCGAGCACCATCGAGACGTGGTAGCTCTGCGGATATTCGAACAGCACGATCGGCCCGTCGGTCGGGATGAAGAAATACCGCGTCGAGTTGCGCAGGAAATAGCCGAACATGTTGCGCGAGCCGGTGGCATAGCGCTGGTTGTAAGGGTCGAACAGCACGACGCCGCCATAGCCGGCCTCGCGCATCCAGCCGCGCAGCTTGGCCAGCCTGCCCTTGCGCAGCGCGTCGGCATCGATGAAGGACGGCTCGGTGTCCGAAAGCCACATGCCGCCGGCAGAGTCAGCCGCGGCCGGGTGGCGCATGCGGTCCTTGAAGTCCACATCCTCGGTGCTGTCGGGGTCGAATACGACGATGCTCATGGGTGCGCCTCCTGAAAGGCTCGAACATAGCTCGGCATTGGGTAAAGGCTGTGCGCAATCCCGCAAATGTCGTGCGAAATGCCGCAGAACGCTGGCGGGACAGCACCCCCCTCTGGCCTGCCGGCCATCTCCCCCGCAAGGAGGGAGATCAGCAGCTTCGCTGGCCGCGTCAGCACCCTCAGCGTTGGTGATTGGCGAAAGCAGGCGAGCGCTTGATCTCCCCCCTTGAGGGGGAGATGCCCGGCAGCGCAGAGGGGGGTGGGCGGGAACTCGACGTGGGCGATAAGCGCCCCCCTAATGCCGCCGCATCGCCTTCGGCGCATGCCCATGCTCCTCCCGAAAAGCCCGGGCAAAGCTCGACATCGAGGCGAAGCCGCAGGCCAGTGCCACGTCGCGCACCATCAGCGTCGAATGCGCCAAAAGGTCGGCGGCACGCCGCAGCCGAAGCCGCCGGTAGTAGCCATTAGGCGAAATGCTGAGCTCGGTGCGGAAATTGCGCTCCAGCTTGTCGGAGGAGACGCCGAGCCTTGCCGCCAGTTGCGTCATGCCGAGCCGTTCCTCGACCGCATCCTCCATGATGGCAATGGCCGACAGCACCAGCTCGTTCTGGACGCCGGTCCGCAGCCGCAGCGGCATCAGCTTGCGGTCGACACTCGAGCGCAAGGGGCTGTGCACGAACCATTCGGCGACGCCGGCGGCGAGCTCGCCGCCATAGTCGTTGGTGATGATCTCCAGCATCATGTCGAGGCTGCCGACACCGCCGGCCGAGGTGAAGCGCTTGCGGTCGATGACGTAGAGATCGCGCCGGAGCTCGATATCCGGGAATGCCTCGGTGAAGGCGGCCTGGCTGGTCCAGTGCAAGGTGCAGGCATGGCCGTCGAGCAGGCCGGCCCTGGCGAGGAAGAAGGCGGCGTCGGCCACCGCGCCGATATGGGCGCCGGCCCGCAGGCTCTTGCGCATCCAGGCAACCGCATCGTCGGCTACGACGAGGTCGGCATTGCCGCCCGAGCAGACGACGATGCGGTCGACCTTCGGCGCGCCAGAAGCTGAGAATCCCGGTTGTATGACAACCCCATTGGACGCCTCGACCGTGCCCTGGTCGGCGCCGACGATCACCCAGCGGTAACAATCCCGTTTGGCCAGCACATTAGCGGCGCGCAGCGGCTCGATCACCGAACTGAACGCCATCATCGGAAAGCCGGGAAACACCAGCACGGCGAAGGTGAGGGGGCCTTCATGCGCTGCCGGTTGCGCGCGGTGGTGTGTCTGGCTGGCACGGTCGGTATTCACAATTGTGTATTTCCCAGGCGCGTCATTGGTGGCAGACAGGAGATATAGCGGGCTTTTTTGCCCGCCGGCAACGGAGACGAACCATGTTTGCGGCCCAGACCATCGACAGCTCCGACAAGCCAGCCTTCTACCGCGAACTGGCCACCCAGTTGAAGGCGCTGCTGGAGGGCGAGAGCGACTCGATCGCCAATGCCGCCAACACGTCGGCGCTGATCTTCCAGATGGTGCCCGACCTCAATTGGGCCGGCTTCTATTTCCTGGCCTCCGACGAGGAGCTGGTGCTTGGGCCGTTCCAGGGCAAGCCGGCCTGCGTGCGCATCGCCGTCGGCAAGGGCGTGTGCGGCACCGCGATCGACCTCGAAATGTCGATGTTGGTCAAGGATGTGCACGAATTTGCCGGCCATATCGCCTGCGACGCCGACTCGCGCTCGGAACTGGTCGTGCTGCTCAGGGACAATGACGGCGTCTTCGGCCTGATCGACCTCGACAGCCCGACGCCCGGCCGCTTCGACAAGGACGACCAAGCCGGCATCGAGGCGCTTGCCGCGATCTATGTCGCGGCGAGTTCGTTCGAGGACTAAGCGAACTTCACCAGCATCAGACTGAAGCCGCCGATGAACAGGAAGGCGCAGAAGGCGAGCGCCAGCGGGCGCAGGCCGCGCGAGCGCAGCTGCGAAATGTTGGCCTGCAGGCCCATGGCGGCGAGCCCCATGGTCAGCATGATGGTGGTGCCGAGCGCCATTGCCGACTTCACTTCGGCCGGCACGGTGACCAGGCTGTTCAGCGCCACGACGGCGACGAAAGCCGCGACGAACCACGGCATCGGCGGCCGCGCCGCCGATTGATCGCTTGACCGGTCGCTGCTCGTCTTGCGGCGCGCCATCAGGCCGAGCGCGATGACCATCGGCGCCAGCATGGCGACACGGGTCAGCTTGGCGACGGTGGCGATCTCGCCGGACTGGGCGCCGTTCTGGAAGCCGGCGCCGATGACCTGTGCCACCTCGTGGATCGAGGCGCCGGCCCACAGGCCGAATGCGTGCTGCTCGAGGCCGAGCACCGGCGCCAGCAGCGGAAAGCCGAGCATGGCGACGGTGCCGAACAGCGTGATCGAGGCGACGGCATAAGTGACGTCCTCGTCGCGCGCATCGGTGACGATGTTGGTGGCAACGATCGCCGAAGCGCCGCAGATCGAGGTGCCGGCGGCAATCAGCTGCGCCAGCTTGGCGTCGACGCCGATCAGCCGGCCAAGCGTAATGGTGAAGACGAAGGTCGCTCCAAGGGTCAGCGCCACGATGCCGACGCCGCCGGCGCCGATGGAGACGACCTGGCCGAGCGTCAGCTGAAAGCCGAGCAGCACGATGGCAAAGCGCAGCAGGCGCTTCTGCGAGAAGGCGATGCCGGCCTTGGCGTGGGCGGGGGTGCCGAGCACGTTGGAATAGATCAGGCCGGCGACGACGGCGAGGATCATCGGGCTGAACAGCGCGAAGCCGGAGACATTATGAGCCGAGAAGGCCACCCCCGTGATCATCGCCACCAGCACGATACCGGGCATGACGCCATTCCACACGGAATCGAGCCGCTTCCGGCCCACGGCCAGGTCGGCGGAAATCATGCTGATCGGAATATCATTCGCTAGCTGGGCGGCGGCAGACAATGCAATTCTCCAGGCAAGTACCTCAGGAGAATGTCATTCCAGAATCGATCTTTCCAACGAATTGTTCTTGTTGGAATGATCGATTTTTGTGAACGTTTAGGGCGGCCGAGGTCAGAATGAGAGAGCGGCCGGGCGAAACCTGGAGCCCCCCTAGATCATGATGAATTCCCATCACGATCTAACCCCACTTTTTGGGATCATGCCCTAGTATTTCATCCCAATTCGCGCGGCGATCGTATGGTCCTGGCTGTCGCCGTTGCTGCCGACCGCGGTGCTGTAGTTCAGCCCGAAGGCAATACCGCCGATTTGCGCATCGACGCCGAGCCCGATTGACAAATAGTCGTTGGAAAAGGCATCTGCGTCCAGCGCGTAGGGCGTGGTGCCGATATCGGCATAGCCGAGGCTGACGCGGCTGGAGCCGGCAAAGTCGTGCGTATACTCAAAGCGCGCGCGCGGTGTGAGCAGACCCCAGCTGGTAGGAATGTTGTTCTCGATGCGCAGGCCAAGGGTGCCCGACAGCGTGTCGACGGTCTGCTTGCCGAAGGTCAGATTATAGATGTCGCCACCCGTCTCGGTGAAGCCGCCAAGCGTGGAGTGGGACCCCGACAGACGTCCATAGGGTGATATCAGAGAGTCCGGCCGGCGAAATTCGTAGCCCGCCGTCAGCGACCCGAAGACCTGGCTTCCGTCGCGCGTTCCAGACGCGAAATCGCCGGTATCGGTCACATAGCGCTCACTGTCGAAATTGAGGGCGCCATAGCCGGCAAGGCCATCGACAAAAAAACCTGGCGCCGGGCGGTAGCTGCTATAGGCGGCGACCGAGATGGCATGGGCGCGGCTTTCGGTGCCGTTGCTCCCGACGTCGGTGACGTCATGGCCATAGCCAAACCCGAGACCGGCGGTGAAGGTCGGGGAAAAGCGGTAGTCGGCACCGACGCTCACGCCGACCAGCGTATGGTCGAGCTTGATGGCTCCATCGTCATCGGTGCCGAAATTGACGTAGCCGCCGCTCCAGAAGGCCAGTTCGCCAAATGGGTTCTCGGCCGGCAGTGACGACGTCTGGGTGTCCACGTCCGTGCCAGTTGAAGACTGTCCGGTCTTGATCGGCGACGCGCCGGTCGAAGTCCTGTCCTGCTTTGCGTTGGCGTTGGGCTGAATGCGCTCCGGATTGGGCGCTCCGTAAGTGGACTGCGACGATGCCGTGGCGATTGCGGCGAGCGCCGGATCGTTCGCCGCATTCTGCTGCTGAGCGTATGCGTCGGGATTGTCCGACGATTGCTGGACGGCAACGCTGAGGCCTATCGAATTGTGGCGCTGGTCGCCCTCATTGTGGAGCTGTTCCAGCCTCTGTCCAAATCCCTGGATCTGAATGTCGGCGAAGTGCTTTGCCGCCTCCACCTGTGCCCGAATCAGGCCGATCACTTCCGGATCGCGGGAGGGGTCGGGCCGTGCCGTGACGTTGATGGTCACGGTTGCCGGAGGTGACGTTCCGTCGGCATTCGAGAGCGTGTAGGTCAGGCTGGTTGTGCCGGCAAAGGTGGCTGCCGCGGCAAACTGCAGGATATAAGCGCCGCCATCGGGCACAATGGAAGCCGTGCCCGCTTCGCTCGGCGGCGGCGAGGCAATCGTGGCGCTGGTAAACGGCCCATTCGTAGCCCCTTGCGTCAGGTCGAGGGACCCGGTCGTTCCGGCCATCACGTCCAGCGTGTGGTCCTGTGCCGACGGCAAGTGGATCTCGACGACCACAGTGTAGTCACGTTGGCCGGTAAAGCCGTTGCTGTCCGTGGCCCGCACCGTAAAATCGTAATTGGCCGCGACAGTGGGTGTGCCAGCCAGTGTACCCCCAGGCGAGAGTGCGAGGCCGGGAGGCACCGAGCCGGAAACCACGGTGAAGGTGTAGGGTGCGGCGCCGCCATTGGGGCTGCTTGCGGTGATGGTCTGGCTGTACGGCGTGCCAATATGTGCATTCGGCAATGTTGCCGGCGAAAACTCCACCGTCACCGTGGTGCAGGACAGGACAAGATTGGTCACGTCGGCTCCCGCCACCGTGCCCGAGGCCGTCGTGACCGTGCATGTCTGGTCGGCCGGCTTGGCAGTAACCTCAACGCTCCAGTTGGAGCCGGTCAGCAGGCCATCCGCAAAGGCAAAGGTGGTATCGCCGACATTCACGTCCCTGGTTTGCGTCCCTGCCGGCGAGCTTGATGTCAATTTCAAACTCACCGTCCCGGTCTGACCGCTCGCCGTGCCGCTGATCACATAGAGCGGCTCATCAAAACAGATCAATGCGGACCCATCGCCTGAATTGACGCCTTCCGCCACCGCAGCCGATTGCAGCGAGCCGGCATCCGATGATCCGCCGCCGCCGCCGCCGCCGGCGCCGTTCCAGTTCTGCTGGCACGAGGTCGTGCCGACGCCTGCGCCGCCACCACCGCCGCCGACAGTAGCCCCGCCACCGCCGCCACCAGCATATCCGGCGCCCAGGAAAGACCCTGAGAAATTTCGTGCAGTTCCGCCTTGGCCATTTGTCTGACCGGCCGTGCCAGGAAAACTATCGCACCCAGCGCCGATCGCGCCACCGGCACCTACAGTGCCACCTTCACCGCCAAAGGGGCCAAGGCCGCCCGAAACATCGGTTCCTGCCGAGCCGGATCCCCCGCTCTTGCCACCGGCGCCACCAGCTATCGAATTTGTAGTGTGCCAGCCCCCGTTGCCACCGCCGCCACCGCCGCCAGCAATTGCCAGCCGGGTTCCGCCCAGCCGCAGGTCGGTCGCCCCGCCACCATTGCCGCCGTCGGGAGTACCGCTCGCGCCACCGGGATTGACCGCGAGCGAGCCACGGCCGCCAACGCCGACAGAAAGGATGTCACCCGGCGCGACAGTCAAGGAACCGCTCACCTGGCCGCCGAGCCCGCCGGCGCCGCCTGGGCTCAATGGGCTGCCCCCGATGGTGCCGGCGCCGCTCTTGCCAACCCCGCCTTGCGCTCCCTTGAGGTATACTGTGGCGGAATGGGTGTTGCCAGGAACCGAGATGGACTGGTCGCCGCCAGTAAAGCTAAAAGCATGAGCTGTCTGTGTGGGACTACAAGACTGCCCGAGCGCTGACGTCGTGCCCGCGAGCGCGTAGACGACCGTCATCGCGCCTAACAAACGTGAGATTGTACGCTTTGCCAGCCCTCGATGCATGGCGCCCCCCCGTCAGCCCGTCCAGTGCTTCTCCGCTTATATTATGATGCCAAGATTAGATCAAATAGAAATTTGAACCAATGGTAGGTTGAATGTCCAACAATATTAGCTGTTGCTGTTTTTTTGTACGCGTACGAGAGCCCTACTCGACGGCGCAGCAGTTTAGGCGAGCAACCACCGCGCAAGGTGAAGACTGGCGTTGCCTGGCAGTACACTTATGGCCTTGCCGGCGCCGCCCGCTCTAGCCGCGCGGGTCAACTCGGAGGCTGGGCCAACGCCAAAATCTTGACAGCGCCGCGCTTCCTGCTCCAGCGTGGCGTCATGTTCGTTTTCTCGTTCGCCATCGCCAAGCGACGCCGTTCCTGCACCACGCAGCGCGGCAAGCTGTTTGCGCGACGAAAAGGACCGGCCCAATAAAATTCCGGTTCGTTCGTTCCAGCCCCGCCCGCGACGTCTGCCGGCGGGGTTTTCATGTCTGGAGCCTTTGCCATGTCCAATTCTTCCATCCTGTTTCGGCCGGCCCAACCGGCGGACGCTGCCGCCATCAGGGACATTGTGCGTGCCGCCTATGCCAAATGGGTGCCTCTGATCGGCCGCGAGCCGCTGCCGATGCGCGCCGACTATGACAAGGCGGTCGCCGAACATCCGTTCGATCTCGCCATCGAAAATGGCCGCATCGTCGGCATGATCGAGACCATCCTGGCCGACGATCATCTCTGGATCGAGAATGTCTGCGTCGCGCCACAGGCGCAGGGCAGGGGCATCGGCCGGCTGTTGCTGGAACGGGCGGAGCAGAAGGCGCTGGAGGCCAGCTGCTTCGAGCTGCGCCTGCTGACCAACGGCGCCTTCATGGCCAATGTGTTGTTGTACAAACGGCATGGCTATACGATCAACCGGGAGGAGCCGTTCATGAACGGCATGACGGTCTATATGAGCAAGAAACTGGGTGATGGCCGATAACAGGGAGGATCGGATGGCAGTCAGGGTCCGGTTGAAGCCGCTCACGGGGCGGTATGCGGTTTCGCGCCTCGAAGCAAAAGACAGCATTCCCGGCTGGGCGGACGGGCCGGGCTTCGTCAGCATCACCAGGACAGAGGACGAGCTTTCGGTCGTCTGCCTGCAGGATCGGGTGCCGGACGGGGTGAAGCATGACAGGGACTGGGTCGCCCTGAAACTCCAAGGTCCCTTTGCCTTCGACGAAACCGGCATCGTCCTGTCGGTGATAAAGCCATTGTCGGAAAGCGAACTCGGCATTTTTCTGGTATCCACCTTCGATGGTGACCATCTGCTCGTCAAAGCCAAGGATGAAGCCGCGGCAAGGGGGCTTCTGGTCGCGGCGGGGCACACGCTTCTGTAGCCGTCGGCTCAATCGCCCGCCCTTGCGTTTGACATCGCTCTTGCCCCATCGTTATTCCTGAGCCGATACGACGATCCGGCGATCGCCCCCCATCAATCAGAAATCCCCCGAGGAGAAGCCCATGTCACACAATCTGCAGTTCTATATTGACGGCGTGTGGGTCGATCCTGTCGTGCCCGGCACACTCGACGTCATCGACCCGTCAAACGAAGATGCTTTCGCGCAGATTTCGCTCGGCTCAAAGGCCGATGTCGACAAGGCGGTTGCGGCCGCCAAGCGCGCCTTCGAGACATTCGGCTTCACTTCGGTCGAGGAGCGCCTCGATATCCTCAACCGCATAATCGAGGTCTACAAGAAGCGCAGCGCCGATCTGGCGCTGGCCGTGTCGCGCGAAATGGGCGCGCCGCGCCAGTTCGCGCTGGACAGCCAGGTCGGCGTCGGCCTCGCGCATCTGCAGAAGATGGCCGAGGTGTTGAAGTCGTTCGAATTCCGCCACGTCAAGGGCTCGTCGCTGATCGTCAAGGAGCCGATCGGCGTCGTCGGCCTGATCACGCCGTGGAACTGGCCGCTGAACCAGATTACCTGCAAGGTCGGTCCGGCGCTCGCCGCCGGCTGCACAATGGTGCTGAAGCCGTCCGAAATCGCCCCGCTCGACGCCATTATCTTCGCCGAAATCATCGACGAGGCAGGCGTTCCCAAGGGCGTCTTCAACCTCGTCAATGGCGACGGCCCGGGCGTCGGCCAGGCGCTGTCCAGCCATCCCGATGTCGACATGATGTCGTTCACCGGTTCGACCCGCGCCGGCATCCTGGTCGCCAAGGCGGCCGCCGACACGGTCAAGCGCGTGCATCAGGAGCTTGGCGGCAAGTCGGCCAACATCCTGTTTCCCGATGTCGATCTTGAAAAGGCCGTCGGCAAGGGCGTCGCCGGCTGCTTCAGCAACTCGGGCCAGTCCTGCAATGCGCCGACCCGCATGTTCGTGCCGCGCGACCGTCACGACGAGGCCACCGTCTACGCCAAGACGGCGGCGGAAAAATTGACCGTCGGCCCGGCCGATGCGGCCGGCACCAAGCTCGGCCCGGTGGTCAGCCAGATCCAGTTCGACAAGATCCAGGACCTGATCCAGGCCGGCATAGATGAAGGCGCCACGCTGGTCGCGGGTGGACCGGGGCGTCCGGCCGAGCTCAACCGCGGCTACTATGTCCGCCCCACCGTGTTCGCCGACGTCACATCAGATATGCGCATCGCGCGCGAGGAAATCTTCGGGCCGGTGCTGGCGATCATGCCTTACGACACCGTGGAAGAGGCGATCGGCACCGCCAACGACACTGTCTATGGGCTGGCGTCCTACATCCAGGCCAAGGATATCGAGAAGGCCCGCGAAGTCGCCGCCCGCATGCGCACCGGCACTGTCTACATCAACTATCCGCAATGGGACGCCGGCCTGCCTTTCGGCGGCTACAAGCAATCCGGCAACGGCCGCGAATACGCCGAATACGGGCTCGAGGATTTCCTCGAGATCAAGGGCATCGCCGGCTACGAGGCGGCGGAGTAGGCCTAACCCTTGGGGACCGGCAACCAGCCGGTCTCGAGGCTTCAGCTCTTAAAGGTGCGGCTTCACTCTTCCCGGAAAGCTTTCTGGATCTGATCCGACAGCGGCTTCACCAGATAGGAAAGCATCGTCCGGTCGCCCATCGGGAAGAACACTTCGGCCGGCATGCCTGGCGCCAGCGCCAGCCCGCGCAGCTTGGCGACCTCGGTTTTGGGCAGCGTCACCCGCGCCACATAGAAGGCTGCTCCGGTGCGCTCTTCGATGGTGAGATCGGCCGAGATCCGCGACAGCGTCCCGGTCAGCTCCGGCGTGGTTTGCCGATTGAACGCCGACAGGCGCAAAATCGCATTCTGGCCCATCGTCACCTGGTCGATATCCTGGGGTGCGATATGCGCTTCAACGGTCAGGCCGTCCGTCACCGGTACGATCTGCATCACCTGTTCGCCGGGGGTGATGACCCCGCCGATCGTATGCACCGCCAACTGCAGCACCACGCCATCCTGCGGGCTGCGCAGATCGATGCGCTTCAACTGGTCCTCGGCCGCTACCTTGCGTTCGACGAACTCGGAGATCTTTCCCTGGGTATCGCGTAAATCGGTCGCGACCTCGCTGCGAAGATCCTGGTCGATCTGGATGATCTGCAGTTCGATCTCGGACGCCTTGCCTTTCACCTGGGCAATTCCCGCGGTCAACTGGCCATGCTCGCCTTCGAGCCGCACCGCGTCCCGTTCCAGCGACGTCATGCGGTCGATTCCTATCAGCTTGCGATGCCAGAGCGACCGCACACCTTCCAGCTCGATCTGGATCAGCTCGATCTCGCGGCGTTTCGCCTGCAGCTGCTCGGTCAGGCCGGCACTCTCCTGCTTCAACTGCGCGATCCGTTCGCGCAATTGCGATCGCTGGCCAGACCGCGCCTGGTGCCGGAAATCGAACAGCGATTGTTCTCCGGCCATCGATGCGGCGACACCGGCTTCGTCGCGCCGCGATGTCAAAACGTCCGGAAAGCTGATCGTGTCCTTGCCGTCACGCTCCGCCTCCAGGCGCGCCAACCGTGCATAAAACTCATCCAGACCTTTTGAGACGATCGCCAGATTGGCGCGTGTTGTCGTTTCATCCAGCCGCACCAGAATATCGCCCGCCTTGACCCGGTCGCCTTCACGCACCCTGATCTCGCCGACCACGCCGCCCGTCGGATGCTGAACTTTCTTTACATTGGAATCGACCACCAGCCGGCCAGCTGCGATCACCGCACCCGACATCTTGGTCACTGCCGCCAGGCCGCCAACACCTCCGACAAGCAGCAGACAGGTAGCAACGCCAGCCACGAGATAGCGGCGGACCTGCCGATGATGCAAAGCGGATCTGTCCTCGCTCATGCAGGAACGCCTCTCTCCGTGGCGGCAACGACCTTGAGCGGTGCCGCCGATCGGAAGACCTTGTTCAGCACCTCATCCTTCGGACCGAAGGCCTGCACATGGCCATTGGCCATCACCAGCACGGTGTCGACATTGGCCAGCACACTGGATCGGTGCGCGACGACGATAACGATGCCGCCGCGGTCCCTGATGCCCTGGATGGCGGCGGACAAGGCCACTTCACCCTCTGAGTCGAGATTGGAATTCGGCTCGTCCAGGATGACCAGGAAGGGATCGCCATAAAGAGAGCGGGCAAGGGCGACACGCTGGCGTTGCCCCGCCGACAGCGAGGCGCCGGCTTCGCCAACCTTTGTGTCGTAACCGTCGGCCAGATGCACGACGAGATCATGCACGCCGGCGGCCTTGGCTGCCGCAAGCACCATGTCGGACGACGCATCCGGGTCGAAGCGGGCGATGTTCTGCGCGATCGTTCCGTCGAACAACTGCACATCCTGCGGCAGATAGCCGATATGTTTGCCCAACTCGTCGGCCGGCCACTGGTCAAGCGTCGCGCCGTCCAGCCGCACGGCGCCGCGCGCCGGCAGCCAGACACCTGCAAGCGTACGCACCAGCGATGATTTGCCGGAAGCACTCGGGCCGATGACCCCCAGGCCCGCTCCCCTGGCCAGTGAAAAACTTGCATCCCACACCACCGGCGTGCGTTCGCCCGGCGGCGCGACACTGACATTCTCGACCGCCAGCGCGCTGACAGGCGCGGGCAGGGTCACGCCGGTTGCGCCTTCCGGCAGCGCGGACAGAAGCTGCTTCAGGCGTGCCCAGCTTTGCCGCGCCGAAATGAAACCCTTCCAATGCGCTATCGCCAGTTCGATCGGAGCCAGCGCCCTGCCCATCATGATCGAGCTTGCGATCATGATGCCGCCGGTCGCCTCTTGCTTGATGACCAGATAAGCGCCGATCGCCAGCATTGCCGATTGCAGCATCAACCGCAGGATCTTGGAAATCGTGCCAAGCGTTCCCGCGACATCGCTGGCTGCCGCATGGGCGTTCAGGTACTCGGCATTGACGGCAGACCACCGCTCGGCGATACGCCCGCCAAAACCCATGGCCTGCATGGCTTCGGCATTGCGCCTTGTCGCCTCGGCCAACGTGCTGCGGACGGCCGCGTGCTGTCCGGCGATCCTTGTCGGGCCGCGGGTCCGGAACTCGGCCAGAAGCGTCAGTGCAAACAGGACAACGGCGCCGGCAAGCGCGGTAACGCCGATCCAGAAATGAAAAATGAAACAGATGCCGATATAGAGCGGCATCCATGGCAGGTCGAACAAAGCGGTCGGTCCGGCACTGCCGATAAAGGAGCGGACCTGATCGAGATCCCGTAGGGGTTGCAGCCCGTCGCCGGAAGGCTTGGCGCGCAGCGGCAGGCGCATCAGCGCCGAATAGACCGACGGGCTCAGCTTTGCGTCCAACCCCTGTCCCAGCCGCACCATGAGGCGAGAGCGGATCAGCTCCAGCACTCCCTGAAACACGAACAATGTTCCCGCAAGCACCGCCAGGCCGACCAGCGTCGGCACGCTGCGACCCGGAACGACGCGGTCATAGACTTGCAACATGAAGAACGAGCCGGTCAGGGTCAGCACGTTGACGACCCCGCTCATCAGTACGATGCCCGAAAACGCACGTCGAAAGGACGCCAGGATTCCGACCAGCGTAAGCGGCGTCGATGGCGTCAGCTGCATGCAGGCTCGCAATCAGGATATGGCATCTCGTCCCTTCAATAGATAACTGCCTTGAGTGTGACATGGACGGGCAAGCCGGCCTGGAACTGCGCGCTGCCCCGCGCCACCAGCCAGCCGTCCGCACGCTCCAGGCGCGCAACGACCTGCAGCGTTGGTGAAGCGGTCGAGCTTGCGGGCAGGGGCAAGGAAAATTCTATCGTCTTTGAGCCGCCCTCGCTCTTGAGGCTGGTTTTGGCGGCGCGGCGTCGCCCACTGTCCTGAATGGCGGAATCCTCAAGATAGATCTCGAGATGACCTTCCGGGATAGCCTTGCCGCCCACAAAGGTGACGGCGCCGCGAATATCTGTTGCGCGAATATCTGGCGCGCGAATATCTGGCGATTGCGCTGCCGCTGCCCCGGTGGCCGCGGCGACTGCCGCAACTCCGGCGGCCATTAACACCGTGCGGCGGTCAGTCATCGCGTCCTCTCCCTTTTCACTGCGCTGGGGTATGCGGGAGGGCAGCCTGACGGCACCCCTCCCGGCAACGCGTTAGATGACGATGAAGTCTGCAGCCGAAAGATCCAGATTTGTGTTCAGGTGTGCAAACTGAACGGCTGCTCCCTGTCCGGAACCATCGGCGTCGTAAGACAATATTCCACTGTCGGTGTCGTAGATGATGCGGTCGTCGGCATCATGAGCAGCGCCGGCTGCGCTCGTGTAGAATGAGCCCAAAGCGAGGGCGCCGTCGCCGCCAACGCTGGCAAAGATGAGGTTGTCCAGCAGGATCGTATCGTCGGCGACCTTGAAGTCCTTGATCCAGTCGATATTGCCGTTCCCGAGTTCTGTCGAGAAGCGGAAATAGTCGTCCCCGGCGCCGCCGGTCAGCGTATCGGCAGCCAGCCCGCCATCCAAAAGGTCGCTGCCGCCGCCGCCGTTGAGCGTATCGGCGCCCGCAACGCCCGGCTGAGCTGGTGCCGGCGGGAATTCGACCGACACGTTCAGCTTGTAAGTCGAGCCCTCCGGCACGGATTCGACCCAGCCATCGCCAGGAGCCGAGTCCGACCATTCGCCCTCCACAATATAGTAGGTTCCGGTTTCCTGAACGATGAAGCTGGTGCTCGAATCGCGGCCGTTGTTGGAGCCGGGGTCGTTGCCGCCATCGTCGTTCTGGGCGACGATATTGCCATCGCTGTCCAGCACCCTGACGATGCTGTCATGGACATTGGGGTCGGCAATGCCATCGATGTCGATGGTGATGATCGTGCCGGCCGCCAGGTTGATGCTGTAATATCCGCCCAAGCCGTTTCCGGTGGCATTGACGGTGGTGTGAAGGGTGGTCGTCGAATCGAAGATGTCGGGGTCGGCGGTCAGCGAGAAGTTGTTCGAGATGTCGAAGGCGGTCGAGACCGAATTGTTGGTCGCGTCCGGTCCGAGCGTGGCGTAGCCGGTGCCCATGCCCGGGCGTGGCGGAGCATCGCCCTGATAGGCGAAATCGCCGAGCAGGGTGTCATCGCCGCCGCCGCCGTCGATTTTGTCGGCGCCGCCCTGGCCGGTCAGCACATTGGCCGCGCCATCGCCAGTCAGGTGATCGTTGAAGCCCGAGCCAGCCAGATTTTCGATCGAGATATAGGTGTCGCCGCCGGATTTGCCGCCACCCAGTTTGAGGTTTTGCCCGCTGGCCGCGTCGGCGTAGTCCGCCGTGTCGCTGCCGGCGCCGCCATTCAATATATCGGCGCCGCCACCGCCGGTCAGCGTGTCGTTGCCGGCGCCGCCGGAAAGTTTGTTGGCCTGGGCGTTGCCGATGAGATGGTCGTCGAAGAACGACCCGACGGCGTTTTCGAAGCCGACCAGGATGTCGTGCCGGATAACGGTGCCGCGCCCGACGATCTGCACCGGGCCATCGCCGTCGCCGCCATTGGCCGTGCCATTGGCGAGGTCGATCGTCACGCCGGCGGAGCTGCCTTCGTAGACGACCGTATCGATGCCGGCGCCGCCATCCAGATAGTCCTGGCCGGCGCCGCCGATGATCGTGTCGTTGCCGGCTTCACCGTACAGGATGTCGCCGTCATTGCCGCCATCCAGTATGTCGTTGCCGCCGCCGCCGTTGAAATAGTCGCCGCCGCCCCGGCCCCAGAAATGATTTGCCGCCGACGTACCGATGAAACGGTCGATGCGGTCATCGGAGCCGATCAGGTTCTCGATGCTGTAGAAGGTGTCGCCCGTGGCGGTTCCGCCGCTGGCCACGTTCGTCTCGAGGTTGACGAGCAGTTGGAAGGGGCTCTCCTTGCTGAAGTCGACCGTGTCGACGCCGGCGCCGCCCCTGAATATATCGACGCCATCCTGGCCGCTCAGCGTATCGTCGCCGTCGCCGCCGTCGAGGATGTCGTTGCCCTGGCCGCCGAGGATCGTATCGTTGCCGCGGCCGCCATAGAGCGTGTCATTGCCGTCGTCGCTCTCGGTCTGGTCTGGAAGGTCGGCGACATCGATGGTGTTGTTGATGTCGCGGCTGGCGAGCGAGTCGCGGCCGCCGATGATGAGATCATCGCCGCCTTGGCCGAAGATCGTGTCGTCGTCGGCGCCGCCGTCGAGCGTATTGTTGCCATTGTCGCCGAAGATGACGCTGGTCATCGTGTTGTCGCCGATGATTGGCGGGGTTTCGGTGCCGCCGTCTCCAGGCTGGAGTGTCGACTCGTCGGCATAGATGATGTGTTCGACGTTGGCGATTTTCCGGATATTCAAGTTCCGGTTCAGCAGAATGACCGTGTCATTCCCGCCATTCGCTTCCTCGCGCACGATGTCGTCGAGGGAATCGACGAAGTAGGTGTCGTCGCCGCCATTGCCGGCCATGCGGTCGCCGCCGCCGCGGCCATCCAGCACGTTGGCTCCGTCATTGCCAATCAGGACGTCGTCATAGCTGCTGCCGATGCCGTTCTCGATGTAATAGTCGGTGCCGTCGGCGTTGTGCCCGGCGAAGATCGACACATTGTTGCTGTGGCCGTTGACGCTGGAGAACTGTCCGGCGCGCAAATCGAGGATCGTGCCGGCCGTCGAGCCGGAGAAGTCGATCGTGTCGGTTCCGCCGGTGTCATGGATGACGAAACCGATATCGTGCTGCATGCCCGACGAGGTCAGCCGGTAGCCATCCACGGCACTGCCGAAGCCGTAGACGTTGTCGCCCGTGTTGAGATCGATATGCTGATAGGTGCGCACGCCGTTCTCGTCGACGGTGGAGAAAAAGCGGCGGATGACTGCCTCGATGTCGGCCATCATCGGCGTTGACGCCGACCAGCGGCTGGTTTCACCGACATCGATCCCGTCGAAATAGGACATGACGCTGTATTGCTGACGGTCGTAGGTCCAGGTCGCATTGTTCAGATAATTGATCTGTACGCCGCCGGGGCCGCTGTAATTGTAGAGCCCGGGGTGGTTCAGGCCGAACTCATGACCGAATTCATGGATGAAGGAATCGAAGACATAGCCGCCAATATCCGTCTTGTTGACCTCGGTGTCGTGGAAACGCTGGCCGATGCTGACATAGCGGTCGTTGGAATAGGCGCTGCCGTCGTCCTCTTCGCCCAGTTCGGGGCTGACAACCTGCATCCAGTCCGTTGCGCTGTTGTATGGTGCATTGTCGACGATTTCGAACTTCAACGGGGTGACACTGGCCCACATCTGCAAGGCGCCGATCGCGGCGGCCTTGTATTCGGGATGGTCATTGAGCTCGGAGACATTGATCCTCAGCGTTCCCGCCGCGATCGCCGGCGTTATCGACCGGTCCAGCGCTCCAAGGTAGGTGAGGAAGGCCCCGTAATCTTCGCTTTTGCCGTACGGGTTGTCCGGCGTCTGGTCGTTGACCCACCATTGATCGCTGGTTTGGCTTGGGTTCGGCATCCTTGGGACTCCTTGGTCTCGCAGCCGTGGCAATTGCGGCTGTACGGTTTAGCAGTTGCCAACCACCGACAAGCATCGTTTGCGCTTGCCGGTCGAGCCCCGTCCCAGTGCCAACAATGCTATTGGAATCTTCGCTTGTCTAGCCTCTGTTCGCGCTCAGTACATATGAAGGTTCTTGGGCGCGCTTGTACCGGCGGGTTTTGAGATACTCGTTTGGTGCTGATCGCTATCGCGCTAGGCTATGTCCGTACTTCCCCGCAGGTGCACCGGGCAGTATCTGCATCAACCATCCCGACTGGGCGCCGGGCTGCCGTTCGGCGGCGAGAAGCGATCAGGCAGCGGGTGGCTCGCCATCGTCTCCAGTTCCTCAAATGCCGCTGCGGACGCGTTCCGAGTTGGTCAAAGCTTCACCTAGACGGCCCACCGTTTGTTTCATCGCCTTTTCGGCGGAGTCGGTGAGCGATTTAGCGCCACCCTCGCAAACGACGCCGGCATCACCTTGAGCATTGCCTTGACCCTCGACCGTCGAACCGAGTAGCCGACCCTTACGGCCATCGACAGTTATTGAGGCAACCAGGTCGACGTCAGTCTCAATGCCGGCGGACCAGAAGCCTGGTACGACCCGAAGCCGAGCGTTCAATTCCTCTCCTTTCACTACAATCATTCCACGGCTTTTGCGTTCGGCTAGCCCAGCGGCATCGACTGGCTGATCAACCACTTCGAGTTCAGTGACCAGTGACTCGAGCGTCTTCCGAACTGATCCAGAAAATCCGGCTCGCATGTCGATCGGATAACTGTGAGCGGCGCAGTTCATATCGGTTTGATCGACCTATTGAGGCCTGTAGAATCAATGAAAAGCAAATATTTGCCAGGTAGTTTCTCGCATAACTTGAATACAGATTGTACGCAGCGATTGGCATTGGTTCGGCTTTGTATTGGTAGCCACCAAGCGCAAGTGCGACCGTAAAGACGGCCAGCATTCTATATTCCATCCCCAGCCCCTCCCAAGGCATAAGGGGAACATCGCCCAAGACTGTTGCGGACGCAAGCGCTCGATCAGCGTGGCACAGTTTGATGGAATGAAAAGTCGTAGAGATAGCCCCGTTTTGACTGACAGAGGACCGTAGATTGACATTGAGACTCAACGGAGTCGTGCGCCGAACGCCAACATCGGCACGTGCCTGAGGAAGCATCCTTTTCACCGCAGCCCAACCTGCAAGGCCAAGGTGCTGGGACACTAGATGCCCAGCTGATACCAGAAGCTGACAGCGAACGGCCCGCGTGCTTCAGGATCCCGTCCGGCGCGCGAAGTGTTCATATGTCACCCGCCAGGGGTCGCTCTCCGCTCGTCTCTCCTCGCCGATCCAGTGAAAGCTGGCGGCGGTGATCTCGGTGAACCGCCACCGCGCCTGCAGGCCGCGCGAGTCGGCGCCCATCTGGACGATGTCCTTGCCTTCGGCCCGCCCGATCTGGCGCGAATAGTCCTGGTTGAGCGGATCGCTCCAGATAATGTGCCAGCCACCGATCCCGGGATCGAAGACGCGCAAGGTCGTGCCATACATGGTGGACGGGGCAGGGCGCCTGGGCCTGATCCAGATGTCCTGAATGGCGCGGCCTTCGAGCACCCAACCAAAGTGACACTCGCCATCCCATTTCTGAATTGTGCCGTCGGTGCGGCGGTGAACCGTCTCCATGTCCCAGCTGCCGATCAACCATCCATAGAGGTCCATGTCTTTCGCCCGGTCGGCTGGCGGACCCTCGGATGCAAGAGCGGTGAGAAACGTCGTCATGATTATGTCAAGGGCAAGCCGCGCGGAAACGCTGGGCGTTCCAACCATCGCAGCGTTGCGGGTTCGGGGTCTTGGGAAAAGTTGCGGTAATGCTGCTGTGAAGGCACTTCCGCGTTCGCGCCATATCGAATCTATGCGCGAATGCTAATGTAGCATCGGCGGGTACCCCAATGCCCGCCTGGCCGGCGCCTTACTCAGGCAATCTCTTGATGAGCGGCGCCGGCCGCTGGCTTTGGCGGCGGCCACTCCTGCCGGAGGATATCAGGCTTGGCACGCGGTTATTGCAGGGCAGTTTTGGCAGGCTTCCGATCTCGGTCTGTATCCCCAGAACGTCCGCTGCCCAATCGCAGTTCCGGAGAAGCATCGCTCGACTTCATGATTATTGGAACCCAATCAATTCTCGGGCGGCGCTTCATCCTCCCAGCCGGCCAGCTCCGGCAGGTCGTCAAGCCAGCTTTTCTCTGTGATCGAGGTTTCGCCGGCCTGCGGCACTTCCTCAGTCGCGTTTTGAATGAGCCAGTCCATCCACTTGCGATAGGCAGCCGGGGCCAATTCCGGCGGCAGCACCTTAGCCTTGGCCAGCATGCGTTTGCGGAAACTGAGTTGCCGGCGCAGTTTCGTCGTCGTGAATTTTATCGCCTTGCCCTGATATTCCACCGTCCAGCGCCCATCGCCGTGGCTGGTCAGCCTGTCGATGGCAAAACCGGCATCGACCGGCCTGTCGCGCCAGGGAAGCTCGATGGCATTCCGCCTGAGATCGAGTGCCCATCGCCGGTAATCGGCCCCGGCACGCTGCGGCGGCAGAACGCCAGCCTGTTCGAGGATTTTCCTGCGAAAGGTAGGCTGCTTCTTGATCTGGCCGGTTGTCAGCTCGATGCGATGCCCACGGAACTCGACATGCCAGCGGATTCTCCCGTTGCCGACATATTTTGCCAGCCTGTCGATGGCGAACTCGTCGTCGGACAACTCCACGCATCCCTGGCGGATGCGTTCGAGGATGTACTGGCTGTCAGTGGGCATGACTGCCCTTCCCGAGAGATGGGTGACAGTTCATTCCGGAGACATGGGTTACACTTTCGGCCCTTTGCAAGGAGAGCAAGGTGCCTT
>NZ_JAMYLX010000024.1:0-59320 GCF_040318265.1 Mesorhizobium sp. M1252 | reverse complement strand
TAACTTCGCTCGTAAGGACGACCTTAAGAGCGCAGCCTCGCTACCGTGCCATCCTCTCGCAAGGCGGCCTTCGCCGGAGGGTATCCAACCATCCGTGGTCACGCGCAATCCTGCGAATTGTCAAGCGGAGACAACGATCGCGGCACCAAGCAAAGTGGCGAACCCGATTCTGCTCGGGAGATCCCAAAGCTCTCCGAACCCTATTAGATCCATGAAGCGAAACACGGCGCCCTGAAGCAGGTAAAGCAGCAGTGTGCTCTGACCAAGCTCCACCGCAACAAAGCGAGCTACGCGAGTTGAATGGCCAACTCTCCAGCATAGGAACATAAGCTGCATTGTGACTGCAGAAGTTGCTACGGAGCCAATGAACATCAGCAACACTTGTCTCGCCGACTCTCCATCGTAGATCGAAACGAGATTGTTGTAGACGTAAGTCCCTTCCCCAAACAAGAAAGCACACTCACGGCGTGCCGAGCAGCTTGGCCAAGGAGCCGCACTGGGGCCTCCGGAGTGAGTGTTATCGCTCAAGCAGCCACGTCGGCGCGGCCTAAAATCTTCGATGAGCGCGTCAGGAGAGCGTCGATCTCCACATTTCTTCCAGGAGATCGTCCCCACATCATCATGGCCACGGCTCTAACGGGCTGGTGCCCTCCCTTTCCCGTTTTTTGTCTCGATGCTCGGTTGCGCCGCCCGCCGGGGCAAGGCAAAAAAATCGTCGAGGCTGAGCCCCCACTGCGGCTTCGGCGAAATATTCATCCACGGGTTCGCATCACCGCGGGCAGCGGGCGAGTTCGTCGATAGGAGTGCGGATGGAAGTAGGCGATGCACATCGTCACCAGCGGCTCAGATTGTGTGAGGTCCACGGCTCGCTGGTTTCCGCCGACGACGGCGCGGACGGCATCGGTATGCGCAGAGCGGGTCCGTCGGCTTGGCGTCAGTTTCGGGGCAAGGGGCTATTGCTGGTCGCGCGGCGCTGAGTTGGGCGGAAGGATCGACGGCGCAACCCGGGGCTCCCGCGCGACGAGCAGGTTTTTTTCCCGGTCTGACCTGGCCTCGACTCCAGATGTCGCGATGACCGACGTGGCCGGCGCGATTGAACGGGTCTCATGCCCAAAGCTGCCTCGGTGCCCAGTAGCGGCACCGCATGACCCACCCGGCGCTGCTCGAAGTAAACCGCGGCCAGCCAACATCCGAAGGTGCGCCAGACCCGATGTCGCGGCGGCCTGATGGCTCCGGCGCCGTGCCGCGGCAGAAAGCTGCCGATCTCGTCTGGCATGGTCGCTGACCGCATCGTCACCCGGGCCATCGCAGCGACTTTTCTCCGTTACAAAGTCCCCGCGGGACGGACTGCCAGTTCACGCCAGGGCCAACAGCACCCGCAGGGGCGGCCGCCGCGTCTGCCGGTCCTGCGAGTAGAATAAGATCGGGAAGTGCGGCTTCATCCTCGATGCCAGAGCTCGCTTCGCCGTACCGCGGCCGCCATAGCCCCTTGCGCTATCACGAGTCAGCCCACCTTTCTAGCTGGCAGCCATCGGGAGCCGATCCGCAACCACAGGGCGGCACCTGTCGGCCCGGCTTCCGTGTCAACGCAGAACATGATGCATATTCCCAGCGCTTTTTGACAGAGCGAACTACAAAATGCAGAACACTGACTCTCCGCCAAATGAATGCTGCGAGCAAGCAGCAGGCGGAGGAACTCCGTCTGGGCTGAGTACCTGTTTCAACGTGAACAAATAAATTGTAGCCAGTTCACGAAACGCCAGGCCCGCTCCTCTGCCGTCCGATCGTCCAGGAAATCCCCTCGGCGCGCACCACGCCAGACACCTCCTTGCCGATATGATGCTCAAGCACCGGCCGCCAGGGCACCAGCGTGAACTCGCGCGATTTCTCGATGACAGCGTATTTTCCGCCGGCGAGCTCGACGCAGCGGCGCAGCGTACCGTCTATTCGATTGCCATGCTGCGCTTCAGAATACGAGAGCCCGAGTTCGTCCGAGAGCTGACTGGCAACACGGTTCAGCTCTCGTTGGCGCAGCATTGAAAGCATGTTGGCGCGATAGATGACCCGATCCTGCGCATCTTGGGCAAGACCTTGCGCGATCAGCCACTGCTGTCGGCGGGCCTGGACCTGACGTACTTCTCGACCGAAGCCAGAGTCGCGCAAGGACTCAGGGTGGGCTGATACCAGCTCCTGGTCGGTCCAGGTGGCGCCGTCAAAGCCTACTTGGCTCTCCAGCGGCATTGATGAGAGCTTGCCGACGACAACAGGCTGGGCCCTCGCTCGTTGACGCTCGTAATCCGCGACGCGGTTGAGATGGTCGGGCGCGACTGTCCATGTGCCGTCCGGCTCGCGCTCGACGCCACCGGTCGCACGGCGGATCGCCTCCAGTCGCCGCACGTGCGTTTCGGCAAAGCGTTCGGTGGCTGAGGGGTCATGCTTGAGATGGATATCGATGCTGTAGCGCCCGTCGTTGACCGTGGCGATGCCGGCAATTGTGCGGTCGACTTTTCTTGGCCCGGTGTCCCTCGGCCTGATCCGCACTATGCAGCCTTCTGGTGTCGGTTGGGTGGCCTCGCCTTTGCCGATATCAAAATAGTGGCTTTTGCCGTCCACGCCGTCGACGACGAGGTAATGGCGGTCAGTGATTTCGTCGGCCAGCCCGCGCCCGACGACACGTCCGACCACGGTTTGGGCCGACCCGTCGGATCGATCGTGGATAAGATAGTCGGCGGCACTGCGGACGAGCCCCTTGCCGGTCAGCTCGCGATGGATGGTCTTGACAATGTCGCCGCGCTCGCCGATGCGGCGTAGCGTGGCTTCCAGCTCATCCTCCAGGCGCCAGCGACCCGAAGGCATCTCCTCGGCGAGGCCCATCCGCTCGAGCTTGCGCAGGCGGCCCTGGTGCAGCGTCTGGCGAAAGGTGTCTCGGCTGGCTGGTGAGACATGCCCCTCGTCGCGCATGCGCATCAACTGCCGGTCGATGCTGGTGAAGCGTTCCTGCTCCATCTCCTGGCGCAAGCGCTGCTCGATCTCGCGGTCGGTGCGCGGGCCAAGGTCGAGGCTAACCAGTTCGGCTGCGCGCTCGCGCAGGCCAGAGGAGATGTAGTCCCGCGCGATGACGAGGTTTTCGCCGTGATCGTCCCTGCCGCGCACGATGATGTGGGTGTGAGGATGGCCGGTGTTGAAATGGTCGACGGCCACCCAGTCTAGCCTGGTGCCGAGGTCTTCTTCCATTTGCGCAATGAGGCGCCGGGTGAGCAGCTTCAGGTCATCATACTCGATACCGTCTTCAGGGGCGACGATGAAGCGGAACTGATGACGGTCACCGTTCGCGCGATCGAGAAAGGCCCTGCCGTCCGCGTGGTCTTTGTCGGCAGCGTAGAGCTCGCCACGCTCGCCTTCCCGGGTGACGCCGTCGCGCTGGAGGTAGCGGAGGTGCGCACGAGCTCCGTCGACTCCCTTGCCGGCCAGCTTGACGATGCGTGCCTTGACGACTGCGCGCCGCTGCCGAAACGCCGCGTGGCGGTCGCGTGCTCTAAGAACGGCGGCAGCAGCCCCGCCGCGCCCCACCCGGCTTCCGATGAAGCGGCTGCCGCGTCCGCTCCTGCCGCCTGCTCGGTTGACCGCGGCCTGGACCTGGCCAGCGTAGCGTTTGCCCGCCTTCGAGCCGCGCGAGCCAATTTTGCCGAGCCTCGGCGTGAATTCGTCATCCTGCATGCGGCCTCCGATGAACCAGCAGCAAAATCAGAGGCTTGCGCGCCAGACCCTCCTGGACCCGCAGGCAACCTCCCGGGAAAACGATGTGCAGACAAACACTTCGCCGCCTCAGGAGGCGATGCCTTTATCTTGCCTTCCGCGGACCTGCCTCCCTGCCCCCCGCCCGAACCACGGTAGCCGCTGCCCTCACCTGCGATCCGGCCGGCCTGACCTTGCTCGCTCCGATCCGAGCGGCACCAGGATTTGGCCATTCGGGCCGGTCACGGAAACACCGTTTCGGAGGAAAAACAGCGACTGCCCGGACGGGATTCCCGGCGCGGTTTTGGAAGGGGATTTGTCGGTGAGCGCGTCCATATCGGCGGCCGAAATGCCCGCCGCCTTGACCTCTTCCAGATACGAAACCGTCTCGCTGGGCAGTGGCCGCCCACGCTGCAAATGCTGTTCGTAGCGCTCCGGCCCGGCGTTATAGGCTGCAAACAGGCCTGGAAATCCGAAGCGGTCATACATGGCGCGCAGATAGGCAGTGCCTGCCAGAATGTTGTCGCGAGGGTCGTGCGGGGCGGCTCCCAGGCCAAGCTCTGCGCGCAACTCCTCGTAGGTGCCTGGCATCACCTGCATGAGGCCAATGGCGCCGGCGCTCGACGTGACCGGCCGCCCATTGAGCGTCGTCTGCCCCCGGCTTTCGGCATGCATGACGGCATAAATCCAGGTCTGTGGAATGCTGAAACGCCGGCTTGCTTCGGCTACGAAGGGCTGCCATCTTGCAAGCTGCGGACTATGGGAGATGACGACCGGCTTCGTGTTGGTCGCGGCGGAACAGGCGCATGGTGCGAGAGACACCATGCCCAGCATCAGGAGGGTCACTCGGTCCATAGCGGCACGAGCCTCCCGATGATATTTTTGGTCGGCACCGGCCCGAAATAGCGGCTGTCGAACGAGCGATTTTTATCGCTGCCGAGTAGGAAAACCTCGGCATCGGCGAGCTTTCGGCAGGCATTCCACCAAGGCAGCGGACGGTGCTGCGTGTCGGTTGCAAGCCGGCGCGCGACAATCTCGCCGCCGATGATGATGGCGTCGCCGAAGGCGCAGACATGCTCGCCAGGCAGCGCGGCAAGGTGCTTGACCAGCGGCACGTTGCTGGGCAGATAGAAGCGTTCGGCGGCCAGATCGACGACCGGTTTTGGCGGGCGGACGAGTACGAGATCACCAAGAGCCGGCGATCCGGACGCGACGCGATAGAGGCCGACCGGCGCACTCGCCGAGGCGTTCCAGACCAGCCAGGGCGATGGTTTGCCGAAGGCGGCGAAGCCGATCAGGGCAAGGCCCATCGTGGCCACGGCGGTCGTCTTGCGCGCCCGAATGCGCCGCAGATGGCTGCCGATCAGATGGATGGTGGGACGCCGGCTCATGAGCGGCCTCCCTCGCCGGCCGAGCCGGAATCGTGCCCGCCGTCCTCGGGCCCGGTCTCCTGCGCGTGCCCCTTCGACCAATCGTCGAGTTCGTCGATGTGATAGCGGACATAGCGGCCGTGCTTGCGGAATTGCGGGCCGCCGCCTTTGAGGCGCATCTTCTCCAGCGTGCGCTGGGACAGCCCGATATAGAAGGCTGCCTGCGCGGTATTGAGAAACGGACTGCCCTTCTTGGCGCGGGCTGCGCGATCGTTTACGTCGTCCATGATGATCCTCGTTTCGCTGCGGACAAGCGAAGGCGAGGATCGGCGAGCGAGATCGTTTTGGGGACGGGCGAAGAGTGGGGGGCGAGTTTTCGCCGCCCCCTTCGGCGGCCTCACGGGTCCTGAGAGAGGCCCCCGCGCCGGTGGCGGCGCGGGGCTTTCCGGATCGGCCGGTCAGTCGACCGGATTCCAGATGATGGCGTAAGTGTCGTCGTCATCCTGGCCGGCGGCGCGGCCGAGATTGGCGTAGAGCTTGCGGGGGCCAAACTCGGGGGCGGCAATCGACAGGCTCACATAGTCCTTGCCGGAGGTCTCGCCGGTGCGGATCCAGCCCGCACCCACTTCGATCCCTTGCGTCAGCACCCGGAAGTCGGGATGGGTGTCGGCGCTCTTTGCCTGATTGGGCACGATATCGATGTCGGCGCGGACGCTGAGCGTCTTGAGCTGGCCCTTGTAGCCGCCGTTTTCCTGTTTGGTGACGTATCCGATCGCGGTCATTTCCAGTCTCCTCTTGGTGCTCGCAGGGGACCATTCCCCTGCGATGGCGGACCGTGATGGGCGCGTCCGGACCGCCGGAACCGGGACGGCCGCAGCGATAGCGGAGGACCCGCGCGGGCAGCTTTTTTGAAGCGAAGCGGCGCGAGGAAGCCGCCGCAGGCGGCGGGGAAAAAAGCTGCCGGCGAGGGTTTCGGGCGGGCCGGATCCGCCCATAGGTCGACAGCCAGCCGCAGGGGAATGGTCCCTGAGACACAATGGAGACAGGTGGCGCGATCGGTGACACAAGAAGCCGGCGGCAGTGCAGAGCGCCGGCTGCGCGGGCTCTGTCGGCAACCGGATCGGACAATTGGCCCCATGCGCCTTTGGCGCCTCAGCAAGCAACCCGGCGCGGTGCGGGGCTGCCGAAATGGGGCGAACTGGCGTCGGAATTTCTCGCGCGCGGCACTGGCTCGACAAGACGCCCAATCGGCAGCCGGCGTGGCCCGTAGCGGCGCGCGCGACCTGAGCGGCGGTAATCGAGAGAACCGCCGCTCGGGCCCTGATCGACTATTCGCGCACGAACAGCGGCTGCACCTGTGTCCACTGATCGGCGGTGCGGAAGCCGCCGCGGCTGGTGTAGCTTTGGGCCGGGAATTTCATCCAGCGCGGCAGCCAGGTCTCGACCCTGGGGCGGCCATTCTCGCCCGCCAGGAAGTCGCGGATGATGTTCTTTTGCGTCTTGACCTTCTCGGCGACATTGCCGTCCGCGACCAGCTTGCCGCCGACGTCGGCCAGCATCGAATTGGCGATTTCCTTGTCGCGCAAGAGGTCGAAGAAGGCATCGTCCGGTTGCCACCATATGCCCATGTCGACGTTCAGGTGGTTGCCGAGCGCCTCGATGACGGCGCTGCCGGCTGCAAGCGTCTCGGCCATGACAAGGGTGAGAACGCGCATGACATCGTCGTCGCAGAGCGCCAAGAGGCGCGCGAACACGCCGGCGATAGCAACGGCGTCGCCATTGCCGCCGGCGACCAAGCTATCCTCATCCGGTGATCCGAGCAGGGCCAATACCTCGCGCCGCTTTTTGCCGAATGCGGCTTCAGCCTTGCAGCCGGCAAGGCTGGCAGTCACCGTCTCGTTGGCTGCGCGCTGCGGCTCGGGCCGCACCTGCCACAGGCCCGAACCGGTGATGGCGTGCGCCACCACGAGGCGCAGCGCCACGGCGGGATGGTCGAGCATGGCCGCGCGCACGGCGGCATGGCGATGCAGATCGATATAGTTCTGCATCGGGCCGGTGACTTCGGGGCGCGGCAGCTTGGCGGCTGTTTCTTCTTGCTCGCCGCCCTCGCGGGCGCGGCGGGCTTCCTTGCGTGACAGCCAGCCCTCGTGACACTCGACCTCGCCGCGATGCGAGACAGTGATGACGATCTTGCCGCCCTTCTTCTTCGGGGTCTTCTCGTGGTCCCATGCGTGGAAATACTGGCCCGGTTCCAGCAGCACAACCTCGCTCCAGCCCTCGTTGAGATAGGTGTCGCGTTTGGTGGCAATCGCTTCGTTCTGCTTTTGCCAGAACAGGTCGGCATCGGCGAAATAGCTGTCCTCGCCGAACAAGTCCGAGGTGATCAGGCCGGGATACTCCTCGATGGCAAACAGCGCCACCTTGGTGGAAATCGACTGGCCGCCGAACAGCCATTGCTTCAATTGATAGCCACGCGGCGCGTATTGATCGGGATCGGCACAGAGTGCCAGCCAGTCCTTCTGCTGCGCCTTGGAAGCCATGGTGAGATGGCGCACCGTCTCGGTATCGATCTCCTCGCGCCGATAGGCTTCGCGGATTTTGGGCAAGAGGTCGCCAAGCGCCAGAATGCGTTTGACCTTGAGATCAGTGATGCCGAAGGTCACAGCGATGTCGGGAACGGTGCGGCCTTGCCTGACAAGCCGCGAAAACGTCTCCCATTGCGATACTTCGTCAGGATCGAGGCGGGCGAGGTTTTCTATCAGCGAAGCTTCCAGCGCATCGGCGTCGTCACCGTCCTCCATGATGGCGCAGGGCAAGGGATCGCCTTCGCCGCGCTCGTCGGCAAGCGATTTCGCGGCGAAATAGCGCCGCCTGCCGGCGACGATCTCGAAGGTTTCCGGCTGGCCGTTCGGCCGCACAAGGAGTGGCACCAGCACGCCGCGCGCACGCACGGAGGGCAGGATGTCGGATATGTCGGGCGCGCGTTTTCCATGGCGCATGTTGAGCGCGGAAATGTTGAGCTGATCCAAGGGAATGTGGGCAAGCTGCATGGTTACTCTCCTTTTGCTTTGGTTAAGGTTGTCCCCGCCGCAGAGGCCGAAGGCCGGCACGGCGGGACGGTTTTTGCGCCTATCGGCGCTGCTGTTCCGCCGTGTCGGGCGGAAGCTCGGAATGGGGCTTTGATAGGGCGTCTGCTGCTTGCCGCAGCAGTCGCTCGGCCTCGCTGACGTGGCCGCAAATGCGGGCGGCTTCGGCATAGACGGAGAGCGGAAAGCGCGCTTGGAAATGCAGGTCGCGCTCTATGCCGAGGCCAAGCGGACCTTTTACGGATGCAAGCTCGGCCAGACTGACGCTGCCAAGTTCGGGGAAGCCGAAGCCGAGATCGCAAAGACCGAACAGAGTGTCGCCATCGGCGTCGAGTTCGCTCAGAAGCCAGGTCGCGGCACCTGTCGGATTAAACAGTTTCACAACGGGAAAATGGTCGATGTCGGCGCCGGCGGCGCCATGGGCGAGCAGTCGTGCGCGCTGTGGATTGGTGATCAGGATCATGGAAAGACTCCTTGTCAGAACGGGTCGCGTTGATTTCTTGCGTCCGGCGGGAGAAAGGCTCCCTGGACCTTCCTCTGATCCGCCTCACCATTAAGAGGCCGACTTCGAGCAGCTTTGCGCCGCGCGCGGACACATCGGCGCGTCCATCAGGAGGGTTTGCCCGCGTGGTGATGGGCTGGACGCCAGGAATGAGCATCTGCTCCTTTGCGGCGTCGGCTCGGTCGCGGCCAGTTGAGGATCGCGCATCGTCATGCCGCAATCCCTTCTTGCGCCTCGCCTTCGGCATCGGCCTGAAGGCCAAGCAGGAAATCGGCGGCCTTCGAGGCGAGGCTGGCGGCACGGAAGATGGCGCGGTTGTCCTCGCGCAGCACCTTCAGCCATGAGCCGATGTAATCGGCGTGACGCACGATCGGCTCGATACCGAGATTGCCGCAGACGAAGGCGGCAGCGATTTCGGCGACCAATTCTTCACGCGCGTAGGCCTTGGAGCCGAACGAGCCGGAGAGGTCGCGAGCAAGTCGCGTCGGGTGGCCGGTCCAGTGGCCAAGCTCGTGAAAGCAGGTTCGGTAATAGTCGATCTGCTGATGGAACGCCGGCTGCGGCGGCACCTGAATGTGGTCGCTGCCCGGCATGTAGAAAGCGCGATCGCCGCCGACCCTGAAATCCGCACCGCTGGTGCGAATGAGCGTCTCGGCCTGCGGCACGATCTCGCTCTGAGGCAGAGGCTCGGCGGCGGCATGGAGCTCTTCCGGAAGATTATCGCACTGCGCGACATTGAAGACCGTGAAGCGCTTCAAAAAAGGCACCGCCAGTGGTGCATCGCCCTCGTGGCGAGCGCGCTCCTTCTCGTCCTTGGGGACAAAGCGGTCGGCATGCACGATGGTCGTGCCGCGCTCGCCCTTCCTGACGTTGCCGCCATGGGCAAGCGCCTGCCGGAAGGTCATCCAGTTCTGGCTGGGATAGCTGCGCTCGATGACGGCGCCCCACAGGATGAGGATATTGATGCCGGAATAGGTGCGCCCCGTGGACGCATTCCTCGGCAGGCCAAGGCCTGCTTTTGCGCTGCCCCATGGCTTGACCCATGGCACGGTACCGCGCTCCAGTTCGGCAATGATGCGGTCGGTGATCTCCTGATAGAGGCTGGCGCCCGGGCGCCTGCCCTTGCCTGCGCCAGCCTCTGTGCTGGTGGTACGCTTGCTGTTTGCACGCATGTGTTATCCTCCGCTCACCAATCGCCGCGCCTTTCCCCGGAAGCGGGGTGGGCGGCGAGTCGCGACCGGAAAGGCCCGCCGTGGTACGCGGACCGCATCCGAAGGACCGGAACGAAGAGGAGGACCCTGAGCGGCACGCGAAGGGTTGCGGGCTGCCGCGGCGGGCCTAGAAGGGAGTGCCGCCCACCCCGCGCCCACCGGGAAAGGCCAACCGACAAACCGCGCCGCCCGCAAGGGCGGCGACCGTCTCAGCCCGAAGGGCTGCCCACGCCAAGGGGCGAAGCCGAATGGCCGAGACCGCCTGAGCTTGCCGAAGAAAAGCGGGCTCGGTTCACGAGCACCTGATGCGCGTCGTCAGGCGCGCGGGCGCCCGCTAGGACCGGAGGCTGGACAGAATCTCGCACGGATCAGCGTCAAGGGCCGCAGTTATGTCGAGAAACTCGATGACGTCGAGACGCCGCTCTGCGCCCTCGTACTTGGCCACGAAGGATTGGGGACGACCAAGCTTGTCAGCCAGCTGCTTCTGGGTCAGGCCTTTGGTCTTGCGCAGCAAAACCAGCCGGGCCAGGAACCGCTGGTGGCGGGGCGATCGAAGGGATTTGGGCATGGAGGCGAACCGGTCGGGTAAAGACCGGATCAGCGACTAATCCCGGTTTCGGATTATCCCATTTTGGGATATACTGCGTGCGCTCACAGGCGAGATCCGCAGGCATGAATGGACCAATGGGAACAGATGAGACGCGAAGCTCAACTTTGAGCGATGAAGTCCCCTGGTCGGAGAACCTCACGAGCTACGACAGGGAGCATTTCAAGATCTACCTGCGGATCCTGGATGCCTGCGCCGACAATGCCAGTGAAAAGGAGATGGCCGAGCGCATTCTCGGCATCGACCCGTCCATTGACCCGGTCCGCGCCCGCAAAGCTCTTCGCAGCCATATCGACCGTGCGAACTGGATGATGACGACCGGCTACAAGGAACTGTTCGCCGGCTGATGCACAGCGCCCACTGCCACGTGTTTCGAGCAGGCAAGTCTCTGTAGCCAAATTCGGCAGCGCACGGCCGCGACAGCCGGCGCTGCGGGAGCGGTCACAACTGGTTCGCGTGCTGTTTGACTGCCATTTCCAGTGCTTGCATCAAAGGCACAGCCTTGGAGAAGAGGAAGCCTTGAGCGGTTCGGCAGCCAAGCTTGTGCAGGGTTTGCCGATCCGCCTCTGTTTCGACGCCCTCGGCCATGACCTCGATCCCGAGCATGTCACCGAGTTCGATGACCGATTTGACAAGCAGTCGGTCCTCTCTGGACTTGGCCAAGCCGCGAATGAAGCCCTGGTCTATTTTCACCTTGCGTATCCGGCGATCCTTGAGAGATGCCAAGGTAGAAAAGCCGGTGCCGAAGTCGTCGAGCGCGATGGAAATACCGGCATGCGAAAGCCGTCCGAGCTTTTCATCCACTCTGTCCGGGTCCACCGGCGATTCTTCGGTAATCTCGATTTCGAACATCGTTGCAGGCAGGCCTCTTGCCGCCAGACCATCCAGAACCATGTCGTCGATATCGCCGGCTTCCAGTTCGCGCGGGGAAACATTCATCGCCACACGAATGTTACGACGGTCAGCTTTCACCAAGCCGTCGATAAAAGCACAACAGTCGGCGAATACCGTTTGCGTCAGCAGCTGAAGCATTCCGGTTTCGCGTGCGGCTGTGATGATTTCGGGTGGAGAGATGGCACCATGTGTCGGATGGGACCATCTCAGCAAGGCTTCAAAACCGACCACGGCCTCGGTGTCGAGTTTCACGATCGGCTGGAACCAAGGTTGCAATCTTCCCGTCTTTATCGCCGAATGAAGGTCCCGTTCGATGGACTGGCGGCGTTGGAGTTCCCGGTCGAGTTCGGCATCGAACAGGCAAAATTCGTTCCTGCCATGGCGCTTGGCCGTATAAAGGGCGATATCGGCCCGCAACAGCATTTCAGTCAGGCTCGACGTCTGCGCCAAGTATATCCCTATCGATGCCCCGACGCGCACGGACGCGACCCCGATATAGGGGCGAGCAATTTTGGCTATGATATTGGAGGCGAGATCACTGGCAGAAAGCGAAGCTCTCGTTGAGGGAAAAACCAGCACGAATTCATCGCCGCCGATACGAGCGAGCGTTGAGCCTTCCGGTGCTTCCTGCTCTATGCGGCGGGCGATCATGACAAGCAGTTCATCACCGGTCCTGTGACCGTAGGTGTCGTTGACCGATTTAAAGCCGTCCAGATCAATCAGCATTGCCACGAAGGGGCCATCCGCGGTCTTGAACCGACCGATGGCGTGTTCAAGGCCCCGCCTGTTGAGAAGGGCGGTCAAATGGTCCTCCCTGGAGTTGCGCTCCATTTCCGACGCAAGTCGCTCTGCCTCATGTCTCAGGCGGCTTGCTTCGCGGAAGCGCGCCTGCCCAACAAACGAAGCTCGGACCAAGCCGCCCATGAAGAGCAGAACGGTGAAAGCCAGAATGTAGCGTTCAAAATTGCCTTTCGCCAAAAGGCACGCCACCGTGATGAGGAGTGGAGGTGTGATGAAGCTGGTCGCCGCAGCGGCATACGAACTGCCATATGTAACCGCACCAGCTGAAATGCCCGCCAGTATGACCAGATGCATCGGTGCTTGTGGTGTTGTGTATCCAACAGTCAGCACGGCCGGGAAGGACCAGGCAAACCCTGCCAGAAGGGCAAGGACGCCAAACATGCGAAGGCGCGGCAAAACGCCAAGCAAATCCTGATGGCGCCCCGTTTCCTTTAGCTGAAAACGCGCGAGTGCAAGCCGGGCGGCATTTAGCGCATTGACGACCAGGAACCAGCTTGCAGCGGCAAAGCCGCCGCCAGAAAGGGCCTGCACCCCGCAAATCAGGCCTGACAGGATCGCGCTTATCGGCATCGACACGAAGAGCCCGGCCCTCAGGTCAGCAAGCTGATCCTGACGGATTTTGGCCTCCAGCGATTCTTCTTTCTTTAGGGGTGCCATGAATGGACCAGTTTGCTTCCGTCATTGTTCGCGAGGACCAAACCTATGCAAGCCCACTGAAGGACGGGTTAACTACCCAGCGAGGGTACCCAGTGCGCTCACCATGCTTCGGGTCACACCTTTGGCTTAGCATTGCCGAATCATCAAGGTTTCGCCCGCGCGCGTGCCTTGATCCGAATCATGCCATGATCGGCAACGTCACCAGGAAGCAGCCTTGCCCGCGACGCCGCGAGCCAGCAAGACAAAGAAGCCGTGCCGAGACAGCGCTCCAGAGCGGCAGCGCTCTGTGCGATTCACCGCCTGAGCATGGCCGAAATTCCATGGCGGACAAAGGGAAGATGTTGGGCAAAGCGGAGCCCAGCATGTCTTGCAAGCCGTGCCGCCGGGTGCTCGCTTGAGTAAAGACCGACAAGCATGTTGGTGGCATGATAGAGCGGCGCCGCCGACAGCCGCAGCCGGTTTTCGTATCTGCCGAGCATGTCGGGATCGGCAATGTCGCGGCGGGCGCGACATGCTGTCAGTATTTTATGAGCGAGTTGATTCTGGCCGCTTAGGCCTATGTTGAAGCCATGCGCGGTCACCGGGTGCATGCCGATGGCAGCGTCTCCTATCAGTGCCGCACTCGGTGCCGAGAACTTGTGCGCCCAGGTCGTGACCAGCGGATAGGCATGGCGGGTGCTTGCCAGGGTCATCTGCCCGAGGCGTCCTCGACACCGGTTCATCAATTCCATGAGGAACAATTCGTCATCGAGTACAGACAGTCTATCGGCCTCGATTGAGCGCAAAGTCAGAAGCAGCGACGACACGCCTTCCATGAGCGGCAACATCGCTATGGTCTGATGGTGGTCGAACCATTCGACCGCGATCTGGTGATGGAAGCGCTCGTGCCTCACTCGGCAAATCAGCATGGAGTGGCCAAGCGGATGGATGTTGGCGCCAATGCCGAGCAGGTCGCGCATCGCGGACAAACGCGAATCCGCTGCGACGAGCAGCCGAGCGGCCAATTGCCTGCCATCAGAAAGCGCTATGACCGCCTCGTCGTCGCTGGTTGTTGCATTGACGACCGAGTTGCCGCACAGCAGCCGGGTATGATCCTGGAAGTAGACAATTTTGAACAGGGCATCGCGGATCCGACAATTTGGGACCAGAAATCCGAGTGGTTCCCCAGATCCGCTGGGAGTATCGAAGCATAGGGCGAAAGGGCTCGATCCGTTGAGCACGCGCGCGCCATGAAGCGGTGATTTGTCCGATGCGGGGATGGCATCCCAGGCGCCGAGCTCGCGAAGGATTCTCACTGATGCGTGGGTCAGCGCGATCTCGCGACCGTCGAAAGCCGGATTCGCCAGGCTGTCGAGCGATTGCCGTTCAACCACTGCCACCTTGAGTCGGCTCCGGGCGAGCGATGCTGCGAAGGCAAGTCCGACCGGCCCAGCTCCGACGACAATGATGTCGAATGTGTCGACAGAGCCGGCCATCAGCGTGCCGCCATAGCGTCTATCTGCGATACGAAGCGCTCTTGAAGCATCGCAATCACCCACGGTTTGCACATTTCCCCAGCGTCGATAGACATGCGTTCTCCGTTGGAAGCCTGGTCAATGAAACCACGCCGACGAAGAGATAACGCTGATCTGGATCAACCAGGCTCGATAACCCGGCAACGGCGGGTTCACGGTCGAGTGGTCGATTGCCGCGAAAACGTTGGATGTCTAGGCATTCTGAATGGTCGGCTTCCCAATCGCGTGCCCCTCCTGGCCAAAGGTTCGGCAACGTATTGTGGCTGATCCGTTCTTCGCACGCGCGCCGATATCGTCACAACGCGGGCGATCGCCAGCTAAAGATTCGGTCGATGACGACCAGCATCCGCACAGTCGTTGACGCCGCCAACCCGTTCAGCCTCGCGGCTCTTCCCGATCGATAAGGATCCGCTGGGCGGAGCCGTCGAGATCTTCGTATTGGCCGCTCTTCAAGATCCACAGGAAGCCCCGGTCCAAGCCCCACCAAAACAGGGAGCGGCCATCGCATTCCCTCAGGACGGGCGTCTTCGCTGCCGACAGCGTGCTCGCCAACCATGACGGGCGCTATCCGCCGAAGCAACTCGCCGACGGCCTCATGTCCAAACGATGTGGGAAGGGAGCAGAACCAAAGGGACTCTGCTTGGCGTCCCCGCTTTTTTCGCAGCTTCGAAACCGTCACCGAACGGGTCCGTACTGAGGAGGAGGCCGTCCTTGACTTGCCCGACGCCGGCAACCTTCTCAGCCGCAACGATCGCTGCCTTCCGCTGACGCTCGTCGACAATCGCCCCCTTCAGTTCGACAAGGCCGTCGCTGACCCTCACATCGATCAAGTCACCACCGCTCCAGGTTTGTGACTGCAGTTCGGCAAGTATCGCGTTGCGGATCAGGTCGTCATCGGGTGGCGTGGTGCCCTGTTTCGGCATGGCGCGGATCAGGACAAGCAGCAAATCGGTTCGCGTGATGATGCCGACGACCCTTTCCCGATCGACAATCGGAACATTGTTGATGCGATGTTGCATCATCAAGTCGACAATATCTGCAATCGAGGCGCCAGGAGGCGCCGAGATGACGGGTGTGGTCATCACCTGATGGATGATCCGTCCGTTCGAGCGCGCATAGTCTTCGGCGACTGTGCCCGGGCCAAGATCAAACTCCAGCCAGCGCGGACGCACACGCTGGGTCCCAAGTTCCTCTCGGCGCAAGAAGTCGCTTTTGCTTACAATGCCAATCAGGGTGCCGTCGCTGTCTGCTACCGGCAGGCAGCTGACCTTGTTTGAAAGCATGAGCTCGACCGCTTGCTCGATCGTCGCGTTCGCATGCGTCGTGATGACTGGCTTTGTCATTATGGATTCGGCTTGCATCCTCACCCTCCTGATCTTTCGTCGGACGACGATAGGACATCCCGACCCCGCGGCGCGTTGATCTGAGTCACTTGGAACGAGGAGGATTCTCCGCGTCGTCGTCGCTGTCGATGAGAATGCGCTCCGCCGCGCCATCGAGATCCTCGTACTGGCCGCTTCTCAACGCCCACAGGAAGCCGGACAGGCCGAGTGCACCAAGGAATAGCGCTACCGGGATAAGGTAGACGAGCGTCGTCATGAGGATTCGGTCAAGGTGCCGGCCCGCGCGCGCCTGTCTCGCCGCGCAATTGCGGACGACGCACCCGTTGCGAGGCCTTGCAGACGCATGGCATTTCCAATCACGAGCAATGACGAGGCTGACATCGCGACCGCCGCGATAAGAGGCGTAACGTGGCCTAGAATGGCGATCGGCACGGCAACAGCATTGTAAACGATAGCAATTGTTATGTTCAGTCGGATCAGACGTCCCGCCTTGCGCGACACGTCCAACGCCAGCGGGATGGCCAAGAGGCTTTCGCGCAAAAAAACGAAGTCGGCTGCATTGCGGCCAATGTCGGCGGCCGTGGCGGGTGCGATCGAGACATGCGCAGCGCTCAGCGCCGGCGTATCGTTGAGCCCGTCGCCAACCATCAGAACGTTGTGCCCGTCTCTCGCCAGGCTCTCGATGCGCTCAACCTTGCCGGACGGGAGCAGGCAGGGAACGAAGTCATCGACACCAAGCGCGCCCGCAACCTCTGCGCAGGCTTTCGCGGTGTCGCCCGACAGCATCTCCACGCACATACCAGCGTTGCGCAGTTGATCGATCGCTGCCCTGGTGTCGAGGCGCAGCGCATCCTCGAAAACGAAGGATGCGACAATCATGCCGTTTTTCGTCAGGACTGTTCCGCCGTAGCCATGTTTGCCTTCGCCGCCGGTTCGAGCCTTCCAGCCAGCCCATCCGCGTCTACCCAGCCGCCAGGTGCTACCGGCGGCTGTGGCTTCGATCCCGAAACCCGGGTGCTCGGTCACCGCGTCGAATTTGTGCTGGCTGCTGCTGACGGAAAAGCTGGCAATGGCCTTTGAATATGGATGACGCGAATGCGCGGCCAAGCTGGCAGCGATTGCCAGCATGGCGGGATCAATCGAAGCTGCGTTGACGAGCCGTGGCTTCCCAAGCGTGAGCGTCCCGGTCTTGTCGAACACGGCTGTATCGATCGTCGCCAGGCGCTCCATGGCCGAGCCGTCCTTGACCATGATGCCGTTTTCGAACAGGCGCCGCGCGGCCACCACCTGAACGATTGGAACGGCGAGGCCAAGCGCGCACGGGCATGTGATGATGAGAACAGCGATTGCGATCGTCATCGCCCGGTGCCAGTCGCCAGTCACCGCCATCCAGCCCAGGAAGGCTGCCAAGGCGGTGAGATGAACCACGGGCGCGTAGAGTGCCGACACGCGGTCGGCGATACGGCGATACCGGGCGCGACCACCTTCGGCGGCCTCTATCAACCGAACCGTTTCCGCCAGGAACGAATCCTTGGCGGCCGCTGTCGCCTCAATCGTCAGCGGACCGGTGAGGTTGAGGACACCGGCCTGCACAATCTCCCCTGGCGCGACGTTTCGCGGCGTGCTCTCGCCAGTGACCAGTGAGCAGTCAAGATCCGACGCTCCATGAACGATCGTGCTGTCGACGGGGATTCTCTCGCCGGCTGCAATGAGCAGTTGCATCCCCGGTTCGATTTCGCCAACCGGCAAATAGTCCCGTGCGCCATCGCCGCGCAGCACCATGGCGCCACGCGCAGCCAACTGTGACAGGTTCTTTACCGCGGTCCGCGCGCGTTCGCGCATCACGTGATCGAGCGTGCGGCCGATCAACAGGAAGAACAGCAGCGATACCGACGCGTCGAAATAGGCGTGGTCGCCATGGGTGATCGTCTCATAGAGGCTCATGGCGTAGGCCAGCGACACGCCGACGGCGATCGGCACGTCCATGTTCATGCGGCCGTGGCGCAGCGCATTCCACGCCGACTTGAAGAAGATCCCGCCGGCGAAGGCCAGCGCAGGAATCGCGATCAACGCCGAGACCCAGTGGAACAGGTCGCGGGTCGCGCCCTCAGCGCCGGACCAGACCGAAACCGAGAGCAGCATGATGTTGCCTGCCGCAAACCCGGCAACAGCGACGGCGCGGATAAGCTCCGAAAGCGTCTTGTCCTTTGCGTCGATCTCGGCTTCGAACAGATGCGCCTGGTAGCCGAGCCGCCCCAGCACGGCTACGAACGGTGGGACAATGTCGCCGCGCCACCGGACCGAGACCCGCTTCGTTGAAAGGTTGACGCGAGCGGCCTCGACGTGAGCGAGTTTCCCCAACGCAGCCTCGATGCTCTGGATGCAGGCACCGCAGTGAACCGTCGGGACCGAAAGGTCGGTCTGATGAAGATCATCGCCAAGCGATCGGCTCGCCAGCCTGACTTCCTGGCTTGACGGCAGGACTGAAGTGGGACTGGCCAGATCCAACGCCATTTCAGCACCGGGTGCACAACAGCTCATTGCAGCGCTCCATGGGAGATCATGATCCTGCGTACATCGCGATAAGGTCTGGCCAGGCCGGCTTCGGCGTCGATTTCGACAATCCACACACCGTCCCTTGGCATGTGCTGCGCTGCAAATTCCTGGCCCGAGGCGGGGGCGAGCGTGACGGACTCATCCTCTTTCTCGTAAGCGGGATGGCGAAACAGCGCCTTCACGCCATGCAGGGGAACCGGTTTGCCGGCGGCGTCGGTGAGGCCATACCGGACTTCACCCCATGCGACGGTCAGCTTTCCGGTCCAGCCGAGGGCTGCCTGCGCGCGCCCTTCCTCGGCCTTTCTGTTGAATTGCTGGCTCGCCACATAGGTGTTTTCGACGACAAGACCGGTCCAGCTTGTGTTGGCAAGCGTCGCCATCGTCAGATTGACCGCGATGACCACGCCGAAAAAGGCGAGGATGATGGCCAACATGTGCCTGCCGGTGAATTCGCGGGGTTTTCGCGTGGTGGCGTTCATCTGGCGATCTCCGGCGCGTTGAAGGTGGCGGTGTATTCGTTGGACTCGAAGCTGACCTTGTCTTCGACGCGGAATGTGAAGGTCTGCGCCTGGCCATGAATCTGATCGGCGGGTAGGCGCACGAAAACCTTCAACATCTTCAGCCGGTCGGGTTCGACCTGGACCGCGAAGGAGCGATCGGCGGGGAGGTCGACGCCAACGATGCTCATCTCCGCGCCTGGCAAACCCCCGAGGGTGACGATAATCGTTCTCGGTTCGGGGATCATGTTCAAGAGCTTGACGGTATAGCCATTGCGGATCGAGCCGTCCGAGAGCGTCACGAATTGCGGGTTGCGGTCGTGCAGGACATTGATCTCGAGCCGGTCGCGCGTCAGCAGCGAAAAGAGCAGGCCCAGCCCGATGAGCGACCACATGGCCATGTAGACATAGGTTCGTGGCCGAAAGATCTTGCGGATATGGAAAAGCGCCACCCTGTCCGAAAACAGGCCGTCATCCGTCCTGACCAGTGATGGATCGACCGAACTGGCGCCGCCGGCGGTGGCCAGGATCATGTTGGCGTTGTAGTCGGAGAGCGTCGCGTAGGAGATCAGTCCTCGCGCTTTGCCGAGCTTATCCATGACGCCGTCACAGGCATCGATGCAGAGCGCGCAGGTGATGCATTCAAGTTGCTGACCGTCGCGTATGTCGATCCCCATCGGACAGACGGCGACACAGGCATTGCAGTCGACGCAATCGCCGACGGGATGCCCTGCGGCAAGAACCTTCTTGACGTGACGCGTGCGCGGTTCGCCGCGCCAGTCATTGTAGGTGACGGTGAGCGAGCTCTCGTCGAGCATGGCTGCCTGGATGCGCGGCCATGGGCACATATAGGTGCAGACCTGTTCGCGCATCAGCCCGCCAAACGTGTAGGTCGTCGCCGTCAGAACCGCGACGGTGATGTAGGCGACAGGCGCTGCCGTGCCGGTGAAGAGTTCGCCGAGCAGCGTCGGCGCATCGGCGAAATAGAAGATCCATGCGCCACCAGTCGCTGCGCCTATGACCAGCCAGATGACGTGTTTCGATGCCCGCAGCACAAGCTTACGAGTGGTCCAAGGACCGGCATCGAGCTTGATGCGTGCGTTGCGGTCGCCCTCGATCGCGCGCTCGACGACCAGGAACAGATCGACCCATACGGTCTGTGGGCATGTGTAGCCACACCATGCACGGCCGACGGTTGACGTGATCAGGAAAAGACCGACGCCGGCCATGACCAGAAGGCCGGCGACATAGTAGAATTCCTGGGGCCATATCTCGATGAAGAAGAAATAGAAGCGCCGGTTGGCGACATCGAGCAGCACCGCCTGGTCGGGGGCAAACGGACCGCGGTCCCAGCGCAGCCACGGCGTGAGATAGTAGATGCCGAGCGTGATCGCCATCACGATCCATTTGAATCGGCGAAAGCTGCCAGAGGCCCGCTTCGGGAAGATCTTCCTGCGCGCGGCATACATTGGCTGGTGGGCGGAGTTGACCGTCGTGGGTTCGATCCGTTCTATTTGCGTGTTATCGAGCACGAGAAGCTCCAGTCATCAGCGACGATTTCGCCGGAAGCCGACTCATCGGTTCTGGATGATGCCGAGGCCCGGCTTGCGCCGGGCCTCGTCGCTTGGCGGGAGGGGGAGGACGAGAATAGGCTTCTTTCCTATTCTCCGCCGCCAAGCGAATGGATGTAGACCGCCAGTTCCTTGACCTTGATCTCGCCGAGGCGCGCGCCCCAAGCCGGCATCACGCCGTGTTTCGGTGCGGTTACCTGGGCGGCGATGGCCGCTTCGCCTGACCCGTAGAGCCAGATGGCGTCGGTCAGATCTGGAGCGCCGAGTTCCTTGTTGCCTTTTGCATTGTCGCCATGACAGGCCACGCAGTTTTCGGCAAAGACCTTTGCGCCCGGCGCGACCAATGCTTGATTGACGACGGCCCCCGACAGACTGGCGACGTAGGCGCTGACCTGTTTGATCTGGTCGGCGGTGATGATGTCGGCAAAAGCGGGCATTTCCGACAGGCGCGTATCCGGATCGGAGGCAAAGCGAATGCCATGGGTGATCGTCTTCTGAATCTGGTCCGCCTTGCCGCCCCACAGCCAGTCGTCGTCGTTAAGGTTGGGGAAGCCCTTGGAGCCCTGGGCGCCGGAACCATGGCACTGCACGCAATTGAGCTTGAACGCGGCACCGCCGGCGGCGACGGCGAATTCGCGCAGCGTGTCGTCCGCCGCGATCTCCGAAACACTTTTCGCTTCTATCGCGGCGACATATTTGCCCTTGGCCGCTTCAGCCGCGGACAACTCGTTCCCGACATCGTTGCGGCTGGAGTAGCCGAGCACCCCCTTGGTTGCCGTGTGCAGCAGAGGCCATGCCGGATAGGCGATGGTGTAGCCGATCGCCCAGACTATGGTGATGTAGAACGTCCAGATCCACCAGCGCGGAAGCGGGTTGTTGAGCTCCCGGATGCCGTCCCACTCATGACCGGTGGTTGAGATGCCGGAAACCTCGTCGATGTGATCGCTGCTCATGATCAGTCCTCCTTCAGAGGAATTTGAGCTGCTTCGGCGGCTTGCCTGCGGCTTCCGGGACGAAGTGCAAAGGCAACGGATCCGATGAAGAAAAGAGCCATGGCAAGTAGGCCCCAGCTGTCGGCAAACTCCCGCATGAAATTGTACGTCATGGCCATTGTCCTCAGCGGTAGCCGGCGGTCTCATCGTAGTTCTTGAAATCGACCAGCGTGCCCAGCATCTGGAGATAAGAAACCAGCGCGTCCATTTCGGTGACCTGTTGCGGGTTGCCGTCGAAGTCGCCGATCTTGGCCTTGGGGTAGCGGGCCTGGAGGCCGGATGTGTCGGCGTTGGGATCAGCCTGCGCCATCAAATCGGCATTGGCGTTAGCGATCATGTCGTCGGAGTAAGGGACGCCGACGCGCCTGTTGGCGACCAGATGCGTCGAGAAGTCCTTCACCGCGATCGGCTTGTCCTTCAGGAAGGCATAGCTCGGCATGATCGATTCCGGCACCACGGACCGTGGATCTGTCAGGTGATCCACGTGCCACAGGTTGGAATACCGGTCGCCAACGCGGGCGAGATCCGGTCCGGTGCGCTTCGATCCCCACTGGAAGGGGTGGTCGTATATCGACTCGGCCGCCAGGCTGTAGTGGCCGTAGCGCTCGACCTCGTCACGGAACGGCCTGATCATCTGGCTGTGGCAGAGGTAGCAGCCCTCGCGGACATAGATGTTTCGCCCGGCAAGTTCGAGCGGCGAGTAGGGGCGCATGCCTTCCACCTTCTCGATCGTATTATCGAGATAGAAGAGCGGCGCGATCTCGACGATGCCGCCGATTGTCACGACCAGCAGCGACCCGAGGAGGAGAAGTGTAGCGTTCTTCTCGATAACCGCGTGTCTGTTCATCAACCTCATTTTCTGTCTCATCATCGCGCAAGCTGGAGGGCGGGGGTGGAGCGCGGCATCGGATCCTGCTCGCGCCGGTAGCCGAGGATGGTCATGGCGATGTTCCAGGCCATGATCAGGGCGCCGGAGAGGTACATGGCCCCACCGATGGCGCGCATGATGTAATAAGGATGCATCGCGGCCACGGTTTCGGCGAAGGAGTAGACCAGGAAGCCCTGCTCGTCGTATTCGCGCCACATCAGGCCCTGCATGATGCCGGACACCCACATCACCGCGGCGTAGACAACGATGCCAAGCGTCGCCAGCCAGAAGTGCCAGGTCACGAGGCGCAGCGAGTAGAGCCGTTCACGGTTCCACAGCTTCGGCACCATGAAGTAGATTGCGCCAAACGAGATCATGCCAACCCAGCCGAGTGCGCCCGAATGGACGTGCCCGATGGTCCAGTCGGTATAGTGCGACAGAGAATTGACCGTCTTGATTGACATCACCGGGCCCTCGAAGGTCGACATGCCGTAGAAGGCGATGGCCATCACCATCATGCGGATGATCGGGTCAGTGCGCAGCTTGTCCCAGGCGCCCGACAGCGTCATCAGGCCATTGATCATGCCGCCCCATGACGGCATCCACAGCATGATCGAGAACACCATGCCGAGTGTCTGCGCCCAGTCAGGCAAAGCGGTGTAGTGCAGGTGATGGGGCCCGGCCCAGATGTAGAGGAAGATGATTGCCCAGAAATGGACGATCGACAGGCGGTAGGAATAGACCGGCCGGTTGGCCTGCTTGGGCACGAAATAATACATCATGCCCAGGAAGCCGGCGGTCAGGAAGAACCCGACGGCATTGTGGCCGTACCACCACTGCGTCAGGGCGTCCTGGACGCCGGAAAATGCAGAATAGCTCTTGGATCCGAGGAAGGAGGCCGGCATCGAGAGGTTGTTGATCACATGCAGCATCGCGATGGTTACGATGAAGGAGAGATAGAACCAGTTGGCGACGTAGATGTGCGGTTCCTTGCGCTTCAAGATCGTGCCCAGGAAAAGGATCAGGTAGGCGACCCAGACGATGGTCAGCCAGATGTCGACATACCATTCGGGTTCCGCATATTCGCGGCTCTCGGTGATGCCGAGCAGATAACCGGTCGCGGCCATGACAATGAAGAGCTGGTAGCCCCAGAACACAAACCAGGCGAGATCGCCACCGAACAGCCGAGCGCGGCATGTGCGTTGGACGACATAGAGAGACGTGCAAAGCAACGCGTTGCCGCCGAAGGCGAAGACGACGCCCGAGGTGTGCAGAGGCCGCAAGCGGCCGAAGTTGAACCAGGGCTGTATGTTGAGATCGGGATAGGCAAGCTGCAGCGCGATGACCACGCCGACAAGCATGCCGATGACACCCCAGAACATGGTGGCGATGGCGCCATAGCGGATTGGACCATCCATGTAGGCGGACGGGTCGATCGGAGCGGCAGGCTTGAACTCAGTGTTACGCAGTAGGATCGCAGTGAAGCCAGCCAAGGCGAAGAACAAGACCCACATATGCTGGCGAAAGGGTTCATCCACCCCAGCGCCAGCCGCCACCAAAGCCGCGAATGCGAACAGGCTTAGAAGCACGATTTCTTTGCCGAATTTCATCGCAAGCCCCGATTTCCAATTCCGGCGGATGCCAAACCGCGGTGCCTTATTGCGCAGCCGTCGCCTGCTCGCCCTGATCCATGTCAGAGCCGCACCATTTTGCAGAACTTGACGCACACAACCGTCCCCGGTCGGGCCCCGGGGTGCGGAGGCGACCGCGGGCGTGTGGGGGAACGCACCTTCTGCGACGCTGGAAAGCAGGTCGATGCCTTACCGAACGCCGATCGTTCAATGCCTTGGACCAGCCAGCGCCAGCGTTACGCTGCCGTCGTGACATTCATGGCTTGGGGAGACGGCGATTTTCCCCTGCGGATGAGGCGAATTGACTTCGGCCAAGTGTGGATGCTTCGCCGACGAGCCGAAACGCAACTGGCGCATACGATCGGATGGAGAACGGGCTGTCGCTACGCGACTTCTTCTGAGCCCAACGCGAGCATGCCCTGCCCCGAATGAAGTAAGTGACGGGGCCATGCAGCTTCTGCGTCATTCAAACGGCTGTAGCGCCTCGGCCGCCGCAGCGCCGTTCCAGCCGGCTCATGCTGTCCACGGTGACGCGGCGGTTGTTCTCGATCCGAATCACGCCGTCCATTCTCAGGCTGGTCAGCTGACGGCTCACGGTCTCGTTTGTGATTCCAAGGAAATCAGAAATGTCGGCACGCGTCATCGGCAGCTCGAAGCACGTCGAGCTAGCCGTCGGGTCAACATTGGAGTCGATGTTCCGGGCAATCATGAGGAGAAAGCTCGCCACCTTCTCTGGTGCGGTCTTGCGCCCCAGAGTCACCATCCATTCGCGTGCCTCGTCAAGTTCGTTCAGCGCCTGCTTGAGCAGGCGATGCACAAATTCGGGTGACTGCTTCATCATCCGTTCGATGGCCGCTCTGGGAAACGAGCATAGCGAGACAGCTGTTGCCGCTTCGGCATTGATCGCACTTTTCATCTTGAAGGGCCGACCCAGAAAATCCGGGGCGAACTGCAGGCCGACAATCTGTTGGCGTCCATCTGACAGGCTCTTCGTGAGCTTCACCACGCCTGAAAGCACGTTCGAATAACAGTCGACCGCCTCGGCGTCGCCGATCAGTTCGACCCCCGGCTCGATATTGTGCCGCGACGACGTCTTGGCGAGGTAAGCCAAATGGTCTGGCTCTAGCGCGCCACAGACACCGCGGCGCCGTGCCTCGCAAGACAGGCAAAGAACGGGGATGCCTGAACTGTGAATATCCTGCCGTAATGTCATTCGATCGCTCTACCGGTCCGTGCGGGCAGGATAGCATCCACGGTAGAAAAATCCTTGCGGCAGTTTGTCCGTGCTGAAGGTTGATCGAAATCAGGGCTTAGGCTCATCCAAGCATCCACAGTTCGGGCGACGCAAACACGGTGGACCACGACATGCGACAAAAGCTAGTTGCCAGATTTGGCGAGAACGTCCCGCGCTATACGAGCTACCCGACCGCGCCCCATTTCCATCCAGGCGTTGATGCTGCCGTTTGTCGTGGCTGGCTGCAAGCGCTCGGCGGTGGTGACGAGATCTCGCTCTATCTGCACATCCCTTACTGCGACAAGCTTTGCTGGTTCTGTGCCTGCCATACCAAGCAGACACGCCATTACGAACCGGTGACCACATATCTGCGCTCACTGCATGCCGAGATCGCCACCGTCGCCAGTCTTGTCGCAGGCAAGGGTCGCGTCCGTGCCGTCCATTTCGGTGGCGGTTCGCCGACCATGCTCAAACCCGAAGATATGGTGGCGCTGGGAACCGCCCTGCGCAACAGCTTCGGCTTTCTTCCCGGCGCCACGATCAGCGTTGAAATCGAACCCAACGATATGGATGAAGCCCGCCTCGATGCGCTTGCCGAAATCGGCATGACTCGTGCGAGCCTCGGCGTCCAGGACTTCGATCCGAAGGTTCAGAAGGCAATCAACCGCGAGCAGAGCTTTTTGCAGACCAAAGCGGTAGTTCACGGTGTTCGTTCGCGCGGCGTCGAATCCGTCAATCTAGACCTGCTCTACGGCCTGCCGCACCAGACCAGGGCGAGCGTTTCCTCAACGTTCGCGCAGGCACTGACCCTGGAGCCGGACAGGATAGCGCTTTTTGGCTACGCCCATGTGCCGTGGTTCAAGAAACATCAGACGATGATAGACGAGGCATGGCTGCCCGGTCCCGCGGAGAGATTTGCTCAATCGCAACTGGCGGCGCGGGCGATCGTGGACCAGGGGTACGAAGCAATCGGCCTCGACCATTTCGCCAAACCCGGCGATGCCCTGGCCCTTGCCGCCCGCGCCGGAACACTGCACCGCAACTTTCAGGGTTACACCGACGATTGCTGCGAAACCTTGATTGGGTTAGGCCCATCGTCCATCAGCCAGTTTCGGCAGGGCTATGCGCAGAACATGCCTTCGACCAGCGAATATCGATGCACGGTTGATGACGGCGGGCTGGCCGCTGTTCGGGGTATCGCATTTTCCAACGACGACCGCGTTCGCGGCTGGATCATCGAACGTTTGATGTGCGACTTCGCCTTCTCGGCCATCGATCTGGTGGAACGCTTCGGCGAGGCCGGCCAGAGGCTCCTCCTTCAGTCAAGTTCCATGGCCCTCCACGATCCGGTTCGATTGCTTGAACTTGATGGCGACAGATTCGTTGTGCCGGCTGAAAGTCGCCCTTTCGTCCGAAGCATCGCGGCCAGGTTCGACAAATATTTCGAAGCTGGAACGGCCAGGCACTCGGCGGCAGTCTGAGCACTCAGAGGAACGGTCATGCCTCTCAGTCGATCATGGACCGCGGTACGTTTGTTGATCGGCAACCGTCTATCGAGACAAGATTCGGAGCGGACCAGACGCGTCTTGGCGCAGCGACGATATCGTCCGCTCGAGCCCTGCCTGTCGGATCATGGTTGTCGGCGACAGCTCCCTTCGACCTGAACCACCCGTTCACCCGAATTCTGCCGGCGCAGTTCCAGTGGAAAGGGCCTGGGCTAGACGGCTCTCTTGTTACCCCAGAGCACAACGTGCAGCTGCGGTAGCACGCGGGCCTCGAACCATCGGTCGCGGGTCACGCTGTCAACCAGCCACTCCATGCGCTTCAATATTCCGTCAAGGTCGACAGGCGCGTCATCATTTGTGGGGTGTGGCGGCGTGTGATTGCCAGGCTGCAGATAGATCGGAAGTTGCGGAAATTGCGCAGCGGCGTCTTTCGCGTAGGTGTAGTCCCTTTCGTCGAAAACAATGAGCTTGAGCACGACTTGGGGCTTGCCTTGTGCCGCCTGGAGGCACGCCTCGACAGCGGCCCAATCTGTCGTCATTTGGCTTGACGGCGGCTTTGGGCTGAGGATCAGCACGTCAAGCTGCGCAAACCAGTCCCTGGCAAGCGACCCTTGGGTTTCCAGCGCAAAACGGTAACCGTCACCATGGCCCCGGTCGATGAGCGCGCCGAGCGGCTGGATGGCCGGATTGCCGCCTGATAGCGACACCATCAGCGGGCGGCCACCGGAAAGGGCAAGCACATTTTTCCACACCGCGCCAACGGACATCATCTCCCATTCATGGCGGAATTGATTGTCCACAGCATGGAGGCTGTCGCACCAGGAACAGCGATAGTCACACCCGCCGGTTCTGACGAAGATCGTCGGCAAACCTATGAGCACGCCCTCGCCCTGGATCGTCGGCCCGAAAATCTCGCTAACGCGGATTGCGGGATGAGTATTCGTCATGGCCGGTATTCCGCCCAGGTTTTCGGCGTTTCGCTCACCCGCACGGCCGCGGTTTCGCTCAGGCGTGCCTTGCACCAGTCGTAGAAATGTCTGGCCAGATATTCCGCCGTGACTTGCTCGTGTCCCAGCACGTCGTTGAGATGCCGGTGGTCGAAGCTCTCGTCGATGTAGCGTTTGAATGGCGCCAAGTCGTGGTAGTCGCGCACGAAGCCGTGATCGTCCAGTCCATCCGCTGAAAGCTCCACTTCGACGATGTAGTTATGTCCGTGCAGGCGCGCGCATTGGTGATCGGGTGGCAATGAGGTGAGCTGATGCGAGGCTGAGAAGTGGAATTCCTTGGTGATGCGGAACATTACGCGGTGGTCCTTCGCAGCGCTCCGAGCCAGAAGTCGGAGTCCTCATACTCCGTTGGGTCCGGGTGCCCAGCGATGTGAAACGCCTCACGCCGCTCGACGCAGGTCCCGCACCTCCCGCAATGACGTTCGGCGCCCTTGTAACAGGACCAGGTCTGCGCAAACGGCGTGCCGTATGTGGCTCCATCCGTAACAATGTCCGCCTTCGCCAGGTTCACATAGGGTGCATAAAGGCGAATCTGCGCGTAGCCGTCGAGCGCGTGGTCCTGCATCATCTGGAAAGCGTCGATGAAGGCCGGACGGCAATCGGGATAGACAACGTGATCCCCACCATGCACGGCCGTCGCCACTGCGTCAGCGTCTTGCGCTGCGGCGAGGCCGAAGGCAATGGCCAACATGATGGCGTTCCGGTTGGGCACCACGGTTATCTTCATCGTGTCTTCGGCATAGTGCCCGTCGGGCACGTCCACATTGTCGGTCAGCGCGGAGCCGGAAAGGCCGCCGCCGATCTCGTGGATATCGATGATTCGCTGCGGGACACTCAGGCGCTCCGCGCAAAGGGTGGCGAAGCCCAATTCCTTCCTATGCCGTTGGCCGTAATCGAACGATAGCAGGCCGGTAAGCTGGTGCTCCGCTGCCACCTTGTGGGCAAGAGTAACGGAATCCAATCCGCCGGAGCAGACGACGAGAGTCTTCATCGTTGGGTCCTTGTTTTAACCGGGTAGGCTGCGACCGGAGATTTCTCTGCGCTCAAGTACTTCAGGAAAACCATTTTGTGAAGTGAACGGAGACCAATTCGTGCGCTTGCGTGCGATGCGCAAAAAGCCTTCGCGGTGAGCTGCAAGGACACGGACGAGACGTCACCCTTGAGCGGAATGCTCAGAGTCGAACGCTTCTCGGGGACAAAGTTCTCGACGAGCAGAGCCTGGCGGTCCCGAGCGCCGAGCGACGCCGGTGCAACGGTTTCGGGGTACAAAGCCGAGATGGGCTTGCCGCAAACAGCTCACTAATCAGGGATGTTCAGCGATGCCGAAATCCAGATATCGGGATGGATTATGAGGTCAATTGTCGCGACAGCTTGGCTGGCCTGCTCCTTGCGTTTCGTAGAAGCAGCGCATTCCACTTCAGGAGCATTTTGATGAGCACGCCCTCAATGGATGACCGGCGAACCCTGAATAACCGGTCGTGAGCCGACATCTGTGAACAAGCGGTGTGGTCGATTGCAATCACCCATGTCTTGCGCACAGGTACCTCATGGCAGTGGATGAACTGAACTTGATGGTTTTACAGATGGCAGTCGAAAGCGTCCGCTCGCTCTCGTTGAGCTTCGCTGAAAAAGCCGCCGAGATAGCCACCAGGAGCCGCGGCAGCCTGCTTTTCGACGTTCGGATCGACGGTGACGCGCAGGTCCAGCGGGTCGCAGCCATCCGATATCACGGCGGCCAATTCGGCGTGCTGGCGTTAGACGGACACGGCCTAGTTACCCACTATTGCATCGTTAACGGTATGTTCTCACATTACATTGCGGCCTTGGAGAGCTGGCACAGGATGCCCCTGTCGATGCAGGCCAAGATGGATGCCAACGGCAATGCCCGTCTTTTCGTAGCGGCGTTGCGGGATGCCGGACATATGCTGGGCACCTAGCATATGGCCAGAGTGCATCTCTGAATTTGCATGTGCATCACTGCGATGGCGCCGGCATGATCGTGATGCTCGAAAAGGGCTGCGGCGGCCGTGGCAAAGCGGTCGCCGCGATGATGGTGTCAACGGCGTTGCATCGATGCGAGCGTTTAGACAGAGGTCTCCTCCTGGCATCGCGCGCATGCAAGGAGCTACGCAAGCGCAAATGTATCAAGTATTTTGAAGCGACGACCCCTCATGCATATGGAGCTGCGATGCACGGGCGGCATAAGCCTCGTTGCCATCTAGCCGCCTTGATGCACGGCGATGAGCTTTCGGCGGCCTGCATCGGCGATCTGGCCGCCCTGTGCATTTTGACAAGCCTCGTCGGGTGCCGGCGATGATCCGTCGTGATGGCAGGCGGGGGTTTACAGGTTGCGGTCGGCGGGTTCGTTTCGGGCGCCTGCGCCCATCGTTATGTCGCGAGTTGGGGGATGCGATCGAGGACGATGCGCAGGATGCGCTGGTCGGGGCACGATGTCGGCAGGTGCAGGCGGATTTGCGATTTCATCTCGACCACCCGCGCAGCGATTTTGATGAGGCGCAATCGCAGCGTGTCGAATTGGGCGACGGCAAAGCTCGAGCGCCTCGGCATCGCGGCCCGCAAGCCCCACATCAACCAGTAAGCACCGGCATGCAGGAATAGCCGGAACTGGTTGGCCGTCGCTCTGGTGCAGGATGTGCGGTCGGCGGCAAGATGCGTCTTCCACGATGTGGTTCTCGGCCGCGCCGCGCCGGCAGTAGACATCCTCGTAGAGCGCCTTGGCCTTCCCACCGGCAAGGTTGGTGACGACGAAGCGGATATCGCCACCGTGGGCGCCGACCTCGACCCGCGCGATGATGCGCTCGACGCGGCTCCAACTAGCGGCGCCGTCAACGAACTCCTTGAACCTGCGGACCTTGCCTGTCTTGGCCGACGCTTCGAAGCGCGCCGTCGTGCTGGCATCCAGATCCGCGACATGCTTGCGCAGGGTCGTGGTGGGCGCGAGGCCAAAGATGAAGTCGACGTCGTTGGGGCGGCACCAGTCGATGACCTGCGGGTTGCAATAATGGCTATCGCCGCGGAGCAGGATACGAATGTTCGGCCAGTTGATCCGGATCGCCCGCACCAGACGGCGCAGGTGGGGGCGGATCTCAGCCCCACTCGGCCGCTTGGCCGGTCGCAGGATCGCGCTGACGAACCGTCCCGCACCATCGAACACGACGATCGGCTGGAAGCCGTACTCGTCATGGTGGGCATTGAACAGGCGAAGCTGTTGGCCTCCGTGCACAGCGTCGAAGGTGTCGAGAGCGCGGCGCAGCCGGTTGGCGTCGTTGCCGTCCTCGTAGCCGGCGGCGATCATCTTCATGCGAAAGCCGATCATGTCCGCCAGGCTGTGGACGACCTGGTCCGGGCAGCGCGGATCGTCGATGCAACGCGCCAGACGCTCGGCCATCCGCAACCGCTTTTCCACCTCGGCCAAGGCCAGAACGCCGCTGTTGGACGACAGCATGCCGCCGTCGAAACGGGCGACGACGGACTTGCCGCCGACTGATGACAAACCGCTCAGCGGCAGCGCAAGATCGTTCATGGTGGGTGTGGTCTCGGGAAATGGTTCGGATCGGCTTAAGCAACCAAATCCTACGTCATTTCAACGGGCTTGCGCCACATCCACCAACCCCCATGAATTTGGCTAGGTTGATGCGGCGTGCCGCCGCCGTGAGGCTGCGCTCGCTAAGCAGCGCGTCGAGAACGACGAGAAGATTCAGATCGAGCCCTTTGAAACGCATGTCTTAGCTATCCATAGCGTGGATGAATTTGATTGAAACAAAGGATTTTACCAATTTTCCGGAATGTCGCATGGACCTGGCAGGATCTCAAGTGCGCCGATCACTGCCCCTATCGCGTGGCGAGTCCCTTGAGAAGAGCCCGAAAGAGGAAATCTGTCGCGTGCGGTGGAGATTGTACTGGAAATGAGAGGCAGCGCTCCGATCATGTCGAACTCTCCGACGAATGGCGGACCGGTACAATAGTTGATCGCAACTGGTCCGGAGCTATGAAACATCTCGATTACATATGAGGTGCCGAGTGAATACGCTGACAGCACCCACCGTCGCAGCGTTTAGCTGACGCTTGACGACGGTTCCTATCCATTTACACGCAGATTCTTGATGTGCTGGCGCAAAAGCGGGAGGCCGGCGACTTTTCTTCGTCATCGGGCTGACGCCGCAGAAGCCGGAACTCGTCCGGTTCCTATGGGCATTGGGCTTGGTCGGCGCACAGGGCTCCATGAGGGGCAATTTTGGCAACGCGACGCGATTCGGGTTTTGAACGACGCCGAAAACGCAAGCTGGAAAGGAACAAGATGGCAGATCAACTCGCCAACGAAATAATCGCCATGATCAAGAAGCGCGCCGCGTCGGAGGGCGGCATAGCGCCTGCCACAGGCGGCGAGATAACGGCTGCCACGAGACTGACTTCGCTCGGTATCGATTCACTGGGATTGGCGGACGTTCTCTGGGACCTGGAGCAGGCCTACGGCATCGAGATCGAGATGAATACGGCCGAGGCATGGTCGGATCTCCAGAATGTTGGGGACATGGTGGAAGCCGTGCGCAGCTTGCTCGCTACGGGGGTGTGAATGGACAGGCGCGTCGTGATTACTGGGATTGGCGGGATTTGCGGGCTTGGGACCAACACCGCCGCCATTTGGACAGAGATGCGAGAAGGCCGCTCCGCCATCGGCCCAATCGTCAACTCCGAGCTCCATGAAGTGAGGGTCAGGATTGGTGCCGAGATCAAAGCGCTGCCGGAGCATGACATCGACCGCAAGCAACTCATCTCCATGGACCGCTTCAGCCTGCTCGCTGTTCTTGCGGCGCGCGAAGCCATGCGTCAGGCCGGACTTTCCTCCAAAGAGGGAAATAGCTATCGCTTCGGTGCGACGGTGGGCGTTGGCGGCTGCGGGTGGGATGCGATCGAGCAAACCTACCGCGCCATCCTGCTGGGCGGTAAGCGTGCCGCTCTCTTGACTGTACCCAAGGCGATGCCGGGTGCCGCTGCCGGCCAGGTCAGCATGAGTCTCGGCCTGCGCGGGCCGGTCTTCGGCGTCACGTCCGCCTGTTCCTCGGCAAACCATGCGATTGCCTGCGCGGTGGACCAGATCAGGCACGGCCGGGCCGACGTGATGCTTGCCGGCGGCAGCGAAGCGCCGCTCGTATGGGGTGTGCTGAAGGCATGGGAAGCGATCCGCGTGCTTTCGCCCGATGCTTGCCGGCCATTCTCGGCCGATCGCCAGGGCCTATCGCTTGGTGAAGGCGCCGGCATGGCGGTGCTGGAAAGCTACGAGCATGCCCTGGCTCGGGGCGCCACCATCCTTGCCGAAATTGCCGGTGCCGGCCTTTCCGCCGATGCGTCCGACATCGTCGCGCCGACTGTCGAGGGGCCGGAGGCAGCAATGCGGGCCTGCCTTGCCGATGCCAGGCTGGACGCCGAGGATGTCGACTATCTCAACGCGCACGGCACCGGCACAAAGGCCAACGACCAGATCGAGACGGCGGCGATCAAGCGCGTCTTCGGTCAGCACGCCTTCTCAATGTCCATTTCTTCTACCAAGTCCATGCACGCGCATTGCCTCGGCGCGTCCGGCGCGCTCGAGTTGATCGCCTGCGTGATGGCTATCCGCGAGAGCGTCGTGCCGCCGACTGCCAATTATCGTGAGCTGGACCCCGATTGCGATCTCGACGTCACGCCCAATGTGGCACGCGAGCGCAAGGTGCGCGTGGCACTGAGCAACTCCTTCGCCTTTGGCGGCACGAACGCGGTTCTGGCGTTCAGGCAGGTGTAGAGGCCATGAGAGATGCCTCCGGCAACATTATCTCTCGCATCCAGATGCTTGCCAGATAACTATTGTGAAGGGCGGGTCATTGACCGCCTCGGCGAATGCGGGAAGTGGCAGCGGAAGCTCGACGATCCGGGGGTATCGTCTTTGCGAAATTCTTAACTGTTGAAGCGGCTTGGACGTACCGCCGCCCCGTAAAAGGTAAGCGAGGCCCTGCGGGCTCGGCTTGAGGGTCTGAAGCTGTACACGATAATGTCTGGAAGCCGCAGGGTCGGCTCTGCGCCCGTTATAGCCGCCTGAGTGCTGCCGGCCCGGCCGCGCCGCGGGCGCCGTCAACGAGCTCCTTGAACCTGCGGACCTTGCCTGTCTTGGCCGACGCTTCCAAGCGTGCCGTCGTGCTGGCATCCAGATCCGCGACATGCTTGCGCAGGGTCGTGGTGGGCGCGAGGCCAAAGATGAAGTCGACGTCGTTGGCGCGGCACCAGTCGATGACCTGCGGGTTGCAATAATGGCTATCGCCGCGGAGCAGGATTCGAATGTTCGGCCAGTTGATCCGGATCGCCCGCACCAGACGGCGCAGGTGGGGGCGGATCTCAGCCCCACTCGGCCGCTTGGCCGGTCGCAGGATCGCGCTGACGAACCGTCCCGCACCATCGAACACGACGACCGGCTGGAAGCCGTACTCGTCATGGTGGGCATTGAACAGGCGAAGCTGTTGGCCTCCGTGCACAGCGTCGAAGGTGTCGTCAATGTCGGGTACGATCCGCTTCGGCACCTGCCGGAACGAGGCGCATAGAGATCGACCATCGCCCGTCCCATCGACCAACTCCCGCACGCCGGGTAGGTTCTCCAGCCGGCACAGCGTCGATTGCGACGCCAGATCCCGACCCGACGGCAGCGCATCCTGGGCCATCTTGAAGACCGGATCGCGGCGCAGCCGGTTGGCGTCGTTGCCGTCCTCGTAGCCCGCGGCGATCATCTTCATGCGAAAGCCGATCATGTCCGCCAGGCTGTGGACGACCTGGTCCGGGCAGCGCGGATCGTCGATGCAACGCGCCAGACGCTCGGCCACCCGCAACCGCTTTTCCACCTCGGCCAAGGCCAGAACGCCGCTGTTGGACGACAGCATGCCGCCGTCGAAACGGGCGACGACGGACTTGCCGCCGACTGATGACAAACCGCTCAGCGGCAGCGCAACATCGTTCATGGTGGGTGTGGTCTCCGGGAAATTTCGGATCGGCTTAAGCAACCAAATCCTACGTCATTTCAAGGCTTGCGCCACATCCACCAACCCCCATGAATTTTTCAGGCTAGCAGAGAGGGTGCTTGCGGTGCACTCACCGAACGAGATCGCAAATGGACGCGCGTAACCACCAGAACTGGCGACACCCATGGTGGTCCGCTGGACCCGCAGGAGGAACCACAAGGTGTGAGCGGGCAGAGCGCAAGCGAGTGCCTACTTCGATCTTTCTAGAAGCGCGCCGGCAGCCTGGGCGGGGGGCTTGGGGGTCAGACTGCCGGCGCACGCCACTCACGAAGAGCGGCCCCTTTTCGTGGTTCGAACGCCCATAGTCAACCCGGAAACGTCAGGATGCCCGCCATGTTAATTTCAGAGCGGCGCGACTCGCCATGTTGGACGATTCAGCCCGTAGGCCGAGTTGATGCTCAAGCCAGCATCGCCTTGCCGAACTAGGAAGAGTTCGCCGTTACAATCCTTCGTCGCGAGCCGATGCCGTCGTGCACGTTTCGTAGCACTCCGGGCGGCTATATCGCTTTGTTGTTCGGCGAGCTGCGCCAGAAGGCATTCGCATCCAATCGAATCAAGGGTCGACATCAGCCGCAAGCTTCACATCACAACAGCTAGTCCACCCATTGCAGATCATCCGACTGATCAGGCGGCGTCCGAAATGTCCAACTCCGACTCAAGAATTCCCACAGGTATGGAAAGCGATTTCGCTATCCGATCCCGATAGCCCTTGCTGTACCTCAGACCTCGCTCGATGTTTTGGATTTCCTCAGCGGCCAGCCCGCACGCGACCGCCAGGTCGTCGATCGAATATCCAAGGTGCTCGCGATAAGCGCGGACGATGTGGGTTCCCTGGGACATAGCCGTCAAGACTGGTTCGGGAATGCGCGAATCCTTCATAAACATCTCCAAGAACTGGGAGCTCCCTCGGAGATTCCTCCCCGCGGCGCACACCTAGCAAATAAAAAAAATGGTCGTCCATTCGGCCGAACCGGCCTCATGCATGGGATGGGCCGCTGAACTGGCCGGGCCGGAATATGGCGGCTCACCTGCTTCTGATCAAGTATCAAGGCTACCCGTGCTGAGAGCCTGGTCGGCGTAGCGCATGCGACCTGCGATCCTTCGTGGACCATTCTCGCCGATGGCTTTCTTGAACAGCAACTCGAACTTTCGGCACGGACACTGCCAGCTTCGGCAATCTCCACCGGCGAGGCAGCGAAAGACCCGCTCGTAACCGCTACCGAGTTTCGCAATTGCAGCAAACAATGGTCATCTGGTTTGATCCGGGCTTCGGATCCAGACAAGGGGTACCGCTTTCCTGGAGGCGCATCGCCACCTGTACAGGTTCACAATCATTCGACCGTGACCGATTTTGCGAGATTGCGCGGCTGGTCTACATCCGTCCCCATGAAGAGCGCCGTGTGGTAGGCTAGAAGCTGTATCGGGAGCGAGAAGATCATTGGCGCGATAATCTCGTCGACAACCGGCAGCACGAGCGTGTGCATGGTTTCGAGTTTCGATACGGCTGCCCCTTTTTCATCGGTGATGAGGATAATCCGCCCTCCACGGGCAGCCACTTCCTGCATGTTGGAAACGGTCTTGTCGAAAAGACGGTCATGGGGCGCGATGACGATCACTGGCATGTTCTCGTCTATCAATGCGATCGGCCCGTGCTTCAATTCACCCGCTGCATAGCCCTCGGCATGGATGTAGGAAATCTCCTTGAGCTTCAGCGCACCTTCCATCGCTAGCGGGAAACTGGTGCCACGGCCGAGATACAGGACGTCACGACACTTTGACAGTTCGCGCGACAAGAACTCGATTTCCGGCTGGATGCTCTCGAGTACGTGGCCCATCACGCGCGGCAATTCGGCGAGGCTCCTGACGAGCCCCTGCAGCTCGTCTTCGGGGACGGTCCCGCGGGCTCTGGCCGCGCCGATGGCGAGTGCTGCTAGAACGGCAAGCTGGCAGGTAAAAGCCTTGGTAGAGGCGACGCCGATCTCCGGTCCGGCAAGGATCGGGAAAACCGTATCGGCCTCCCGAGCGATGGTCGATTCGCAGGCATTGACGATAGCGCCAATTTTCAGCCCACGCTCCTTGCAGTACCTCAATGACGCAAGCGTATCGGCGGTTTCGCCGGACTGCGAGATGAAAAGAGCCGCCGACTGCGGCGGCAACGGGATCTCGCGGTAACGGAATTCGGACGCAACGTCGATTTCAACCGTCAGGCGCGCATAGCGCTCGAACCAGTATTTTCCGATCAGTCCGGCGAAATAGGCGGTCCCGCAGGCAGAGATCGCCAAGCTCGGGACCTTGGCGAAATCAATGCCAGGAACCATGTCGCGACTGTCTATGATGTTAATGTAATGACGGAGAGCATGGGCGATGACCTCGGGCTGCTCGTAAATCTCCTTCTCCATGAAGTGGCGATGGTTGCCCTTGTTGGCCAGATCGGCCGCGGCCGTGGAGATATGGCGCGGACGCTCGACGGGACGGCCGTCGATATCGAAGATATGGGCGCCCGAATTGCCGACGACGGCCCAGTCGCCGTCGATGAGATAGGTAATTTCATTGGTGAAAGGAGCAAGGGCGATCGCGTCGGAGCCCAGGAACATCTCGCCGTCGCCGTGACCGATCGCGAGCGGTGGTCCGTTGCGCGCCGCCGTGATGGTCGTCGGTTCATCTTCGAAGAGGATGGCAAGCGCATAGGCGCCCTTGACGCGTTTCAGCATGGCACGCGTGGCCTCTTGCGGCCTCATGCCCTCTCGGCGGTATCTTGCCAAGAGATGCCCAACGACCTCTGTGTCGGTGTCGGTCTGGAACTCGGCGCCATCCGCCGCCAATTCGTCCTTCAGCTCGGTGAAATTCTCGATGATGCCGTTATGGACTACGGCGACACCGTCGCTAAAGTGCGGGTGCGCATTGCGTTCGGTCGAGGCCCCGTGGGTTGCCCAACGCGTGTGGCCGATGCCGACGTTGCCGCTCAGCGGCTCTTCCTTCAGTCGCGTCTCGAGATTGACGAGCTTGCCCTCGGCGCGCCGGCGGTGCAAGGCACCCTCGATGATCGTCGCAACGCCGGCGGAATCATAGCCGCGATATTCCAAACCCTTCAACGCGCCGATCAACCGATCCGACACCGGCTGTTGCCCAACGATGCCAACAATCCCGCACATGTTCGTCTCCGCATCTTTGCGGGCAGCACCAGCCCACGCGAGACGGATACCCGTCCGGCCGCTTTAAGTGGCGGCCTTGTAGTAGTAATCCATAATATTGGTAAAATTGATTGTTGTGATAACTACCATCCACCCGATGGATAGGTCGGCCGCTGTGGGGCCACGACCCAAACTTCTATTCGCGCCTGACGCTCTTATGAGGATCGCAAACTCACACCCGCGGCAGGATCACGGCCTCAGAAAGGCCGGGAGGCCTTGGACAGTGGACGGACGACGGGCCTGCGGGTAGGAGCATTGTGCCGCCGACTTGGGCATCGGCGATGGTCTGTCTTGGCGACAGCCTGAGTTCGCTTCAGGACCGTCGTCGTCTCGCGCGGCTGCCGGTGTCAGTTGACGATAACAAAATGTCCGCCGGGGGCGAGCGCCTCGCGCACGGCACGTGCCAGCCGCGGTCGGTCCGGGACGCCGTCGAAGGCGTTGGCCGTGAAGACGAAGTCGACGGGGCGTGACACCACCAGAGTAGCGAGTTCATAGCGCATAGCCGGCGACGAATTCGCAATTGGTCGCGCCGGCGCCGGTCAGCCGGCGCTGCGCGGCCTCCAGCTGGTCGGCGTAGTGCGACGACATGGCGGGCGATTGTGGCGATCGGCACAGCCGCCCCGCAACAGAGGTCGACCACCTCCAAGCCCGGCTTCAGCCCGGTTGTCGCAAGCGCCATCTTCGCTGCGGTCGCGCTTGTCATGCTGCTCTTTCCTAGCCTTTGCAAGAACACGAACCTCGGCTTCGGTCGGAATGGCAACGTGGCGAAGGGCGATCCGATCTGCGTCAAGCTCATCGCCACGGAAGAGGCGAATGATAGGCAGCCCCACTACCGCCTGATCACCACCGGCGGCCGCCGATGTTCCCAGCATTCGCGTTCCAAGGTCGGCATGTCGTGCTCCTCGCTGGCATAGCCGAGGCAGAAATAGCCGATCAGCGTCCATTCGGGCGGCGTGTCGAGAATTTGGGCCATCTCGGCCGCATCGAGGATCGACACCCAGCCCATGCCGATGCCCTCCGCCCGCGCCGCCACCCACAGTGTGTGCACTGCCATGACGGCCGAATAGTCGATGGTCGCCGCCATGGTCATGCGACCGAGCCCATGGCCTTGTCGGGTCGTGTGGTCGGCGAAGACCGCGAATTGACAGGGCGCCTCGTCGAGCCCGGCAAGCTTCAGCCGGGCATAGAGTGCGGCGCGCTCTCCCGAAAAGCGCGTGAGCGCCTCGGCATTGCAGCGCTCGAAGCAGTCTCTCACGGCAGTGCGCCGCTTGAGGCTCTCGACCACTACGAAGCGCCAGGGCTGGCTGAGGCCAACGGAGGGCGCAATGCTGGCGAGCTCGAGCAGGCGTTCCAGCGTACCCTCTGGCAGAGCCGTTGGCTCGAAGCGCCGCACATCCCTGCGCCAGCGCAGCAGCGTGATCAGCCCGGAGCGAAAATCGTCGGTGAAATCTGGAGGTGACGGCATGGCGGTCTCGTTAGGTATGGATTGGGCACTAGGGAGTACAGTGTGGACAGCCTCTGCCTATTGCCAAGCTGGCTTGTTGCGTCCGACAATCGCGTCATGCGACCCCAACCGCAAACGATAGAAAAATCTTTCCTGGTGGGCGGCGCTATTACGATGCAATCGACCAAGCCAGTTTCGATCAGCTCGCAGGGCGGTGAATCGTGTACCAGGCCGTTGCTAAATGCGCCATTGACACTCAGGCGCACCCGTATCGCTCACCAAGCCTCGGAACGAGGAGAACGTCGGCCTGGAACGCGGAGACGGCGACAGGCGTCTCAGCTTGCATATACTCGTTCCTACAGCACCGCCTGCAACTCAGTTTGCTTCCGACCACGACCGGCCTCGACGTCCCCGAAGATTCCCAGGTCATTCGGCAGATACCATCGTCTGACGTCATAGCGCCGCAGCGGACAGCACCAGCTGCCCAATTTCATTTGGGGCATCGCTGAGCTTCCAGTCGCCACCGCAATTTCGTCTTCCAGCAGCGTCAGGCATGACCCAAAATTGGAGCTCATCCCTCTCACGGTCAATTCGCGCTCGAATTACATGTTCTACTTTCGTTCACTGTTCGGACGACACATTAGAAAGAGCTGGAATGGAACCTATCATCAGCCCTACGACAGCCGCCAAAGGCGGCCGCTGTTCAAGCCCGCCGAAAAGTTTGGATGCCGTTCACAAGGGGAAAGCATTGGTGGGACCATGCCGGAACCATCTACCTCTTTGTTCTTCTCGGAGAAACATCGCCCGGGCCAGTGGTCTCTCGGAGAGTAAAAATAACTGACGCGCATCAGGGCTCGCGCATGTGGAACGCGATGAGCATCCCCAGTTACTGGCACATTCTACAATCAGCTACCAACTGACAAACGTATGGCAGGAGACGGATGAGACGTGGACGGTGTTCGACCGTCGTACCGCAGAGTCGCCATGTCGCATTTAGAAGGTCCTAATATTTGATGCAAATGGCTGGGAACGTTGCTCACCCTCAACTCGGAGGTGACCGTTGCCATAAACAGCGGATGGGCTGGTGCCGTCATGAAGTTGGAAGGCGACTTGCCTCCTCTAGCCGTTTTCGCAACCTATCCCGTCGCCGTCTCGGTCAAGATCATAGATATCGGTGCCTACGACAGAGACCGGCCCGTGTACGTATGCGGGACCATTGCCCTTTCCGGAGGAACAGTCGACATCGCTGGCGATTGGAACACAGGCGCCTGTGTAGTTAGGGTCGCAGGATTCTTGGCCATGAGCGCTGCTGATGAATGACGCCAGAACCAGAGCGACCGCGCCTAGACGACCAAACCCCATCAAATACCCGCCAGCTAACACCCAAGAAATCTTAGCGGGCATTTTAGCTCCATGCAATATTAGCGCTGGCTTGGGCGCCTATATATCACCACCAAGCTCCAAAGAGATGAGTTATTGCCCGACTGCTGATCAAGATCGCGTTGAGGGTCGCGCGATGGCGGGCTACTTGATTTCGGTTTGGAAGATGCGTGGCCAAAGACCGACGCGTGCTGCCAGGGATGTGCATCTGCGGCGGGGTTTGACTTTTGGTATTGCTAGGCAGGAAGGTCGCTTGCTGTACAGAGGAGCTTATTGCCGAGGTTGAGAATCCTAGTACCGATCGATGGTGGTGCATCCCACAGCAGTCTGATTTGCGACAGCCGTCGTCGAGCCGGAGTGCGCATCGCCCTCTTCGGTGAGGCCTCCGTAAGCGTCTGCGACGACCGACAGAGTCGACAAGCACGCGCTTCGTTCAGCGCCCCGAGGTGATCATGGCTGAAAAGCGGTCCTACAAGGGCGGGCGATGTTAGCCTTCAAGGCCGACAAGAGGCAAACGCTATGGGATCGTGTGCAGGGCGAGGTCGGCGTCCCGGTCCCGAAGGAGCATAAGAAGGACAAGGCGGAATGGCTGAAGCCGGGACTGGTCGGCCGGGTCACGAGGAGAAGGGCGACGAGAAGCTGCGCCTCGCAAGGCTACTGGAGGCTAACCAAAGAGCGCGGCCAGTCTTGGGTATATTGTACGATTGTTACCTAAGCGGCGGCCGCATGGACTCTCATCATCGTGGAACTACATTGCCACAATGGCACAGCTCTTTGAATCCGCCCCAATGAGCGCTTCATTTCAGATGATCGTCGACCACTACGAGACAGCGGTTTCACTCCAGGAGCGCATTGTAACTCGCGCTCGACAAGTCGGCTTGGCGACCAAAAGCGATGACGAATTTCTGGAGCATTTGAATGCGGCGTTAGAGCGGGTGCGCCAAACCCTGGCTGGCGCCGATCAACGCAGTTAAAATGGGACATCCGCGGTCCGCAGGCGTACAGTGTGCCATCGACGGCAACTCTAAGGGCGTCCGTCGGCTGTGAGCGATCAACATGCTTCCGCCCCAATAGGGAGAGGGAGCTATGACAGATTCCAGTTCACAAACTCACACTGCCGCGCAATGCGACACAGGCCAAAATTCCATCTATCGCAATTCGCTGCTGCTTCGAATGTGCTCGGCAGATTTGGCCTTGCTGCAACCTCATTTGGAAAGCGTCTCCCTTGGACTGAAGACGCATCTCGAAGTGGCGGGGTCTCCAATCAGAACCGTGTACTTCTTCGAGAGCGGTCTCGGGTCAGTGGTGGGCGAACTGCGGCCTGGTATTGAAGCTGAGATCGGAATCATAGGTTGTGAGGGTATGACCGGCTCAGCGCTTATCATGGGCGATGACCGGTCAACGCACGATTGTTACGTCCAATTAGAAGCCCGAGCCTTTGTTATCGACGCGGGCCTCTTCACCAAGGCGCTTTTGACAAGCCCAACCCTGCGAAGTTTTCTGCTCCGCTACGTTCACTACTTTCACCTCCAGGCAAGCTTCACCGCGCTCAGCAATGCCCGGATGAACATCGTCGATAGGCTCTCAAGATGGCTGGTGATGTGTGATGATCGCGTCGAGGGGAACAGCTTTGCGATTACGCACGAGTTCTTATCAGTTATGCTCGGTGTCAGGCGGCCCGGCGTCACCATAGCGCTGCAAACCTTGGAGGGCCAAGGTCTGATACGCTCAAGGCGAGGAGAGGTAGTCATTCTTGATCGCGCGCGTCTAATTGCGCTGGCTGATGGGTCATATGGCAGGGCTGAAGCCGAATACGCTCGGCTAGTCGGCAAACTGCATTGACCGCAGGCGCCGCGGCGTCCGTAGCGCCGCGACGGTGATCGCCAACGAATGTGTTCGAACAGGAGATGGTCGATTTCCTGCATTGGAGTCATGTCCGGGTAAGCCGCCTAGACAGAGCCTTCACCGCCGACGTTGCCGAGCATCGGGATCCAAGACGAAGCTGTCATGCCGGCACCGCTGCATGCGCCACGCGAGGAACAAACCGCCCCTCGCAGTCGTTCAGGATTGCGAAGCACGATACGGCTGTGCACCACCTTCCGGTGACTCCAAAGGAGACCCGAGATGACTCGGTCCGTAGAGGAGGTTTTCGAAGAGCATCTGAGGCTTCGCGCGGCAGGCGATCTCGAGGAAGCTGGAGCAATGGCGAGACTCATTGCGCCAGCCGCATAGCCTTATCTTGCCTCACAACGGGAAGGCTGTTTCGGGACTTTTCGAAATCAGCGGATCACAGGCTCGCCATGGAAGCGGCGGCGCGATGGAGGAGAAACGCCGAAGCCAACTTCCATCATCAGCCGTGGCCTGTGCGACGGCACGGTGCCCATATGGAACCCGAACGGATCCTCGACGAAACCGAAACCGGCCTTGCCGGTCAGCGTGACCGGACTCTGCTTGCCGTAGACGTCCAGAATCTCTTGCGCTGGATGGCCGACGACAAGCGTAAATTGGTGCTTGAGGGCGCGGCGATCATGGCTGCCGCGAACATAGATATGCGGGCCGGTCCCCTCGTCGACGGGCACTAGATAGAAAAAGAACTTCAGCATCCGCCAGTCGTCCAGGTCGAAATGGTATTTGCCGAGCGAAGCCAGGTTCTTGTCGGCGTCCGACGCCTGGCCGGTCGGGAAGCTCCACCAGACGCGCGTCGTGATCAGCGTCGCCTGGCCGCCGAGATAGTGCGCGGCGATATCCATGAGCAGCGGATCGTTTTGGATGGCAACGGCCGACTTACAGCCCAGAATGCGCTCGAAATAATGGCCGCTGAGCAACGGACGGCCAAATCGCGCCTCAGCCTCCGCATGCTCCGCCGGCATGAATTCGAGTCGGCGATCGAAATTGCCGAAACAAGGTGTGCACCTTGCGAATGCGGCTACATCTTCAGCCACCATTGCAGGCAGGACAAGGCCGGGAAAAAGCCCATCCATCCGCAGCGCGTCGACAACGTCGTGGCAATTGACACCGGCAAACATCGTGTCCTGGGCTCTTTGCGGCCTTCGGACCGGCTTTGCACCACGCCAGTGCATTCTCCGTGCCGGCATGGTGCGCGCCAACATGAACATGGGCAGCCACGCCGGATTTTCGCGAATATCCGACAGGTAGGTCGGAATGCGTACGGCTATGCGACGCAGCATGCTGCCGTTTCGCGCGATTGTCTCAAGGCTTGCAGCGCCGGCTTTGTCGGAGTTCATAACGGTCATCGGGGTCCTCAGGTCATGAATGCACTTATCGACGAAGTTGGGTCCCGGTGTTTCGCCGAAACCCGATTCGCCGCGGAAGAACTAGGCGCTTGCCACGTTTTGTGCAACGCACCATTGCAGTGAGAAATGGAGGTTGCGCGTTCGGATAAGACAATCGCAACCACCCCAATTACCTCAGGAACTGTCTGTAGCCGCCGCCCATCAGGAAGCGGCCACGTTGGATGGCGCGGCGTACCTGATCGCGAAGATGGCCGCCTGGATGACGCCAATCTTCTTCGACACGGCGTCTCCCGAACAAGGCAATGGCGACCTCCTGATGAGATGCTCCCGCGAGCGAGCCATCCAAAGCCTGCAGTACAATACGCAGACGCGCTCCGCGGTGTTCCGGCGGAAAGCAAGCAGCTGACACGCGGCGGCAATCATTGATGTCGTTCAGGAACTGAAGGGCAGCGACATGGAACTTGAGGTGCTGCGGCTGAAGGATTGCGTCGACATATAGCCGCAACGGGCGGAGGACGGACGCACCGGAAACGGCGATCTGCAGACTCCGGCAGTTCTCCCTCAGCAGCACGTGCTGCATGCCCGCAGCTGTCAGCAGGATGTCCTTGCAGCATGAGAGCGATGGAAGGTGAAGCGGTTCAAAATCGTGGTCGAGCCCCAGCGGCTCCGCGGCCGCTCGTAGAATACAGGCGCAATCGCGCGGATCCCCAAAGACCCTCGCCGATGTAGCGTCCGACTGTGGCGCGTCCGCGAAAAAGGAGGCTCCATTGTCTTAGGAAAGCCGATTCTGTCGTCAACTCGATTATCTTCATGTCGGCCTGGGCTCCGACAAAGCAGGCGGAGGGTGCCATTTTGGCGTGGTCGCGCTGGAATTGTGGATTGCGCCGAAGAAACTCCCAGGCCCAGCCAGTCCGTGGCAATCGTCTGGCGTAGTGGTAAGCGTCCTGGCAACGCCAGTCCGGCCAGCATACAACGCCGACCGTCGCTTCCTTGGGCAAACCAGCATCCTTCATGGCACAGGTGTCCACAATGGCGCTATGCTGACGGGCCTAGAACCGGTTGCCACAGTACCGGTCCGCTCAGACGTCCCCTGCTGCGGATTCGCAAAAGGCTCGCGTGGGAAATCTCGAGAAACCCAGCCACCGCCTCCGTTTTGCCGACGCACTTGGGTTCTCCGATGCGCGACAATGGCCACGTAGCAAGGCGGAGGATCCGCTCCATGCGCGTGTCCGTCACCGTTACGATCCGGGTCAGATCCTTGGCCAAGCCGAACTCGATCATGCCCGCGAAGAGCTCGTAGGTCGCCTGGGCCAGCCCGCCCGCTGCCTTGGGCGCCGACGGAGGAAGATCGAGCGCGAAACGACTGCTCTCCCATATGTCGGTGGTCGAGGGCACGACGTCAGCACCCAGCAGCACCGGGAAGGTGTCGCGCAACATTGTGGGTCCGGTGCTGGGCAGAAGACGCACGCAACCGCGAATTCGCCAGTCGGATCCTTTGAGGAGCAGATAGACAGGCTTGAGAGCATCAAACGGATCGGATTCCATCTGGTCTTCGGTATCAACTTCCCAATCGAGCCTTTCCTTGAAGACCCGAAACCTGAGCCCATGCATCTCTTTGAGTTCGCCTGCAAACTCGTTGTAAAAGTCTGGTGCTATCAGTTGCATCATGGTCGCCTCCATGTGGGATGTGTTCCCGCCATCGAAGGGCAAAGCTGACATCGATGCAGCCTGTAGAGGTTTACAGGTATCGTGGCTGAGAATCAGGATCTCGTCAGGCCGGAGGCAGCCATTCGTGCAACGGCTTGGTTGATCGTTCGAACGCCAAACTTTGCCTTGGCGTTTTCCAGATGAAAGGTCACTGTGCGCTTTGAGACGCCGAGAAGCTGGCTAGTATCCCAAGCCGACTTGCCGCGCGCCGCCCATTTCAGGCACTCGAACTCCCGCGGGGTGAGCGTTACACCATCCACCACGCGATGATCGGCGAGCCTGCGCCGGACATGGATATGAAAGTTGATGGCCACCAGCTGCAATGCTTTTTCGTAACGTGCCAGTGACCGCAACAGAGGCGGACGGGACTCGTCGGAAGCAAAGGTCAGGGCAGCAAACCGGCCGAGATGATCATGCATGGACATCGTCAGGCCGCCGCAGATGCCAAACTCAGCCGCACTCTCTAGAATTTGTTGCTGCGAATTCGGCAGACAGTGCCGAGCGCGATCCACACCCCAATCGAATGTATCCCAGCCTTGCAGCCCGCGCAGGATGACCGGATCGAGACTGTGGTACCGCTGTTGCAGATAACGTGACGTCCAGGATGAAGGATAGTTTGAAATCAATTGGGGGGCGTCGCCGGAGGCTGACGGGTAGGTGAAATAGGCGAATAGCGGGAAGTCGAAGCCGGCTGCAGCGGAGGCCATTGCCTCACAGAGATCGGCAGCATCAACACTTGCAGACAGTTGCTCGACGAAGTTCTCAAACACGCGATGCATGTGTCCTGTGCGTAACCTCCGTAACGCTCAATGCCAGGCAGAGACCTTGTTTTAGATGATCCCGGACGAATACGGCGCGTGCCGAGAACGTGGCTAATCTGTTGAACCAATCCGAAATAGTCTGACGTTGTCTATGAGCCGTGTGCCGCCGAGCCAGGCGGCGGCAAGCAACCGTGCCGGTCGATCGAGGCTTGTTATCGGCTGCAGATCTGCCTCATCGCGGAGTTCCAGGTATTCGACCTCGCGATAGCCTGCAGTCAGAATTGCTGCGCGAGATTCTGCAAGCGTTGGCATGATGGGTGAGCCGCGCTCAAGCCGCTCAGCCGTCTTGAGCAGGACCGATGATAGCTTGGGAGCAACAGCGCGTTCCGCTGGCGAGAGCCGCACATTGCGCGATGATAGCGCAAGACCGTCGGCTTCACGGACTGTCGGACAGGCAACAATGGTGATTGGAATATCGAGATCCCGGGCCATGCGCCTGACCAGGTGAATTTGCTGAAAGTCCTTTTCGCCAAAGAAGCCGAAGTCAGCGCTGGTCTGCAGGAAGAGCTTGGCGACGACGGTCGCCACGCCGTCGAAATGCCCCGGCCGGAATGTACCGCACAGGCCTTCGCTGACACCGCAAACCGAAACGGTGGTGGCGAAGCCCGCCGGATACATCTCCTCTGCATCTGGCGCATAAAGCAGGTGCGCGCCAACCGGTGCCAGTTTGGCGGCATCCTCGTTCTCGGTGCGGGGATACGCGGCAAGATCGGCCTGGCTGTTGAATTGCTTCGGGTTGACGAAGAGCGTCACTATCACACGGTCTGCCTTCTCGAGTGCAGCGCGCACCAGGCTGAGATGGCCCTCATGCAGGACGCCCATCGTTGGCACCAGGGCTATCCTCACACCTTCGCAGCGCCATGCGGCGACGCTTTCGCGAAGCTGGTCAACGCTCCTGACGATCGGCACGCTCACGCTGCTTCTCCGCTCTTGGTGGCGTCCGTGTCGGCGGGCTTGGGCGCATCGGCAAACACGTGCTCTGCGGCGGGAAACTGGCGCTCCTTCACCTCGCGCGCATAGGAAGCGATCGCAGCCGCAGCCGCCTCCCGGAGTTCAGCATAACGCTTGACGAACTTGGGCCGGAAGTCGCCGAAGAGGCCCAGCATGTCGTCGACGACGAGAATCTGGCCGTCACAGGCTGCCGAGGCACCGATGCCAATGGTCGGGGTCGCCACCTCCTTGGTGATCCGGCGGGCGAGCGCCTCAGGAACCTTCTCCAGGACGACCGCAAAGGCGCCCGCTTCGCCCACCGCAATTGCGTCGCGCCTGATGCGCTCGGCATCCCCGCCCCTGCCCTGTACGCGGTAGCCACCGATGGTGTTGATGGCCTGCGGCGTCAATCCGACATGGGCCATGACGGGCACGCCGCGTGCGGCGAGGAAGCCGATCGTCTCTGCCATCGCTTCGCCGCCTTCGAGCTTGACGGCCGTGCAGCCGGTCTCGGCCATGACGCGCGCGGCATTGCGGAAAGCCTGCTCTGGGCTTTCCTCGTAGGAACCGAACGGCAGGTCGACCACCATCAGCGCCTGCTTGATGCCACGGCGCACCGCCTGGCCGTGCGTGATCATCATCTCCAGCGTGACACCGAGCGTCGAGGGCAGGCCGTGGAGAACCATGCCGACGCTGTCGCCGACGAGCACCACATCACAATGGGGATCGACAAGCCGGGCGACTGGGGTGGTGTAGGCGGTAAGGCAAACGAGCGGCGTCCCACCTTTGCGCGAACGAATATCCGGCGGTGTGATCGCCCTGGTGTCACCATAAGCGCTCATGGGACCGACCCTCCTTCCCCTACGTTACCAGCTGCGGCTGTCGCCTTTGGCACATTTTTGTGCAGGTGCGAAGAGCAAAAAAATGGCCATGCAGCTGCGGGGTGTTGACGTGCCAATTGGCACGCTTACATTAAATCGATTAAGGTGCCCCCGAGCTGGCCAAATAATGGACGATCAGGCAATAGGACTCAGGAAAGACAGAGCCGCCGGCAAGGCCGACAACGTCAAAGTGGACTTGATCGCCTTTGTGGTCGCCGTAAACGGCAGTCAACCCTGTGTCCTCACCATCGGCCAGGCGGACACCTTGCCCTCCGGTCCCTTTGCGCTTGAGCACCGATCGCTGCAATCCGGCTTGAGGGGGTGGGTCGAGCAGCAAACCGGCCATCGGCTGGGGTACATTGAGCAACTCTACACGTTCGCGGATCGGGATCGCATCGGCGCCGAGCGCCAGCAGCGCGTCATCTCCATCAGCTATCTCGCATTGACGCGCAAGGAACAGGCAGCGGGCTCGCCCAAGTGCGGATGGCAGAGTTGGTATGAATATTTTCCATGGGAGGACCACCGCTCCGGCACGCCTGCGGTCGTGCTGGACGTTCTGCGGCCGCGCCTGATCGAATGGGCAAACGGCGTTGGCGATTCGGCCACGCGACGTGAACGCTGGCAGCGGGCGACGATAGCCTTTGGCTTCGACGACCGCCTTTGGAACGAGGAACTCACGCTTCAACGCTATGAGTTAGTCTACGAAGCAGGCCTGGTCCAAGAGGCCGTAAGAGGGCGGGACGCAGGACCCCCGCCGCTGGTGCCCAGCAAGTCCATGGTCGCCGATCATCGCCGCATCGTGGCGACCGGCATTGCGCGGCTGCGCTCCAAGATCAAATACCGCCCAGTCGTCTTTGAGCTGATGCCGCCGGTCTTCACGCTTTTGCAGCTGCAGCGAACCGTGGAGGCGCTCGCCGGCAGGCTCATCCACAAGCCGAACTTTCGCCGACTGATCGAACAGCAGGAGCTGGTCGAGGAGACCGGAGAGGCCACCACTGAGACCGGCGGCCGGCCAGCGAAGCTTTTCCGTTTCCGCCACGCCGTTCTCGACGATAGGCTCATCGCCGGGACAAAATTGCCGCTGGCGCGGGGTTGACATCCCTTATACTCACAGCAAGTATATGCTGGTTATTTTCAGTTAGAGTATAAGCGGGAGGGGGTCTATGGGCGCCATGCTGCCTACGGCCGCGTTGCTCTACGAGCGCGTCCGACGAGTGATCCCGCCGATCGAATGGCCGGCTTTCGCCGAGGATATCGAGGCGATCCTTGCGCTGAAGCGCGAGCGCAACGCGATCATTCTGGCGCACAACTATCAGACGCCCGAGATCTTCCACTGCGTGGCCGACATCGTCGGCGACAGCTTGGCACTAGCTCGCACGGCTGCGACGGTCGAGGCGCAAGTCATCGTGCTGGCCGGCGTCCATTTCATGGCCGAAACGGCCAAGCTCCTTAATCCGGGCAAGACCGTGCTCATTCCGGATCTCAGCGCCGGTTGCTCGTTGGCGGACTCAATCACGGCAGAAGACGTGCGCTTGATGCGCCAGCGTTATCCCGGCGTTCCGATCATCACTTATGTAAATACGTCCGCCGAAGTGAAGGCCGAGTCGGATATCTGCTGTACATCCGGCAACGCCAAGGCGGTCGTCGAATCCCTTGGGGTTCCCCGGGTGATCATGTTGCCGGACGAATATCTGGCCCAGAATATCGCCGCCCAGACAGATGTGCAGATCATCGCCTGGAAAGGGCGTTGCGAGGTGCATGAGCGCTTTACACCGGCCGAGATCCGCGAGTTGCGCGAAAGCCATCCCGGCGTGGTCGTGCTCGCCCATCCCGAATGCCCGCCCGACGTCGTGGCTGAAGCAGATTTTTCCGGCTCGACGGCTGCCATGTCCGACTATGTCGAAAGGCAAAGGCCGCCACGTGTCGTGCTGATGACGGAATGCTCAATGAGCGACAACGTCGCGTTAGCGCACCCAAAGGTCGAGTTCATCCGGCCCTGCAATTTGTGCCCGCATATGAAGCGGATCACGCTTGCCAACATCCGCACGGCGCTCGAGCAGAACCACCATGTCGTAACCGTTGAACCCGGGATCGCCGGGCGCGCGCGGCTAGCGGTCGAACGGATGCTGGCAGTTTGAGCGCCGACCTCCGCAGCTTCTTCGGGCGGCCCATCATCATCGGCGGCGGCATCGCCGGACTGATGACCGCGCTTCAACTGTCGCCGGAGCCGGTGCTTCTTCTGTCAAGGTCGCTGCTGGGAGCTGACAACTCGAGCACCTGGGCCCAGGGGGGCCTGGCTGCAAGTTTCGGCGAAGACGACGATCCGGCAATGCACCTGGCCGATACGGTTGCCGCCGGGGATGGTCTCTGCGACAGAGCCGTGGCGAGCCGCATCCTCCAAGCCGCGCCCAAGGCCATAGAGGGGCTTGCGGGCTTTGGGGTTCGCTTTGACCGCACGCCGGAAGGATCACTGTGCCTCGGATTGGAGGCCGCACACAGCCGACGTCGCATCGTTCATGCGCATGGGGACGGCACCGGGCGTGAGATCATGCGTGCGCTGATCGCGGCTGTGCGTTCCACTCCGTCGATAGTTGTCGTGGAGGGCGTGGAAGCGCGCCGGCTCGCCGTGCGAGAGAATGCGATCCGAGGCGTCTGGGCGAGCTGTTCGATCGCACCTTTCTTCTTCGGCTCACGGCGGGTCGTCCTCGCCACCGGTGGCATCGGGGGACTGTTTCTCGACACCACGAACCCTTGGGGCAGTTGCGGACAAGGCCTTGCGCTTGCGGCCCGCGCTGGAGCTGTCCTAGCCGACCTCGAATTCATCCAGTTCCACCCGACCGCCCTTGACGGCCCAGAACGCCCTATGGCGCTGGTCAGCGAGGCTGTGCGAGGCGAAGGTGCTGCCCTGATCGATGAAACCGGCCAGGCTTTTCTCCAGAGCGTGCCAGGGGCGGAACTTGCGCCTCGCGATGTCTTGGCCCGCGCCGTGTGGAACCATCTTGCGGACGGCCACCATGTTTTTCTCGATGCCCGACAACGGCCAGGCCCAGCATTCGCTCGACATTTCCCGACAATCGCATCAGCCTGCCTTGGAGCGGGCATCAATCCCGCGCGCGATCTCATCCCCATTCGTCCGGCCCAACACTACCACATGGGTGGCGTTGCCGTGGACTGCTCGGGCAGGACCTCCGTCAAGGGGCTGTGGGCCTGCGGCGAAGTCGCTTCGACAGGACTGCATGGCGCCAACAGGCTCGCCAGCAATTCCTTGACCGAGGCAATCGTGTGCGCCCGCTGGGTCGCTGAAAGCGTCGCCGGAACGCCTGCGCGCAGAACAAGGCCTGCGTTTGCGAACGTTTACCCACCGCCCGCTCCGATAGCCGTGCGCGTTTTTCTGTCGCGCGCACTCGGCATCGTCCGGGATGGTCAAGGGTTGAAAGCAGCCGCGCGTGCCTTATTGCCGCTCGCCGAAAGCAAGGATGCGGTCTCGGATCCGGCGGCTGTCGGGCTAATGATTGCTGTTGCCGCCTTGTTGCGCGAAGAAAGCCGCGGCGCTCATTACCGGACAGATTTTCCTCATCATGCGACTGCCGCCCGACGGTCCGAAATCACGCTCGAAGCTGCCTTGGCGGCTGCGCGGGAACTCGGACACTCGCCAAGCTCCGAAGGTGCAAAGTGATGATGCTCTCACCGCTCCCCACGGTCCTGCTTGAGCCGCTTGTCCGGGCATCTCTTCTTGAAGACCTTGGCAGAGCCGGCGACTTGACCACGGACGCCATCGTCCCGAAGGAATACCAAGCGGGAACCGTGTTGGTGGCGCGACAGTCCGGAGTTGTCGCCGGCATCGATCTGGCGATGCTCGCTTTCGGCATGATTGATCCTGGTGTCGAAATCTCCGTGGAGCGGACAGACGGCTGCAATGTCGTGGATGGAGAGGTCATTGCATCAGTGGTTGGCCCGGCCCGAGCCATTCTCACAGCGGAAAGGACGGCACTCAATTTTTTGTGCCATCTGAGCGGCATCGCCACAGCAACGGCATCGATCGTCGCTGCGGTTCGTGGATATGGCGCGAAGATCGTCTGCACCCGCAAGACAACGCCCGGATTGCGGGCAGTCGAAAAGTATGCCGTGCGCGCAGGTGGCGGGTCCAATCACCGCTTCGGCCTGGACGATGCAATTTTGATCAAGGACAACCACATCGCCATCGCAGGCGGCGTCCGGCCAGCGCTCGAGCGAGCACGAAGAGCGGCCGGTCATCTCGTCAAGATCGAAGTCGAAGTCGATACTCTGGCCCAGCTGGAGGAGGTACTTGGCTTCGCTCCCGATGCGGTTCTGCTCGACAACATGTCCCTCCCCGATCTTCGCCGCGCCGTCGCAATGGTCGGTGGCCGCGCTATCACCGAGGCTTCTGGCGGGATCACGTCGCATACAGCGCGAGCGGTTGCCGCGACCGGCGTTGATCTGATTTCGGTCGGCCGACTCATCCACAGCGCGCCGATCCTGGATATCGGCCTCGACCATCGGGGCTCATGATTGTCTGAGTAACGAACAGGATTGGGTCAACTGTCCTTTCCGATCATCATAGTCAGATAGCAAAGACCCGCAAGACAGACCGGAGGAACAGCATGGAGATGCAAACGGCAAGTTCAACGCAGACATCGCCGCACGCTCAATCGCCTGACCCGCCTGACGCTGGAGCGTGGACCCTGGAAAAGGCTCAGGCACTTTACCATGCCCCCTTCAACAATCTCCTCTTCCTGGCGCAGACCGTGCACCGCCAGAATTTCGATCCAAACAAGGTCCAGCTCAGCCGGCTGCTCAGCATCAAGACCGGAGGATGCCCGGAGGATTGTGGCTATTGCAGCCAGTCGGCGCGTCACAAAACCGGGTTGGAGGCGTCCAAGCTGATGGAAGTCAGGCGCGTCATCGCCGAAGCGACCAAGGCGCGTGATGCCGGCGCCACCCGTTATTGCATGGGCGCGGCCTGGCGAAACCCCAAGGCGCGCGACATGGATGCGGTGGTGGCGATGGTCGAAGGCGTCAAGGCGCTGGGCCTGGAGACCTGCATGACACTCGGCATGCTCGATCTTGAGCAAGCCGTGCGACTGAAGCAGGCGGGTCTCGACTACTACAACCACAACATCGATACGTCAGAACGCTACTATAGCGAGATCATCGGTACGCGGAGCTTTGCCGAGCGGCTCGAGACGCTCGAGCACGTTCGCAAATCCGGCATCAAGGTCTGCTGTGGAGGCATTGTCGGCATGGGCGAGGAGCCGGTGGACCGGATCGACATGCTGGTGACGCTGGCCAATCTGCCGGAACATCCGCAAAGCGTTCCGATCAACATGCTGATCCCGATCGCCGGCACGCCGCTTGCAGACGCCAAGCCCATTGAGCCGATCGAATTCGTGCGCGTGATCGCGCTGGCGCGCATCATGATGCCGAAATCGCATGTCCGTCTGTCCGCCGGCCGCACCGCGATGACCGACGAGATGCAGGCGCTGTGCTTTTTTGCCGGCGCCAACTCAATCTTCTTCGGCGACACGCTGCTGACGGCGGACAATCCAGGTGAGGACAAGGATACCCTGCTGTTCCGGCGCCTTGGCATCGAGCCGATGGAACTCGAGGCGCAATGAACGGGGCGCCGCTTGCCCGTTATGATGCGACCTTGCAGGGCCTAGCGCGCAAGGACCGGCTGCGGACGCTTTCGCCCCGCGCCGGGCTGGACTTTTCGTCGAACGACTATCTCGGGCTGGCCGCGTCCAGAAGACTTGGCGATGCGGTTGTGGCGGCGATTGCGCGGGGCACGCCGGTTGGCGCCACCGGGTCGCGGCTGTTGCGCGGCAATGCACCGGAACACGAGCAGCTCGAGGCAGACGCGGCGGCATTCTTTGGAGCCGACCGCGCGCTGTTCTTCGGCAGCGGCTACATCGCCAACTTCGCTCTGCTGAGCGCCCTGCCGCAGAAGGGCGATCTTTTGGTCCTCGATGAGCTCGCCCATGCCAGCATGCATGAGGGTGCGCAGGCCGGGCGCGCACAGTTCGTGCTGGCCGCGCACAACGACGCCACCGCTGTCGAGGATGCGATTACACGTTGGCGCGTCGCAGGCGGCATGGGATGCGTCTGGATCGCGGTGGAAAGCCTTTACAGCATGGATGGCGACTGCGCGCCTTTGGAGAGCCTGGTCGCGCTTGCCGATCGGCACGGCGCATTCATCGTCATTGATGAGGCGCATGCCACCGGCGTCTGGGGACCGGACGGCCGGGGGCTTGCCGCCGCTTTCGAGGGCCGCGACAACATCATAGTGCTCCACACCTGCGGCAAGGCGCTCGGCGCATCTGGTGGGCTCGTGACCGGGCCGAGGGCACTGTGCGAATATCTGATCAACCGTTGCCGGCCATTCATCTACGCGACCGCGCCATCGCCACTGATGGCGGTCGTGGCGCGCGAGGCACTCGCAATGCTGGCCGACGAGCCTATGCGGCGTGTTCAGCTGCATGAACGCGTCGCCAGCGCCGGCCGGTTGGTCAATCGCTGGGGTGTGACACCAAGTGGCTCTCAGATCCAGCCCTTAGTAATCGGCGATGTCAGGCGCACCATGGCAGTGGCGGCGCGCCTGCAGGCCCGCGGCTTCGACATACGCGGCGTTCGTCCTCCGACCGTGCCCGAGGGCACGTCGCGGCTGCGCATCTCACTGACGCTCAATATTGGCGAAGCCGACATTGCCGCCATGGTCGAGGCGCTGGTCGAGGTGTTGGCCCAAACATCACCGGAGGCGATATGACTCAACGCATTGTCATCACCGGAACGGATACCGGAGTTGGCAAGACCGTGTTTGCCGCTGGGCTCGCCGGTTTGCTGGACGGCTTTTACTGGAAACCGGTGCAATCGGGCCTCGACGGCGAGACCGACAGCGAGGTGGTCGCGCGGCTTGCCGGCTTGCCCTCAGAGCGCGTGCTGCCGGAAGCCTACCGCTTGCGGAGCCCGCTGTCGCCGCATCGTTCGGCCGAGATCGACGGCGTGGCGATCAAGGCTGCCGATCTTGCTTTTCCCGTCCTACCGACGCCGCTCGTCATCGAAGGCTCCGGCGGCCTGATGGTGCCGCTCAACCGGCGCACAAGGTTCATCGACATCTTCGCTGAATGGCGGCTGCCCGTTATTCTGTGCGCCCGCACCACGCTCGGCACCATCAACCACACCTTGCTCTCGGTCGAGGCGCTCCGCGCCCGCTCCATCCCGTTGGCGGGCATCGCTTTCATCGGCGATGAGATGGCCGATACGCAACGGACCATCGTGGAATTCAGCGGTGCGCCGCAGCTCGGCAGGCTGCCGCACCTGGATGTGCTGACGGGCAAAACACTGAGGGACGCAATGGTTGCCGGCTTCGCCTTCGCCTCGATTGCTGGAGGTGACTGATGTCGCAGTCTCATGTGTGGCATCCCTTCACCCAGCACGCGCTCGAGCATGCGACCCCAGAAATCGTCCTGACTGAGGGCGCCTATCTCCACAGGGCCGACGGCGCCCGCATCCTGGACGCCATCTCCTCCTGGTGGGTCGTCACACATGGCCACCGCCATCCCCGCATCATGAAGGCAATCGAGACAACCGCGTCGAGCCTCGACCAGATTATCTTTGCGGGCTTCACGCACGAGCCGGCAGAGCGCTTGGCCAAGGCGCTTGTCGGCCTCGCTCCCGCTGGACTCGACTGGGTGTTCTATTCCGACAGTGGCTCGACCTCAGTCGAAGTCGCGCTGAAGATGGCGCTCGGTTATTTCCGCAACATCGGCGCGCCGCGCTCGCGCATCGTCGTCATGGAGCACAGCTATCATGGTGACACGATCGGAACGATGAGCGTCGGTGCGCGTGGCGTGTTCAACGCCGCCTACGAACCCTTGCTGTTCGAGGTCGACATCATCCCCTTTCCGGCCGCGGGGCACGAGCAGGAGACGCTGGATCGTTTCCAGGCTGTGACCCGCGATCGACGAGCCGCAGCCTTGATCGTCGAGCCGCTGGTGCTGGGCGCCGGCGGCATGCTGATGTATCCAGCATCGGTTCTGGCCGAATTGAAGAAGATCACTGAGGCCTCCGGCACGCTGCTGATCGCCGACGAGGTGATGACCGGCTGGGGACGCACCGGAACCATGTTCGCCTGCGAGCAGGCATCGATTTCTCCAGATATCCTGTGCACCTCCAAAGGCTTGACCGGCGGCACCATCCCGCTGGCCGTAACGCTTGTCACCGATGCCATCTTCCGGGCGCACTATTCCGAGGACCGGAAGAAGACGTTTTTCCATTCGAGCTCCTACACCGCCAATCCGATTGCCTGTGCGGCAGCACTCGCCAATGTCGAGATCTGGCGCGACGAGCCAGTGGCCGAGCGGATCACGGCCTTGAGCGTGATGCAGGCCGTCGGGCTGCAACGCTTTCGGGACAATCCATATTTTGCCGGCTGTCGAGCCACGGGAACGATCGCGGCGCTCGACCTGCGAACCGGTTCCGCAGGTTATCTCGCCGAGATTGGTCCGAAGCTGCGCGCTTTCTTCCTCGAGCGCGGCCTGCTTGTGCGCCCGCTCGGCAATGTCCTCTACCTTCTGCCACCCTATTGCATCGCAGACGACGAGCTCGAACGAGTCTATGACGCCATCGAGGAGGCCGGGGAACGCTTCGGGTCCAGGCCATGAGCAAGTCGTCGCGCATTCTCGGACTTGGCCATCACGTGCCTGGGCGCAAGGTGGCCAATGCCGAGATCGAGAGCAATCTCGGCCTCGAGCCGGGCTGGATCGAAAGGCGTACCGGAATCCGTTCGCGCTTCTGGGCAACGGACGAAGACACGCTGTCGGGTCTTGCCACCCGGGCTGGCGACATGGCGCTGGTGAACGCCGGTATTGCGCGCCACGACATCGGTCTGCTGTTGCTTGCCACCTCGACGCCCGACCATCTTCTGCCGCCCAGCGCGCCGCTGGTCGCACACAAGCTTGGCCTTGGCCGCGCAGGCGCGGTCGATCTGACCGGCGCCTGCGCTGGCTTCATCTATGCGCTCATGTTTGCGGACGGGTTCACCCGCTTGCATGGCAAACCAGCGCTGGTCATCGCCGCCAACATTCTCAGCCGCCGCATCAATCCAGCCGAGCGCGCGAGCTCAGTGTTGTTCGCCGATGCCGCCGGCGCCCTGGTGATCGGTCAGTGCGATGATGCTGATCGGGGCATTCTCGGTGCCTCGGTGGCTTCGGACGGCTCGCGCTACGGGCTGATCCAGATTCCCGCAGGAGGAAGCAACACGCCGTTCCATGGCGACCTCGACCTCGGGCAGACCCGGATGACGATGACCGACGGGCCCGAAATATTCGCAAAGGCCGTCGAGATGATGACCGATTGCTCGACAACCGCGCTAGCCGCTGCGGGAGTGCGGCCACACAATGTCGGCCGGTTTGTGCCGCATCAGGCCAATACTCGGATTTTCGGCGCGGTCGGAAGAAACCTCGGCATTGCTGACCAAGCAATTGTCAAGACGATTGCCGAATGCGGCAACTCTTCGGCCGCGACGGTCCCGCTGTCGCTCTCGCTCGCCAACCAGATGAAGCCATTCCAGCCAGGAGAGAAAATCCTTCTGGCGGCGGCCGGTGCGGGTCTCAGCGGCGGCGCTCTCGTGGTTGGAATCTAGTCGGCCGGCTCACACGCGCAGGACTGGTCATGAATGGCAATAGGTGCAACAGAACCAATGCCAAAATGGCCTTCTGAAGCTCGACATGACCAAGCTGACGCAGCACGACCCGTGCGAGCCTCTGGATGAGTTCAAATGCAACACCCGTTGCACCAACCGTACCATCTGAATAAAGCTCAATTACAAAGGGTGAGCCGCCCCATATATGTCGGATACCCGACATTGTTCACATAAAAGGCTCGATTCTTACACGCTCTTTGCTGGCTGCTCTTTGCTGTGTTCTCTTTTCTCTTTGCTCTTTGCTCTTCCGTCTTGACTAGCAGGAGCCTGCGGCTTATCTCATTGCCGCGTTAGCACTCGCTTCGGCTGAGTGCTAGGCATGCTCCGGCAACGGAGCACCGTTCAACATCCGCACCAAGGAAATCCAAAAATGGCAAAGTCGAATTTCCGGCCGCTGCATGACCGCGTGGTCGTACGCCGGGTCGAATCCGAATCCAAGACCGCCGGCGGGATCATCATCCCGGATACGGCGAAGGAAAAGCCGCAGGAAGGGGAGATCATCGCCGTCGGTTCAGGTGCGCGCGACGAAGCCGGCAAGCTGGTCCCGCTGGACGTCAAGGCCGGCGACCGCATCCTGTTCGGCAAGTGGTCGGGCACCGAAGTCAAGCTCAATGGCGAAGACCTTCTGATCATGAAGGAATCCGACATTATGGGCATCATCGGCTGATTATCGGCCTCACCGTCAACTAATTTCGGGCTTGATCGCAAGCCCCCTGCCAGGAGCTAAAAAATGGCTGCTAAAGACGTAAAATTCTCCCGCGATGCCCGTGAGCGCATGCTTCACGGCATCAACATCCTCGCCGACGCGGTGAAGGTGACCCTCGGTCCCAAGGGCCGCAACGTCGTCATCGACAAGTCGTTCGGCGCACCGCGCATCACCAAGGACGGCGTCACCGTCGCCAAGGAAATCGAACTTTCCGACAAGTTCGAAAACATGGGCGCGCAGATGATCCGCGAAGTTGCTTCGAAGACCAACGACATCGCCGGTGATGGCACCACGACCGCGACCGTTCTGGCGCAGTCGATCGTCCAGGAAGGTAACAAGGCCGTTGCCGCCGGCATGAACCCGATGGACCTGAAGCGCGGCATCGACCTGGCCGTGACCGAAGTCGTCGCGGCTCTCGGCAACGCTGCCAAAAAGATCAAGACCTCCGAGGAAGTTGCCCAGGTCGGCACGATCGCCGGCAATGGCGACGAGTCGGTCGGCAAGATGATCGCCGAAGCGATGCAGAAGGTCGGCAATGAAGGTGTCATCACGGTTGAAGAAGCCAAGACCGCCGAGACCGAGCTGGAAGTCGTCGAAGGCATGCAGTTCGACCGCGGCTATCTCTCGCCCTACTTCGTCACCA
>NZ_JAMYLX010000023.1:0-67710 GCF_040318265.1 Mesorhizobium sp. M1252 | reverse complement strand
CTGAGCACGTCCGCTCGAAAGCCCTGATTCCCCACCGTCCTTCGCTCCACCATCACGGCCGCGCGATCGACCGCCGAAAAATACCCAATTCTCAATGCCGTCCGAGACGGCATAATTGGGGAATTTTACTTCGGCACTTTTGGGGAAATTTCACTCGGTATTGACAGCCCACTCCGCGTTCCAAAGAGAGGGGTCAGTTCTTCGTGTCGTCAGGGGGTCAATTGTGCATGTCGCCTGACACGGCGATGAAGCTCATCGTCTTCCAATGGCCATAGGGTGCGTGGGCTATCAGCCGATTGCCGCGCGCACCCCAGCCGCGCAATGTCGCCATGTTAGTCTTGACCCATGTTTCATCCAAGAAGACCAGGCGCGTGGGTCAATGCGGGTCTGGTAGCGCATCCATTGCACTCGCCGGCGCATCAGCTTTGGCTTGAGCTGCTCGGCCGGCAGAACGGTTTTTTGAAGCTCTTGCCCTCGCGATGCAGGAAGCGACCGACGCTCGCAGGGTGGATGATGAGACCACGTTCAGCCAGTGCCGCCGTCAAGTGATGAAGCGTCACGTTGGCATCTCGCTCGACCTCGCCCAGGACGAGGGTCCGGTGCTCCCCGTCGATCAGGTAGGGCCGATGACCGCCCATCTTGCCAGGTGCCACACTGCCCAACCGACGCTTGCGCGCCGCCCACTTTATCACACTCGACACGGCACCTTCAGCGCCGCAGCCACCTCCCGGCTCGTCTGGCCCTCTTCAAGGCGGGCCAGCGCCCGATCCCGCAAATCCATCGAATAAGGCTTCGCCATCAGTCCCGACCTCCAACGGTCAGAACATCGAATCTGATTTGCTCGATCTTGGGAATCCCGATTCAGATAAAACGCGAACCGCTCAACGTTTTTCGCGGTCATCTCGACCGTGCGAAACTGGATGGTGTCGACCGGCTACAAGGAAATTTTCGCCGACTGACGCACCGCGCGGACTGTGATGCTTTTTCAGACGTGGAAGTCTTGATAGCCACCATTCATGAGCGCGTGGCCACGGGTGACGGCGCGGCGGTGCGGTCGCGCAGGTGGTCGCGAGGATCCCTCCAGTCGGCATGCACGCGGCCTTGACCGATCAGCGCTTCAGCGATTTCGCGATGTGACGCTCCGGCGAGCGAGCCGTCGAGCGCACGAAGAACAAAGGTCGATCGGGGGCCGCGTTTGTCGGGCGGAAACAAGCGTGTGGGCATTTGTCCGTGCGCACAGAGGGCATTGAGGCACTCGAGCGCCCGCAGGCGATGCTTCGAGCCAGATCGCCTCGGCACGCAGGCAAACAGGACGCAGGATGTCGGCACCGAGACGGCGAGCTACAGACTGCGATGCGCATTGCGAAGAAGAACATGCTGGCTCTTGTCGGGCATCAGCAGAACTGTCGCACGACATGACAACGCCGCCAGGTCGAAGGGCGACGTCGCCGACAATGTGGACAGCTGTTCCGCAATGATCGGCAACACATGTGCGCACCGGCGCGGACACCCGAACACGGCCGCACTGCGCCGATAAGCCTCAGCGAAACAAAACTCCCAGCGTTACAGGTCGCCGGCCGACGCGATCACCTCGACGGGGCGCTACGCGACAAATTGTTGACCCCCTGGAACGCAGTGAGCAGATCCCGCTGGAATGCCGGGTTTCGTCTTAAAAACTCCCAGGCCCAGCCCCGCACCGTCAAATGAGCGGTGTAGTCGTACGAGCTTTCGTCCCGCCAGTCTTGCGTAACGTCTGTCTCAACAGATGCGGGCATGACGGTATTCCCCTGTCCGCCCCCGTTGCGTGGAAAGATCATGCCACCCGCCGAAGCACCGGCGACCATAGCACCGGACCGCCAATGACGCCGTTTTGTCGAACCACCTGCAATATTCCTTTCGACACTTCGAGATAGCCGGCCAGCGCGCGGATGACGCCGATCGTCTGCGGCTCGCCGATCCGCTCGAGCGGCCAGCCGGCGCCCCGAAGGAGGCGCTCCCAACGCAAATCGGTGCCTGTCATGATGCGGCTGAGCTGGCGCGACAGGCCGAACTCGATCATGCCGGCGAAGAGTTCATAGGTACCGCGAGCAATACCTCCCGCTCCCTTCGGTGCGGACGAAGCAATGTCGAGCGCGAAGCGGCTGCTTTCCCATATGCGCGAGTCCTCAGGCGCGGTCTTGCCCTCCAACAGCATCGGAAACGTGTCGCGAAGCATTGTCGGGCCCGTAAGCGCAAAAAGCGCACGCAACCAGCGACTCGTGCATCGAAACTATGGAGCAGCAGGTAGCAAGGTCTAATTACCCGCTGCGGATCTGGCACAAGCCGGCGGGTCATGATAGTCCGGTGCATGTTTCATTCTGCAGAATCAGAAACGCGCTTCTTGTGTTTAATTTGGAGGGTGAATTGCCATTGACGGTGCGAAAATTTATGCGATTGTCAAAATTCGCAGTGATCTCCAAGTAGACCGGCATCGCATGGTGGACGACCTAGTTAAGCCTCGAAGTCCAGTCGGCCGATCTCTTCCAGCATCTTGATAATGCGCACGTGGTAATTCGAATCGTTGCCTTCCCTGTTCTCCACTACGCTAAAAAAAACGCCCACGACGCCGCTTACTAAGTCCGCCAGCATGTACTGGCCGCCGAAGCCGCCGTGGCCTATCCAACGGCCATCAGTGTTCGTTTGATTACTGTAGCGCACCCAGTCGCGGGGTGCTCCCATCGGTATGCCGCCTACCAAAGAGCGCTCGATGAAACTAGCGCTCCCCACCTGCCGATCTTCGATTCCTTTGCCACGTCTTACGAAGAGCGATCCGTATCGCGCCAAGTCGCGCGCCGTGACGCAGACGCCGCAACCCGTATTGGGGAAGCCCTCGCGGTCCGCGGTGATGTAAAGACAGCCCTCAATCCCCGCCGCGTCGGCGATGTCTGCTAGATAGGAGCGCATTGGGCGGCCGCTCACCGCCTCAGCGATCATCGCCAGCACGTCGGTATTGGCGGTCTTGTAGTCGGCACGACCCGTTCGGTTGGTCGTATCCGGCGAGCTAATAGTCGCCAGAAAGCTGCGCATTGTATGCTCGTGCGTGGGATCGGCCGGCAGGCGTAATCCAACTGCCTCCTCGTGAGCGTATGTCGTGGATCGCAAATCGCCTAAGTCCTCGCTATAATCGTTGGCAACGTCCATGTCCAAGACTTGCTGGACCGTCGCGCTGGCATAGCCGCTGCCGATCCATGGCAGATAATGGGCAATCTGTTGTCCGAGATCGATTTTGCCGTCCTCCAGCAAGCTGCCTATAACAAGATTTATGAAGGTCTTACTTATTGACATTATGCTGTGCGGGCGGTCGGGACCGAAACTGGGCGCATAGCGCTCGAACAGCACGTCGCTGCCCCGGACGACAGCCATAGCGGAGAACCACGGCAGCGAAGTAAGACGGTGGACCGACTCCATGTCGGCTATGCGCAAATCCATACGCTTCTGCAACGTCATCACGCAATTTGCGCGAAAGCTCAGGCCATAGCGCGTGTGACGATGTAGGTTGTGAAAGCCGTGTCGGCGGTGGTCCGGCTGGTTCCAGTGTGTCTGGTTCTCTGCATTAACTGTCAGATCTGGGTTGGTCTCGCTCATGGCATCACTCCATTGAAAGAACACGAGGGGCAAGACACCACCATTTTGGCTGCTTTTTCCTTGGGTTCGGTTGGTTTTTGACCGGCATTTTCGCCGATCGGCTAAATCTCTTCTTTCCGCGACAGGCATCTGCCGTTCGGTTCTTGAACCATTTTCCAATGCGTGATCCTGATGCACATGGCTTCGGTCACATAGTGGCATTCGGCTTTCCGGCTTCCCATTCTCCTTGAGCGCGCAGCCCAGTCCTGTTGGGCTCGCTAGCAAGCAATCAGGACAGCCGGGATATCGTCGACGCGCCTTCCGTAGTGCCGCCGCCGCATCACCTGCGTCTCAATGATCCGTTCTCTCAGCGAGCACGGCCTCTTTCATGCCACCTCCCACCGTCCATACTGCCAATTCAGCAGCTGGCTGGGCCGGGGTTGCTGTGGCCGGAGCGCGCACATGACAGGCCACGACGCGCCCGTCTGCCATTGGCACTAAAGGTGGCACTTCGATGCGGCAGCGCTCGACGGCGAGCGGGCAGCGCGGGTGGAACTCGCACCCAGTCGGCGGATTGATGGGGCTTGGCACCTCGCCCTCAACGGGCGCCTCCAGCCGAACGCGGGTGGGATCCGGGACCGGCGCTGCCGCGATCAGCGCCTCGGTGTAGGGGTGGACCGGCTTGGCGAAGAGCGCCTCGCAGGGCGCAAGCTCCACGATCCGCCCCAAATACATGACCGCAACGCGATGCCCGACGTGCTCCACGACGCCAAGGTCATGGGAGATGAAGACGAAGGCGATGCCCATCTGCTGTTGCAGATCCAGAAGCAGATTCAAGATCTGTGCCTGCACGGACACGTCAAGGGCTGACACCGCTTCGTCGGCGATGATGAGCGATGGCTGGAGCGCCAGCGCTCGCGCGATACCGAGGCGCTGGCGCTGGCCGCCCGACAACTCGGATGGCAGTCTGTGCATCATCTCGGGCGACATTCCGACCTTTCGGAGAAGGTCCGCAGCAAGCGCTTGACGCTGTTTTCGGCCGAGGCGCTCGAAGTTCTCGACGGGTTCGGTGATGATCTGTCCGGCGGTGAGGCGCGGGTTCAGCGACGAGTAAGGGTCCTGAAAGACCATCTGCATCCGACGGCGCCAGGCGTGAAGTGCGTCCTTCTTGAGGCCCGCAATATCGGTCCTGTCGATCATTACGCGCCCGCTAGTCGGCTCCACAAGCCGCATCAGAAGCCGCGCGACGGTGGACTTGCCGCAGCCGGATTCGCCAACGATGCAGAGCGTCTCGCCCGCCTCGACGGAAAAGGATACATCCTCCACCGCCCGGATCACCGGAATGCTTTTCTTGAACAATCCCGAGCCAAGCGGGTAGTGCTTGGTCAGATTCTCGACTTTGAGCAGAGGATCGTTCATGCGCCCATCACCTCTTCGGCGCGCCAGCAAGCTGCGGCGTGGCTCGCCCCGACATCACGCAGGGCGGGCGTCTTCTCACGGCAAATATCGATCGCGAACCGGCAGCGAGGCGCAAAGCTGCACCCGACAATGGGCTCGCGCAGGTTTGGCACGATCCCGGGAATTTCGGGAAGGCGGCGCTGACGGCCGCGCCGCGGATCAGGCACCGATCGCATCAGGCCCTGGGTGTAGGGGTGCGCGGGACGCGCAAACAAATCTATGACGTTCGCTTGTTCTACGATCCGGCCGGCATACATCACGATAACGCGTTGGCATGTTTCGGCTACAACGCCCAAGTCATGCGTGATGAACATGACGGCCGTTCCCGTGCGCTCTTTGAGATCGACGATGAGCCGCAGGATCTGTGCCTGGATAGTAACGTCGAGCGCAGTCGTTGGCTCGTCGGCGATCAACAGTTCCGGTGAGCAGGCAAGAGCCATGGCGATCATGGCGCGCTGGCGCATGCCGCCCGACATTTCGTGGGGATAGTTATTGACGCGCCGTTCCGGATCCGCGATGCGGACGAGACGGAGCATCTCTTCGGCGTTCGACATGGCAACGGACCGCGAGGCCTTGGTGTGGATCTGAACTGCCTCGGCGATCTGGTGGCCGACTGTATAGACGGGGTTCAGGCTCGTCATCGGCTCCTGGAAGATCATGGCGATCTGGTCGCCGCGGATCTTTCGCATCTCGCGATCGGACAGCTCAAGGAGGTCGCGTCCGTGGAAGCGAACCTCCCCAGCGACTGTCCTGGCGGTCAGCTTCGGCAGCAGCCGAAGGATGGATAGAGCGGTAACGCTCTTCCCGCATCCTGATTCGCCGACAACGCCGAGCGTCTCGCCTTTCTTGACCTGGAAGCTGATGCCGCTTAGGGCCCGGGTGACGCTCTCCTCGCCGTAGAAGTGCGTCTCAAGGTCTCGGACTTCGAGAAGCACGTCGTTCTCTGCGGTTTGGTACATCTGCATGTCATCGCCTCCGCTTGGCGCTGGGATCTAACAGGTCGCGCAGGCCGTCGCCGAGCAGGTTGACGGCAAGGACCGTGACGGCGAGGCAGATACCGGGGGCGAAGACCGTCATCGGTGCGATAGAGAGATACAGACGGGAACTTGAGATCATGTTGCCCCAGCTCGGAATCTCGGGCGGCACGCCTACGCCCAAGAAGCTCAGCCCGGCTTCTGTAAGTATTGCATCTGCGCAGACTATTGCGCTCTGCACCATAAGCGCCGGAAGGGTGCTCGGGATGACATGCCGCCACAGCACTTTCGGCAGGCGCGCACCGCCGCAGACGGCGGCCTCCACATACGGACGCTCCCGAACGCTCAAAACGGCCGAACGAACCAGCCGCGTTACGCTTGGCATCTGGGGGATCGTGATGGCGACAACGAGAATACCGATCCCTGGGCCTGTCAGTGAAATCAGCGCCATGGCCAGCAGAATCGTCGGGATTGACATCAGGCCGTCCATGACCCGCATGACGATATTGTCGAAGCTGCGGATGTAGCCAGCAGTGACACCGATCAGAAGCCCGCCCAGGGCCGCGCACGTCGCCGACAGCAGCCCAACCAGGAGGGAGGTGCGGGCACCAAAGATCGTTCGCGCAAACACATCCCGGCCCAGATTGTCGCTCCCAAACCAAATTTCGGTGGAAGGCGCCTGGAGGCGCTTGAATGGATCCATGTTCACCGGATTGCCGGCATAAAGTGGGGCGGCCAGCGCCAGAACGATCAACAGCGCCAAGAGCCCCCCGCCTGCCAGGACGAGCGGATGCCGCTTTGCCAGACGCGGAAGGTCAGATATTCGTAGGCGGCCCGTTGGGAGGATTTTAACCGGCGCAGTAATGAGCGTCATAATTAGTACCTGATGCGGGGGTCGACCAGAGTGTAGGAAAGATCGACCGCGAGATTGATGAGGACGTATAGGCCCGAAACCAGGATGAGCACGCCTTGAATGATGGGATAATCGCGGTTGTTGATTGCATCGACTACCAGACGACCGACACCAGGGATGTTGAACACCGTTTCCGTGATGACGACACCGCCAATCAGACCTGCAAAACTTAAGCCGATCACGGTGAGGATCGGGACACCAGCATTCCTCAGTGCGTGGTGGAAAAGCATGGAATAGGACGACGCGCCCTTGGCAGCTGCTGTTCGCATATAGTCTTCCGATAGAACTTCGAGCATGCTCGCCCGCGCGATCCGGGCGATGAAAGCGATGTAGGGAACACTCAAAGTCACGGTCGGCAGGATCAGGTGCAGAAGCCACGGCTGGAAACCATCGTGGATAGGCTGGTATCCTTGCACGGGCAGCCAATGGGTTCTGATCGCGAACAAGTATATGAGGAAGAATCCGACGACAAACACCGGGACAGAAAAGCCAACGGTCGCGAATGCTGTCAGGATGCGATCGACAAGACCGCCAACTCGCCACGCAGCAAGGATGCCGAAGGAGACCCCAATTGTCACCGAAAGTGTCATGGTCAAGATCGAAATGGAAATAGTAGGTTCCAGCCGCTGCGAGATGAGCTCGAGAACTGGGCGTCCGGCAAAAATCGAGGTACCGAAATCGCCGCCGAGCATGTCCCGCACCCAACGTATGAACTGAACCGGCACGGGATCATTGAGTCCCAGCTGTTCGCGGATGCCGGCGATCATCTCTGCCGTCGCCGACTTGCCGGCGATCATGGCTGCCGGGTCGCCGGGGGCGAGCCTGAGAAGCAGGAAGACGAAGATCCCGACCATCACCATGACGGCGATGGTGGAAACTAGCCTGCGAAGGATGTAAGTTGCCATCAGACCGGGGTCTTCTTCATGTTCCACATTGCCACATACCAGCCAGGCACCTCCAGCAGGCCTGTGAGTGTCTTGCGGCGCGCGCTTGGCGTGACGCTTTGACCTAATAGAACCGAGGGCACATAGTCCCACCAAATCCTTTGCATCTTTCGGGCCACTGCCTTGCGCTCTTCGAGCGTTTCGACACCTGCCCATTTGGTCCGAAGAGCCTCATATTCGTCGTTCTGTGGCCAACCGAACCACCCTTTTTCACCATTCATGGGGAGGGTAGTGTTGGTAGCTACTTCACCGAGGCCCGCCTCAGGATTTGTGGTTATGAAGATGCTCCAGCCGCCGTCCTCGACAGGCCCCCTCTTCGCGCGACGGGCGACGAGCCCGCCCCAGTCACTCGGGGCAAGCTCCGCATTAACCCCAATCTTCCGCAACTCGGATGCCAAAAGCTGCGCGGTATTGCTTGACTCTGCCCAGTCCGTGGGCTGCAGGATGACGACTTTCTCGCCTGCATATCCCGCCTCCTTGAACAATTGCTTGGCCTTTTCCGGTTCGCCTCCCTTTTTGAACCATTCCGTATTTTCATCGTTGGACATCAGCGTCTCGTTTCCAAATATCGAAGTGACGGAGCTAAAGTAATTTGGGTCGCCGACTGCGGCGCGCATCATCGCCTCTTGGTCGACCAAGTGAAGTATCGCTTGGCGCGCCTTCACGTTGTCAAATGGCTTTTGCAGACAGTTCATGCGCAACACATAGTCGTTGCCTGACCTGTTCAGAACCTGCAGTTCAAGGTCCGGATCGCCTTCGATAACCGGAAAGAGATCGACAGGGGGCGCCAAAATGAAATCAATCTCACCTGCTTGCAAGGCAGCAACGGCCGTCTGCTGATTGGCGAGCAAGCCAATGTCCCAGATGACGCGATCGACCTTGACGATCTTCCCGCCGGCCAGTCCGTCGGGCGCCTCGTTGCGGGGCACGTATTGTTCATTGCGGTCGTAGGTGAAGCTCGCGCCCGGCTTGGCAAGAGCGTGGTTGAACTTGAAGGGCCCCGATCCGATATTCGCGGTAACCTGTTCCGCCGGGGGAAGATTCGCGTCCTTCTCACGCATGATAAATGGGCCCTGGAAAGCGAGGATGTCGAGCAGAATCCCCAGTGGTTCCTTGAGCGCTATCGTGAAGGTCTTGTCGCCCTTTTTCGAGATATCTCGGGCTCTCTCCATGAGCAACTGCCCGCCGGGAGCCACCAGGCCCCAGCGACGGATCGAGGCCACACAGTCCGCCGCGGTAACCGCGGTGCCGTCGTGCCAGCCCAGACCATCGCGGAGCTCGAACGTATAAGCCTTTTTGTCGTCGGATACGCTCCACTTTCCCACCATTTGCGGCTGCGGCATAAATTTGGAGTCGGCTGAGAACAGCTTGTCGTAAATCGCGAGGGCATGGGCGTAGGTGGCGTCAGCCGTTGTAACGACCGGGTCGAACACACTGAGGTTGTCTGTCACCATGCGGATGGTCCGATCAGCGGTTCGTGCTGTCTGCGCCCGCAGGACAGAAGGGGCGGCTAGAGCCGTTCCGGCCGCAATACCCACCTTGACGAAGTTGCGTCGAGAGATCGTCATGTTCCCATTTCCTCCCTTTTTCAGCGGTTGATCCGCTACTCCCAGACTGCTCTATCTTACCTCCGCACAAAATGCAACATATGTTCCCCAAGAGGCAATTATGACTCAAGCGTCTCATTTGGCGCGAGCCAACGCGATCTTTGGAGGCTGTGGCCACGTACTACTTTGCAGATTTTTAGCGGAGAGGGCTCTGCGGTAGTGGGGACAACGAACAGCGCGTGCCGGTCCAGGACCGTCCATGAGCGCCCCTCGAAGTGGCCGAGGCCAAGTTCCTCCTTGGGCTGCTGATGCGCCTGTTCGCAAGGCCGTCGCGCCTTGATGGCGCCTGCGATCTACTTAGTTGAGGTGTCGGCGGGCAATTTGGAGAGGCAGTATTTGCGCTCGCCGGTTGAGCGGTGCTCGCCGATCATCCAGATCTTTTCGCCGGGCAGATGCTGAGCGCCCATGTCACGGTTGCGCCGGGGTGTGCTATCTGCAACCCGGACACGGACATCGGCGAAGCGCGCCAAGAGGCGGCCTTTGGTGCCACGCCACCAACTGACTGTTCGAGATTGGGCTTTTACAGCAGACGACGATGATCGCCTACGCCTTCATGCAATCTCGCCGCCTCAAACAAGCGGGAGGGGGAAAAGAACCTCGGCCCGCCGCCCCAACCGAGCCTGTCACCGCGCTCGCGTAGCCGCCCCCAAATCGCCTGCGCGGTCATCGACTTCAAATCGGGATATGCCGGCGGCGAGGGCGGCTGCGTCCGGCGGTGGGGAAGATCATCGCCGCTTCGGCCGCATAGACCTTCTGCTTGAACGGGATAGCGACGGCCCAGGTAAGGCCGCGCTCGGTGAGCGCCTGCCGGATGGGGGCGCTCAACATATCCGGCATCGGCGAGCACGCAGCCATAGCGTAAGCCGGCTGCGCGAGCTTGGTCGATCTCGGCCAGTGCGATTTCGGGCTTGGTCCTGTTGGCACGATGGTCATCGGGCACACCGGCACGGTCGACTCGGGCGGGATCGGAAATCCAGCCCTCGGACAGAAACAGCCGCAGCCCCACTATGACCGACACTTCGCCAGAGGCCAGCGTGAGCGACACCAGCGTCTGGCAGTTGGCGTTCTTGCCAAGCGCCGCGGCATTATTGCTCGCGACGCCGATCGAGGGGCGCCTCTTCTCGGGGAGCGCGGTGTCTTCCACGATGCAAGCCCCACCTTCTCCAGCGGCGCAGCATCCCACACGCCGCTCGCGATGAAGTGGTGCAATGGTCTTGGTTGAGCCTGCGTCACGCGCGCCGCCATCGGTTGGACGCTCTTGCGATCCCAAAGGCCAATCAGCCCCGCAATATAGGCCGGACACACCCGCGCACGCGTCTTGTGCCTCAACGCCGAGACGAACGGCTCAAGCCACCGCTCCAGATCGAGTTGCCAGGCCCCTGTTCATGGTCGGCCTCCAACAGCCGACCTCTCATGGATCACGCAAAACCGCTCTTTGGAAACCTCAACTCTCCCAGAACTAATAATCTGCCAAAGTAGTGCTAGCTTAGCTAGCCTGTTAAATCCTTCGCTTAGGTATGGACGTTGAGTAAGTATTCATCGCCGACAGATGACGATCAGCACGTCTAAGCTCTTTCAGAGCAGTGGTGCGGTTTTGATTGGCCAATAGACCACACAACACTTCGGAAACGGCTAAAGCCGGTGTCAATGTGTGGAAGAAGGTCTGGCTATCCGTCGAAAAAAAGACCGCATGCTCGGCGATTGTTACGAGTGGTGAAACTTCGCTGTCGGTAATCGCTAGTATGTGCACTCCTTTCTCTCGAGCGGCCTCGGCAAGTTCCAGCGTGTACAGAGAATATGGGTTTACTGAAATCGCAAGTAGAACATCTTCGTCACCAGCGCGGATAAGTGCATCTCCGCTCGTGCCGGCTGGTCCATCAAGATGAACGGTCTTTTCGCCGAGCAAAGTCATGACGTAATGGAAATTCCAAGCCACCGAGTGGCAGGAACGCAGCCCAAGAACATAGATTTTCCTGGCTTGCCCCAAGCGGTCGGCTATTTTCGCTAGCCGTTGCAAGGTATCCGATTCACAGAGGCGCGCGACCTGCGCGGAAAGACTCTCTAGCATTCGAGCTGCGAATTTCTCTCCGTTCGATTCACCTTTGCCTCGCTGTAACGCACGCGCTGCGAATCCATCGGAGCTCACCCGAATGACGTCCGCATGTTCGCCGCGAAATTCGTCATACCCTGCAAAGCCGAGAAACTTTGCCAACCGCGTCATCGTGGACGGCTGCACGCCGGCGTTGCGCGACAACTCTCGCATTGAAACGAGCGCCACTTCCTGAGGATGCTCCAGGACGTGACGAGCGGCGTGCTGCAACTGCTGAGGCATGTTGTCGAAGCGTTCGATGATGTGATTGTGTAGGGGGCCCTTTTGCAACCTTTGCCTCATTTCAGGGTCATTATTTAATTTACGTGGACCATCGTTCCATCGGCCCCAAAAGTCAAATGGTGTGCGCTTCGTCAGCGGTTCCAGCGCTAGAGCCGTGATTGGGACGGCGCGAGAATACAAATGGCTTAGAGAAACTACGATAAAACAAATGTTGCAAAGTTTCGGCAAACCTGCAAATTATATGAGGTGCGCCGGAACCTCGGCTCCATGGCAACTTGAGATATCACAATGACGAAAATCCTTCATCGAACCATTGATGCGAATCTGCCGAAAGCCGTAGCTGGAAATGGCATCTACATCACTGACAGTGAAGGCCGGAGCTACATCGACGGATCGGGCGGTGCTGCGGTCAGTTGCCTCGGCCACAACCATTCTGAAGTCCTGGATGCGATGAGAAAACAGATGAGCCGCATCAGCTACGCCCATACGTCATTCTTCACCACCGAAGTGGCCGAACAACTTGCTGAGCAATTAGTCGAGTTGTCTCCTCAAGGCCTAGACTATGTCTACCTCGTCTCGGGCGGTTCCGAGGCAGTCGAAGCAGCTCTCAAAATGGCGCGCCAGTATTTTGTTGAAATTGGCCAACCTCAGCGCCGCCACATCGTCGCACGCCGCCAGAGCTATCATGGGAATACGATCGGCGCATTGGCGACTGGCGGAAATGCTTTGCGCCGCGCGCAGTTTAAACCAATTTTGCCCGAAACTCATCATGTCGCACCCTGCTATGCCTATCGCGACATGGAAGCGAGCGAGACGCCCGAGGCTTATGCCGAGCGGCTCGCGATCGAATTGGATGCAAAAATTGTCGAGTTGGGGCCAGACAAGGTCATGGCTTTCGTGGCTGAACCCGTAGTTGGAGCAACCCTCGGAGCAGTCGGACCGGTCGCCGACTACTTCCGGCGCATTCGACGAATATGTGACAAGTATGGTATCTTGCTGATCCTCGACGAAGTGATGTGCGGCATGGGGCGTACGGGCAGCATCTTCGCCTTCGATCAAGAAGGTATAATTCCGGATCTGCTGACCATTGCGAAAGGATTGGGTGGTGGCTTCCAGCCAATTGGCGCAGTGATGCTATCCGATAAGATCTATCGCGCGTTTGCTGAAGGTTCGGGTCTGTTCCAGCACGGACATACATATATTGGTCATCCTATCGCTGCGGCGGCTGCCAGCAAGGTGGTTGAAATCCTGAAACGCCCGGAAATCATGGCCAACGTCGCCAAGATGGGCGATCGCCTCCAGGCGGGGCTCGATGCCGCCCTGGGCCAATCTCCCCACGTCGGCGATATCCGCGGACGCGGGCTTTTTCGTGGCGTGGAAATTGTTGCTGATAAGAACACCAAGCAGCCTTTTGACCCAGCACGCAAAATGCATTCCAGAATCAAGAAGGAGGCGATGAAACGCGGCCTGATGTGCTATCCGATGGGTGGCACCATTGACGGAGCGCGGGGTGATCATGTGCTGCTGGCACCTCCGTACATCGTTCAGCCCGCGCAAATCGACTTGATCGTAGAAAAGATCGCTGCGGCAATCAATGCCGCAGTTATCAATTGAGGCTCGGGGTGTGTCATGAACGTCTCCGCTGACATGACTCCTTCCTGCCTGCCCTTGCCCGACGATCAATGGCCGGCCGAAATCGCAGATATGAAAGTAGGCTTCGCAGGCGCCCTGAACGTTTATCGCACAATGGCTCACCATCCGAGTTTACTGAAGGCCTGGGCTCCGTTGCGCCAGCATATCGTCAACGGCACCGCGCTAGGAGCAGTTCGATCAGAACTCGCTATCCTTCGGGCTGCGCATCGAATGGGCTCCGCCTATGAGTGGGGACATCATGTTAGTCGTGCTCGCGCCTTAGGTCTCTCAGACACGCGAATTCAAGCCATGCGGGACATGCCCACTGGGGAAGATGGGCTTGTTGCGCGAGCCGTTGATGCGCTCTTCGACACCTCGCGGCTGGCGCCTGATATCGAAGCTGAACTTTCTGCTGCCATTGGGCGACAAGGGGTATTCGACCTTATCGCTACGGTCGGATTCTATTCGATCCTGGGCTATATTTTGATGACTTACTCCACGCCGTTAGATCAAGCGATCGCCGCGGAACTTGCTGAGCGCCCATTATAGTCAGGGGCGATCGCATAACCCAACACAAGAAACGTTTGATCCATGTGCCGGTATATAAAACAAATGTTGCAGTCGAGGTCGAAAAGGAGTAGATATTGCTTTGCGGCCTCACGCTCCGCTCAAACCGGTAACATAAGGGGAACATCGCATGAATAAACCTGTAGCAATGCTCACGGCTGCCGCATCATGTGCAATTGCCGCGCTAACATTCTCACCCGTCGCTTGGGCCGGCGAAGTGCTTGACCGCGTCTTGACGACGAAGACGCTCACGGTAGCTGTCGGAACGGATTGGGGTCCGATGGCCCATTTGAACGAAAAACACGAACTTGAGGGCGATGACGTAGACGTAGCCAAAGGCATCGCGAAATATCTTGGCGTGGACATCAAGTTGGTGACGCCAGCGTGGGATGTGATCACTGCGGGACAGTGGGAGGGCCGCTGGGATATTGCCATGGGCCAAATGACTCCTACAGTGGCGAGAGCAGAGAAGTTCGACTTCGCCACATATTTCTACGGTCCAACTGCAGCCATCGTTCATAAGGATAGCAAAGCGACGAAGCTTTCAGATCTCGCCGGAAAGGTGATTGGCGTTCAATCTGGCAGCGTGGGGGAATCGTATGCCAACCACAGCTTTACCCCCGGCTGGCTCAACGCCAAACCAATCCAGTACGAATTTACGCCCGGCCAGGTTAAAGTCTACGGATCCAGCAACATTTCATTTGACGATCTTCGCCTTGGCGATGGGGTTCGCCTCGACGCCGTATTGGGCGACGACACTATTGCTCGGGAAGCGATAAAATCCGGGTATCCGATTAAGGTGCTCGGTCCTGTTTTCTCCGCTCCGGGTGCTATCGCGATCCTCAAAGGAGATAAGGAATTTTCCGATAAGGTCTCGGCGGCCGTCAAGAGCATGAGGGACGACGGCACTCTTTCAAAGTTATCGATAAAGTGGTTCGGCGTGGACTACTCCATCGAACAATAGGCCGCAGATCATTGCGGCTCAGACCCAGTCTGAGCCGCCTTGTTTGAAGGACTCATCATGCTCTATCAGGACACAGTCGAATCCAAGGTGCTCGTTCATAAGCCGTGGTTTGTTACCTCGATCTTCACCGTCGTGCTTGTGTGTTTTCTTATGTTCAATCTTTCGGGCACCACCTTCGGCGAGCTTATGCGGCCGGTCATCGGCGACCCGCTACAGAGCGGATTATATGGCCGTTTTGCAATCGCTTTTGTGATCGCAGTGATGTTCTGCGTCAACATCGTGCTGATCGGGTTTGCGCCCTTGAAGGCGCAGATCGGCATTGTATGGGTCGAGCTACTGCTGCTGTTTCTTGCCTTCTTCAAGGCATTTAACCTGAGCATGCCGTTCATCTGGGAGAACCTGCCATACCTGATAACGCAGGGTGCGGTGACTACGATCTATGTTTCGGCGGTCTCACTTATCTTCGCATCGCTCATCGCAATCATTGCAGCTGTTGCAAAGCTTTCAAGCAATGGCTTCGCCTATGCCATCGCCAGCTTTTACACATCGTTTTTCCGCGGTCTGCCACTTCTCATACAGATTTACCTGATTTACCTCGGGCTGCCGCAACTGGGTATCGTCATCAATGCCGTTCCTTCCGGCATATTGGCACTGTCGCTTTGCGTCGGCGCCTATATGACGGAAATCTTCCGCGCCGGTATCCAGAGCATCGACCGCGGCCAATGGGAAGCGTCACGATCCATGGGTTTCGGCTTTGGCCTCACGATGCGCAGAATCATCCTGCCGCAGGCGCTTCCAGTCATCATTCCCCCGATGGGAAACACTTTTATCGCAATGTTGAAGGACAGTTCCCTCGTCTCGGTCCTTGGCGTATGGGAACTGACCTTCCTTGCTCGCACAATCGGCCAGCCGACCTTCCATCACATGGAGATGCTGATAACAGCCGCAATGATCTATTGGATCATGTCCGCCTGCCTCGAGGTGGCTCAATCACGGCTCGAGCATCGTTTCGGAAGGAGTAAGGTGCGATGAGCGCTGGCAACATAAACCGGTTGAAAGGCCTCGATGGAGGTGGCCGTTTGCCTGAAATTGGAGATGTGCTGCAGCCGGACTTATCTTCATCCCAGGAGTCTTTCAGCCAGATGCAGGTGCCAATGAGGGCGGACAAAATCATCGAAGCGAAGAACGTCTCCAAATGGTATGGCACCTTCAGAGCTTTGGCTGATGTCAACCTCACTGTCTGCAAAGGCGAACGCATCGTCATCTGCGGTCCCTCCGGTTCCGGGAAGTCGACGCTGATCCGCTGCTTCAACCGGCTTGAAGCGCATGAGGAGGGTGAAATCACTGTCAACGGGATCAGGTTGCACAACAAAATGCACGACGTCACCGAAGTTCGCAAGAATGTCGGGATGGTGTTCCAGCACTTCAATCTCTTCCCGCACCTGACCGTGCTTATGAACTGCATGGCGGGTCCCTTGTGGATGAAGGGCGTGCCCGAAGCCCAGGCCAAGAAGACTGCGATGAAGTTCCTGGAGCGGGTGCGCATTCCCGAACAGGCGAACAAATATCCGGTTCAACTCTCAGGTGGACAGCAGCAGCGCGTCGCCATTGCCCGCTCGCTCTGCATGGAGCCTGCCGTCATGCTGTTCGACGAGCCTACCTCGGCGCTCGATCCGGAAATGGTCTCCGAGGTGCTGGAAACTATGACCAGCTTAGCCAAGGACGGCATGACTATGGTCTGTGTCACCCACGAGATGGGCTTTGCTCGCGCAGTCGCCGACCGAGTGATCTTCATGGATTGGGGCCGGATTGTCGAAGAGGGTAATCCACACGACTTCTTCACCAATCCGCAGCACGAGAGAACAAAGCTCTTTCTCAGTCAGATCCTCAATCACTGACAAAGCAGATTTATGGCATCGCGAATGGCAACCTGCGCGGGCACGGGCAATGGAAAACAATGGATTATTGGAATCAACGGGAGGCCTGTTGTGAAGAGTTACCAGCGTTTGCGACCGATCACCCGTCGAAACGCGATAATAAGAATGGTTTCCTGTCGCGATAATGAAACTTGGGAACGTCCGGCCTCGGCTTCTATATCGTCGCTACGGTTTCACCAAGGGCCGGTCGGAAGCAGCTGTGCTGGTAGGTTCCTACCATGACCGAACTTGACCGCTTAGACGTCGCGTTGCTCGAAGTAGTTCAGAGAAACAACCGTTTAACCTCAGATGAGCTTGCAGAGACTATTCATCTGTCGCCTACCGCCTGCCAGCGGCGGTTGAGGCGTTTGCGAAGTGAAGGGGTAATCGAGGCGGACGTTTCCATTGTTTCTCCTAAAGCTGCTGGCCGGCAGATCACTATGATTGTCTTGGTAACTCTCGAACGCGAGAGAGCAGATATCGTCGATCGATTTAAAAACGCGATACGGAGCACTCGGGAAGTGATGATTGGCTACTACGTGACGGGAGACGCTGACTTCATGCTCGTAGTTACCGCCAAGGATATGGAGGGATACGAACAGTTCACACGGCGCTTTTTCTATGAAAACGCTGACATCAAAGGGTTCAAAACCATGGTGGTGATGGACCGCGTAAAAGCCGGTTTTGCATTCCCCATAGATGTATGAACGGCAGGTTTCGCTTCCCCAATCGAAATCAAGTGGAGGAAATGGCCGTTTTACGGAAGTGCTGCGCGGCGCAGTGGCCGATTGGCCTCGTTTGCCATGCCGTCTGAACGAAGATCGGGAAGTCATATGAAAAATCTTTCCAATAATCTGCTCTCAGAGCTCGAGCGCGAGGCCGTGATTCAGATGCGCCATGAAATGCATCGTGAGCCTGAGCTGTCGAACAGCGAATGGAAAACGCAGAAAAGGATTCGCGAAGCGCTTGAGCGCTTTGGCATCGCGGGTGCAAAGACGTTCCACAGGACCGGGCTCTACATAGATATAAAGGGGTTAGCTCCCGGACGTGGCCGATCGATCGCATTACGCGGAGATATTGATGCACTGCCGATCCAGGAGGATCGAGATGACCTTTCTTTTATATCCGAGGTGCCCGGCGTTATGCATGCTTGTGGCCATGATATCCATGGATCCATCGCCTTAGGAACTGCGCTTGCGTTCCATCGCACGCGAAAAAATTTCGCTGGTCGCCTACGAGTATTCTTCCAGCCGGCGGAAGAGACGGAGCCCCTCGGTGGGCGTTCGGTGGCAGACGAGAAATTGCTCGATGGTTTCGACGCCGCAATCGGATTCCACGTTCACACTGACATTCCCGCAGGGTCTTACGCTGCACGCGCCGGCGCCGTTACGAACTCCTCTGATCAGTTCAGTCTTACCTTTGAAGGTGTAATGGCTCACGGCGCCAAGCCGTATGAAGGCGTAGATGCGATAGCGATCGCCGGGACATTCATCAACGAGGTTCAGAAAGTTGTGTCGCGTGAGATGTCTAGCCAGGATTCACCCGTCGTCACAATTGGTACTATTAATGGAGGGCAGGCTACCAATATCATTTGCCCATCTGTTAGACTGACCGGTACAATACGCACAAGCAGTTCGGAACGCCGTGAACACCTCGTGCACCGCATTCGCCAAGTGGCCGAGGCTGCTGCGGCGATGCATCGAGGCAAAGTGGAATTTTCACCGCAGTGGGGCGAGCCTCCCGTTGTAAATGATCCTGCTCTGGTCGAACGCTTTAAGCGGGTTGTCGTTGACACAGCAGGAGGCGATAAGCTTGTCGAGAGGCCACCGACGCCTGGCAGCGACGACTTTGGCTTTTACACCAGCTGCGTACCCTCAATCTACTTTTGGGTCGGCAGCCGAGAAGAAGGGAAAGAGTCGGCAGTTCATACCCCGACGTTCGCAGCGTCGGACGCAATCCTTATTCCAGCGACTGAGCTAGCGATCCGCTACTGCTGGGACTTATTGCATCCCTGAGCGTCTCGAGTGCGTTGGTCAGCCTCCAAAGTGCACTGAGCAACGCAAATAGCCATTATCGCCGGAGAAAATATGGTGGTTAATATCAGCGACATCGAGAGAGCGCGCCTACGGATCAGGGATCGAATACGTCCCACGTCGCTTGAGCCTTCGTATTCGCTTTCGCAAATGTGCGGCGTTTCGGTCCACCTCAAACACGAGCATCGCCAGACGACGGGGAGCTTCAAGCTGCGCGGCGCCTCAAATGCGGTGTTGCAACTGTCCCGCGACGAGCAGGCGCAAGGCGTTGTTACTGCTTCTACCGGAAATCACGGTCGGGCGCTGTCTTTCGCAGCGAAGACATGTGGTGTGAAGGCAACCATTTGCATGTCCGACCTGGTCCCCGAAAATAAGGTGTCTGAAATCCGGCGCCTCGGTGCAGAGGTCCGAATTGTTGGACATTCGCAAGATGACGCTCAGGAAGAAGCCGAGCGATTGGCGCGCGCCGAAGGTGTGTGTCTCGTGCCTGCATTCGATCACCCAGCAGTCATTGCAGGGCAGGGTACGCTCGGACTGGAGATCGTCGAGGCGCTCCCGGATGTCTCGACCGTGCTGATTCAGCTTTCTGGTGGCGGCTTGGCCGCAGGTGTGGCGCTTGCAGTCAAGAGCCGGCGGCCGAAAGCACGTATCATCGGCATTACGATGGAGCGCGGCGCCGCGATGAAGGCCAGTCTCGATGCCAGTAGGCCGGTTCAGGTGGAGGAATGCGAGAGCCTTGCGGACTCCCTTGGTGGCGGCATCGGCCTTGATAACCGGTGGACCTTTGCCATGTGCCAGGACCTGCTGGACGACGTTATTCTTCTGAGCGAGCAAGAGATCGCGGCCGGTATGCAGCATGCGTACCTCCAAGAACGGGAGGTCGTGGAAGGGGCTGGAGCTGTCGGGATTGCAGCTCTGGTGGCAAACAAAGTCGGCAATCTAAATGGTCCCGTCGTCGCGCTCCTGTCGGGCCGTAACGTCGATATGGAATTACATCGCCGAGTCGTGTGCGGTGTGTAATTTATTTTCCGAGGAGAGCATCATGGGGACCACAACGATACTGAACGAAAGCCAATTGCGAAAACTCGTGCGGCTGGATCTGGAGGCCGTTCGTTGCGTGGAGGGCGCGTTTCGCGCCTTGGCGACCGAAAAGGTTGTCATGCCGCCAATCCTGCGGCTCGACATTCCCGAACATCGCGGCGAAGTGGACGTCAAGACGGCGTATGTGCCGGGCCTTGATGGCTTTGCCATTAAGATCAGCCCAGGTTTTTTCGGCAACCCAGAAATCGGCCTGGCGAGCACTAATGGCCTGATGATTTTGCTATCCAGCAAAACGGGCGTGGTACAGGCGCTGTTGCTGGATAACGGCTATCTGACTGATGTTCGCACAGCTGCCGCCGGGGCGGTAGCTGCCAAGCACCTCGCCCGTGAGGAGGCGTCGGTTGCAGCTGTTTTTGGAGCCGGGATGCAGGCGCGTCTGCAGTTGAAGGCTCTTCTGTTGGTGAGGCCCATTCGCACGGTACGCATATGGGCTCGTGACATCAAGAAGGCGAAAATCGCCTCGCGAGAACTCTCCGAGGAACTCGGCATCCACGTCACCGCATTCGCTTGCCCCGAAGAGGCGGTTGCTGGAGCGCATGTCATTATTACCACGACGCCAACTAACAGGCCTCTTCTCAAGGCCCAATGGCTTGAACCCGGGCAGCACATTACAGCCATGGGCTCGGATGCGGAACACAAGAACGAAATTGAACCTCAAGCTGTTGCGCGTGCCGACCTGTACGTAGCTGACAGTCTCGCGCAAACGCGCCACTTGGGCGAGTTACATCACGCTCTAGAGGCAGGCGCAGTCGGACAGGACGCTCAATTTTTCGAACTGGGCCATATTGTTGCTAATCTGATCGACGGACGAACGAGTGATACGCAGGTTACCATGGCGGATTTGACGGGGACGGGCGTTCAGGATACCGCCATCGCCAATCTCGCGTATGCCCGGGCACGTGAAGCGAAACTCGGTTCCGAGATCAATTGATGAAAATTGCGTCGCCTCAATCTTCCTGCTACGGCGTCTCGACCACAGCCGACGCAGGACATCAGCCGCTGCGACAGGTGTCCTGGGTGCAGCGGGATGGGACTTAGGATGTAAGCCGAGCAGCAAGCCCGATCTTGTGATCGGGACACATTTTGACAATTTGTCAGAGGCTGCGCGTTGTACTTCTCCGGCGTTTAACACTCGGGTAGCGCTGGCCGCTCGGGACGACTCGACCAACGCCGACGAAGCTGTTTCCCTCACTGCGTCACGAGGAGAAATGGCCCGCGTTCACTGCGATTGGCCCCATGCCTGCAAGGACGTACTGCTTGCTGAGGTACGTTTGATTTACGACTTCATATGTGAGTCATTTGTTGCAATGCCTGTGCATTATGATAAGTTTCAATTAGGAACGCGTTCATCGAAGCATCGAACGAAAGGGACGTCATTGATGACGTTACAAGGCCGCCCGACCCTCGGTATTCTTGAGCTTGATGAAGGATTGCTGCCTGACAGCCATGAACAGGAGCCCCGGGACGGTGCTTTGCTGAATCCGGCTACCTTTGCGACGCCGATCATTACAGAGATGGTGGAGGGTGCGCTGGCGGAAACCGTTATACGCGGCGACCCATCACTCGAAATCGCGTGTGTGGCAGCTGCCGCGCGATTGGTCGAACGTGGCGCCGATGTCATCGCCGGTGATTGCGGTTTCTTAATCCGACATCAGAAAGCTGTGGCAGCTGCTGTTAACGTGCCAGTCATAATGTCCAGCCTCCTTCTTGTTCCGACTTTGCTACGTCAGTTAGGACCAGAAAAAAAGCTTGCGGTGATCACGGCGGATTCAGGGTACTGTACTGAAGACCTCCTCAATATCGACAATCGCGCGGATCGCGCGCGCGTTGTCGTCGCTGGGATCGAAGGCGGTGTGTACGTCGCCAACGCCGTGGCTCGCCCTTTTGTCCGAACCGCTGTCGAGCAAATTGAGAAGGAAGTTGGCGGTTGTATCGCGCAACTCCGCGCAAAGCATCCCGAGATCGGAGCTCTTCTGTTCGAATGCACAGGTTTCCCGGTTGTGACACGTGCGCTTCGTAGCACGACAGGCTTGCCGATTTACGACATTACAGACATTTGCCGGCTGGCGCTCGGGACAGTGACCGGGACGCGATCGCTCTAACTGACGTTTCAGTCGGCCGAGCAGGCCAATGCCTGCGCTGCTTTTCATTCCAACTACGGTCAATATCTCCCAACCAAAGTCATAAAAACCATCCCGTTCCGATAACGGAACGAAAGACGAAAACTACGGCACGGGATCGAGCAGGCTGAAAAGTAGACCGGGCCGGAATCCCAAGTAGAAAAGCATCAAGGAGCTACAATGAACGCAGAATTTTTGAGATTCGAGCTAGCGGAATACAGCACCCGTCTGGAAAAGGCCCGCAGCGCAATGGAGCGAGCAGGGATTGAACTGTTGGTCGTTACAGACCCAGCCAACATGAGTTGGCTTACCGGCTACGACGGAAACTCATTCTACGTGCCGCAATGCGTAGTAGTGTCCATGGAAAGAAAGCCCCTTTGGTTCGGCCGAGGCCAGGACGCAAACGGCTGCCGCCGGACAGCGTACATCGGTGAGGAACGTATTAAATGGTACGATGATCACTATGTGCAGTCAGATACCTTGCATCCGATGACAGTTCTTGGACAGATCATCATCGATGAGGGTCATGGGTCGGCGACAATTGGCGTAGAGAAGGACAATTATTACTTCTCGGCGGCGGCTTTCGATGCCATTTCAGCAGCGCTTCCCAACGCCAGCTTTAAAAACGCAATGCGTCTGATCAACTGGGAGCGGATCGTCAAGTCGCCACGTGAAATCGAATATATGCGAGGCGCGGGGAAGATCGTGGAAGCGATGTATCAGCGTGTTACGGAAGTGCTACGCCCTGGAATAAAGCAGTCGGACGTGATTGCGGAGCTCTCTTATGTTGGCACCCGCGGTGTGGAAGACTATTGGGGGGATTATCCGTCGGCCGTGCCCAATCTCGGTGCTGGCGCCGATGCCTCCGCTCCGCATCTCACTTGGACCGATAAGCGAATTCGAGCTAACGAAAGCATCTTCTTTGAGCTTGCCGGTGTTCACAAACGCTATCACTGCCCGCTGTCGCGGACGTACTACCTCGGGAAACCAAGCCAGCAAATGCAAGATGCTGAGAAGGCCGTCCTGGAGGGGATGGCAGCGGGCCTGGAAAAGGCAGTGGCGGGAAATTACTGTGAAGACATCGCCATCGCCTATGGTCGTGCGCTTGCGAAGTATGGACTAACGAAAGCGAGCCGCTCGGGCTACTCTATCGGGATGGGATATCCGCCAGCATGGGGCGAAAATTCTGCTAGTTTCCGAGACGGCGATAGGACCGAACTGCGCCCAGGCATGACATTCCACTTCATGTCGGGTCTCTGGTACGACAATTGGGGTATAGAGATCACCGAGAGCTTCTTGATTACTGGGACTGCGATCGAATTTCTGTCGAGCGTGCCTCGTCAGCTCATCGTAATTGACTGATCACTGTGAGAAGGTCGTTCCGAGCGGTCGCCCCGCGCCCCGTATCGAAGAGTAGAGGTTTCTTCGGCGTGCTTGCAGGACGACGACCTGACATGTTGTCGTACGTTGGAAAGGGCTGTCGGTTCAAGCTGAGCGCACCTTCCTCGATCGGTGACAGCAGGAGGAACCTGTCCCGCGACCGAGCTCGGAAAAGCGGAAGGGCTAAAATGCCTAGAAATCCTATCTCCCGCGTTCGCGCCAAAGGCGACGCCTTTTCCATCGGTTTAGCGCTTGGACGAGCCAGCGCCTCGGCTTTCCGCGATCGCGCCCTGCGTACCGAGGAGTATCAGACGATCCACGCACGATGGCGAGGCTCGGACTATTTGAAGGGCCTGGAATCCGCGGCACGGGGGGCTTATCCCCGCTTCGTGCATGAGATCGAGGGGATCGCCGCGGGGGTCGAGCAAGATTTCGAAACAATCTTCCTCTGGAATTGCCGCGGTGACCTGCGATTTCGCGAGGACTGCTCCCCAACGATGAATTCTGTCGCCGGCACGGGCTGCACCTCTCTCCTGATTCCAGCAACAGAACGCGATGATCCGGCGGTAATTGCCCATAACGAGGACGGCGAAAACGACTTTCTCGGCGCCTGTCTCTGGGTCGAGGTCGAGCCTGATGAGGCCCCCGCGTGGAGCAGCTTCATGTATCCTGGGCTACTACCGGGACACACATTTGGATTGAATGAGAACGGGCTAGTCCAGACGGTCAACAACATCAGCTCTTACGATCTCAAGCTAGGTGTGCCGCGTCAGATCATCTGCCGCGCGATCCTTGATGCCCGAGGCCTCGACGAAGCGATCCAGATCCTGAGACGCAAAGATCGCGCCAGCGGCTTCCATCACAATCTCGGTGACGCGAAGACCCGCCGGCTCGCTTCTGTGGAGGCCCCGGCCTCTGGCTGTGCGGTTCGAGAGATCACCTCGACCCGTGCTCACGCGAACCACCTGCTCTTCGAGGAATTCAACGGGCTCGAGCAGCAAATCAACCTCTCTTCCCGAGATCGGCAGGAAGCGGCGGAGCGTATGATCGCGAATGGCGATCTCGCGAAGGGTACGGAGGCCGTGCTCTTCGACGAGAGCACTCCGATCTATAAAGATCGGCGCGAGGATGGCGTCCAGACCCTGGCCACAAGCCAGTTCGCGCTTTTCGCAGACCGTGTCGAATGGCGCGTGCACGCGACACCGGCTGACCGCGATGCACTAACCGGAACGATGCGAATCGCCTGAAGCCTTTCGCGTTTGACGTTTTGACAGTAAGCGGTAGGCCAAGGCACCTTGCAATAGGCTGATGAACATGGAGCTTTCGCGCCATGACATTGGATTATGCGAGGGGCGATATGGTCGCCGAGATCAGCGGCGGCGCCGGCCGAAGATTGTGCAGCGGTGCCCAGGCGCGTGCGGCAGCGGAGGCTGTGGAGTTGCACGGAGAAGCGCGCGTTGGTCGATCTGGCGAGCGCGGCGGGGTCGTCGGTGATCGAGGTCGCGGAGGCGTTCGGTGTAGCTCCGTCGCAGCTCTATGCCTGGCGCAAGCAGATGGCCGGCGGCGAGATCGAGGCCGATCGGGCGGTGGCAACTTTCGCGCGGATCGAAGTGAACGATCTGCCCGAGGTCGAGCGTCCCGTCGCCGATTGCCCGGACCCGGCCGGCAGGATCGTCGTGGCCTTTCCGAACGGCGCGCGATTGCGGATCGACGGGACCGTCGATCCGACAGCGCTGCGTATCGTCCTGGCAGAGTTGACCAGGTGATCACGGTGGTGCCGACCGACCGGATTTACGTTTGCTGCGGTGAGACCGACATGCGCCGCGGGATCAACAGCCTGGCGCGGATGGTGCAGCAGGTGCTCGCGCTCGACCCGCACACTGGCGCGATCTTCTGCTTCCGTGGACGGAAGAGTCATATCATCAAGATTCTAGCGCACACGACCAGAGGTTCTGCCTTTTTACAAAACGACTTTCCGATGGTTGTTTCGCCTGGCTGACCACCAAGGATCAGGTGACCGTGTCGCTCACCAAGGCACAGCTTTTGCTACTTTTGGACGGGATCGATTGGCGCCGGCGCACGCGGCTGCCGACCTTGGCGCCCGGCAAGACGCACAAGGGCGCGCTCTGGTTTACGTCGCCGACGACCGCAATTCGGGTTCGCAGAACCCGCCGATCGCCTGGTATCGCGCCACCATGGGCCGCGCCGGCGAGAGCGTGATGACCGAACTCGCCGGATTTGCCGGCACGCTCCAGGCCGATGGGTTCACTGGCTACAATCAGCTCTACAAGGGCGGGGCCATTCGAGAAGCTGCCTGCCTGGCCCACCTGCGTCGCAAGATATTCGACGTTCACGACAGCCAGCCGACCGAGCTCAGCACGACGGCCATGGCCGGCATCCAGGCGATCTACCGGATCGAGGAAGAGATACGGGGGCTCCCGCCCGCCGAGCGATTGGCCGCACGACGAAGGCGGACCCGACCACTGGTCCGCGCGCTGCGACGACAGCTCATGCGCCAGGGCAACGGCTTGTCGCGCCATGCCGCTATCGCGAAGGCCTTCGCCGACGGCACCAAGCGATGGCGCGCGTTTAATCGCTTCCTCTACGATGGCCAGCTCGAGCCCGACAACCTGGTCGCGGAGCGGGCCATTCGTGGATTTACTGTCGGCAGGCGCAATTGGCTTTTCTCGGGCAACTTCGCCGCGGCGGAGCGGTCAGCGGTCGTGCTCAGCATCATCGAGACCTGCAAGCTCTGCGGCGTCGATGCCGAATCCTACATGGCCGATGTCACCGAGCGCATCCAGAACGACTGGCCAGCCTCGCGCTGGGACGAGCTAATGCCATGGACCTGGGGCGCCGCGAAGAGATGCCGGTCCCGTTGGCAGCATGAGCGCGATCGATGACATGGCGCTGTCGGACGGCTGGAGGCCTGGATGGCCGTCAAGCCCAACCGTCGCCCGCAGGTGCGCACCATGTCGGCGCTGGATGGCTTCGTAACGGCAGCGGTCACCGGGCCCCGGTTCCCGAACCCGCAATACTGGATGTGCCCGCTCATGGGTTGCCGCGCGACGTCTTGGCCAGAGGGTCTGCAACCGATCACGCCGTGTTTGCCAGCGTTGCCAGGATCCACAATCGGATCAACGAGACGCTCTTCGACAGACCGCAGGATTATGCGCCCCGATTCGCCACCAAGCCCAGCGGCGGCCTCGACCCGCGGCCGTGGGTTCTATGCCGCCATCAATCTCAACATCAAAAGCTGGAAGCGGCTACTCGCCCTTGACAACCCCAACCACGGCTGCTGCTGCCGATCCTGATCTACTGCGTCGACAAAAAGGGCAGGCCCGTCCTCGGCAAGCCCAGGCCGGGGCCGAGACTGCGCGCTTCATCGAGCATGAGGCGTACAAAGACATCGCCCTCGTCATCCCCGCCCTGCGCGAACTCCACTACGTCACCCATTATGATCCGGAGTGATCGGCGCCGGCGCGCCGACCAACGAGCGACTTAACCATCAAGACGATTTCGGGAAAGGTGCCTTGGCGGATCGCTCTGATGTTTGATTTAGACACTGAGGTAGTGGCCGTTGATCGGCCAGTCAGAGGAGCAAGGCAACCCGGCCATCTTTGTCCAACCAGCCGAGGCACCTCCGCACAAAAGAATCAACCCCACGTTATGCGACAGCGATACTCCCTGCCTCCACCTCGTTCCTCCCACCCCCGGAGGCTGCGCGCATAGCTGCAGTTGCCGTGGCAGATTAGCCTATGGCCGAATCCCAACACCTGCCCTCTGAGGGGCGTCTTCACTACAGCGATCCGCTCGCTTTTTGCAACTAATCGCCCCGGGCACTGTGCAATTGAATGAAATCCCAAGAATCTTCGTTGAATCGTAAGGGCATTGCAACGCAAGAAATTGCAGAAATTGGGCCAGTTCGGCGCCTATACGCCGTAAATCGGCGCCGAAAAACAGTTAGATTACTGGAGGGAGCTTAAAGGCAATGACGCCAAATGACGGCGGGTGCCAGCTGAACCCAAAGCAGCTTTGGAATTAATAGGAGCGGAGGTACCATGAAAGCACTAGATCCAGTTATTGGCGCCTGGAAACTGAATCTGGCGAAGTCCAAATTCATCAACGAGCCAACGCCATTCAGTTACAAGTCTGCGACACGTACGTATACGCAGGACTCAGAGGGCCTAGTCACTGGCACAGTCAACGCAGTTCTGCCAGACGGGTCGCTATTCTCCGAGCAGTCAATCTTCAAATCACCTGAAGACGGCGTATACTACCCACACGGGGGCAACGCTCTGATTGACACTTTTGCCGAGGAGCGGGTTAACAATGGATACACTGTCGTCCTAACGGCGAAAAAGGGGAATCAAGTTACTGGAGCCGGAACCCGAACTATCTCACCTGACGGGAAGGTCCTGACAATGACTTTCATATACTTGGATGCCAACGGCGTTATGCGGGGGCACGTGGCAGCTTACGACAGACAGGAGGACTGAGGCCCTGCGGACTGGCCTTTGCAGCATTAATTTTGCTGTGAAGGCCAGCTCTTCAAACGCGACGTGCTGGATCCGCGTCGGAGAGCCCAGCGCCTCCTTCTGTTCGTCACCGAGTAAGGTAGTCGCGCGCCGCAAGGGTTCCGGCGATGCGTTGAGAATGGGCGGATCGCCTGATGGAGACCTAGCCCTTCAAACTTGTCGCCGTGGCGACTGCCAAGAAGCTCGCTCATATCGTATTCGCACCGGAATCGAGGGTGACAATGACGTGATGGGAACAGACGAGGACAGATCCTGAAAGCCTGCTGCGTAGAGCTTCGAACTCGCTCTCTTGATCAGGCCAAAGGATCAGCTGATACCATCAGGGCCAGCGGTCACAAGACAGGCAACAGGCCGGAGACGTCACCACACCCGCGACCATCCCATCGCTGAAAACAAACCCTTGATCAGCGGGCGCTGTCCAGACATGACTATGCTGTATCGCTCGACGGGCCGCCTCGGTCGTTGTGGCGCTCTCATGAAGAACCTGGCCCATAGCGCATCCTTTGATTCGGACGACAAGAATGCCCCAGTAAAGCCCGGGATCAAACATCTAGTATCTTGGCCCAGCCTACACCGACGTCGTCCAGTGATCAAAGGGTGCGGTAATAGGGCGCTACTTGCTTCTTTCAGCACGGTAGAGCCACGACCCCCAAGTAATTTCGGGCTTCAAAGAAGTAGGCCACTCCAGTGCAAGGGTGGCCTACCCAGGTATCCGAGCTTAGTACCCTAGATCGAGGTTGACTTCACGGGTGATAGGCTTGCCCGCGGCGTACTCGACTATGCTTTGAACGCCCCACTGGACGTCTCTTTCCAAGACGTCATCTGCGTCTGCGGCTCGGTCAATGGAAACCAGGACGTTTGGAAGCTTATGTACGTCGAGTCGGGGAAGGAAGCTGATCGGGAAGGCTCTACCATATTCATAGCGATGCCACGCATCCGCAGCATAGCCGCGCAGGCGCCCGGTCGTGAGTGCCTCATAAAGCGGCTTTTCCTGAATCAGATTGCCGCGAGATACATTGATAAGAAATGCACTTGGCTTCATCGCAGCCAATTCGGCTTCGCCGAAGCTGTGTGCGGTCTCCTTGGTGCTCGGGGCGGCGATTACGACATAGTCGCATTTTTCCACGACCGATCGCAGTTCGTCCGGACCGTGCATTACGTCCACGTGTTCCACTGGTCGTTCTTTGTTTCGGCGAACCCCAAGGACATGCATGTTGAAGCCTTTCGCTTGCTTAGCGATGAGGCTACCTATGCTGCCGACGCCAACAATGCCGATAGTACGGCCATCAAGCATGGCGGATCGAGTCGCATCTGCAAAAACTGGGAAAAGCCGTTTGCCCTCTTGACCGACCTTGTGCTTGTAGATGGTGCCCTTTGCCAGTGCGAGCACGAACATCATCGCGTGCTCGGCAACAGCGACTGCGTTCGCGCCGCGAATATTGGCCACTTTGATCCCACGTTGCTTGCAGTACGCAAGAGCGCCGATATGATCGAGGTCGTCGCATCCTGAGTGCTGCCAGCAAAATAGCTTAAGTTTTTGAGCGTTCTCCAAAAGGCCTTTTGGGACGGCCCAGCCGATGAACACATCTGCATCGACTACGTGGGCGGCCAATTCCTTGTATGTCGGCTCAAAGCGGGAGAAGTATTCTCCCTTCGGTGCAACGACCTCTGTGCCTCTCGGGAGCACGCCCCTTATATAGTTTAGCTCGTCATCGGTAGCGTACCACAAACATAAAACCTTCATGCATTCCTCCTGCTAGCTCGCTTGCTTAAGTAGCCCGTCGGCTTAGCGACGTATCCAGACAGTACGCGAGGTGCCGGCAATCACGGCTGCGTTACCCCCCTGATCCGCGCCAGAAACCAGCAAAAAAAAGCGCGATTTGCCGGTTCACGTCGTCGTAAGTATGGCACGGATGGATCAAGTTTCAAAGCATTTGAACATACGTTGCATGCTGGGCTCCAACTCGGATAGAGCTGATTTTCACGGGTCAGAAACCTGCCTTGGAGTCACGGAGCCCTTATTTCGTCGGCCCTGAATAACGGCTAAGGCGTTGATTATCCGAACCCGTGTGGACGGGTGAAGCATCCGATTTCGTTCGGCTGGAGTGCTTGCAGGCACCAGGCAAGCCAAAGAGCGAGATACGTGCCCCATACGAAAACGGCGAACGCAGCTACACGTTCTCGCCCGGCCGCACGGACGGTCCAAGCAGCTTGAAATCATGATCACCGACGATGGACGCGCGCTTCCCCCCTTGCTCGCTGCGGAGGTTAGCCGACATTATCAACGAGTGGCTTTGGTTGATGGCATGCCCGGGCAAATCGCGGCACAGCCAGATGCGGCTGTGAGTGCTGAGGCGAGTTCTGCGTGCTTAGCTCCCCCGAGCGCCAAACCCGCCAGTTAACCAGACTGAGGAGATTGGTTTGCAAATTGCCACTGTTCCGGCAAGGGAGGGTTCTATGCCGCTTGGAGAGTCGCGTAACCTCGGCAGCTATCTTGGCTAAACACCGAGTCGTTCCAGAGCGGCAGCATGGATCACGATCAGGGCATCAGCAAAGCAGGCAATCCCCGGGCACGAACAACCAGCATTGAGCTGGCCTGGTTGTGGCTGCGATATCAGCCGCAGGGCGTTCTCCGCCAATTGGTTTACGAACGAGCGGGTCGAAGGACCAGGTGCGCCGCATCATCATCGGTAGCGTTCGCCGCAAGCTCATAGTTGCCGAAACGGGGCTGGAGCCGGATAGTACACTCTTCAAGGGATAATCAGAAGAAGCAAAGGTCAGCGTTGCCATCCGCCGTGACGGGTTGTGACCGCGAGAACCCTTGGCGTCGGACCATCGTCCAACCGCTTCAATATATTGGTAGAGTCCTTGCCGTTGCGAATCGCCTTGCAGCCCTCGGGAAATCCACGGAGCGGGAGCGGGTTTCGCTTCTCCCGCCCGCCGCCATTGTCGTGACCGTTCGCAACATGGTCGAACAGCAATCCGGATAACCACCAGCGCGCGCGTCGCGCGCGATGAAGCCGGGGCAGCCCTGGATGCGCTTCCCACGGCAAGGCAACGGGTCGGTCGGTGAGAACGGGCTGTGCCAGAGCCTGCCAGGGCAAGGTTGATTGTCGGCATTGTCCAAGGCGAGAGGAAGCGGGCTGCAGCTATCACGATCAAACAACCGTAAAGTTGGCGCATATGGGGTGAAACTTCCTCCAGCCACCCGACAACTGATTCTTCGGCAAACCCGGAGAAGATTAAAGCTCCTACTGCACCCGTTGATAAGCGGAAGTTACCCCCCTAACCTTGGAAGGCGGTACAGCTGTGGCATGACGCCAAACTTCGGCTATCCCCCGACGGCGGGACGCCGTTGCGGCCCCGCTCGCATGACGAACCCGCTCAGCCACGGCACCGATAGCTCACTTGATGACGTCGGTGCGTGTGACCGGGGCCACAACGGAGCCCCTGTCCTCCGAGGCAAATCGGTCCAGCACGTTGCGAGTCACGAGCGATACGGCATTGCTGTACCTATTGTACGAGAGACAGGAAGACCATGTAATCGAGCCTGTCGAGAACACCGCTCCGCCGTCGGGATACTCGAGCAGGGTGATGTCGGCCCTGACGTGCGGGGGGAGGATGCCACCGTCTCCGGTCGGCGCCCTCCAAACTCCCCCTTCATAGTAGTTCCAGAAAGACGAGAACCCGGTCGCCGTCGCCAGGATTAGTGTCCGAGCCGGCGACCCCAGCTCGTAATCAGCGCAATCAATCTCGAAGCCTGCTGCCCCGTAGCTGTTCACGAGCGCAGGGGTATCCCCGATCAGCTCGTCATCGCGCATGCCCTCAAAGACCCACGATGCCTGCGGCGTGAAGCTGTCGGGCTGGCGCTTGTACGGTCGCCCGTTGTCGGTGGAGGCGGCGGTGAAGCCGATCCCCAGCCAGCTGTGAGCCGGGATGCCACGGGATTTCCAGGCCCCTGCGCCACCGAACTCGCCCGTGCTGCTCAGGTGTGCTTCGCCCGGCTGGGTGTCGTACCAATGGCTCACCGGCCCGCGGCGAATCTCGACGCTCTGGCCGTTCTCCGGGTCCAACTGGGCGACGCAGTCCATGCCGTTGCCCGCGAGGTACATCAGCCGCCCGCCAGCGGAGAGGTAATCCTGCGTGGCGCGAATCATCTCGTGCGACCAGTACTCGCAATGCGAGCCCGTCAATACGACGCGATAAGGCTCTAGGAGCACCGCGCCCTGAGCGTGCAGCGCGTCGTCTGTGATCACATCGAACTCGTAGCCCTGCTCATGCAGCCAATCCACGAGGTGTAAGTCAGCGCCCAGCTGTTTCGGGGAGCCCTCGCCCTTGTCGAGCAGCGGCGCGCGGTAGTCGGGGCGCATTGTCAGCACTGGGCGTTTCCAAGAAGAATACGCGACCACCGAGCCGTCGCTGTGGAGGTTGTAGAGGCTGCGGAGTCGGTTCTCCACAATGTACTTATCGTGTTTTGTCGATGGATACGCCGTTTGCATGGATCCGCCGGCTCCTAGGCCGGAGAAGCCGGCGGACATGCCAGCCAACTCAACCTGGTTGTTGCCGTACGCGAGATAGCTGAACGTGGGTGCAAGGAGCGCGATCGTCGCCTTGGTCCGGCCACGTTTCGGAATCACGATGAACGGGACGTGGTCCTCCTCGCCCTCTGCTTGGAGGTGCGCAGCGTAGATCCCGCTCGGGAGGTCGTAGGGCACGGTCCATTTCATGGACGGCTCCCAGGCCGGGTCCTCGAGATCATCGTCATGGAAGTGGATCGCCCCGTACTGCGCCGGCGCGTGCTTCCAAGCCGTCTCGCTAGTGTTCCAGTTCCAGCCCGTCATGCCGCGCGTCGGCTTCTGGACCGTTCGGCCATGTAAGCCGCTGGCGGAGATGTCGGTGACCGCGCTCGAGCTGATATCGGCCGAGAAGTCCCACGCGGCCACGACGTCTCCCGAAACTGCTCCGCCCGCCTCCAGCACTGATAGCTCATCGTCGGTCAACGCCCGGTTGAACACAGTCGGCGAGTCAATTTTTCCGTTGTAGAAGTTGCTCACAATGCGTTCGTCGCCCTCTCGGACCTCTTCAGCGGCAATGAGGACGTCGCCGCCGGAAGCAAGCAACCCGGCCTTCAGCACGGTGACGTGGGCGGAATCCGCGAGTTCGCTGGCCGTCAAAGAAACCGGCTGCAGGCGCAGTCGCGCCTCCTCGGCCGCGGCGTCGTAGACGACCGCGACTGAGTACCACGTCTTCCGCTGCACAGCGCGGTCGAGAGTGACGAGCGGCTCAGCTTGCCCGTCGCGGTGTAGCGAGAGGCGTCCGCTCGCGATCCGCAATGCGTATCCTGAGCCGCATTCCGACACGCGCGAGATTAGCGTTTGGACCTCCTTATCGGACATAGTCGGCCAAATCCAGAGATGCATCGTGAAGCTCCCGCCCATGTCCAGCTGACCGTCATGCTTGATCCGGACAAAGGAGCCGGGACGAAGCACCTGGGGTCTTCCCTGATAGGTTCCGGTTAGCTCGCTGTCGACGGGCTCGACTTTGAACCCTGGGCCCGCCGGGTTGCGATCGCCATGGATCATTCGGACGATCGCCGCCTCGAACGTCTTCGATTGAGAGCTCACCATGAATGTCACCGTCTCGCCAGGGACGGCGCTCAGGTGGTCTACATAACCAACGATCTTCAAATCCATTCTCCTCATATAGATTCATTGCCATATTATTCGGCGCCAATGCCTGAGAAATGATATCAATAACTTAGCGTAGAAAACCGCCCGTCTATCCTGTCAATACGCAGGATTCCTGCGTTGGCCTCACGGGGGACGGACTGTCAAGCTTGACCCACGCTTCGGTTCAAGTCGCCGACCAGATCTCGCTCCTGGGCGATAAGCGATTTCAGGTGAGCATATTCAGTCGGCGCCTAGCCTCTCAGCGGGCGCACAGACCAGCCGGGCCCGATGTGCGCCACGTCCTGATCGACGACCCGGTATTAGGAAAACTCATTTCGTTCTCCCTCTGTTATTCCCGGGGCTCTATGGCGCAAGGAGTTCCGCTATCTTGCGTCTGCGTCGAACACGCTGCAGGACGTGCCAATGTTCATCCGGCATAGGAAGCCTGCGTTCGCTTTTTGCCGCCGCTCTGCGCTTCAGATTCGGCGGCGAGCGCCGGTGATCTCATGTTCGAGCCAACGCGCCTCTCGCTTAACGCGATTGCTATGAACGACTAGCGCAATGCGGCCATCTATGCAACAAATGTTGTATCGGGAAAGACAACGCATCGATCGTATTATGCGCGGTGTAGATGCTTACCGCGACCGTCGCTTTATTGTGTCTGTTACAGCGAGTCGCCACGACACCATCTACGGCTTCGCCGCAAGCAGTCCGGTTTGGACGAGGAGCGGTCTCGGCACTACCTCGGGGTCTTATTTCAAAATGAAGTACCTTTGCATGGGTGGCCCCTAACACGTCTACGCCTTCCAACGTCCGCCGCTCGGTTTGACAGTGTTGAAGCCGGGTCGTCGCGGAAAAAAGAGGCTGCCGTACACGCTCCACGGCAGCCAAGTCGCTCGAGAGGCGAATAGAAAGCCAAGGCCATCGATCGCGGAATCGATCTCCCGGGCGGGTAACGGATCAGATCCCTATCGCTTCATAGGCATCGGCGATCTGCCGGATTGATGCGACGTAGGCGGCGGTTCGGTAATCACCCAGTTCCGGTTTCTTTTCTATGAGGTCGGCAATGCGTGTCCAGGTGCTGCGCATGACGTCTTCCAGTCCGGAGCGAACGAGATCGATTTCCGCGCCGCCTTCAAGGAACTCGTCGCGGATATCGGCCGGGAATTCCTTGCCGGTCATGCGTTCGAGCGCCGCGGCAATCGTCTGGTTGCGTCGTTCGCGCCGACGCCGCTCCATCAGGCCGAAGGGAATATGCGTCAGGTTCTTGACCCACTCGAAGTAGCTGACGACCACGCCGCCGGCATTGACGTACAGATCGGGGAGGATGGTGATCCCACGGGTGCGGAGAACCTTGTCGGCCTCGAACGTCACCGGGCCGTTGGCAGCTTCGACGACGAAGTTTGCCTTAATGCGGTCTACATTCCCCGCATGGATCGCATTTTCCATCGCCGCTGGAATGAGAACATCGCATGGCTGCTCGATGCCCTGCATATCACCGGGAAACGATGTGGCGCCTTCGAAGCCGAGGATGGTGCCGGTTTTGATCTGGTGCTTTTTCAGTGCCTCAATCGCCAGACCATCGGCACTGGCGACATAGCCATCGCGTTCTGTAACGATCGTCACCCGAGCTCCGTCTTCTTCGGAGAGGAACTTTGCCGCATGGTAGCCGACATTGCCAAACCCCTGAACGATGATCGCAGCACCTTTCAGGTCGCGCTTGCCATTCAATCCCGGGGTTCGGGAATCGCGGAGATAACTCTGGATGGCAAACTGCACGCCCCTGCCCGTTGCTTCGGTCCGACCGGCAATACCGCCTTTCGACAGCGGTTTGCCCGTGACGCAGGCGCGCGCATTAATCACGTCTGTCGGATTGGCGCGGCGAAACTCGTCCATCATCCAGGCCATCTCCCGCTCGCCCGTGCCGATGTCGGGAGCCGGGACGTTGACGCCAGGACCGATTAGGCCGCGTTTGTTCAGTTCCTGGGTGAAGCGTCGGGTGATGCGCTCGAGTTCTTGCACCGTCCATTCGCGCGGGTCGATCTTCAGCGCGCCCTTCGAACCGCCAAACGGGACATCGACCAGCGAGCATTTAAGCGTCATCAGTGCCGCCAGCGCCTCGACCTCTTCCGCATCGGCATTCGATGCATAGCGAACGCCGCCTTTTACCGGCTCGCAGTGTTCGCTGTGGACCGATCGCCAGCCGATGAAGCTGTACATGCGGCCGCGCAGCCGAACACCGAAGCGAACGGTATAGGTCGAGTTGCACTGAATGATCCGTTCCGCCAAGCCCTCGGGTAGATCGAGAAAGGACATAGCATGGCGGAAGGTCTGGTCGACGCTTTCCAGAAAGCCTGCGGAACTAACCTGCATCACGCGCCTCTCACAGCTTGAGAAGCATTGTGTCGAGACTGACGTTTGCCGATCCGTATCGGTTGCTGTGATATTGCATGCACTTCGTGCTTCCTCCTAAGGATATTGATTGGGAGCCGACCACCGTCCGTCACTGGCAGCGGTCTGATAGCTGTTCAACTCGAGAGAACCCGATATTCGGCTTTGCGTGCGACGGCGCGTAAATCAGTGTGAACAGGCGACGCGCGGTGTCGTTGTTGATGTTCACTTTCGTTCATCGACTGGATCTAAGCAGCTCGGCCGCTTCGTTTTGAATGCCGCGCCGTCCCATATCGATCGCCTCCAGCCTCTCTGGCCCTAGCCGGCACATGGCGTCGTAGTAGCTTCCGCAGACGCGCGTGTAGTCTTGAGCAGTCGGCGGAAAGGGGTGAGCGACAGATAGTGGCTGACGACATGCACCCCGCTACCGTCGGCCACGTGCAACGCCAATCGTCCGTCGGCCGCCTCGATATTAAGACGATAGGGGCCGCCGTCATGGCCGATCGGTGTGAAGGTGTTGGATTCCAGAAGGTCGATGATCGCGAGCGCGACGCGTGCATCCCGGGTATGGAAAGAGCGGTCGAGTGCGACATCGCACAGACGGAACTCGGCGCCGGTCATGACATTGCCTTCGTTCACATCGCTTCCACGCACATGGCGACACCCATGCCGCCGCCGATGCAGAGCGTCGCCAATCCCTTCTTCGCGCCACGGCGCTTCATCTCGAACAGCAGCGTGTTGAGCACGCGCGCGCCGGAGGCGCCGATCGGATGGCCGATGGCAATCGCGCCGCCATTGACGTTGACGATCGAAGGATCCCAGCCGAGTTCCTTGTTGACCGCACAGGCCTGCGCCGCGAAAGCCTCGTTGGCCTCGACAAGTTCGACGTGACCGATCGCCCAGCCGGCCGTCGCAAGCGCCTTGCGCGAGGCTGGGATCGGCCCCGTGCCCATCACCTGCGGATCGACACCGGCGGTTGCCCAGGAAACGATACGGGCGAGCGGCTGGATGCCGCGCTTGGAGGCTTGGGCCTCCGTCATCAGCAGCGTGGCCGCAGCGCCGTCATTGAGGCCCGATGCGTTGCCTGCAGTAACGGTGCCTTCCTTGTCGAAGGCCGGGCGCAGCTTAGCAATCGAATCGAGTGTGGCGCCGTGACGGATATATTCGTCCTGGTCGACGGTGATGTCGCCCTTGCGGGTCTTGACCATGAAGGGAATGATCTCGTCGGCGAAGCGCCCAGCCCTCTGGGCAGCCTCGGCTTTGTTCTGCGAGGCAAGCGCAAACGCGTCCTGGTCTTCGCGGGAGAGTTGCCACTGGCGCGCGACATTCTCGGCGGTGATGCCCATGTGGTAGCCATAGAAGGCGTCGGTCAGCCCGTCCTTGATCATCGTGTCGATCATCTTGAAGTCGCCCATCTTCACGCCGCCACGCAAATGCGCGCAGTGCGGCGCCATCGACATCGACTCCATGCCGCCGGCAAAGATGATGTCAGCATCGCCGGTGGCAATCTGCTGCATGCCGAGCGCCACGGCGCGAAGGCCCGAACCGCAGAGTTGGTTCATGTTCCAAGCGGTCTTGTCCTGAGGGATTCCCGCCTTGATCGCCGCCTGACGCGCCGGGTTCTGGCCTTCGCCGGCCTGCAGCACCTGGCCGAGGATCACCTCGTCGACCTCACCCGCTTCGACGCCTGCGCGCTCGAGCACGCCCTTGATGACGGCGGCGCCGAGCTCATGCGCCGGCGTGTTGCCAAACGCACCGTTGAAGGATCCGACCGCAGTACGGGCGGCGCTGGCGATGACGATCGATGGGGTGCTCATAGGTAGTCTCCTCTACGGACCTGCGAAACCGGCAGAGACCGGCTCCAGCTTCTCGGCAATAAGCTCTCTTGCCTAGTTGACGATAGTCGCCTCGGTGGCGCTGCGGATCTCGACGTCGGTCACGCCGTCGGCAAGCTCGACCAGCTTCAGTCCGCCATCGACGACGTCGAGCACACCAAGATTGGTGATGATCCGATCGACGACGCTCTGTCCGGTGAGCGGGAGGGTGCAGGCTTTCAGCACCTTGGATTCGCCGGCCTTATTAGTGTGGTCCATGACGACGACCACCCGCTTAACGCCGGCAACCAGGTCCATGGCGCCACCCATGCCCTTGACGAGCTTGCCGGGGATCATCCAGTTGGCAAGGTCACCGTCCTCGGCCACTTCCATGGCGCCGAGGATTGCCATGGCGATCTTGCCGCCTCGGATCATCGCGAAGCTCTGCGCCGAGTCGAAGAAGGCCGAATGCGGCAATGCCGTTACTGTCTGCTTGCCCGCATTGATGAGATCTGCATCGATCTGGTCCTCAGTCGGAAACGGGCCGATGCCGAGCAAGCCATTCTCCGACTGCAGCGTCACATGGACGCCCTCTGGAATATAATTGGCAACCAGCGTCGGAATGCCGATGCCGAGGTTGACGTAGGTGCCGTCTTCGAGCTCGCGTGCGGCACGGGCTGCCATCTGGTTTCTGTCCCAGGCCATGTCTTTCTCCTTCCTTTACGCTGCTGCGCGCGTGGTACGTTGCTCGATGCGCTTCTCGTGCTGACCCTGGATCAGCCGTTGGACATAAATTCCCGGCAGATGGATATGGTCGGGATCGAGACTGCCGACCGGCACAATCTCCTCGACTTCCGCGACGCAGATTTTGCCGCAGGTGGCGGCCGGCGGATTGAAGTTGCGGGCCGTCTTGCGAAAGGTGAGATTACCCCAGGTGTCCGCCTTCCACGCCTTGACGATCGAAAGGTCGGCGACGATGCCGGTCTCAAGAACGTAGGGCTCCCCGTTAAAGGTCTTCGTCTCCTTGCCCTCGGCGACGACGGTGCCAACGCCGGTCTTTGTATAGAAACCGGCAATCCCGGCGCCGCCGGCGCGCATCCGCTCGGCAAGCGTCCCCTGCGGATTGAACTCGAGCTCGAGTTCGCCGCTCAGATACTGGCGCATGAACTCGGCATTTTCGCCGACATAGGACGAGATCATTTTCTTTATCTGTTTCGTCTTCAGCAGCACGCCGAGACCAAAGTCGTCGACACCGCAATTGTTCGAGGCGATAGTCAGATCCTTGGTGCCCGCCTCGCGGATCGCATCGATCAACAGTTCCGGAATGCCGCAGAGGCCAAATCCGCCTGCAGCAATGATCATGCCGTCGAACAAGAGGCCCTCAAGCGCTGACGTCGGATTGTCGAAAATTATGTTCATACTCCCCCCATTAGGTTAGTCTGTCGCAACGCCGAGGCGGTGCCTGATTTCATTCTCTTGGTTTCCGGGCGCGAGCGGCGGTTTGAAACTGCTGCGCGCGTCTTGTTCATCCGCGATTGATGCAAACGACCTTTGGCTGGGTCATTTCTTCGTAGGCGAAGCGCACGCCTTCTCTTCCCATGCTGCCATATTTGAAGCCGCCAAAGGGCATGGCGTCGAAGCGATAGTCGGACGAGTCGTTAATCATCACCCCGCCTGCCTCGATCCTGTGTGCTGCCTCAAGCGCAACATTGAGATCGTTGGTAAATATACCGGCATGCAGGCTGTAGTCCGGATCGTTGGCCATCGCGATCGCCTCATCAATCGTGTTAAAGGGCGCAAGCATAACAACGGGTGCGAACACTTCCTCATGCCACAGCGGGCAGGTCAGAGGCGTGCCCTCCAGTACCGTTGGATGATACAAAGATCCTTCGCGGTGGTGCCCGCAGAGCAGCTTGGCACCTAAGCTGATGGCCTCGTTGACTGCTGCTTCGGTGCGATCCGCAACGGGCTTTGAAATCATAGGGCCGACGTCGGTCTCCTCCTGCAGGGGATCACCGGCCTTGAGCTTCTTCGTGGCCGCAACAAAGGCATCGCGGAAGCGATCATAGAGTCCGGCCTGGATCAGGATACGCTGGGCGCCGATACAATTTTGACCAGCGGCCCAGAAGGCACCTGACACGCAGCCTGCGATTGCCTTGTCGAAGTTGCTGTCATTCATGACGATGACCGGGCCGTTGCCCCCGAGTTCCATGGCAAGCTTCTTGAGGCCAGCCGCGCGGGTGATAGCCTCGCCGGTGGCAAATCCGCCGGTAAAGGACACCATACGCACGTCACGTGCCGAGATCATGGCGGTGATCAACTCCCTGTCCCCGTGAGCGACAGTGATAACCTCCTTAGGCAAACCCGCCTCGCGAAGAGCTTCGAGGAGCCTGATTGCCGAAAACGGCGTCAAATTCGACGGTTTGAGCAACACCGCGTTGCCGCCGGCGATCGCAGGGCCGAGCTTGTGCGCGACCAGGTTCAATGGATCGTTGTATGGTGTGATGGCCGTGATGATACCGAGCGGCTCGCGCGTGAACCACCCCTGGCGCTGTTCCGATCCGGCATAGGCATCGAAGGGCACGATTTCGCCGGCATTGCGCTTCGCTTCTTCCGCCGAGAGCTTCAGCGTATTGACGCAACGAAGCACTTCCTTGCGCGCCTGAACAATCGTCTTTCCCGCTTCGCGAACTATGGTTTCGGCAAAAGCGTCCCGACGGCTTTCGACAATATGCGCGGTCCCTTCAAGAATGCCCGCACGCCGGCACCTGGGAAGCTCACGCGAAAGCTGGGCTCCGCGCCGAGCGCGTGTAAGCAGTTCACCGATTTCGCTTGCAAACGTCGCGTCGACTACACCTATGAGACTGCCATCATAGGGGCTGTAGACTGATATCGGCGCCAAACTAGCTGCTTTAATTTGAAATTTGGTAGCGGTCATTGCCAGCTTCCCTTCTTCGGCGAGGCGCCATCCTGCGCCATGGTTGAGATTGCCAAGCAGGTCAAAGACGCACGCTTGCCTTGTCCTCATTTTCAGTTGCTGTGACCTGATGATCTGAATCGACCGCAACGAGCCGTCATAAACCCGACCGCCACCGTTCGGCGGCTGCTCAGACCTTCCTGTCGTCCCGAACCAGCTCATCCATGACGGCGCGAACGGCCTTCTCAGCGATGGACACGATCTCGTCGACTTCCGACTTGGTGGTGACAAGCGGCGGGGCAAAGCCGAGGATGTCGCCATGCGGCATGGCGCGGGCGATCAGGCCGCGGTCGCGGGCGGCCTTCGAAACCCGCGCACCGACCTTCAGAGACGGATCAAAGCGCTTCTTATTCTCGCGGTCACCGACGAATTCGATGGCGCCCATCAGGCCGACCCCGCGCACTTCGCCAACGATCGGAAGATGAGCGAACTTCTCCTTAAGTTGCGCCTGGAAATAGGCGCCAACCTCGCGGGCATTATCTGGTAAGTTTTCCTTCTCAACAATGTCGAGTACGGCATTGGCTGCAGCCGCGCCGATAGGGTGGCCGGAATAGGTATAGCCGTGCGAGAAGGCACCGACCTTGCCCGCTCCATCTTCCAGCACCTTGTATACCTTCTCACCGATGATCGCGGCCGAGAGCGGGAAGTAGGCGGAGGTCAGGCCCTTGGCGACGGTGACGAGATCGGGCTCGATGCCATAGTGATGCGACCCGAACATGGAGCCGGTGCGGCCAAAGCCGGTGATCACTTCGTCAGCAATCAGGAGGACGTCATGCTTCTTCAGCACGGCCTGAATCGCTTCCCAATAGCCTTCCGGCGGCGGCGTGATGCCGCCGGTACCCAGGACCGGCTCGGCGATAAAGGCGCCGACATTATCCGGACCGAGGGTTTCGATCATCTCATTGAGCTCGGCAGCGCGGCGGGCGGAGAACTCGCGTTCCGTTTCGCCGGCATTGGCACCCCAGTAGTGGTGCGGCACGCCAGTATGAACGATCTGCGACAGCGGCAGGTCCATGTGGTCGTGGTAGAAGCTCATGCCCGTCATCGATCCGGAGACCACGCTGCAGCCATGGTAGCCGCGCTCACGCGAGATGATCTTCTTCTTAGTCGGCTTGCCGCGTAGGTTGTTATAGTACCAAACGAGCTTTGCCTGGGTCTCGTTGGCGTCCGAGCCGGACATTCCATAAAACACCTTGCTCATCTTGCCCGGAGCCATCTTCACCAGACGATCTGACAGGATCGCCAGCTCGTCGGTCGTATGCGCCGCATAAGAGTGATAGTATGCCAGACGATACGCCTGGCGCGAGATGGCTTCTGCAACCTCCCTGCGGCCATAACCGACGTTGACGCAGTAGAGGCCGGCAAAGCCGTCGATTAGCTGGTTGCCGTGTGCGTCCTGGATGCGGATCCCCATCCCCATCTCGACGATTGTCGGTTCGCCGAGCTTGCCGGTCGCAAAGTCCTTCAGCTGCGTGAAAGGATGCAGGACCGTATTGCGATCCTTCTCGCTGATGTCTTTGATGTTAATGCTCATAGTCATTTCCTTTGAGGCTGCGATACTTTGGATCCCGATCCATTTCGGACTAGGTTTCACCGCGAGGAGGCGAGAAAAATCGGCCCTGAGTAAAAATAGTTGAAAGCCTCAGGCGATTCCGGCGTTTCTCGGTGGCGAAAGGCGTGATCCTGCAATTAGAGGCCTCTAAACGCACGATTTCTCGCGATCCAGCAATTCGAGCTGATACTTCAGAGCCTAAGATCTGCACCGGGCTCAGTCCTTGCGAAGTGCCGCAGTCAACCTTGCGGGTATCAGTCTTTGTAAGTTGGGGCTTCAATGGCGCTCATAAAGCTAGTGATTGGCGCCGAGGATGGATTTTGGTTGTCGATGATGCTGCGGAGGGCCCGGCGGATGAGATTCCCGGACAGACGCCGTTGGCGGGGTGTACTTAGATTGCCCCCGCGGCCGGCCTGCACTGTAGCGCCTACTGATACAGGTGTCGCACGTTTGGTTAGCTCGCTCCCTAGAATGCTTCGCATGACGGACGACGGTCGACGCCCCAAAGCGCGGTCGCGTGACATCTGGGCGGCCTATCAGCCCAGCAGTCGCCGGCCGACGAGACGGCTCTGGCGCGAGGGATTGATCGAGCAACACATGCTCGCCCGGACCCTCGTCTGCCGCTTCCGTCTCGCATGGATGGATATGCCTGATTTTGCCGTGTCTTCTGGGCAGCCGGGTGCGTAACGAAAGACGCATGCCCGGTTCGGGGAGAGGCGGTGAGAAACCGGTCGCTGCAAGGCGGCGCGGCGCTTACCGCCTACTCAACTGTCGATGAAAGAGACGGCGGTTTCTATTCGACGTGAAGGCAAGCGCGTTTGGCGCGGAAAGTGTGCATCCGATCCAAAGATGATTGCCGAGCTTGTCCGCAAGCGTGCACCGTCCGCCAAGCGCGTATGTTCGAAACCGGCCCTCTATCCGTATGGTTCTATCACGGGCTGGGTGAAGAGGGTTTGCCGGCGATCTGCATCGATGCTCGTCATGCCAAAGCAGCGTCCGACATGGCCGCGAACGATGCCAATGGTTTGGCGCATCACGCAGAAATCGGGTTCTTTCGTGAGGTGCGCTTGAAGGGGTTCGACAGCATGCTGACGCGCACGCTCGTGGCGGCACGCACCAGGCTGGACAGGGTCGCCACCGAACTCTCAAATCAGATCCGCGGCATCATGAAGACGTTCGGATTGCTGGTGCCCGCGGGCAAGGGAAGCACGTTCGAGAAGAATGTCCGCAGTCCACTCATCGATCGGGACGGGCTCGCTCCTATCGTGTTGCCGATGCTGGAAGCTTGGCGCAGCATGCGCATAAGGGCTGCTGAACTCGGGCGCCAGCTTGTTGCGGCCGCGCGCCAAAGCGGAGCATGTCAGATCCTCCATGTCGATTCCCGGCGTCGGCGCGAACACCGCAACCTCTTTCGCGACCGCCATTGAGGATCCTGACAACTTCAAGAAATCTCGCTCTGTCGGCGCTTGGCTCGGCCTGACGACCCGGCGGTATCAATCGGGAGAAGTCGACTATGATGGCCACATATCCCGACGTGGCGATCGTCATTTGCGAGGGCTTCTCTACGAAGCGGCGACAGTCATCCTGACCCGCAGCTCGGCCGACAGCAGCCTGCGGACATGGGCCTCAGACTCAGGGAGCGGGTAGGCTTCAAACGAGCCGCCGTTGCCGTAGCACGAAAACTGGCGGTGACAATGCATGCTATGCTCAAAACTGGCGAGTACTTCGATCGGACCGCCGCAGCGATAGCGTGATCACTTACGAATAGCGTTCAGTCTCTGAGCGCGCCGAGGCGTCCCTGCCGGGACGTGCGCAGAGCCATTTCGCTTGATGGGGTGCACCGCTGGCTCAGCATAGTGCGTCGTCCACATTTGAAGGCCGTCCCGCGAAGCTCCATCATGCGGCGACCTATGTCGACCGCGAAGACGACCCTGCACCCGGCATACGCGTGTCAGGAATTGCAAAGGTGCATGACTCTGGCACCACGATTAGACGCCCCATCATCCATGCAAGGCGCGGCGAATGCGCCAAACGCCATTGGGGCGTCCTTGGGACGACGCGGGCGAGATCCTGATCGTGGTGCCCAGCCAATATAAAGACCGAATAAATGTTCGGATGTGGGAAGTCGCTGCCGTGCGGGCGCCCGAGGTCGGCGATAGGGACGGCCGATGCTCGACAGGAGCGAGGACGTGCTCAGCCGTCAACGCCTCGAGGTCTTGGCCGGGATGGTGATGGCGGAACCGATCCAGAAAGCGGCTGCCGCCCGGAAGAACGCCTTCGCGGGTCTTCGGCTCCAGGCCCCGCACCCTGCGCAGATGTGCGAAAAGGAATAAGCGGAGCATCCGGGGCAGCATCTACACTGGGAACGGAAGCAATGAACGTTCCGGAGCCACTCGCAGTGCGTGTCCCAGCGCCGACACTGCTCCAATGCGTGGAGAACCCGTCGTAAACGTGCACAAATGACTATGGACGACATCTTGATGGATCGGCATCGGACCACAGTAGGCGGCGTGAATCAACTGACCGTTACCTGGTTTTCGGTGATGGCACCGAGGTGGCGTCGCGCCCACCGGAACGCTTGGGCGAAACAAGCCGATCCAGGTCATCAACTGCTGGGTCGTCAAAGGGGCCGAGCTCGCCGACTTCGGCGACTTGGCCGCAGCTGCGCACGGTCCGCAAGGGGTGAACGAGCGGGGCAGCGGCAGCCTGCCACTGGGACGACCACCGCTTGCTCGAGGCGCTTGCAACGGGCCTGCGTTTACTCCGGCGAAGACACTCGCCGAAGACGAGCTGTTGGGCGCGGGGGCAAGGTCTGCTCCCTCCGCTTGCCTCCATGAATGCGATCTCTTCCGGGCGTACTATTCGCGAGCCGCACCGATCACCTGCGGCAGCGCCCGCTACCATCACCGAATGGCGCGACGGTCATCGAGCGCGTGATGGCCTGGTCGCGACTATAGGCCGAACGCGCCGGCCGCTTTACGGGAACGATCACGGCCTTCAAACTTATGCTCGCCAATCCCGCCTGCCTGGCGCACCTCGGCGACGTCGATGTGGAAGTAGCCGATCGGATAGCACCGTTAGCCTACCAAAAGTAGTGTGTCATGTGCGTTTCCTGGCTTGACTCGTGGAATTTAGATTTTGCCGCGAGTACAGTGACAGGCCAGCGCTCCGCTAAGATGGAAGGTTCCGGTCGCGATTCGACGCGTGTTCGGCCTTGGGGATGCCGATTCCGAAATAACGCGTGTGGGCGACATCGAGGATGCGATTAATCAAGCCCGAGAAGCTGTATCCGGCGGTCCTCGCGGCGAGGACATAAGACAAACCCATACCAAGTGCCGGCATGTTGTTGATCTCTAAGACAAACGGCTGGCCGGAGCGGTCGATCCGTAGGTCGACGCGGGCGTAATCCCGGCACTGGCAGGCACGGAAGGTCGCTACCGAAATATCCCGCAGCACCGTCGCAAGCTTACTCCCGATTTGGGCCGGGCAAATCCTCCGCGGCGGCGCTTCCCGAACCAGAAGACGCGTTTCGCGGTCGCCAAAGTCGTACTCCACCAGAGGCAACACCTCGAGCTCTCCATTTCCAAGCAGTGCGACGGTAATTTCTCGCCCCTCGATGTATTCTTCCACGAGTGCATCCTGAGCATACTGCGTTACGATCACTTCTACAGCCTGTCTCAACTGAGCGGGTTCATGAACGAGCTGCAATCCGAAACTGGCGTATTCATGACACGGCTTCACTACCACTGGGAATCGCAGGTCGCCGGTACTCTCGGTGCCGCGACGCATCACGCGAAAGTTCGGCGTCGGCACGCCGCGATCGCGGATGAGCCTCTTGCTGATGACCTTGTCGAGCGCCAGTCCGTGCCCGAGTGGGCTCGGTCCTGTGCATGGGACGCCAGCCATCTCAAGCATTGCCGAAACGTGGGCTTCACGGCACTCACCCTGAATTCCCCACGCCAAGTTGAAGACGATTCCCGAGGGACGGCCTTGCGGATCGGGTGGCATGAATCGCTCTAGCACAGCGAGCAGTCCTTTATCGCCTTCGCACAGCAGCGTCTGATGGCCGCCCTGTTGCAGTGCCTTCACCACGCCTTCGACCTCCTCGCGGTCGACGAACTCCGGACTAGGCTGTCCAAACCGGTTGATCACGCCCGTGTTATCTTGGTTCCATACGACGGCTACCCGCATCAGCTACTCCCTGAATGTTTGCGCGCCTTCAGGTTCATCGCGCGCACTTGGTTGATCGACGGGAACAACTCGTCTGGATCCCGCGACCTAACCGTGCCCCTTGCAATCGACGTGCCACCGAAGAGGCTGTGCGAGCAAAGGAGAACCCCATTTCGTGCCGCGCCGGCGGGATACGTGCGCGTCAGTGTGTCGGATTTCGAACATAGTCGCCTTCAAAAGGACACGTCTGAATACGAAAAGAATGGGCCCTGTTTTTGTCACTCGACCGGACGGCCGACGGCGGCCGACAACACCGCAGGTCTTCGGCACTGCGTGGAATCCGTCGAGGGACCGCAGTAGTCGACCAGCTTGCGGCGCTCGTCCTCGAACACCTCCCAGATCGTCCGCTCGGGATGCCGGTGCGCCTTGGTGTGGGCGACACATTTGGCGAGCAGCCAAGCGTTCAGCTCCTCGTAACTGCTAAAGGGCAGGCGCGGCGTGAAGAAGCGCTCGCGCACCAACCCGACCTAGTTCTCAAACCTGCCCTTCTCCCAGCCCGACGCCGGGTGCAGGCGACCGGCTCGATGAGATAGTGGCTACACATCTGCAGGGTGCGGCGCTTGTATAGTCCTTGTCCACGAAGACCGTCTCTACCGACGCATGTTGTCGTAGATGCCGCGCGTGCAGGCGCCCGGGAAGAATTGCCCGATCGTGGGGGTCGAACACCATCCCCTGCGTCTCTCGCGCGGATAGGCACGCACATACATCATCCGGCTGTGGAAGAGCCGGACATGGGCGACCTTCACGGTCACCGTCACGCCGTTCAGGAGGTCGACCTCGTGGCTCCAGTCAACCTGCTAGGCATCGCCCGGCGGGAAAAACAGTGGCACATCGGTTTCCGCAGAAGAACCGATCCTTGTGCCTGCATCCACCGCTTCGCGTGGCGCCGAACGGCATCGTAGCTGGACACTTCGAAAACCTCGCAATCGGAAACGCATTTTGATTCACTTCGCCTGGTGATTTGCTCGGCTGAATATTCCTGTCCAGAGGCTTCATCCACGGAAATATCAGAATGTGTTCACCACGCCGCACGGCATTCATTACAGGTATCACCGGCCAGGACGACGCCTTGCTTGCCGAACTGCTGCTTTCGAAGGGGTACACGGTGCTTGGCCTGAAGCGGCGAGCCTCATTGATCGGGAATTCCTAGAGCACGTCCTGTTTAATCTGGGTCATATCCGGCGGCCTGGAAGTAGTTGGCGCATTCGGCTGGCGTGAACTGATCAAGGAGCGAGCCGACGGCGTCCCACAGAGCCGTGATGGTTCTCTCGGCCTGGGCGCGTAAGAGCGCCTTGAGTTTTGAGAAGGCGTTCTCGATGGGATTGAAGTCGGGGCTGTAGGGCGGCAGGAATATGAGCTTTGCGCCGACGGTCTCGATCGCGCTCCGAACGCCTGCCGCCTTGTGGGCAGGCAGGTTGTCCATCACGACGATGTCGCCCTCCGACAGGGTCGGGACCAGCACCTGCTCGACATAGGCCAGGAATACGTTGCCGTTCATGGCTGCCATCGTAGACGAACGGGGCGGTCATGCCCGTCAGCCGCAGTGCGCCGGTGAAAGTGGTGGTTTTCCAATGGCCGTGCGGCACGCCCGCCCGGCAGCGCTCACCGCATGGCGCACGGCCCCGCAGCCGGGCCATCTTGGTCGATAATCCAGTTTCATCAATGAACACCAGCTTTTCCGGATCGAGATCGAGTTGGCCGTCGAACCACGCGCGACGGCGCTTCAGGATGTCGGGGCGATCCTGCTCCAGTGCATGTGCGGACTTTTTTTGAATGTCCAGTGCCGGCCAAGCCAGGCGCTTAAGGCGCTGCGACTGATCCGAGCTGATCGCTCGACCGCCAGCCGTTCCACCATCTCGTTCAGCGTGCATCGAGGCTGGACGCGCGTCGGCGGCCTTGCCGCCTCGGCCCCAGTTCGCCGATCTTTGCCCGAGCGATCCAACGGATCGCGCTCGATATGCCGACCCCGAACCGCGCCGCAGCCTGCCGCGCCGACATGCCGGCGTCCGAGGCCTTCAGGACGCGGGACCGAAGATCTTCGCTCAGTGCTCTTCCCATCATCCACCTCATGAAAGTGGATGTTGAATCACACCGCCAACGCCCTCGGTCACATCACAATCGATTCATCGATCTAAGGACGTGCTCTAGCGCATCGACCACCTCTATCAAGATCCTCATGAGGACCATCCCGACATGGTCCTCATTACGGGGACATGACGGATGCGACACACCTGATCCGTCTCTTGCAGGACACCCAGCCTGCCGAAATCTACAATCTCGCTGCGCAAAGCCACGTGCAAGTCTCTTTCGAGACCACGAATATACGGCCAATGGCGAACGCTCTCGGCGCACTGCGGCTGCTGCAAGCGATCCGCATTCTTCGCCTCAAGGACAAAACGCGGTTTTACCAAGCCTCCACATCCGAACTCTTCGGTTTGGCCCAGGGTGTCCCGCAGGGGGAGACTACCCCATTTTATCCACGCTCGCCCTATGCGGTGGCGAAGCTCTATGCCTACTGGATCACCGTGAGCTACCGCGAGGCATACGGGCTCTATACCAGGAGGGGATACAGTTCAATCACGAAGCGCCTAAGCGCTCACTACGATTCAGCCAGCATCTTGAATGACAAATCGGACCGAAAGAAAGCCGATCCGATTCAAACCGTGAGTCGCTCAAGGAGTTAGGTATAAACGGGATGATTCTACTCCTATGAACCGACAAATTTTGAAAACAACCCTATCTTTCGAGGGAACTGCCCAGGATTTTGTTGAGAAAGGTATGGTGCGCAGAATCCCGAAACGAGCATCGGATGATCGCGAGGCAACTTGGAGAAGCCTCCAGGTACACCTCGGCAATTTTTCGAGGAACAAAGACATACTTGTACCGCGATCGATTCGAACTCAGAGGTAGCGTAGTCCCAGGTTACTTCGCCGCCCGACGAGATCTGGTTGATAGCCATGAAGTCGTAGGCTCCGAAGCGGTTAGACACGATCGCTGAATTTGGATCACAAGAATGATTCATAAGCGAAGCCGGCTGCTGAAAGAGAGCATGGACATTCCAGTCCAGTTGAATCGAGTACGCCGTCCGACTCTTTTCCATGCGGTCAATTAACCCAACGACGACAATCTCCCCCGGCAGGAAATCGCGAGCAGCGAATACGCCGTGTCCCCTATCGTCACCCGTGTTGAGCACTCTTACGTTCCGGGCATTGAGTTCCCTTGCGCAGGCGATATCATCTGTCAAAAGGGATAGATTTTTGTTTATGCGTGGCGTTGGCATAGCAGTTTCTTCCTTTCGAAGGCTGAGGACTGTGGAACGCAGCCTTACCTGCGCAGGGATATACAAAGAAATCTTCGTCGTTTTTTCCGGAGCTTCATTCACTGAAATCCACAGTGCCAGTCGGCAGTTCTCGTCTTGCACCGGATCAAAAATCATGCCAATTTGACTGATCATACCGAGGAAGAAACTTTGCAATTGCTTTTCAGCTATTTAATCTGCGCAAAACAAGAGATTAGCTAGATATACGGGTCGCGGAACCCAACAAACCCGACACTAGATGTCGAATTGCGCTCATTGAGACCGCTGTGCGCTGAGTGGGAGGCCGAGAGACGTGAGGGCAGCGAGTCTAAGGCGATTTGAACGGGAGACCAAGCAGGGACGTCTAGCTAAGCTCGTTCCAGCCTGCCATGATCAGAGCGGTTCGCACATTGAGCGCAAGTCGGCACCCCACCATGACAAACGCCCTGCCTTTTCCAGATACATTCTCAACGAGTTGGTTATCTAACCGAAATGCGCGGTCGACGCCGCTTGCCTTCGCGCCAATGGTTTCGCAGTAGACTTGTCGCAAACTAAACTGTGGTCCCGGCGCGCGTTCAGCACGGCCAACAGCCGCTGAGCTGCCGATTGCAACGTCACCCTGCAGCCCTCGCAAGATTTGAAGGCGCACGCACTCAAACCCAAGAGGAGACAGCGCCAGAACCGTTGAGATCACGGAGAGTGCCGATGGCGGCTGTCCTAGCCTGAATATCTCAAAGTGAGGGGTGCATCGGCCCCGAGAATCTGAGAAACTGCTTTTGCAACAAAGAGTTATCAGATCCAAGGACGGGGTCCGATGCAAACACACTGTATCTCTGACCAGCTCGAATTTGAAGGCTTCGAGGCCCACAAAGTTGTCGCCGGTTTCGACGGCGGGCGATCACCTCGGATGCCGGCGCCTTGCTGCTTCGCCACGCCGACGGGGCTATCGGCCTTTTCGACCCGGTGGCCGCTTGCTTCATCGACCACCGCGATCCGGATTGCACGGTGCACAGTGTCCAGACGCTGGTCGGACAGCGCATCGCGGCAATCGCGCTCGGTTACGAGGACGTCGACGATCACGATACGCTTCGCCACGACCCGGTGCTGGCGCTCTTGTCGGAAAGCCTGACGCCGAAGCGGTCCGATTGCGGCGTCCTTGCCGGCAAGTCGACGCTGAACCGGCTGGCCCTATTCGTGGATCTGTTCCTGGAAGCCCATGACAAGCCGCCAGGCGAGATCGTGCTCGATCTCGACGCCACCGATGATCCGCTGCACGGCCAGCAGGAAGGCCGCTTCTTCCACGGCTACTACAGCTGCTATTGCTACCTGCCGCTCTACGTCTTCTGCGGCCGGCATCTGCTGGCGGCAAAGCTCAGGCGTTCCAACATCGACGCCAGCAAGGGAGCGGTCGAGGGTTGCGCGGATCGTGACCCAGATCCGCAGGTCGTGGCCCCGGGTCCGCATCATCCTGCGCGCCGATTCCGGCTTTGCCCGCGAGGCGCTGATGGCCTGGTGCGAGCAAAACCGCGTCGACTATGTCTTCGGGATCGCCCGCAACGAGCGGCTGGAAACGAAGATCGCCCCGGCCTTGGCGGAAGCCTGCCAGTCTTGCAGGGCAAGCGGCCAGGCCGCCCGTGTCTTCCGCGACTTCCTGTGGTCGACTTTAGACAGCTGGTCACGCCGAAGACGGGTCGTCGCCAAGGCCGAGTGGACGACGCTGGGCGCCAATCCGCGCTTCATCGTGACGTCCCTCAAGCCAGAGCGCTCGGCGGCACGGGCGCTTTACGAGGATCTCTACTGCGCACGCGGCGACATGGAGAAGTGCCAGCTCGACCTCTACGCCGATCGCACGAGCGCCCACACCATGCGCGCCAATCAATTGCGGCTCTGGTTCGCCTCGTTTGCCTATGTCCTGATCTGCGCCTTGCGTCGCCTCGGTCTCGCCCACACCCGGCTTGCCGAGGCCACCTGCGACACGATCAGGCTGAAGCTGCTGAAGATCGGTGCGCAGGTCCGCGTCTCGGTGCGCCCGCATCAAGGTCGCGATGGCTCCGGCGTGTCCCTATGCCGACGATTTCGCACTGGCACACGCCCGAATACCCGATGACGCCGCAGGACCCGAACCCTTCCCGCCAACAACAGAGGATACATTGCACAAGCTCAAATCGCCGCACGCACGCGGCGCAGATTGCGCTCGTCTTCGGGATCGGGGCCCGATGCCAGCGCCTGGCCAGGCCAAAACACCGCCTAACGCCAGATGCGGTGAGAAAAGCGGGCTAGACGCGCGAGATTCGCGCTCTCGGTCATGACGCGAGGATGATTTCAGCTCGTAGGTGAAGCTCTATCTCGCTCGGCCAACGAACGACGCTGCGGACGCAGCAGCGATTTGCGAAGCGGTCACACGACCAGCGATTCGTCCCTCCCATCAAGTCGCTGGCCCAACAGGCGGAGCGGGTTGTCCACCGCACACCCGGCCGACCGGTGCGGACGCATTCCTCGATCATTATCGAGCTCAGCGATCCGTCTCAACGCTTGGCCGGGAATCGGCGCGCGACAGGCCGCTGCCAGTTCATAAAAGCGCCACTGCTCGACGTGGGCACAAGAGCGCAGTATCTAGAGTTGTGCGGCGGAGGGGCCGGATACCAGCAGAAAAGGTGACGGTGCTTTTCGACATAAATCAGAGCGACTGAAGGAAGGAAAGCAGGTCTGTTTTGGGCTTCCATGGCTTGGCCTGTACGGGCTCGATGCATATTTGCCGAAGGTTTGCAGTGCACCGCGCTTCATCTTGAGATTGGCGGCGATGTGGCGGCTCTTGGCTGCAATGCTGGCGTGGCCAAGATAGCGGGTTACCGTCACGTCGGTGCCCAACTAGCAACGCGAGGGGGCAACTGTGCCGAGAAAGACCTGCGGCGTCATGCGATTGCGTGCCAGGGTCGGGCCGATCTTGGCCTGCTGCTGAGGCGTGCTGGCCAGGATGTAGGCCGCGCCGTCGCGGGTAAGGGGCTGACCGTGATGGTTGACGAATCCATGCCGCTGATTCTCAGCGGTCGTGCCGTGGAGGCGGCGCAATCCATCGGTCGTTTGAGGCCATACAGGCACAACCCGTTCCTTGCGACCCTGCCCGCAGACGGACTTTGTGGCGGGATCAGTTGTAAAGCATCCCGCACATGCCGGTCACCTCGCTGATCGGGCCAGGCCCTGGCGGGGTCCGTCGATCGGGTGGCATCGATGATGGCCCGATGTCCTTCGAGGTAGCAGGCGGGTTGCATCCGCGCCCGTCGCTTCAATGACAGCGCCAGGACCTGTGTATAGCGGAGCATCAGCGAGGCCATCTCGCGGGCGTTGACCTGCATGTTATGATCGTCTCGACAAGATGCCGCATGCGGACGACTTTCGCACCAAGTCCGCCAACCGCAGTTGCCCCTGACTCTTTCAACGGTCCTTCCGAAAAGCGCTCAGCGCGTAATGGAGGTGGCTCCAGCGTCGACTGCCTGATGCGAAGCACGTCGGCCGCGTGCAGGAAGCTACCATGCGGGGCGGCAGTAGCTTCCTAGCGGAGATGCAAAAGCTCGATGTGGCGTTTGGATAGACGATCACTCTCCTTTTCAAGCCTTTGATTGTGGACGCGCTGCAGCCATTCTCATACAGCATTTTGGTAGGATCGACCGCTGGAGGCGCTATAGCGCGAAATCTGGGAGAGACGGCGTATTGCCTCACCGTGGAATGCTCTCGACCGACATTGTCCGTTGCCTCATCATAACGTTCCCCACGACTGTGGTCCGGATCAATTCGTCATCGGCTCGATTGCCGGCTCGAACTGCATCACGCCGAACACCATTGCGTGCGCCTTTTCCTTTCGCCAGATCTTCAAGCGGGGCTGCAACGTGCGCAGCAACTGATCGGGATATTGCCCCGGACGCTCCGCCTGCAGGCGCTCCAGCAATTCGCGGCTCGTCCGCCAGGGCTCTTCGTCAAACCACGCTTGCAGTTCTTTGGTTAAGGGCGAAGGGATCCGGTCGCCGACGGCCCCGTTTTTGCTTCGGCTTGGCTTGCGCGATTGGGCGGATTTCACCTCCTCCCAAGCCGTCCGCAGGCCCGACAGGAACGGTCGAGAGACGGATCGGCCGCCACAACCGATGGCGTGCCGGACCTGTCGGCGATGTCGACGAGGCGCTGCTGCGCCATCCGCATCTTGCTCAGCAACCGGACAGGGTCCAGCCGCGCATATGTTTGCGCGAGTGCGGCGCGAACCGGTTCCGGCGTCCGCGGATCCGCCGGCAATCGTTGGCAGGGCGTCGCCGGGCGATGATAACGCTTGCGCACGGGGCGCCGTCCCGCACCTTTGCAGCCAGCTTGATGGAGGGCTGGAAGAAGTTCACGAACAGCCGCACCGTCGCATAGAGCTGCGCCAGGGCTGCGGCCGCTTCAAGCCCTCCAGCCGGCGATAGCCGACGATGCGGCGCACCACGGCACCGTTCTTCTGCTCGACAAAAGCCTGATCATTCTTGCGGTGCGGCCGACAGCGGGTGAACGCGATACCGGCCTCCTGACAATAATCGCGCACCGTCTCGTTCAGGAACACGCTGTCATTGTCGGTGTCGAAGCCGAGAAGGTCGAACGGCAGCAGCCGCCGCAATTCTGTCAGTACCTCGCTCAGCAGCTTCTGCTCGCGGACCAGCAACGGCGCGCATTCCGTCCATCCGCTTGCAACGTCGGTGAGAACCAGCGTCTGCACAAAGCTGCCGCTCGTTCACCGGGCCGCTGTGCGCCACCAGGTCGGCCTCCACAAGCCGGGCGGTGGATCCTGCCAGTCGGAGAAGGTGCGGATCGGTATGCTCCGCCGCAGCGCCGAGGATGCCGCGGGCCGGCGCCGCTTGCCGCCACCTGCGGTCTCGCGGACCGCGCGTAGCGCACGGTCGATCGTTGCCGCACTCATCGCCAAAAGCCGCGTCCGGATTTCCGGCGCAACCTGAAGATGCCCGTGACGCTCCATCGCCTCGACCAGGATCGGCACCAACGCTTTCAGCCGCTTCCCGCAGATCCGGTCCGAGGCCTTCCACAGCACGATCACCAACCGCATCCTCATAAAGCCGCCGCTCCGGCCGCCGCTCCGGCCGCGGCCCCGAACGGCCCACCTGCGGTCCGTTGCGCAATAGGCGCAGGTCGAACGCAACATGAACCGCACAATCAAGGACGCGACTGTCAAGTGGTTCTATTGCGAGCGCCACGACCAACTGCGCCAGCGAACAGGGCGAGCTTATGTTTCAGCGCCTTGGCGAAGACCCAAGGGATCGACTTTGGTCCGCTGATACGGCGATCTGAAGCCATCATCGCAGATTTGCATTGGATGACGAAGGCGAAAGCCTCCACATGTCGCCCAATATGCCTGGCGACATTAAGAAAGCCGCGGAGCGACTGTTGCCCCCGTCGTCGGACTCCGGAAAGACCTGCATCTGCCGGATCTTTTAAGGACTTGGCGATGCTCTTCCCTCCGCCCCGGCATTCCTTCCAGGAGCGGCCCGCCGATGGGTCCATGCCGCCTTCGGTGAGGGCAAGTCGCGCGCCATCTCAATCTACGGTTTTCGGCAGAACAGCCGTCCAGGACGACCGCATTTTCATCCTTCCGGCGCCGCGGACAATCGAGGAGGCAAATGCGTAACAGTTCGCTCGGACCCCACCACCACATCCGCGGCTCGGAGGCAGCTTAGATCACCTGCACTCCCTGCCTTTTTCGCCTTCCCGTTCCCGAAACCCGCAGCGCGGAAACAGCTCATCGAAGCTCTACACCCAGAATACAACTATCCCGCTTGGTAGGTTCGTTGTTGTCGGTTTTTAGGTAAGAAGGGGCGCCAAATTGAACGGAGGTGCGGCATGCGACGCAATGATGAAATGACGCTCGGACTGTATCTCACATGGGAGGGATATCACAGAGGTGCATGGCGCGATCCGAGCGCGCCAACAAGTGACGGAGTTGATATCGACCAATATGCTCATCCGGCAGCACTTGCCGAAGGCGCCGCGTTTCACTTCGTATTTCTCGCTGATCACCAAGGCGTAATAGATGATCACGCAGCCGTAGCTCGCGTAAGTGGCAACGATGGGTTCGAGCCAATTACGCTGTTGTCGGCGCTTTCATCGAGAACACAGGACATCGGCCTTGTTGCGACAGCGACGACGACGTACTACCAACCCTATCACCTTGCACGCATGCTCGCATCACTTGACCACTTATCGCGGGGACGCGCGGCCTGGAACATTGTCACCTCGGCAAGTAATTTTGAAGCTCAAAATTTTGGTGATAAGGAACTCGCAGATCATGACATGCGCTACGCTCGAGCGAGGGAATTCGTAGAAGTTGTCAAAGGTCTTTGGGACACGTGGCAGGACGACGCGTTCATTCGTGACAAGCAAAGCGGTATTTACGCTGACACTACGAAGCTGCACTTGCTTAACCACCGAGGGGAACATTTTTCGGTCAGAGGCCCATTGAACATCGCGAGGCCGCCGCAAGGCTACCCCGTGTTGGTTCAGGCTGGCGCATCCGATGCCGGAGTTGCGTTCGCTGCAGAAGTGGGCGAGGTGGTGTTCACCGCCGAACCGTCTTTAGAGAACGGTAAACGGTACTACGCAACCCTCAAAGAGAAAGCGCGCGCACTTGGACGGGAGGACGATCAGGTGCTAGTCATGCCGGGCATTGTCCCGATCGTTGGGAGGACCAAGCAAGAAGCGTCTGAGAAGCTTCAAAAACTACAATCGCATACGCACATCGACGTTCTAATTGGGAAGGCCCATCTTTGGCTGGGGTCTGTCATCGACCTGCGTTCAATAGATCTTGACGCATTGGTCCCCGAGACTTTGCCGCGGACAAATTTCATTCAGAGCCGTCAGAAACTGCTCCTCGACCTGGCCGCGCGCCAGAAATTCACTTGGAGACAACTAGTCCGCTTGATTTCGGACAGCCTTGGCCATCTGATGGTTGTTGGAACGCCGAACGACATCGCCAATACCATGATCGATGTGTTTGATCAGCGTGCGGCTGACGGATTCAACGTCTTGCCGGCGACCGTTCCAGGCGGACTCAAGGATTTTGTTGAGCTCGTCGTTCCCGAATTGCGCCGAAGAGGGAAATTCAGATCCAAATACTCCGGACAAACCCTAAGAGAGAACGTCGGTCTAAAGCGGCCAGCCAATCGGTTCATGCAGCAGTTGTAAGGGCTCTGTCGCAAACTTGATCGATGACCGTCCCTGTGTCATGGCGCTTCGGCAATCTTGGAGTCTACCGTTATCTTATTTTAATGCGGCCAAGGGGTATCGACGAATTGGATTTTAGTGGTTTCGTCACGACAAGGCTGTAGTATTGATCGATACACTCCATGAAATCCCGATACGCAGCCGTAGAAGGAGATGAAACGCGCATCAGATAGTCGATCCGCCCCCAGCAGTCCAGGATTTCCGGAATCTCTTGGATCGCAGCCTCCGTATAGGTCAAATAGCCTGGGGTCTGCGCCACTCTGCTCGGCGACATAATTGACCATCGCGCCTGGAGGGCGCCAGCCGTGAGGAAACGCGGCGCGATCATATTGGCATTTGCTCCGCTATCTGGAACTGAGAAGCGCAATGTCCCAGGATCGACGTGATGCTCTTGTGACAGCGATCGAAACAGCCGCGAAGCCGGACGAGGATGTGGCGATCGCGAATTCCATCATCGTCACGTTCCGAGAGCGCCGCGTTCTGCTGCCGGTAGCGAACATGATAGAAAGTATGGGCTTGGCAGCACGTTCGATCGCCCGCTGCCGTGCCGAGAGCGCACTGATCTCGGACCTTGATACGGAAAAGTTGCAAATTCTGGATGGTTGGAGGTCGATCGGGCGATCGGCCAGACACGCTTTCACTGGCTGCGGTCGGCTCCGGACGCTCCGGGTGCGTTGAACCGGGTCGGATTGGCCGAGCGCATTGTATTCCTACGCACGCTCGGGAATCGACCCGCGCTTGCAGGCCAGGATCGCTTCGGGACGATGGAATCAGATGGTCCGGGAGGGTGATGCCATACCAGCCTGGCTGACCAACGACTTCAATGCCAGTCGCCGGCGTGCGACGATCGTCGCGCAGATCATCAAGCTCGCCAGAAACTCACTGATGATGTGGTGATGATGTTCATCAAGCTGATGGGCGCCGGCTGTTCTCCCAGGCCAACAAAAGCAAAAACAGGGTCATATGAGCGCTCGCCTGGAAACGATCAAAGCATTGCGGCTGTTCCTCGACACGATCGTCGCTGTGCAGACGGCCACCGATACGGACGTAGATCCGTGACGACGCTGGATCGGCAAGTCGGCTGGCATCGTCTGCTGCAGATCAATCCCGGCCTCAAAGCCGTGGTGGAAGGCAACGTTTTGTCGGTGCTGATGACGGCGGCCAAACAACATGCGACCTCCGTAAATATGCCGGCGCCTTTCTCTAGAAGTTCACCTTCCACTCGCGGCGGCGCCACGATCCGCTGCTTGCCGCCGTCGCAATCTTGAAAATGCTCGATGCGGACGCACGTCGCGTGTTACCCGTTCGCATTCCGGTCGCCCATCTGGCAAAATCGCGCATCGCCCGCCGGAGCGCCCGACGTGTCGTCGTTCGGGCGCAGCACCATCGCCATGACAGACGTTTTCTGCGTATTCGGCTGACCTTTTCGGCCTCTTCAGGGCGGCGGAAGTGGGGGCTTTTTTGGGCGGCCACGATTTGGAAATGGGTCAATCTACACCGTGCCATCAAGCAATATGTGGGCTTACCGGAGCGGCGAGGATAGTGACGAGCCGACGAGCCGATCGTGCTGCTCGATTATCCGCCAGGCCGTGGCCAGAGACACCCGCAGACCTTCCTCGGCGATTACAGCGACATAGTGATGAGTGATGAGTGATGGCTATTCCGCTTGGCTCACGCTGGAGGGGCAACTCATATTGTTGGTGTGGACGGCTCCCAACGGCATCGAATGTGCCAGAATGAATTCGTTGAAGTTCTCAATCAAGGGAGACCGTCCGTGGAACAGATTATCCGAATTGGTTCCGAATTGGTATGGACACGTCAAAGAGCGTTTTCCAATTGCATGGTGCGAATGCGAGCGAGCAGCCGGTGCTTCGCAAGAAGCTCTCACGCAGTGAAATGGTAAAGTTCTTCGAGAAAACGCCGCCAACTACTATTGGGCTTGAGGCGTGCGGCGGTTCGCATCATTGGGCGAGATTGCTGAGCGCGTTGGGCCATCAGGTAAAGTTGATCGCGCCGCAACTGGCAAAGTCCTAGGTCAAGCGCGGCAAGAACGATGCGGCAGATGCTGAAGCATTGTGCGAGGCGATGAGCCGACCGACCATGCGCTTCGTGCCGGTGAAGACCGCTGACCAGCAAGCAGCCTTAATGCTGGTCGGAGTGAGGGAAAGGTTGATCCGCAATCGCACCAAATTTTCCAATGCTATCCGCGGGTTTGCGATGGAATTCGGTGTGGTTGCCGCCAAGGGCATGTGCAGGATCCAACTGTTGTTGGAGCGGATCGCCACCGATCAGTCTCTGCCGGAACTGGCCCGGGATCTATTCGCCATACATGGTGAGGAATATCGCGAACTACTTGCCGAGATCAAAACCGTCGACGAAAAACTAATGGCCTTGCATCGTGCTGATGAATGCAGCAAACGCCTGGCTGAGATTCCCGGTGTGGGCCCCGATAGGTGCATCGCTTCTGATGATGAAGACCCCGGACCCGAGCATGTTTAAATCCGGGCGTGATTTTGCCGCCTGGATCGGTCTGACGCCCAGAGATCATTCGACTGCCGGAAAAGTCAGGCTTGGTGTGATCACCCGTGCTGGCGACGAAATGTTGCGAAGCGTGCTCCTGGTGGGTGCCACTGCTCTTCTCAAGCAGGTTCGGATAAGTCGAAGTAAGCACGTCTCCCTCATTGAGCTCCTCCACCGCAAGAAGCCGAAGCTGGTTGCGGTGGCGCGGCCAACAAAATCGCTCGGATCGCCTGGAAGCTGATGGTCAGCGGAGAAGCGTACCGAAAGACCCCAAGACACCCCGCAGGCCACAGGCTTTGCGGCATAAGAGATTGGCCATCACGGTGAGCAGAGAATGAATGCTACCGAGTTGCGCTGATGCTGTGAACTTGCAAGAGAAAGGCAGATGGTGCGATCGATCGATCCAAGACGCGTGAAACTCCGTTGCATCCAATGGCCATTTAAGGTCGTCATCTTGTTTAGGAACTCGCGTCGCGGAAACCATCTTGGCCAGTGGTCATGTGCGACCGCAAAGGGCCGTACATATGGAAGCAAGCGATCCGATCCAAAATACCTGCAGAAATGACTTGCAAGCGGGAGCCGTCCACATATGGATGCACCGACAAGGGCGGCGGCATTGCGAAGATTGAGCCACGGCTCGCAACTGTCCTCTGCAGGTCGATAGACCGGGATTTTATAGCTCGATCTGAGCGACGTCACCCGCTCCCGTGTCCAGCGATTGCCGTTCCCGGTCCTGAGACCGTTGCGATTGAGAACGCCGGCAATGACGTCGTCCGTGATGATGACGGAGAGCTGTCTGACCGCAGTGACGATATCCGAGGACGTGCTGTTGCGTTGCCCATGCCGCCGCGTCCTGCGCGCACGTCACAACCCGAAACACCCTGCGGTATCAGACACGACCCAGCAAAACCTCTTCCTTTCAACAACGATGGTCTTTGCGGTCTCGCCTGTCAGGACTTCCCGCTTGAAGATCCAGGGTCCGTCGGCCAAGGGTCGCATGGCTTCGATCTCTCCCGTTTCCAACGAGATGCGAAGCGTTCGTGGCGCGACCGCCGGGGAAGCTGCAACTCAGTATGAGCGCCGCCCATCCAGTGGATCGTCAGGACGATCTCGGCGGTCTCGTCATCGAGATCGGCCAGCGCCTCGCGGATGACGGTTCGCACGATGCGCTTCTTCAGTCGGACGTCGGTCTCCGGCGCGGACCAGACGGTCTTAAGGTCCTGCGCGAGAATGGCGAAGGACAAGGGCTCCGGATCGAGGGACTGCGCCGTCGCCGCGTCATGATCAGCGATGCGCGTCTCGATCTCTGCCACGCGTACAAGCGCCTGGTTCCAGCGCGTCTCCAGTTCTCCTGCAACCAGACGGTTCTCGGGATCGGCGGCGTCGTATTGACGGAAGGCCCGATCCGCTGCGTAGCGCGCCGCTTCCAGATCGCGAAGCATGGCGTCGCGCGCCTGATCGCGTCAATGAGCGGCTTGCGCCTCCGCCTCGACCGCCGCCTTCACCGGGCCGCACCACTGCGAGAAAAGCATCTTCAATGGCGTCGTCGACCCGCAGGCCGCCGAAAGCGATGCAACTCGGCTCTCCGTAATCCATCCGCCCGCGGATACAAGCGTAGCGTGGAATATTGCTCTTCAGGCCGGTGTATTGAACGGTCAGCTTCCGGCCGCAACGCCGAGTTGAGTGAGGCGGCCGCGCATCGCGTACTGCAGCGCCCGGCTCTCGCGATTGTGCAAAACCTGGTGCGCGGAGGATTGCCGGACATAGAGAACCGCCTTGCGCGCCAGATGCTGGGCGCGATCTTCTCAGAGTTCATCGGCGTTCTCCCGAGGAACGTCGGCTTGACCGCCGGCGTGATCGGTGAACAGGCGAGCCATCAGGCCGGTCAGTTTGTGCCGCGTCTCCTTCGGCAGCGCGCTCCAGTCCGGCGCCAGGGCAAGCCTGGTCGGCGGCTCCATCTCGAACAGCTCGAACTGACGATCCGGCATTCTGGTCTGAAAGTGGTGGCGGTGGCGTCCCATGGCGATCTCCACGATTCTCGTCGGGAGAGATTACCGTCAGGCTCCGGATATCTGGCCTGCTGCCGGTTTCGTGGACACCGAGATAAGGTGTTACGGAACTGGAGAGTGGGAATGCAAAGAAGGAAGTTCAGCCGCGAGTTCAAGCTTGAGGCGGTGAGATTGATCAAGGATCGGGGTGTTGCGGTGGCCCAAGCCGCCCGCGATCTCGGTCTCCACGAGAATGTGTTGCGCAAATGGGTGCGCGAGCTGTCGACCGATCCGCAGCATGCGTTTCCCGGCCATGGCAAATGAAATCAGAGCAGTTGGAGATTTGACCGGCTGCGCAAGGAAGTGGCGAAGCTGAAGGCGGAGCGCGACATCCTAAAAAGGCCGCAGCCTACTTCGCGAGGGAAGTGACATGAGGTTCGCTTTCATCGCGAGGCACCGGAGCATCTGGCCGGTGGCATGGCTATGCGACGCGCTGGATGTGTCCCGCTCAGGCTTTCATGCCTGGCTCAACCGCAGCCCCAGCGCTCGCTCCCGGCATGACGAGATCCTCGTGTCCCGGATCGACCGAAGTTTCAAGAGCAGCGACCGCACCTATGGAGCGCGTCGCGTGTGGCACGACGTGCTGGCCGAGGGGCTTTCCTGCGGCCTGCATCGTATCGAACGTCTGATGCGGGAGAACGGGCTGCGGGCCCGGCCTCGGCGCCGTGGACTGCCGAAGGATACCGGGCAGCTAGCCGCAGTGTCGGACAACCTCCTCGACCGCGCCTTCGAGGCATCGGCGCCGAACCAGAAATGGATCGCCGACTTCACCTACAGTGCGCCTCGCCCCTTGGGGGAGGCATATGACTGGAATGCAAAAGAGAAAGGAGGATGCGGAGAATTGCCTGCCCTCTGCTGTAAGGGGGCATGAGCCCAAGCGGCGGTGACCTGCCGTCAACTGGCAGGGTGACGTAGCCCGCAGGTAAAGGGGATTGAGGCGAAGTCGTTACGCCAAGATGGTTCCCGAGGCTGAAGTATTGGAAGGTTGAGGAACACGAACCGGTTAACCCGCATCTGAGGGCTGCAATGTCGCCTTCGCCTACACGGCTTAACAGGCGAAATGCTGATGATGACGCCTGAGATGTACGCAAGCGTCATCCAAACACGGACGAATACGTAGGCTGTCCGTGGGAGCCATGGGGAGAATGCAGCCAGACCATGGCATCGGCATCGACTTGCGGAAAGCAAGGGAAAAGACTGCGACCGGCAGCCGCACCAATACGTGACGTCCAGCATATGGACGAGGACCGTAGTCTGTTATGGGATGCTATGATGGTCCGTCTGCCGAAGCGGGCGGACGGCCTTTCTCGGCGGCATTGGCCACGCCTTGCATGTTCATCGTCAGGCTGTAACGATCGCCGTTCGCGAGTAACGCGCCTATTATCCTTGATAGCATAGAGGGCCAGAAATGAAGGTGAGTGTCATCGTCAACCTGCGTGTCTCTTGTGCTCTTAATTGCACCAATGTTCGGCGACGATCACCTTCTATTTGGCACCGCCTGGACTGGTGGGGGGGGGCAACGGGCTGCAGATTTGTTCCCCTTCGCCTAGGGCTGGAAATGGACTGATCGACCAAGCGATTAGATCGACGGCACGCTGAAGTATTGTTCCCGTCCGAGCAGAACTGGGTGAAGCGGCGATGACATGCCCGATTGTGTCTCGGTCATCGCCTTTCCTGACGATCGGCATTTTGGGTTGAACATACAACTTGACCTCGGCGACACCTGATACAGCAGCCGCCCGAGTGTCGCCATCGATCCAATCGAGGATGCCATCGCGATCAGGGACGAGGAACCGTGCGGCCGCAGTCTGCGAATGCCTTGGGCGCAACTCCGATTCCTCACCGATGGCAAGCCTGACGTGCTCGGTAACGAGATCGACGCCGTAAGCCAGCTGAACCAGCTGAGGGGTGATCCAACCCGGAAGACGCGGATTCACCTCAATGACGACTGGGCCACGCTTCGTCCACCGGAATTCGATATTCGTTGGGCCCCAGCCAAGACCGAGGGCGCGCAAACAGCTCAGCGAAACATCGGCGATACGCCGATACTCGTCATCAGTCAGCGGGGCCGGAAAGATGCTCTCACGAATGACGAAATGCGGTGGGCAATCGAACTCCGCGGTACCGACGGCAATGACCGCGTTTCCCATTGTATCGGCGCCATACTGTAGCCCTTGTACGAATTCTTCGACAAGTATCCTTGGCGGAGGCCGCCCTAGGTGGCTCCCGCCCAGAAGATGGGTGGTATGGTCAGTTAACTCTTTGATATTGCAGCATAATCTGACACCGGTGCTACCGCTGCCCAGGACTGGCTTAAGAATCACCGGCAGTCCGATCTCCTCGGCAGAGCTTTTAACCTCTGTCGCATCCGTTGCCAATCGGTAAGCAGGTATTGGAACGCCGGCCTGCGCCAGAAGCTGACGTTGAGTGGATTTGTCGCAGCATCGTTCAATGGATGCGGGGTTAGGTCCGGGTAAATCGAAATGCTGGCAGAGCTTGCCAACTATTACACAAAGCGATTCATCGCGGCCCGAAAAGCCAGTAATGCCAGCAATGTCATAGGTCGCACTTAGCCGGGAACACTCGCGGATCAGCGCAACGACATTGTCTGTATCGACGCGTATTGCCTCAATTCCTTCCGCCGCGAGATAGTCGTACTGGGCTGGATCAGCCGACAGCGTAATTGGATGAAGACCAAGCCGCTGGGCCGCTTGGACATATCGCAGACCATTACCCCTATGCCCTTCAACCAGGATGAGCGCTCTTCTTGCCATCGGCGTCGACCTTCCGTTTCGTGCTGTCGGCGGTCCGAGTGGAAACAGGCATTTTGATTTCTCTCCCTGCCTAGGCTCAGACTTTATGGCGAGCCTACCATTGTCAGCGATTTGGGATCGCAAAGGTTCTGTAAATTAATCTGAAGGATCTGTTGCAACGTTGATCGGGAGAAAAAGCTCATGGCCGGAGCGGATATCCCTTTGTTCGACCACAACGACCATCCGACAAAGCAGGCCCGGCTCCTCGGTGAGGTCTGTGACGAAGCGGGCGAAGTCGACCTGCGCCTGATAGCCGACCGGCGCCTCGAAAACGCATCTCGAACGGATACGGGCGGTGCTACATTCACCCTTATTGCTGGGGCGGCAGGCCAGCATCTGATGACGGCAGCTCTTCCCATGGTCTCCGTGAGCGGCTTGGCGCCCCGGGAACGGGCATTGCCGATACCTGTTCCCGCAAGCAAGGTTGACGATGCCTGAGAACTCGCGCTTGGCGAAGGCCGAACGGTGCAAAGCCGCAGGGAGTCTGCTCACATGCGGCGGACCGACGACGCGCATTGCAAGGGTTGACGACGCGTCACCAAATTCCTGGCGCAGTGGAGGCTGCATCTCGCGGCGTCCTTTGCCAGACCGCAGGGTTCCCTTGCTCCAGCCGATGTCGTCCACCCGCATGCCCGGAATGTCGCCCATGCGCAGGCCGAGACGCGAAAGTAGCAGGAGCAGAGCGCGGTTGCGGGCGCTCATTGGCATCATGAAGTCGCGGGACGCTGCGGCGCTGGTGCATGGGGAGATGGGCGCCGATTCGTTCTGCGACAGTGTCGCCAAGTGCCAACCGTACTGCATGTGGTTTGACTGCTCGTACAAGATCAACCGATCGGGGTGACAAGGGGCTTCAGAGTTCGCACGCAGCGAGCACACCCAACAGTACCCACCTACCGATCCTGATAGTTTTTTGGGATTCCGTCCCCGCATAGTTTGCAGGCGGTCATCGCCGGAAAACTCTAAGTCCTGCGGCGCCGAGAGTGATGCTCATGTGGTTGCGAACAATCCCATCGTGTGAGCATAGACTCTGCGGATTTGATGTCATTAATTTCGGCGCATGCACACTTTTGACGAGCTCGTGGCTGCGGTCCAGTCACAGCCCTACGCCGACGTGACAGCGATAGGCAGCTTAAAAATAAGACGGGTCCGCTAGGATTTGAAACCGATAGGAGACGCCAAGACCGACCTTCGTATCTCTTGTGGAATCACGGTAAGCGGAAAGTTTGGGCGCTTCATATTAGAATAAAAAAGGAGATAGTAATCTTTAGATCGCTGTGGACTACGTGCTTTATGTTGCGGCGTCGTTGCCTTTGCTCTTGCATCAGCTACTTTGCTGGCAATCTATCATTGACAGTGCGGTTAACGCGCTTCTCATCGGACACCTTGCAATCGTCAACAACCTGATTGGCAGGACATGAATGTGACCGTGCTCCAATTCGGGGGATCTTCTTTTCTGCATCCTGAGGGCTATAGTCGAGTTGCTGGGCACATAGCTGACCGAGTAGCGGCAGGCGAAAACAAAATCGTTGCAGTGGTCAGCGCGATGTCTGGAACGACCGACGACCTAAAAGCGGTCATGCTCAACGTCAACGACCAAGCATCCCCATCGAGCCTCGATGCTGCACTTACAACCGGAGAGATGCTCAGTGCCTGCCTGTTGGAGGCCGCCGTCAGCCGGTAGGAATTGCCGTAATGTCTTTGAACGGCTACTCCCTTGGATTGCGTACGAATTCAGACTTCGGTCGAGCGTCAGTAGAAAGCGCAGATATCCTAATCCAATAATGGCAGCACTGCCTGGGCATGACGTTGTCATTGCTGCGGGCGGACAGGCAATTGATCAGTCCGGCAGGTTAACGTTTCTCGGTAGAAATAGTTCTGACCTGACGGCCATCGTAATTGCGTCCATGTTGGGAGAGCCCGCTTGCCAAATTTTCTCGGATGTTCCTGGCGTCTATACGGCCAGACCCTTATCTTGTCTCGGGGGCACAACTGATTCCGGAGATTGCCTATGGGACAATCGGACAGATGTCACGACATGGGGCCAGGGTACTGCATTACAGGGCGGTGGGCTATGCCGAAAAGCACGCTGTCACCATTGTTTGCAAATCGCTCACCAGTGACGGAGTTGTCACAGGCACAATTGTTTCAGGCCATGGGAACGCCCATTCCGTGACAGTCGCTCGCGACGCAGCTGTGTTATCGTGCGCCAGCCTTGCGGAACGGGACGACCTCCGCACGTTCCTTGAGCGGCACGACATAAGCGCGATCTGTGTGGAAGACAATCGCGCGGCCAGCGTATGCATTATGTGCGACGTTGATTTTGCGCTGCGGCTTATCGCGCTGACGCGCACTCAGCCGGTGTCCATTGAATCAACAACCGCAGTGACAGAGCTTGATTCTGCATTGTTACGCGTCCACTTGAACGCGATTACGAGCGCGCCATTTCTCTGGCTCGTCAGATCCACGAACGAATATATCCAGGAGCGGTTGGCGAACCGTTTGGGTCGAGAATGGTTAAACATCGCTCGGCTTATAGTTCACTGCTCATCCGCAGAAATAATGCACCGGGAAATGCGTAGTAGCCGCCTCGCACTGGGAAGTAACTGTAGATCGCAGAGGTGCACGCCGAGAGTCCCCGGCAATGGTTCGTAGCCGCTCAAATAATACGCGGACGAGATCGAGGGAAGGCCAGTGTGTCGCACACCAGATCGAGACGATCTCTTGACCAACGTGCGGATGATCTTCTTGCGCGGGCAAGGCGGCGCTCAGGCGTCTTCATCGACAAGAGAAACAAGATCGTCGGCCTTCCTGAACGGTGACGCCCGATACGCCTCTCGACCGAGGCCCCGCTCTCGCTCCCCCTCCTAAGCTCGGTGCGCGTGTCAGCGAAACCCCCTCGAGCATCCGCTGCCCTCACTGAACAGCAGCGGCGCTCGAACCACGCTACTCATGAATAGAACGGGCAAACAGCCACGGTCTAGCAGGCTTCTCTGATTGGGGTCGTTGAGGTCAAGCTCCTCCTGATATTTTTCCGGACCATGTCGCGCCGGGGGTCACTCGCTTCT